>CAWGNL010000072.1:0-48804 GCA_963823885.1 uncultured bacterium
ACTTCGCCTGGCCGCCGTGCTATGATTCTCCGCGAAGGCGCCCCCCATCGAGCGACAAAGACCGGCTCGAGATCGAACCAGACCGCGGAGGTCTGATGCTTTGACAAAACGACAAGAAAGAAAGCTCAATGGCTGCTGGCCCGTGATTCTTATCGCGATAGCCGCCTCGATCTTGATTCTCTCCAATCTGGCAAATTCCAGCCTGTGGCAGGATGAGGCCCAAGTCCGGACCCTATGACAATTCCTGATTTCGAAATAACCAGCCCCGCCGCGATCCACTGCGGAGCGGGCTCTCTCTCCACGCTGGCGGCGGAGGCAGCCCGCTTCGGAACGCGCGCGGCGCTCGTGACCGGGCGGCATCTGCTGGGGTCAGAGGCGCTCACGGGCCTGATCGAAGCGATGCGCGAAGCCCACGTGCCCCCTGTCGTCTGCCCGCCCGTAACGGGCGAGCCGACAGTCGAGACCGTGGATGATCTCGCCCGGCTTGTCAGGGGCTGCAAGGCCGAGGTGGTGCTGGCAATAGGCGGCGGAAGCGTGCTGGATGCCGCGAAGGCCGCCGCCGTGATGGCCACCAATCCCGGAAAGACGGCCGATTACCAGCTCAAACGCCGCACGATATCTAACGCGCCCATTCCCCAGGTGGCGGCGCCGACCACCGCCGGCACCGGCTCCGAGGCGACGCGCGTCTCCGTGCTTACAAACGAGGAAATCGGCGTCAAGCGGAGCATCTCGCACCCGCTGATGACGCCCAGTGCGATCGCCCTCGACCCCGAGTTGACGGTCTCAGTGGACCGGCTGCTGACGACCACTACCGCAATGGACGCTTTCGCCCACTCGATCGAAAGCGCCGTGTGCCGCAATGCAAACCCGTACACCGTCGCGATGGCGCTGGCGGCGATAGAGCAGTTGGCTGACGGCCTGCCGCGCTGCCAGGCCGATCCCAACGATCTCGACGCCCGCCTGGCGTGCCTCCTTGGAAGCTGCTTCGCGGGACTCTCGATGCAGGCGGGCCTTGGCGCGTCGCATTCCCTGGCCCCGGCGGTGTGCATCGCGGGGAAGATTTCGCACTCGGCGGCTGTCGGCTCGCTCCTGCCGTACGCGGTGGAACTCAACGAGCGCATGAAGCCGGGAACATACAATCGGGTCAAGCAAGCCATGGGCTGCACGAATGTCGCCGCGCGCCTGACGAAGCTCTGCGCCGCCGGCGGGTTCACTCCCAGCCTGGCGGGGCTGGGCCTCGGATGGGACGAGGTATTCGAGGTAATGAAACGCTACGCCAGCCACCGGCAAACCAACCCCGTGGATGTCACCGACGCCTTCGCCAGGGAGCTTTTCGAGATGAGCGCCTCGGAAGACAGCGTTTAGCGGAGAGCGGAGGGAGGAGAGCCCCGACGTTTCCGCACGCCGGCCCCACTTGCCGGATAGCTGTTCTTACCCGCTTTGCTGCCAATTCGGGCTAGAGATGGTAAGTGACGAGGAATCGTGAGTACCCAGCGCATGGCTGTCATTCCGAACAACTGACTGCGACCCCGTCGCCGTCACTTGCTCCTCCTAAGAAACTCCCCAGTTTCGGGAACAAGATTCCCGAAACACCGGGGGTGGGTTTCTTTCCAATGTAACGGCGACAGCGTCGCCGTCACTTGCTCCTAAGAAACTCCCCAGTTTCGGGAACAAGATTCCCGAAACACCGGGGGTGGGTTTCTTTCCAATGTAACGGCGACAGCGTCGCCGTCACTTGCTCCTAAGAAACTCCCCAGTTTCGGGAACAAGATTCCCGAAACACCGGGGGTGGGTTTCTTTCCAATGTAACGGCGACAGCGTCGCCGTCACTTGCTCCTAAGAAACTCCCCAGTTTCGGGAACAAGATTCCCGAAACACCGGGGGTGGGTTTCTTTCCAATGTAACGGCGACAGCGTCGCCGTCACTTGCTCGGAATGACATATGCGGCGACATGTACTCAGGATCCGTAAGATGTTACGATTGTCAGCCCTGACGGGCCGACTTTGCCTTGAGCAGCTTTCTGATCTCCTTTAAGGTGGCCCGGAACTGGTCGATTAGGAACTTCGCTTCGGCCTCGGGCACCGAACGCAGCGCAAAACCCAACTCATGTGCTTCGTCCATCCACTTGGGAGACTCCTCGGACAGAATCTCCGATGGTTCTATCTCCAAAGCCTTAGCCAGCCTGATGGTCCGTGCTGAGAGAGGGGATTCTCAGCCCAACTTCGATCTTGGAAATGTAGTTGGCGCTCATGTCCGCCTTCTCGGCAAACTGCTCCTGCGAGAGGCCCAACGCCCGCCGTCGCTCGCGCATATTACGGACAAGAGCGGCCAGTGTAGTCTGAATGTCTGCTTTTTCGTTCATCATAGGGCAGTGTACGCCCTACCAGGCAATGGCTCAACGGACTAATGGAGAAATAATTTCTTTCAAAACCACTTGACAATTTGGCAGTCTCAAATTATAATGCGGATACGGAACAAAATGCCTGCGCCAGTAGTCTGCCTAGTTAGGTGAATAGCGGCAGTCCGAGCGCCAGTCGAAAAGGAGAGGTCTAATGAGGGGATTGATTGTATCCATTCTGATTTGTGTCGTGGCGATGGGGTTTGCACTGCCGGCGGGGGCATCCATGCCGAGTCCTTTTTCCACCAGCCCGCCTGGATACGGATGGGGAGTCGCGGAAGCAACGGCCACCAACGCGGACGGCAACTGGGTCGTCGCGGATGGGACATGGGTCTACCTTACCTGCGTCTGCTGCACAAAGATAGTCGTGAAGACGAGGCCGAACTATTGGGTGGTGAGGGACGTCCCAGGAACCGGAAACCCGGCGCTTATAATACGTTCGCCCGCTCCGCCCGAGATCGAATTGAATGAGAATCTTGACGTGTGCGGCGTACTTGCGACCTTGCCGAACGGCTATAGGGCGTTAGTGCGCCCTGTGCGAGTGTTCGCATATCTCGACGATAATGCGGATGTAATATATAGAGGTCTATTCCGTGATGTGCTAAACGGCCCGTGGCCGAATTTACTTCAGGTTTTCCCGGAAGCGGTCAGCACGCAGTCCTTCCGTGCCATGGACGAGCCGAGCGACCCGGACAGCGGCGGCGACGAAACCCCCGATTCCGCGGCCGCCCCGATTTTTTGCCAGGACGTCGCGGCCATAGAGGCGGCCTACCAGGCGAATGGCCCCGTATTTATCGAAGCGGATTGCATGCCGATTTCTAATCCCACGGACACGACATTCACCCTGCTCGACAGCGACCCCAACTCGCAAAATTCAATCCTCGTCTACTGGACTGCAAGTTCGAAACCTAGCAAGCAGCGGAGAAATGGTCAATACTATGACTGCCACGGTTCAGGCGGACTCGACGGGGACAAACGTCTGGGTCGAAGTGGACAGCGGGCCCGATTGGACGCAAGGGGAAACTGTCGGGGTCGTCAATGCGATCGAGCAGGCGCCAACGGTTCCGTACGCCCTGACCGAGCTCCCCGCGGCGGCAAACCAGGTCACGATTAACGGCGTAATCGTGACCGCCGATCAATACGACTTCGGGGGCGCGCTATATGTTGAAGCCAACCGCAATAAGGGTCAATGGGGGGCGATCCGCGTGGTCACTAGCGACGAATACCCACGAGGTGAGACCCTCGATATAACGGGCCAGGCTGTTCTCGCGCCCGACGGCGAGGTCGAGATCAGCCCGACTTCGGTTGTTCCGGACACCGCCGGCCTTGTGACCCCGCCTACACCGCTGGCAATGCACAACAAGACGCTCGGCGGGGGAGCGACCAACCACTATGCTCCGGGAATTAACTGCGCGACCGAACAGGGCACCGGGTTCAGCAATAAGGGGACGCTTGTCAAAAGCTGGGGGAAAGTGACGTCGGTCGACGGAACCGACTTCTACATCGATGACGGCTCCGCTCTATCCGATGGGTCCGGGAACAAGGGCGTCCGAGTGAGTTGGCAATGGTCGCTTGGTTCGAAGACGCCGCTCGCAGCCCCGCCCCTTGGGTCCACCGTCGCCGTCACCGGAATTTCAAGCAGCGACGCGGACTCGGACGGGACCTATTACAGGGTCCTCCGTCCACGCAACCAGTCGGACATAACGATGTTTAACGACAACACCGCCGTCAGCATAACAATGCCGGCGAACGGCGTATTGCATAAGGACGCGAACAAGACCTCGGTGCTTTTGGCGGGAGTCGCGACGGCCGATACGCCAATCACGGCCATCTCAGTCAAGATCGACTCCGGCGGCTGGCTGCCGGCGAGCTTTACATCGTCCGACTCCACCTCGTGGACCTATAACTGGACCGGCCTTCCGACCTCGGGCGGCCCGTGGCCCCACACCATCTATGTTCGGGCGACAGACTCCGCCGGGCAGTCGGCCACCGCGACCGAGAGCGTGACGCTGTACAGCATCACGCCGATCTACGTGAGCCCCACCGGCAACGGGACCGGCCTGAACGCCTGGCAGGGGGCCTATACGACGGTGAGTGCCGGCGTAAGCGCAGCTTCGAGCGGCCGGGACGTTTGGGTCGCGGCAAATCCGAACACGTACAGCGACCACGTTTATCCGCTCAAGTCCGGCGTCGGCCTGTACGGCGGTTTTTCCGGCACGGAGACCGCCCGCGAACAGCGTAACTGGGTGAGCAACCCGACCGTCATGGACGGCGGCGGATCCGGCAGCGGCACCCCTTGGCCCGTCATATACATGAGCGGTGTCACGGGATGTGCAATCGACGGGCTTACGATCCAGAATGGCTATGTCCTGGCTGACTACTACTTCAGCGGTGGCGGCGGCGTCTGCTGCCTAAGCGCACAGTTGACGATGGCCAACGACACCATAACGGGCAACTTCACCTCCGGGTTGGGCGGCGGCATTTACTGCGACAGCGGCTCAACGCTGTCGATGAGCAACTGCACCATACAGGACAACAGCGCCCCGGATGGATGCGGTGGCGCGCTCTTCGCCGACAGTTGCGGCGTGTCAATAACCAACAGCACTATCTCAGGCAATTGGGCTAGCTGGATATTTGGCGGCGACGGTATCTACTGCTGCGATAACTCCTGCCTGGTCGTGTCGGGGTCCACGATAACGGCAAACGGCTGCCCCTCCGAGACCAGCTGGTACGGCGGCTGCGGCATACTGTGTGTGGGCTCGTCTCCCACCATATCCAACAACGTGATCACGAACAACCTGTGTCACGGCATCTACTGCCGGGCATGCCCGACGGCTGCCATATCCGGGAACGCCATCGCCGGGAATCTGGCAGTTGATTGTTATGACGTCGATGACCAGGATACGGACGACTGCGGCGGCGGCATCTACTGCGACGGGCTGACCGCGGATAACGACGCTCCCGGCGCCTGCTTTGTCCCTGGATGCGCCGTGAACATTTCGGGCAACGTAATCGGGGGCAGCGCCGCCTGCCTGGGGAACACAGCCAATTATGAAGGCGGCGGGATTTTTTGCCTGGGCGTTACGGCGACCATCAACTCCAACCTGATTGAGAGCAACTCGTGCTCGCTATCGAGCGTGACCAGGGGCGGCGGCCTTTCGATGTGGAACTGCCCCGGCTCCGTCATCACCAACAACCTCTTCGCCTACAATCTGACGAACGGCGCAACGACCGATCTTTGGGGCGGAGGCGCGATCTACGTCGACCAGGAGCCGCTCTACAATACCGCTGCACAGGCAGTCGCCATCGTCAACAACACCTTCGTCTGCAATTCAAGCGCCGCCGGCGTCCCGCTCACACCAAAGGCATACGGCGGCGCGATACAGATCGACTGGAACACAAACCCGTCTACGAACGCCGTTGTGCTGAACAATATCTTCTACAGCAATGTGGCCGCGACAGGCCAGGGCAGCAGCGTGGCGTTTACCGACAGCGCAGCAGGAGCGATCTCCTGCTGCGACGCATACGACCAAGGCAGCCAGAGCCAAGCCTACGATTACTATGGTATCGTGCCCGGCTCCGGCTGCTCGTATGGCAATCCGGCTCTTTATCTCGAGTCGCTGGGCAATTGGAATAACCCGTTTTGGTTGCAGTCGGGATCGGCGGCACTCGAGACTGGCACGAATCCTGCACAGAACCCTCTTGTGCCCAGCGTAGACATGGGGCCAGCCCCGGCCGGCTTCCGATAATACGACGGATATGGGAGCTTTCGAATGTGACGGCGTTCAGAATCCAAACTGACAAGGAGCAATGACCATGTACAGCAAGCAAGCGAAAAGGGTCTTCACGTTGGTTTTGCTAGCCGCGTTCGGGGCTGCGCCAGCGTCAGCCGATTGGACGGCCGTGGTCCTCACTCCCGCCGGAGCCGGCGTCTCCGAGGGCCTCGCTGTCTCCGGAGACCAAGAGGTTGGTTACGCCGACGTCGGCGGTGCCTACCACGCCGCGTGTGGAGCGGGAGCGCGGCAAGCTGGGTGGACCTCAACCCCGCTGGGGCGACCCAGTCGCAAGCCGTGGCCGTCTCCGGCGGTCAGCAGGTGGGGTACGCAGGCCAGGACGCTGGCCTATGGAGTGGAACGGCGGCAAGCTGGGTGGACCTCAACCCCGCCGGGGCGTTCGCGTCGGGAGCCGTAGCCGTCTCCGGTGGTCAGCAGGTGGGCTTTGCCGACGGCCACGCTAGTCTGTGGAGCGGGACGGCGGCAAGCTGGGTGGAACCTCAACCCCGCAGCGGCGATGCAGTCGGAGGCCTACGGCGTCTCCGGCGGCCAGCAGGTCGGCTACGCGCAGTTCAGTGAGTTTAACGGCCAAGGTGGCGACTACGTCCATGCCGGGATGTGGAGCGGGAGCGCGGCAAGTTGGGTGGACCTGAACCCTGCCGGCGCGAGCGCCTCGTGCGCCTTCGGCATCTCCGACGGCCAAGAGGTGGGCTGCGCGGAACTTAGCGGCCCAGGCCACGCCGGCGTGTGGAGCGGGACCGCGGCAAGCTGGGTGGACCTCAACCCCGCTGGAACGTTCGAGTCGGCTGCCCTCGGTGTTTCCGATGGCCGTCAGGTGGGCTGGGTCATGCCTATCGGTTACAATGATCCCCACGCGGGGATCTGGAGCGGGACGGCGGCAAGCTGGCTGGATCTGCAGGCACTCCTGCCGGCAGGCGTGTACCTGCAGCTCAGAGGCCACCGGCGTCTACACGTCGGGTAGCGGCGTATGGGTCGTCGGGTACGCCGCGAATGCCCAAACTATGGAGACCGACGCTATCCTCTGGGAAGACGTCGTTCCCGAGCCTTCCTCGCTGCTAGCCCTCGGGTTTGGGCTTGTGCCTCTGGTCGGGGCCGCGCTGCGGAGAAGAAGATAGGAATGCCGAGGGAGCCGAAAGGCTCCCTTTTTTTCTTCCGTTCGGGCGGACTTGCAATCCGGCCCGGAACAATCAATCTGGGGATTTGCAATCCCCCACCACAACCATTCAAGTTACAACGTCGTTTCGGGCATCGGAGATGCCCAGGTTGCCCCTTACGAGCCAGATTGCAAATCTGCCCGAACGGGGACCGGGAAAAGCGCTGCCGGCCGCTCTTTTTCGCCCGGTGCGCCGCCAAATGTGGAACATCTTGCTCGCAAGCGCCGCCTAAGAGTTGTGGCGAGCCAGAACTTTGTGGACGGAGGCGCCGGGAAATGAAGCATCTAAGTGGATTTTCACTGGTCGAGCTTCTCACTGTAATCGCGATTATCGCGATACTCGCATCGATCATTTTCCCTGTGATGGGCATGGTAATCGGTCACTCGAACCAAAGCGCTTGCATGAGCAATCTCAAGCAGATCGCGATTGCCGTCCAGATGTACAAGCAGGACAACCACGGCTACCCGAAGATCCTCGGTTCCGAAGTGCACAATACAAACGGCGATCTATACTCCGACAGCGGGGGAACGCCGCAGCGGTTCGAGAGCACGCCGGACCGGTACCTCTTCTCCGAATACGTCAAGACGATAGGCCTGTTCCACTGCAGGTCGTCGGCGATAAGTAACAGCATGGACGTAGTCGATTACGTAAGCGATGTTAGCGATTCGAGCGGCAGGGTTTCGGTCTACGCCTATGACAGCTACGACGCAGGCATCACGAGCGCGGGTCAGTCCATGTCAGGGTATACGGAGTATCCGGCGACCGCGACCGAGACGCACTATACCACGCACTGGGCCGCGAGCGTCGAGGGCGTCGCTAACTTTCAGCCCTGTCCTCCGGGCAGCAGCGGTAGATAGCCCCGCGCTCCGGGCGCAGGATTACGCCAGGCAGCTTTGCTGGAAGAATCCGCCGTCCAACACGGTGGTGACCTGGTGCTCGTGGCATTCGGACCCGAACGCGCACACCGGCACGGTTCTGGTTGTCTACCTTGACGGCACGGCGGAGCAGGTGGACGCCCGCCAGGCGGCGGCATGTCGCTGGCGGATGCAGCCTAAGAAGAGCTAGACTTTAGATAATTGATAATTGACGCCGCACAGGCGCGGCGCAAGTACCTCACGAGTCATGATTACCCAGGCGCATGGCTGTCATTCCGAACGAATGTGAGGAATCTCAACCTTTGGGATGAGTCTCACGCACCGGAAGAAGAATCCAAGCGCAACGTTGAGATTCCTCGCTATCCGCTCCTAAGAAACTCCCCCGTTTCGGGAACAAGATTCCCGAAACACCGGCCAACTCCCCCGTTTCGGGAACAAGATTCCCGAAACACCGGCCGTGTGCCTGTCCCACGGTCGGGCGCTCCTAAGAAACTCCCCAGTTTCGGGAACAAGATTCCCGAAACACCGGGGGTCGGTTTCTTGCAGATGTTTCGGGATTTTGGCCTAGCCCGGCTCGTCGGACCTGATCACCCGAAATCCCGAAACACCGGGGGCTGGTTTCTTTCCAATGTAACGGCGACAGCGTCGCCGTCACTTGCTCCTCCTAAGAAACTCCCCAGTTTCGGGAACAAGATTCCCGAAACACCGGGGGTCGGTTTCTTGCAGATGTTTCGGGATTTTGGCCTAGCCCGGCTCGTCGGACCTGATCACCCGAAATTCCGAAACATCGGGGGCGTCGGTTTCTTTCCAATGTAACGGCGACAGCGTCGCCGTCACTTGCTCCTCCTAAGAAACTCCCCAGTTTCGGGAACAAGATTCCCGAAACACCGGGGGTGGGTTTCTTTCTAATGTGACTGCGACGGGGTCGCAGTCAGTTGCTCGGAATGACATATGCGGTGACGTGTACTCACGTTCCGTGAGGTGTTACGGCGCGGCGCAAAAAAACAACCGGAGGAGATTTCTTCTCCTCCGGTCATTTTTCTCCTTCCCCTCTTTCTCTCCGCTGCGCGCGGTATGTTTCATTCGCCGGCTCCGTGGAGCCGGTGGAGAAACAATTCCGCAAAACGAAAAGACGGCGCACCGCCATAAACGCGTATATGTAATTCTGGGGAATATCGTAGTGTATCCCCGGTTTCGGCGGATGTCAAGTGGTTACGCAAAAAAATCTAAAAACCAGTAATCGTACGGGGTTCACTTTTACCCTGGGTTGTGGTACAATGCCGGATTGAAGCTCCGAAAGCTTTCGGGGCGATTTTCCACCCCGAGAACTTTTCGGGGCTTTTTGGGAGATGCTTTGTTGGAAACGGAAGATGGATTTGTCCTCACGCGCGAGGGCTACCTCGAAATGCAGCGCGAACTCAACGAAATTGCTACTGTAAAGCGACCACAAGTCGTGGAGCGTATCCGCGAGGCGAGACAGAGCTCGGCGACCTGAGCGAGAATTTCGACTACGAAGACGCAAAGCGCGCGCAAGCCATGCTCGAGGCCCGCGCCAAAGAGCTGAAGGCCATTTTGTCTCATGCCAGCGTAATCGAAGCCGTCGAACCCAACGGCCATGTAGGAATCGGCTCCAAAGTCGTCTTGAAGGACTTGGATGACGATTTCGAGGATACGTTTACGATAGTCAGCCCGGCCGAGTCCAGCCCGACCGAAGGCAGGATATCTCACGAGTCGTGCGTGGGCAGCGAGCTTATGGGCAGAAAGGCCGGCGACACGGTCGACGTGCAGGCGCCCGGCGGCATTATGAGATACAAGATCATCTCGGTGGAATAGAACCGGTGGCTCAGCTCAAAGGGGAAGGAAAACGAGCATGGGAAGGGCACTATCTCAAATATATCTGCCCGGCATGGAGCGGGGCAGAATAACAGCGCGTAAGTCGCCCAAGAAGATCGTATTCGGCTGGTATGGTGGCAAATTTCAGCCACCTGGACTGGCTGCTGCCGCTCTTGCAGGCGTGTCACCATTACTGCGAGCCGTTTGCCGGGTCAGCAGCGGTCCTGATCAACCGCGAACCTTCGCCGGTCGAAACGTACAACGATATCGATGGCGAGGTGGTAAACTTCTTTCGCGTCTTGAGGGATGACAGCGACAATCTCCTGCGCGCGATAGCATTGACTCCGTTCTCACGGGAAGAGTACTATCTCTCGGTGGCCTCCCAAGACCCCGATACCAGCGACCTCGAAAGGGCCAGGAGATTCTTCGTGCGCGCCCGGCAGACCAGAATTGATTGATAGAATGCTGTAACGGGTGTTTCGGGAATCTTGTTCCCGAAACTAAGTGCGTATCGGGAACAAGATTCCCGATACACCGGCAATAACATGTTTCAACTCGCTGAAGCAGCCCTGCTAGCTGGCAGATCCCCAGTGGTCGCGGGCGATGTGGGCGCAGCTTCCGACACCATGTTCCAATGTGGGACGCAAGCCTACCGGGAAGCGCTGCTCGGATGCGCCATTGTGCGCATTCAGTCACACGACGTTGACCTGCGCCTACCGTATGTGAAGCTTGGCGATAATGCGTATGGTGGTCGAACGCTGGACGAGAGGGTCATAAACCCATTCCTGCAGAGCAGGAGAATACCGTGTTCTAAAGGGCCATATTTGAGCGTGTTCAGGCGCTCAGTCTCGTTTTATCCAGCCACGGGCGGAGGTGTGCGTGACAAGGCCGGGTACGATACATTCCTGGTGGCGCTCTCGCATTTGGAATGCCTCAATTCCGAGCAGGCCGTCGAGTTCCTCCTATACCAACTGTACGGGTTCGCGGAACTGCGAGAGGCGGCCAACATACCGCTGTCCACGCTGCACCGGATTAGTTTAGAGCAATATGACCAGCTTCTTACCGGCCTCTTGGCGACACCCAGCGGTGGATTGTTTCCCGTTGTCCTGGCCGTGGCCCTGCTGAAAACCATAAGGGTCTTCTTTGGACTCGGCTGGGACATTACCACGCAGGGGATCAACGTGGCGGATGCGGCTTCCGGCGCTGGCGCGGACATCACGGTTTCAGACGGCGACAGCGTTGTACTCGCAATCGAAGTTACGGAGAGAAGCGTGGACCAGTCGCGTGTCGTGTCAACGTTCAACACAAAGATAGCCCCCAACGGCATTGAAGATTACCTTTTCTTTGTGGGGAGAGCCGGCGCCAAGCCTGACGCCAAGCGCCAAGCCCAGCATTACTTTGCGCAGGGCCACGAGGTCAACTTCGTCAATATCAAAGAATGGATACTCGTTTCTCTGGCTACGGTTGGCCGGCACGGGCGGGAGACGTTCAACAGAGAGATCCTTGCAATGATGGAGGAGCACAATGTGCCCAAGGCCCTGCGCGTCGCCTGGAACGAACCGATAAGCGCGCTCGTCGCAATATAGGTCCCAGCCCCTAACTCCTAACCTCTAAACCCGGCAGCGTCGGGGCGTTTTCCAGAAATGCTTCCGCAAGGAGCAACTCCGCCTCCGAGCGCCAGCGCGGGTTCTTGGAGGACATATCCACCCTGTAGAGGCTGGGTACCAGGTGATCCGTTTTGAATCCCAGGTTATCGAGTATATAGCGCGATATCCACTTCTCCAGCTTCAGAACCGTCAGTTTGCGGCGCAGGCGGCCCTGCATGTCGCGGTTGAGGATCGACGGCAGCGTGTTTGTGGTCACTATCTCATCGAGCGACCCGGTATTGAGGCTTTCCCGCACTTCGGGGGACGAGTAGAAGTGGGTGACGAAGAAGACCACCCTCTCCGCGCCCGCTTCCTTTAGCAGCCGGCAGCACTCTCTTATCGTGTTGCCCGTGCGGACCATGTCGTCGAAGACGATCACGTCTCTGCCCGCGATGGCTTCCAGGGGGCACGGCGAGCGCGGGTCGATGAAGCTGGAGACATTGCGCTCATCCCATCGCTGCTTGGCTACGTAAAGAAGTCCCGCTTCCGGCGTGCGAAGCTCCTCGTAGACTTGCTCCGCGAACTGCCGGGCGCCCTTATCCGGCGCGCAGACCAGCAGGCCCGCCCCGCCCCGCAGGCTGGGGGCCACGTTGGAGTTGCGGATGTAGTCGGCAAATACCTCGGCGGGGTTAAGGTTGACAAAACCCCGAGGCATAGCTTGGCCGAACTCTCTCTCCACTGAGGAAGAGTGATTGTGAACCGTGATCACCGTGTCGACGCCCGCCAGAGACAGCGACTCGGCGTAGAAACGGCTTGAGAAAGGCTGCCCGTCGAACTTCTTGTAGTCGGCCGTGTCTCGCGGGAATTCCACATCGCCGTGATCTTTTCGCGGGCCACGGTCCTGCGCGCTAAAGAAGAGGTCCGGCTCTACCAGCACCACCCTGCGCGCGCCGTTGTCTTTTGCCGCGCGAGCAACCAGCATATTGCGCCAGGCGAGTTCGTTGCGTGAGAGGTTGTTGGAAGAGGTCGACACGACCACCACCGTTGCGCCCGACAGCTTCCGGCCGATGTCCGTGAGGTCTTTCTCATCGCTGATGAAGCGCGGGCAAAACTCGGAGTTGGCGAAAGTCTTGAGAGAAACGACATCGGCGATGTCAGTGGTCTGCCCGCAGAACACGCCGATATCTATGGCAAAGGGGTTGTCTGACTCCGTGCCCGTAATAAGAACCGGGGTTTCGCCGTTAATCATATTCTCATTCTCCTTCGAAGATAGCGGAAAGCTGAAAGTGGAAAGCGGAAAGCCCGGAACATCGGGGAAAGGCATGCTCCGCCTCCATTTACGGCGCGTGCCATGCGTGCAGCGGGAACTCGAAGGCCTTCGCTCGAAAACGTGCAGCCGAGTTGTCGTTCCCCCGCATAGAGATGGCTGCTCCCCCATTATCAATTGTCAATTATCAATTTCCCCACGTGCTCAGCCTTAAAAAGACATTGACCAGAGCCTTCCGGAAGAGCTTGGGCAACAGAGCGATCCTCTGCACAGTCGATGTCTGCCACCAGTAGCGCCACACGAGCTGTGTGAGCAGCCGGCTGTCTCTCAATCGATCGACCGAGAAATTGACGTTGCCACCGTGAAGTCGATACCTCGCCAGCTTCTCGGGAATATGCACGGCGGCCGATTTCCAAAGAATCTTGAGCCATGCGTCGAAATCATCGCTGGTCGAGTAGCGGCTGTCGAACCCACCTATATCGAGCATCGCCTGCTTCGTGACCAACACGGCGCTCGCCGTGATCAGAAGGTTGCGCCTGCGGGCGAACCAGACAAAGTCCGGCCTCTCGGGAATGTTATCCTGGTTCAGCCGGCGGCGATCCCATGACCCGGTCCTCGCGCCGAAGACCTCCACGTCGCAAAACACCAGCCAGGCGTCCTCGTTTGTATCCAGCGCCGCAACCTGCCGCCCCAGCTTGTCGGGCAGCCAGAGATCGTCGTGGTCCAGAAACGCTATCAGCCTCTCCGCGCGCCGCCCGCACGCCAACGTTTCGTGACTGGGCATGGCCCACATTCACGACGTTGCGATAGATGCGCGTTTCGGGCAGGCCGTGAACGCTCTCCACCAGTGCGGTCACATCCCTTGGTGAGAGATCATCGACAATCACGACCTCGAAATCGCGATAGCCCTGCGCCCCGACCGATTCCAAGGCTTCCACGAGAAACCGTTCGTGGTCCTCGCTGCTGCAGTACACCGGGTATCACAACAGACACCCGCGCATAAGGCTCCTCACTGACCATGCTTGATTCCTTACCAATGCTACCACATGAATTGTACCTCAAAAAACGGCTGAGGGGAAGGGACGGCTTTTGCCCGAGGTCGGATGTCGGAGGTCAGGTGTCTGACCTCCGACATCCGATTTCCGACCTCGCGAAGCAAGAACCGGTATTTCGCTCAGAGGCCGATGGCACGGTTATTGAACTATATTGATACGTGAGCCCAGAGGAAAGGAAAGCCAGTTGAAGGTTAGGGTATGTATTGAAAGTGTCGTCCTAGTTACTATGTGCCTGGCGGACATGCTCTTCACCCTTTACTGTGTAATGCGGGGCGTGGCAACCGAGCAGAATCCCATTATGGCTGCTTGTATGAGCCGGAGTCTTGCATTATTCGTGCTGGTAAAGATGCTCAGCTTTGTGCCTTTTGTTGTTATGATCGAGTGGTATCGACACAGGAAACCCGAGTTCGCGCGCAGCGTCTGCCGGTGTGCAATCGCTTTATATCTGATAGCTTTTGTCGCGCTGACAGCAGGCTCGAATTTGGCGTAGCGTTGGATGGTTTGCTTCCCTGCCCGCTCCCTGTAACCGGCCGGCCCCAACTCCGGCCGGTTACACTTGTACGGGGGGCTGCGGAAATCCGTTCTTCGAAGAAGACATCATCGGTTTGACCGGCACAGCGTCGCCCCGGCAGCCTCGATTGGGCGGAGAAGTCGATTCCGAAACCCTGATCGGGACGGGCGGCAACGGCCATCGCAATATCAGTCATCTACTCTCACGCTCTCACCGGGTTGTTTGAGTATATCTTCAGCTTCAGTCACGACCTCGCTCTGGCTTGGGGTTTCCGGTTCGTGCTTGACTCGGCCATCGTCCGACTGATCGCGAACAGCGGCATCCAGGTGTCTGAACAAAGCCCTGATGTCGATCACGCCGCCGACGGTAAACCATACCGTGCAAGGCAGAGCCAGGGCAGCGGTGATTAGAATACTTATGTGCCAGTACGTTGTCCAGGCATGATCGCTTACGGGACGCAGCAAATTGATAAGGCTGAAAATGACGAACCAGAGGAAGTTCAGGGCGTTCCACGTAACCAGGAAAATCGCCAGGAATCGGTCGCTCTTGCCGAACTCTTTGGTGATCCCGGCGATCTTGAGCCACTTACTACCGTGATACTCATCCTCGATAGGAGCAACGTCCACGGCGTATTGTCCCCTGTGCAGCAGCCTGTCCAGATTGACAGACTTTTTGCCTCTGCCGGTAATTAGAGATACGCTGCTGTAGATGATCAGCGACGAGATCATCGCGATAAGCCATATCCATTGGGTGTTGATGGGAAAATCTTTGTGGTGGAAGTGCTGCCATATATTATTGCTGACTACACTGAAGAGCCCTATTATCGCGCCAACATTCAATGCCCAGCAGGCCGCCGTCGTTGTTCCACGTTTCCAATAGAGCCCTCCGATAATAACGGCCCCCGAACCTCCAAGCCAAATGGTGCCGGTGGCGGCGAAGAAGAAGTAAATCGGCATGTTGGGCGGGTAACAGAGGCTGAAAACATAGGCAAACACGGCCACGAATGCAATCGACCACGAAGCCATTTGATGTGTTGCTCCGGAGAGAGCGGCTTGTTGCGAATCGGCATCACGACATCCTGGACGAAAATGCTTCCCCAGGAGTGCATATAGGTGTCGTGACAGGTGAATGAGATAAAGAGCATCACGATTCCGAAGAGGCCCTTTATGCCAACCGGAAGAACGTGCGCCATAGCGACCGGAAGCATCATCTGTCCTTGAACCGTCTTGTTCGGTATCGCGTTCAAACACTCGGTGATAATCTTAGCCTTTGTCATAAACTCCGGCGTGCGCAACACGACCAGTGATGCCAAACCCAACACCAGGATAGCCAGACTCTGAGACATGACTCTCCAGCCGCCGATGATGCCGCCCATCTTCTGCTCGTGAGGGGTGCGAGCGGAACTGTTGAACCCCTGCGAGCCCTGCCAGGACAACTGTGTATAGAACGCCCCGACGATTCCGATCAGATAGTACCAGATGTTGAAGTCTTTCACGCCGCTGGTGTGGAACGGGTTCACCGTGGACGCGTTGAGCTTCGACCCCAACGCCAAGGCATGCACCATCTGCGGCCAGGAGAACTTTATCATAACCGCGGCGGCGATCACCAGAAATGCGATCGTACAGAACATGCCTTGCAGGCACTCGGTTATCATTACTGATATCTGACCGCCCATAAGCACAAACGACAGGGCAAGGCCCAGGTCTATAGCCATCACCGTGGCAAACGTGGAAAACAGGTGTATGTGGCTGCCAAAAAGACCGATCACGTGCGGCATTCCGGGAATGTGGAAGTACCTCCGGCAGACCGCAATAGTAAACGAAGAATCGTGCAGCCACAGCCGGGAAGATGCCGAAGTTGACTATACCGCTCACATAACATAGGATACCGGCGTTGATCCTGAAACGCCGTGAGTAGCGCATCTCGAAGAACTGTGCCATCGTGAGGGCGCGGGTTTCTCTGAAACGATAGTAAACCCAACCGGTCAGCAGCATGATAATCGGCGGCCGGAATTCCGAGAGCGCCCCACCAGCCAGGCGCTATGCCGTCCCGGTTCATTACCTCGTAACCTCCGACAATGGTCACAACCCCAATGCCGCCCATCTGGCTCGCAATTGTGAGCAGATACCGGTTCGCTGAGCGGTTAGCGGAAAGAAAGTCCGCCACACCTTTCATATGCCTTCGAGTGCTGAGGCTGGCCATTCGCAACGCGACGACCGCCACAGCCATAACGGTCCAGTCTATCCAGCTAAGATTACCGAAACTCAATGCTTCACTCCTTCGAAAATAGTTGTCGGTTGACGGTTACGCAGCCGCCGCTACCCCCGGTGTTTCGGGATTTGAGGCAGCGAACGATTGCTTATGTACGACACAGACGTCGTATTCGCTGCGGAAATCCCGAAACTGCGCGAAGTCATTTTCCCGGTGTTTCGGGATTTGAGGAGCGACCACGATTGTTTGTGTGAGGAACAAACGTCGTATTCGCTGCGGAAATCCCGAAACGATCCAACGGACCTATAGGGAAGATCGTTTTCATCTATAGTGATGAAGGCGAAGCCTTCGTGCATGATTCCCGCGAGAATAGTCGAAAGTCGGGACCCTCGCGCACGGGTTGCTTCGGCCGCGGAGCGAAGCGCCGCGCTCCGAACGGGCCCGAAGGGCCCGCCCAACGCAACGCCGGGATCTTTTTCACCTGATAGTGGTAAAGCCGAAGGCTTCATGCCCAATTCCTTCGAAAATGGACGTTCGAGGTCCGAGGTTAGAAGGGACCCCGCAACCGCGGCATTATGTGGGTTGTACTCACGAACCATGAGCTTTTATTAGTATAGCATAAATAATCGTGCAGCGACTACACGGCGCCGTCAGGAGGGGTTAAAGGTTAGAAAGTTAAAGGTTAAATGTTGGGGAAGGGAGGACCCCACCTATGCGGCGGGAACGACAAATAGAGCGTCCGCTTCAACCCGGCGCCTTCGTGCCAAGGATTGTCTCGCCTTGTCGTTCCCGCCGCATAGGGGGGGTATTTACTCACGATTCGTTAGTTGTTACATCCGCCCGAGGCCCGAGCGCAAGCCCTCTCGCGGGTTTCGGGAAAGGGGTTTCCCGAAACAACGGGAAGGTTAAAGGTTGGAAGAGCACCCTCCCCAAACCTTGAACCCGTTTCCGCTCACCTCTGCGCGTCGACGACAAAGATCACTTTGCACTGGTCGAGAAATTTGGTTTTGTGGTTCTCGGCCAGAATAAGGTCGGCGTCCTGGTCGGAGACAACCACATCACACATCGCCATGCCTCCGGCTCTGCCGACGGCTTTGACAATCAACGGGTTATCGCCACACCGGCTGCTGTTCATCGCCATTTCCATCGAGTTTGCATAACTGACGATACCTGTCTCGATGGCGAAATCCGGGCTCACGTGTATTGTGCCCCAGACCTCCGTGCCGTCGGGCCTTCAAATCTTGGGACTCATCGCGCGCACGACATCCGCGCCCAGCGAGTCGATGACAAGCGACGTAAACGGCCCCTTTTGGGGCTTTGTGACTGCCTCGAACTGCGTGTCTGACGAGGGCCCGGCGAATTTGACGTCGACGTGCGCGGACGCCGGACCTTCGTCCTGGAAGGCTTTTCCCACCAGAGCCGAGCCGGAGCTCGTTCTTGCCGTACATCCTGGTGGAGACCGTCACCTTCACGATCGGGTCTCCGTGCACGGAGACTTCTTCGTCTTTGATCACTTCGACCCCTCGAATGCTGCCCTCGATCCGCTGGCGCAGCGTCTCGTCCTGGACCATGTAATCGCGCCCGATGGCATCGTAGGACACGGTGGTCCCTTCGATCACCGTCAACAGATTGGCTATTGCCTGCATTCGCGCGTAGGCTTTGGCTTTCAGATACGCTTTCGCCCGGTTCGGCTCCTCCGACGCCCCGGGCATGACCCCTTCGCCGGTCGCGATGAATGTCTGATTGCCCCAGTCGATTGCGCCGCCCCTCACTTCCTGGGTCAGGCCGGCCTGATCCGAACCTGGTGTTTGGCCGACGGCGACCGCCGCGGATGCGATCAGCATCCCGGCAACAAATCCCGATACAATCCATGCGAATCTTTTCATTGTCCTCGTCCTTTCTCTAGGAAGTAGATGTCGGAGGTCGGAAGTCAGAAGGGACCCCTCCCTTGGGCGGCGCTTCGGAAATCGCCACCGAGGGAAAGGGATCCCGGCTTTCCGCTCTCCGCTTTCAGCTATAAGCTATCCTCGTCATTCCAGCGTCAGCTCGGTCACGCCGCCGCGGCAGCGGTCTATATGGACGGTCTTCGAATCCAGATTGATCTTGGACAGGCACTCCCTGAAAGCCTCCCGTGTGAGCTTGGTGCGAACGTTGAGAATCGCGGCCTGCCCGTCGTAATCTTCGCGCACGAACGCTACGTGCCCCCGAAACCCACCGACCATCTTGCTGAGCGCGACGAACTGTTCGTGAGTGACACCGTTTGCGACGGTGCGAAAAACCCTCCCGTTTTGTGTTTCCAAGGCCCATCTCGCGAGCACTTCGCTCGTGAACCGTTGGCCGTCGGAGCTTATCAGTTTGCTTCCGGCGTCATCGAGGGCCTTCCGGCCGGCTTCCGCGCATGAGGAGAAGCTGATCCCCTTTCCCTCGACGGGTTTGGTGGTAAAGAGCACCTCACCCGTGTCGGCATAGATGATCTTGGCGGATATCACGGCGCCGCAGGCCGAAACATCGCGATCCAGCCCATAAGGAAGATTCTGCCTGGTGGACCGAGCAGTGCCCATTACCAGGATCTCCGCCCCCTGATCGAGAGCAAGCGCGGCGGCGGCCTTTGGGTCGCCGGTCTGTCTCGCCGTATTGGGGTCGACCACGTCGAATTTCCTGTCCTTCAGAGTGCGCGTGACGGCTATTGCGCTGGCCGCGCCGCCGGATGCTCGCCAAGATTGCTCTCATCGAAGAGCACCATTATCTTAGGGCGGTCGATGGCGTCGTAAATGGGTGTGATGTCGCTCATATCATCCAGCATATTCACCAGGCCGACTTTTGCCTGCACCTTTATATGCAGCAGCGAATCGGCGCCAAGGTGCTCGATACTCGTGGAACCGGCGATCTTCTCCCACGAGATGATATATCCCTCGGACCTCGTCAGGATATCGTCGCTGATCTGCTGGTAATCTGTACCCAGCGACTCGGACCTCACGAAGACGCCCACGGCCTGCTCGACGGCGTTTCGCTTGGCGTCGGCAAGCGCCTCGTCCTCGGCCTTGCCCAGGTCGTTGTTTACAACGAGGGCTACCCCTTCCCCCACCGTGGTCATCCGCGCCTCGCTACCGGGCTCCGCCGCGGCGGGAGTCAGGGAAAACGATACCAGCGCTATCAGCATCCAGACAAGAAAGCATTTCATCGGTCGATTCCTTGGAAACAGTACGCCATAAATAATCGTTTAGCTCGATTTATTCGTGAATTGATAGACGAGTCTCTTGGTTCAGGCACCCACGTGCTCCCTCTCCTGGATGGGAGAGGGCTGGGGTGAGGGGGAAACGCCGAAATCAAGCACAAGCCCATCGAGCGCGGCGTTCCACCCTCACGCCCAACCCCTCTCCCGTGAGGGCGAGGGGAGCACAAAGTGCCTGGCCAACACGCGTTACGTGAATAATGCGGCTTCGGCTTCCTCCATCTACAGCGCAGGCGCCACGCGTGCAGCGGGAATCTCGAAGGCGCCAACTCGAGACAGGGACTCTACTTGTCGTTCCCGCCGCATAGGCCGTGCCCAAACCTACCAAACCTACCAACCCTATAACCCTAAAGCGGCGCAGCCGCAACCAAGAAGGCCATCGCCGGAAAATCAATACGGCCTTTTCGTAATTCGGAAGGTCGGTGGTTTCTTCTTACGTATCTTACAACTGAAATCCGAGGTGACATATCAAAATTCATACAACTTGTATAGGATTTCAGTTGTAAGATACTACTAACCCTATAGTCCTATAGCCTACTCGGCCACTATTTTGGTCAGGTAGCTTCCCTGACTATCGCGGCTCAGGACGACGAGACCCTCTTGACCTTCGCCTTTGGGGTCGCAGACCTTCATCTCAAGCACCTGATCGTCGATCGGATCGCTGTTCCAAACCTCCTGGTAATCTTCGCCATTCCATTGAATGAGACAAACGGATGCGCCGGCGGCCCCGCCATTTTCATCGCGCCCTTTTCTGGTGGCGACCAGGTACGGCAGTCCCTCGCCATCGGGTCTCCAGGCGGCCAGGCATCCATCATAAAGGCCCTGGGTGGCTGCCTTTCGGGCGCCGCTGACGGCGTATATCCGTATGGGTTTCCCCTCTTCGGGCCGGCTGCCGTTCAACTTGGGGAGCTTGATAAGCGCCACCTCCATTTCGCCGTCTCCGTCGAAGTCCGCCGCTGCGCAGTCCATCCGGCAGCCAAACTCCGTGTAGGACACGGCGGGAATCACCTTTCTGGACTGCTCCCAGGATGAAGAGGCCGCGAACCGCGCAACGAACGGCTGTCGATCGTAGAAACCCGTTACCATGCCCGGGTCGCCTCCGCAGCTTCCCGAAAATATGCACCTTTGCGTGGACCACCCCGCCGGGCACTCGTATGTCGTTCCATTCCATTGCCAGACTTGTGTGGACCAGTCGTGCCAGATGGTCGAAACCAGTATCGGCGCCGGCCCGCTCGTTCTGCCACTTGCAACGTTTACGCGCGTGCAGTGCGGGTCGCCGGTAACCCGGTTTCCTGTCCAGACAGGTTTGAACTGCTCGCCCGACCACTGCGCGACCTCAAACCGGCACTCGCCCAGAATCGGCCCGGCATCGCTCGGAGGTTCGACGCCCCTAACTAACACCACTCGTGGAAAACCGTCCCCGGTGGTGTCGCCGCAGGCAAACGACCACACCGGGTCGCCTCCGAGCGATTCCCGCCAGGCTACCCTGAACTTCGCCCCCCCTGTGACGGCGTAGCTGTTTGTGACGGTACCGGCGGGCCCGGCGCTGTGGCGAATCGGCTCTTCGAACGAGCCCGAGCCATACGCGGAATCGACCGTGGCGGCGGCGGCGCTCAGGCTCTCGCCGGTCTCGATAAGGACGATCCTAGCGTCGATGGACGTCTTCCCGTGCAGACTGGAAATGCTGCCGACGACCATATAATCGGCGTCGAGAAACTTGCCCAGTTTCTGCGCGCCGTCATTTTCCGCCAGTCCGATGCTGCTGATTTTGAGTTCTTTCACGGCCTCGTCAAGCTGCTCGCGCTCGACCACCCTGAAGTGCTTGTCCTGGATAAAGGCCGTGGTGAGCATTTCTTGAACGATCTTCGGGAGACCATCGCCCTGAGGAGCGTTGATACTTCTGAATTGGGCGACAAGCAGCTTGGCATCGCGCAGCCGGGCTATCTTGGGATCGCTTACGAGGTCGCGGACAATCTGGTTGGCGGTATCGCGCAGGTCGGCACGGGCGGGCACAACGCAGTCTCATGCATACCAAGCAAACCAAGACGAGCGACAAAATGAGGCGGTTAATCGGATGCCGCATAGCCACGTCCCCCGGTTGGAAATTAGAAATTGGATGTTGGAAGTCAGACGCTCCTAAGAGAAACCGCCCGTTTCGGGAAAAGGGTTTCGCCGAAACAACGGGGCGGCTTTCTTTCCAGCATGACCCCCGCAGCGGGGTCTGGCGGTCAGGGGCGACCTGGCTGCCTCCGCGCAACGCTGGGATTTTACCCTGATGAGGAGGTTGTCAACCGTTATTGATCTCTCGATTTGCGCCAGCGATCGACCGAAGGAAACTATCGAGCCGTTGGAGAAGGGGAGAAAAAAAAGAAAAGCCGCTTAACGTGGCCTGCATTCAGAAAGTGCCGGGGATATAGGTAATGGATTTGCGAGAGATTATCGAGGAGAAACGCGAGGATATATTGCGAATCGTGTCTGCTCACCGGGCACGCAACCTCAGAGTATTCGGTTCGGTTGCCCGAGGCGACAGCGATGACGCCAGCGACATCGACTTCCTGGTGGACCTGCTGCCAGGCTGTGGACTTCTCGAGCATGCCAGCCATGACAAGAGAGCTCGAGCAACTGCTGGGTCGAAGAGTCGATGTAGTCAGCGAGAAGGGGCTTCGCGAGAGGATAAGGAACCGCGTGCTCCACGAGGCGGCGCCATTGTGAGAGATGACCGCGCAGCTGCTCTCCACCTTCCGCTCTCCTTTGCCGCATAGCAGTTTTTGACTTTCGACCCTCGACATGTGGTAAAGTGAACGGGCCCGCCCAAGCCCGCATGGGCAATCCCGGCCAACGGAGGCACGATGAACGACTGGGAAAATCCCCGACTTTTGCATCGCGGGCGATTGCCTGCCCGCGCATACACTTTTCCATTTCCTGACGAACTCACGGCCATTACCGGCGAGCCAGGGGCATCGCCGTGGTTGGAGCTTCTTAATGGCCGATGGGAATTCACATTTTCGATACGCCGGCCGAGGCTCCGGAAAACTTCTTCAGCGAAGCTTTCGATGCGAGCGACTGGGCGCAAATCGCCGTCCGCCAGCGGCAGATGGCGGGATATGGCAGACCGCACTACACAAACGTGGTCTACCCATTCCCCGTGGACCCGCCGCGCGTCCCTACCCAAAACCCCACCGGTTGCTACCGCCGCGGTTTCCGGCGCCCGAGAGTCGGGAGCGGTCGGCGCATAATGCTGCGGTTCGAAAGGGGTGGACTCGGCGTTTCACGTTTGGGTCAATGGCCGGCCCGTGGGTTTTAGCAAGGGAAGCCGGACGCCTTCGGAGTTCGACGTAACGGGGCACGTCCGCCAGGGTCGCAACAGCCTCTGTGTGCGGGTCTACCAGTGGTCGGACGGCAGCTACTGCGAGGACCAGGATATGTGGCGGCCGAGCGAATCTTCCGTGATGTGCATCTCATGGCGGTCCCATTCGTCCAACGTGCGGATGTGAGCGTTCGGACCACTTTCGATGACGCTTATCAGGATGCGGCTTCGATCTGAAAGCGGACGTGCGAAACCGCGGGACTGACCCGACAAACTGCCGGGTCGAAGCGGTCCTTACGACGACGGCGCCCGGATCGGCCAATCGGGCGCGGACATCCACATAGGCGCCGGCGGCGCGGCGATCCTCCGTCTGTCCGCGGCCGTTTCCGAACCATTCTGGAAGTGGTCCGCCGAGACGCCGAGCCTGTACAAGCTGCTCGTTATCCTCAAGAACCGCGCCGGAGAGACCGTCGAGGTCATCCCTCTGTGAACGTCGGTTTCCGCCAGGTGGACATGCGAGATCGCGTACTGCTTTTCAACGGTGAGCCGATCAAGTTCAAGGGGTAAACCGCCACGAGCATCACCCCGACCTCGGCCGCGCGGTGCCGCTGGAGACGATGCGGCAGGACATACTCCTGATGAAGCAGCACAACATTAACGCCGTTCGGACTTCGCATTATTGCGACGACCCGCGCTGGTACGACCTATGCGACCACTACGGCATCTACCTGATAGGTGAAGGCCGACCTGGAGACCATGGCCTCTGACATCAGACCGGCGCTGAACGCGTCAGCGACCACCCGGGAGTGGAAGGCAGGCATGCGCTTGAAGCCGCGCGGATCGCATGGTGGAACGCGAAAAGAACCACCCCTCGGCGATCTGTGGTCGCTGGGAAACGAATCGGGGTACGGAAAAAACCACCAGGCGATGTCGAATGGCGGCCCGCGCAATCGACCCCACACGTCCGATACACTACGAGGCGAGGCCTGCTCGACAACTCAAGAGTCGCCGATTATCCAGCCAGATGTACATTCAGTCGGCCAGACGTATCCGCTCGACGGGGAGGGCTGTGGAGCTAGATCGGACTCGGGTCCTGGAGACGATCCGAGGCGTGCCATTCGTTCTGTGCGAATACGCCCATGCCATGGGCAACGGCCGCGGCAGCCTGCACGAGGACCGTACTGGGACTCGATCTACAAATATCCTCGCCTGCTGCGGCGGGTTCGTCTGGGAGTGGGTCGATCAGGGCATCCGGAAGCGCACGCGCGGACGGAGTCGAGTATTTCGCCTACGGCGGCGACTTCGGCGACATGCCCAATGACGGCAACTTCATTTGCGATGGGCTGGTCTTTCCGGACCGCAAACCATCGCCGGGCCTGATCGAATACAAGAAGGTCATAGAGCCGGTGCAAGTCGAGGCAATCGACCTGGTATCCGGCTGATTCAAGATCATCAATCGATGCCACTTCCGCTCGCTCGGATTTCTGGACCTCGCTGGTCGGTGTGGGCGGATGGTGAACTGCTCCAAAGCGGCAAGGCTCCCGCCTGTCGGGTCGCCGCTCACGAGTCTGAAGAGATTTCCGTCGGCTACGCTCTGCCCGCCGGCTCGCCGGGCACGGACTACTATCTGACGCTGTCGTTTGCTCTTGCCAGGGATGAACGTGGGCGCCGCGCGGGCATGAGGTCGCGTGGGCGCAGTTCAAGCTGCCGGTCGAGGTTAATGAGTGCCGCGTGCAGGCCTTGGCGGATAGCCTTTCGGTGGACGTGGAGGAGATAGGCGAGCTGGTCTGCGTGGTGGGCCGCGATTTCGAGTTGGGGTTCGACAAGACCCACGCGGTCATTGCCGGATGGGTCGCGAGCGGGCAAATCCTGCTCAGCTCCGGTCCCCGCCTCAACTTCTGGCGCGCCACGACCGATAACGACCGCGCGTGGGATAATGCGGCGGCCTGGCGGAAGGCCGGGCTGGACGCCCTCCAGCATCGCACCGATTCTGTAACGGTTTCGCAGCCGCACGCGAAAGCGGTTCACATCCAGGCCCGCGTGCGCGTCGCCCCGCCGTCCCTGGACTGCGCTTTCGAGTGCGATTATACTTACACGATCCACGGCAGCGGTGACGTGCTCGTAAGGGTCCACGGAGTGCCGGAGGGTGAGTGGCCGGAGACTCTGCCGTGCATCGGCTTGCAGATGACTCTGCCGGGCGAGCTGGACCGGGTGTCGTGGTTTGGGCGGGGGCCGGGCGAGAGCTACATCGACAGCAAGCAGGCTGGGCGCTTCGGGCTGTATACGAAGAGCGTCGGTGAGCTTTACACTCCATACATCTTTCCGCAGGCGAACGGCAACCGGACGGACGTGCGATGGGTGGCGCTGACCGACCTGCGCGGCCTGGGCCTGCTGGCGGTGGGCATGCCGTCGATGAACTTCAGCGCCCACCATTTCACGACCGCGGACTTTCGAAGCCGCTCGGCACACATTCGAGCTCACCCAGCGCGACGAGATCACCCTGAGCCTCGATTACCGTCACAACGGCCTCGGCTCGGCCAGTTGCGGCCCCGGCCCGTGGGATCAGTATCTGCTCCGCCCGGAGGAGTTCGAGTTCAGCATAATCCTGCGGCCATTCTCCGCGGATGCGACGCCGGCCGCCGAGGCAGCCAGGATATTGCCGGAGATGCTGGAATAGGAGTCGGAGGCCGGAGGCCGCGCCCGAACTCCTGTTGTAATGGCTCAGTCTTCGTAAGAACGGCAGCCACCACTATGCGGCGGGAACGACAAGGCGAGACGATCTTTGGCATGAAGCCCTTCGAGTTCCCGCTGCACGCGTGGCGCACTCTGCCCGCGAGGGAAGGCATGGTCCGCATCTGCCCAGCGTGAGTGCCATGCGCGCAGCAGGGAACTCGAAGGCCGCCGGGTTCAAGCGGACCCTCTACTCGTCGCTCCCGCATACCTGGGTTGTACCCATGAACAGTGAACTCTCACCGCGCGTTGTAACAGTTCAGTCTTATAGGAATTCGGAACCCGCCAGCCCTGAGTGCCGAGCGCAAGCGAGGTGTATCGAAGGGCGGTCACTTGTGCGGCCGTGCTTCGATACGGCCCACAGACCGGGCCTACTCAGCACTGGCGGAGTCTGTTCTCAGAAGACTGATCTCTTACCGCGCGTTGACAACACCAGCAACCAGCGGCGTATAATGTACAAGCACGGCAAAGCATCTCTCGGCTGGTTTGGGCGGCGGTGACGGTCGCCAACTCTGTCGGGTAGCGCAACGATAGGCATAAGCTACCGTCGGGAATATAGAAGAGTGGAATCGAGGACGAAGAGATATGACGATTGCTGACTGGCTGATGATCTTATCGGTAGTCGCTGCACCCACGATTGCGGTTCAGGTGCAGAAATACTTAGAACGTTTTCGCGAAGACAAAGCCGGGAGACTGAGCGTGTTTAAGACGCTGATGGCCACCCGCGGCGCCATCGTTTCCTCCACTCATGTCCAGGCTCTTAATATGATTGATCTTCGAATTCCATCTACCGTAAGAATTACAAGAATGTTACAGATGCCTGGAAGACCTACCTGGACCACCTAAATCACTATCCAGACGACGGGAAGCAGCAACCCAACTGGCAGGCGGAAAGTGCTGAGCCTGCTTACCAGACTGTCGATTGAGATGGGCGAGTCGCTGGGCTACCACTTCGACGAAGTGCATGTCAAGTGATCGTTCTATACCCCGGTAGCACACGGCCAAGTTGAAAAGGAGAATTCGTTAATGAGGAATGGTCTCATCCGGCTTCTGGAAGGTGACGCAAACCTGAAAGTGGACATCGTGAGCATTCCAACAGGTGAAGGTGAGCCATCGGAGCAACTCTGAGGAGCCGGCTTCCGGACCTTTTCCCGATACTCCGGCGGCATAGCGTTTCGGGAAAAGGGTTTCCCGAAACAACGGGAGAAGGCATGCTCCGCCTCCATCTACAGCGCGGGTGCCACGCGTGCAGCGGGAACCCGAAGGGCTTCATGCCAAGGATTGTCTTGCCTTGTCGTTCCCGCCGCATAGGGGGGCGGCCATCCGGCCATCCGCTACACCGGGGAGAGCCACTGCGGCACGCGGGAATCCGGCTGATCGTTACCGGCGCGAATGTCCATTTCATTCGCGACGGTCGTGCCGTCGGGCCCGGTGGCCAGGTAGACCTTATCGGCAAAGTGGATCATCACCTTGTAGCCCATGCCCAGGGTGCCGGCCGTGCTGTAGCCTCTCGTCAGAGCCACGTCCGGCAGGTCCATCGCCCCGATCCCGTGGCCCGAGTCGGATACCACAAACACCAGCTTGCCCTTGCGGCGGTGAAGAGAAGCCTTTCCTCCCCCGGTATGCTTGACCGCATTGCCCGCCGCTTCAACCACGCAGCCGAGGAAATTATAGACCCTCGCCTGCGGCATGCCTGCCTGGGCCGCGAGATCGGCGATCGCGTCCCTCACCGTTGCCACATCGGCGAACTCTCGAATGTTCCACGAGGCGACGCTCTTGCCCACGAGGGTCTCTATTTCGACGCGCTCCGAGATCAGGAGCTTGCCTTCGGTGGCGGCCAGAATAGCGCGGCGGTAGAACTCGCGCTGGCGCTCTTCGGTCGCCTGCAGCGATTCCATCAGGGAGTCGCGCTCCGCCAGCGATTTCGCCAGCTTGACGTTGGCATAGCTCAGCTTCGAGAGAAGGCCGGGAAGTCTGATAAGAAACCGCATCCCTTCGTCCACGAATTCCCGGCTCAGGCGCGGGACGAGATCGAGCGCGGCGATGTATTCTTCCTCGTTGAAGCCGTATTGCCTGGCTTGTGCCCGGAAGAAATCGTAATCCACTTGTTCGTCATCGAAGAAGAACTGACCGGTGAACAGATTGCCGACGTGTTCGCCGCCGATCAATATCGGCGTTGCCATATCCCACATATTGTTCTTGCACTTGTAGAGTCTGGACTCGCCGGCGGCCAAGCCCGTGGTCAATTGCAAATCGCTCTCCAGACAGTGAGCGCAGGTTTCGGGATGTGCTCGATGAAACTGCGTGGAAGTTTGCTGCCATCCCGCGCCGACCAGCATCCTGCCCTTCAGATCGATTATTGCCATGGGTAATCGAGCAAGCTTATAGAAGCTGTCCATTATCGCCTGGATCGCCTTGCTATCGATGATATCGGCAAGCTCCAGGTCTCCCAAGTCCGCTTCGGGCGTGAGGATAGAGTCTAGTTTGTGCCTGACGCGCGACTCGCTCTCCCGCAGTCCTTCCTCAGCCAGCTTGAGGTCGTGGATGTCGGTCGCGGTGCTCAAGGCTTGGACTATGCGGCCACCGGAATCGAGGCTGAGGACTGTTCGGTTCACAAACCAGCGGTATTCGCCATCGTGGCGCCGCAGCCGGTATTCGCATTCGAAGAGCCCCGTCTTCATGGCTTCACGCCATAGTTCCATAGCCATGGGCCGGTCTTCCGGGTGGACTATCCGCATCCGCTCCTCGGATGTGCGCGCATCGAGGCCCGTATACTCGATGAACTCGCGGTTCATACAGATGGTTTTGCCATCGCCGTCGGCGGACCAGACCAAAGTCGGGCATGGCCTCGGCGAGATTGCGGAACCGCTCGTCGCTCTTACGCACCAGCAGCTCTCTCTCGTATTCCTCCGCCCTCCGCCGCGAACGGTGATAGAGCCCGGCAACGCCGCTCATAAACACGCCCATCGCCACGAAAAGCGCAAGGCCCACCGCATCGCCCGCGTCTGCTATCGCAAACCCGCGAACCGGAGGGATGATGAAGTAATCAGCCGCCAGCGCGGACAGCACGGTCGCGAACAACCCCGGTCCGAAGCCGCCAAGCACGGCCGCCAGCATCACCGCCGGGCTGAAGGTGATGTAGGTCAGGCCGGACCCGAAGACGCGCGAGAACGTCAGCCGCAGCGCCAGCGCCACTGCCACCACGACCACGGCCAGCGAATAGCGCAGCTCAGGCCGTTCCAATATGCTATTTCGTGCCGAAATGATTCGTTCTCTCATACCGGTTCGCTTTCCAGATGCGCCAACTGCTTCAGCACGAACTCCCGCACCTCGGCGGGAGGTCTCTCGCTGAGGATGACTTCCCCGCTCCTCATCGCGGGCGCCAACAGTTCCCTCCGGGTCCCTGAGCAGGGGCAGCTCAGTTTCGACTCCGGGTAAGCGTGCGGGACCAGAACCGTGTCGAAGCAGTTCTCGCACCTGAGAAGCTGTTTTCGGCCGGATTCTTGCCTCGTTTCGCAACCGGCTTTCCATCCACCTCCACAATATCCAGCGCCAGGTCGATTGTCCTGGCGTTTGCGATGGCGGTCCCGACTCCATAGCCATCGGCGAAATCTTTAAGCTCGGAAATGGCGCGTTCGTCCAGTCCGCCGCTCACGAAGAGCTTCACCTCGCCAAAGCCCCGCGTGTCCAGTTCCCAGCGCACCTCCTGGGAGATTTGTTTCATGCTTCCCCTGCGAGAGCCGGGAGTATCGAGCCTGACAGCCGAGAGGGCATTGCCGATGGCCTCGGCGGCGGCCAGCGATTCGGCCTTTTCGTCACAGAACGTGTCCACCAGTGCGACTCGCGGCGCCGCCGGGTCGATTATCCGGTCGAAGCTCGTTATGGCTGCCTTGACATCACCCAGTAATATTATCAGCGCGTGGGGCATCGTTCCAGAGGGCGTTACGTGCAAGAGGTCCGCCGCCAGCACCGTGGATACACCGTCACAGCCGCCGACGAAAGCGTTTCGCTCGATCACCGGCGCCAGGGCAGGGTGCATGCGCCGAGCGCCGAAGCTGATCACCGGTCGGTCGCCCGCGGCGCGTTTGCACCGGGCGGCCTTGGTGGCGATTCCGCTCTGCTCGCAGAGATACCCCAGCACGGCGGTCTCGAGCACGCCGAAATCCAGGTAATCGCCGGTGATCTGCATGACAGGCTCGCCCGGCCCGAATAGAGTGCCCTCCTCGACTGCGTCCACGTCCACATCCAGGCCCGACAGCACCCCGAGCGCATCGTTTATCCCGGTCGCCACCGCCCAGCCGGCATCGTCCGGCAGCGACATCGCCCAGATATCGACCGTCACGCGTTTACGGACCCCCAGGGCTTCCAGGATTTGCCTGGTGTGCTGGAAGTATACATCGGTCACCAGACCTGACTTGATTTCCTCGTAAGTGGCGAGTCTCACGGGAGCCTACTTATCCTGATGAATGCCGAGCACTTTAGATCCCATCGCGACCAGGCGGGCGAAGTCGATCTTGCCGCTGGACTTGGCGACCTCGATTCGCTCGATTGGCTTGTTGTCGAATGTGACCGTCCTCACCCTGAAGCCGTAAATACTCTCGCCCTGGTTGTGGACGTAGACCGCGATTGTCCCCTTGCCCGGTATCGACTGCCAGAAGACCTGATCCCACTGGCCGGACGGCAGATGCCCGGCGTAGTAGGATATGACGTCCTTCTCGGTGACACCGGCTTTGTTTACGTCCACCTGGATCATCTCCAACTGCTTGACATCCTTGAAGACGGCGGCGACTTCGTCGGGGTCGATGCTCGCGAAGCCCCCTCCTTTGCCGGCGAGCATCGGCAGGGCGGCCTTTATTGTGGGCAGGATGTCGTCATTGCTGAGGTTGATCTCCATGACTCTTCCTGCCCGCCGGCATAGACCGGCAGGTCGATGGGCGGTTTGCCGGCGGCAAAGGCCGTGCCGGCAAGAATCAGCAGCAGCGCGATCGTTAGTTGACTGGCGATTTCCTCCGTCAAAAATAGCGGAAAGCTGAAAGTGGAAAGCCCGGAACTTCCGCCGGTGCTCGTCGCTCGTCACTCGTTACTCAGCACTCGTTACTAATTATAAAGATGCATGTCCGGAGCGCCGATTGCCAGCTTTAAGAGGCCATCCCTCATTCCGGCAAGAACATTCTCCAACTCGGGCGTTTCCGGTATCCACCATGGATACGGAGTCTCGCCGGCCGATGTGTTCCCCCTCGCACTGGCTATTCATGAATAAAAACCGCCCCTCCGTCACATAGCGTTTGTTCCCCATTGGGGGCCCACGGGAAACGAAGGGCGATGCGAAGGCAGGTAACAGCTCAGCCTTCATGAGGAGGGCTCACCGCGATTGGAATTCGTTGCGTGAGGAATCCCACGCAAGCGCCTGGGATTCCTCACCTTGCGGGTCCGAGTAGGATGTGTGGGTCGAGTTTGTCGGCGTATCGCGCCGGGTCTATGTACCTGGCCGGAACATTGCTTGGCAGAGTCTTGGCGGGGTCACTCTCATCGTAGTTGAAGTACATCGGTTCGCCGTCGGAGTTGGCGGCGCAGTTCACGGGGTCACCCGAAGTGAAGTTCTCCAGGGTAATCGGCCAGACATGGCTGTCCAGGTATACGACATTGATCTGTGTACCATTTTTCAGTCGATCCACGTCGCCGGAATGCCAGCCCGTGTGCTCGTAGAAAACGATGGTGTCCGCCGCGAAGGGGAAGTCGCTTGCTCTTTGGCAGGCTTCCTTGCAGCCCTCGCCAAACCAGGCCTTGTCGATGGCGGTCTTCCACCAGTAGGAGACCTGGGCGTTCGGGTCGGTGCGGTCCACGTTATCCCAAGGGCAGAACATGACGTCCTTGCTTTTCATGTGGCTGTAGAGCACTTCCGCCCACGTCCGGGGGTGCGGCTGAGTCTGCTGTAGATGGCCGATCGTGGTGGCGAATGTGAGGAAGTCCCGTTTATTCCACCTCTTCGCGTGACTTACCAGGGCCGAGGAAGGCAATTTGCCATCGTAGTCGTTCCAGTAGGTTTCCAGAGCAATGGCCGATTCCTGCAGGCAGGATTGGGACGACCCCCCGGGACTGGGCCTGCGGGGCGGCGCGAGCACGGGCCGCAGCACGGCCGCCACTACGAGCAGTATGAGGATAATAAAGACAACGTTCAGTATCGTGGGCCCCTGTTTGGGTGAGTTCATTTTGTTCACCTCCTTTCTGCATGGATGTACCTTTCAGACTGGCGCGCCTGGCTACTTGTTCCGCCGGGAATCACGCGGCGATCCCGGCACAGACCCACGAGTCATGTCATTCCGAGCAACTGACTGCGACGCTGTCGCAGTCACATTGGAAAGAAACGCATGCCCGACGTGTCTGTTGCCTGGCAAGCACGCGGCGCTCTTGCCACCAACGCTGCAAACACGTCATTCTGAGGAACGAAGAATCTGCTTTTAGCTCCCGCATGGATCTACGCCGTAATGTAAAAGCAGATCCTTCGACTTCGCTGGATGACGTAATCGTTGTGCTAGTGCCCTCTGCATTAAGCAGCTTCCGCGCTCTTCCGAAGAGAGTTTCTTAGGAGCGAACGCGGGGAATCTCGACCTATCGGTTGAGCCTCACATGTCGACAAATGTATCCCGGCGCGGCGTTGAGATTCCTCACATTCGTTCGGAATGACATGGCTGCTGCGTTTGTACCATATCTGCGAGGCTGACTGATTCTGACGGGCAGCGCCTGCTCTTACGGCGTAATCGCGATGGAGCCTATCAGATCGCTCGCCGTCTTCGCCCCGGGTCCGAAATTATACCACTGGCGGGTCTTGGGGTCCCAGCAATTCGCTCTCGTGATCCGGTCTTGCTCGGGGAAGATGTTTGCGGGAATAAGCTTGACGTGGCTATCATTGAACAGCACGAAGGAGCCTACGCCGTGGGGCGTGCAATTCGTGGGGCCGATGCGAGCGTCGCTGGTGGTGAGGAACGGCGATATCGGGATTCTCGATGGATCGTTGGTGGAGTCGTTGATCGGCCTGAGTTTCCCGCCGGCGGTATAGCATCTGTTGGTCGGGTACGTGTCGTCATTGTCCGAAAGATACATCTTGAACGCGCTGCCGATCTCCTTCATGTTGGATTCGCAGTTTGAAGAGTATGTGCCGCAGGTCGAGTGGGTTAGTGGAGGCAGCAGAATTGCGCCCATCACCGCGACCACGCATAGACAAAAGAGCACATTCCATACGCTCACTCGTCCCGGAGTATTACCACGAAGCATTCTCCCTCCTCCAATTTAGTGATCTAGTGGTATGACCCCCCGAGAAGCCAAAATGTTCGCCTGTCTCCGCCTCTGCTAAAACAGCCTTCATCCTTTCTTTTTCGCCCTTTCGCGCTTTCGCGATTAAGTCCGGCGCCAAGTATGGACGAGGTTTGAGAGCATAGGCGTGCGGGTACAAAGCTTTTGTATCTAACCTCTAACTTCTAACATCTAGCGTCTAGAAGGGGAAAGGGGCTGGCGGAAGGAGCGGATTAAAATGGCTTTGACGGGTGATTGGAGCGGCGACGAGCTGGAAATCAGGGTCCCGTGCAAAGCGCAGTACGTTCGGACGGTGCGTCGAGCTGTTGCTGAGTTCGCCGAGCTCCACCATATAACAAAAGCGGACGTGGAAGAGATGGAAGTAGCTGCTTCGGAGGCGGTCGCAAACGTCGTGCGCCACGCTTACGTCGACAAGATATGCATTCCACCGGTCCGCGTGAAGTGTTCGCACTCGAAGGGCGCCATCACGATCGAGGTGAGTGACGAGGGCCGTGGGTTTGCTGCCCCCGCTGACGACGTGATCCCCAAAGTGGATTTCGACCGCGAGGGCGGAATGGGGATAATACTCATCAAGACCCTGATGGACAGGGTCAAGCTGGTATCCAAACCCGACGAAGGCACTAAGCTGAGCATGACAAAGCGCATGACCAAACGCATGATAACGAATTCTGAAATTTTGAATTTTGAATCCTAAATTGGGAAGGGAACGACGGGCATCCCTTCCCCAATTCAAAATTCAAAATTTCCCAGTCTACGCTGCCCGCTTATTCTCGCCCTCGATTATGAACGAACTCAGCAGTCTGTCCGAACCCTCGATATGCGTGATCAGCCAGTCACGAACTTTGAAACTATATGAGCATGCCCTGCGTCCAAGGACGTGATAAGCCAATAATGCTTGGGTGTCAAGTGATGGGAGATCGGAAGAGGTCTTGGGTGTTAGGTGATGGGAAGGGAACCTTTCCTTCCCCAACGCCCATCACCTATCACCCACACTTCTAATCAGGAGGAACTTTGAATGAGAAGACTCGTATTGTCGGCATTTATCATTCTCTCGTTAGCGATGTCCATCTCGGCCTTTGCGGCGACAGCCAAGGTGGAGTGGTGGCCCGGCGAAAGTCCGACCCCGAAGGCTGCCGGGACCCTCGCGGGGCAGATCACCGCGATAACCGGCACAACCCTCACGGTTCAGACTGAAAGCGCGGGTTCGCCTATCTTCACTATCGACACCGACACCGTCGTCCAGGGGCTGAAAACGAGTGTGGCCGACCTGAAGGTCGGCGACAGCGTCGTCGTGAATTACCGGACCCTTGCGGATGGCAACGTCCTGGCCGCCGTCGTCAGGGTTGTGCCCACCGGCAGCGGGTGGATGTTCGGCAGCGTGACCGCCGTGAGTTCGTCGGCAATTACCATCGCGACCGAGCACAATGGCCCGCAGACTTTCGCCGTGACTTCCACTACCCGGGTGAGAGTCAAAGGGGCCGAATCCACAATCGATCAGGTCAAGGTACAAGATCCGGCGATAATCCACTTCCAAAATGCGGGTCAAGGCCAGACCGCGACGGTAATTCGCGCGCTCGCCCCAGGGGTACGGCCGCCTTTCTCGGGAAGCGCGGCCGGAGCCATTACCGCGCTCGACTCCTCGGGCATAACCGTCCAGACCAAGAGCGGTCCGCTAATATTCACCGTAAACGCCGCGACCAGGTTCGCAATCTACGGCCAGAGGTCCACGCCGGACCAGTTCGCGACCGGAACGAACGTGGAGGTAGGCTATAATGTCTGGGACGACGGGACCCATTATGCTCGTTCGGTCAACGTGCCGATGCCGAGCTACAGGGGCAAGATAGCCTCGGTCGGACCCAACGGCTTCGTCTTGACCAGCGGCACGCAGACTATCAACGTCGCGGTTGCTCAGAACACCAAGGTCACATGTCACACTTACACCGGCACGCTCGCGGATCTGGCTCCCGGTTTCAGTGCCACGGCCCGTGGAATTCCCGGCCCGGGCACGTTGCAGGCTGTGTCCGTGAGCTTCAGCCCCGGCGAAATCAAGGGCACGGTGGCATCCGCATCCGGTAATACCATCGTCGTGACCACGATCAAGGGCAGGGTGGTGACCGTGACCGGCACTCTCGCAACCGTGATCACGGTGCGGCCGAGGACAGCCCCCAACTATCCCGGCACACCCGCCGACGTGAAACCCGGACTCGCGATCAACGTGGGCGGCCCGCGCCAGGGCGGCGCGATGACCGCGCTGTGGATCGATGTGATGATTCCGTAGCTTGGGAAGGGTTGTAAGATACGTAAGAAGAAACCACCGACCTTCCGAATTACGGAAAGGCCGTATTGATTTTCCGGCGATGGCCCTCTTGGTTGCGGCTACGCCGCTTTAGGGTTATAGGGTTAGTAGGGTTGATAGGGGAAGGGAATGCGCTTCCCCTCCCTACTAACCCTATTAACCCTCACCCATCCCCACCACCGTCACATTCTCCCTGAACCAAGCCTCGGCGGAAAGGTTCTCGTGCCGAAACTTATGGCAGCTCAGCACGATGATCTGGTTATCGAGGGCCAACTGCTCGGCGAGGAAACGCAAGCCCGTGCGGAAGCGGTCATCATCGGCGGTTATCAGGGGGGCGTCGAGGATGATGGGAATCGGCTCCCCCAGCCTGGAAAGCTCCCGGCAGCACGCGAGGCGAACCGCGAAATCTTCTCCGACTCCCGCCGCAGGCTCTTCCGAGTCTTCGAGCAGCGCGGGATAGTCGCGGTGGGAAGCAGGCTGTCCTTGATCTCCACGAACCGCCGATAATGCTTTTCACCCTCCTCGAAGGCTCGCAACGCCTCTTCGAGCGAGTCGCGAGGCGCGATCCCGGCGTCGGAAAGGATCGAGAGCACGGCATCGAGTTCCTCTTCGACCGCCCCGCGCTTGCCGGCGATATCGCGTTCAAGCCCGGCCAGACCTCGCTCCACCTCGCGAAGACTCTTGAGATCGGCCAGATAGGCGCCGAGCGCTGCTTTAACGCGGAGGATAGCTTCCGGAAGATCGTCTTCAGAGCGATTCGCGCCAAGGCGGTCAATGTGCGCGGCGAGGTCTGTCTCGAACTCCGCGCTGATATCGCGGTTGGTTAACGCATCGCGGACTACGAACCGCTCCCGCGGGAAATCACGCTCCACCGACAAGCGCCTGCCCCCTGACTCCAGCAGCATATCGAGTGCGTAGCTTTCGCCTGACCAGGGTTTGTATACATCCTTGAGTTCCCGTTGTTTCGGGAAACCCTTTTCCCGAAACGTCCCGCCCTCTGCTCTCCCCTCTCCGCCCTCCGCCAAAGATAGGGGCTGCCGGGGTGGAGGCTGTCGTGATTGCCCGGGGCGATGAAGACCTTTGCCGGGGCGGTCGCGGCGAAGATATCGATCAGGAACGCGGCCGTCTCTTCCCCGGGCGGTCTCGTAGTCGAAGAGATCGCCCGGGACGAGGACCAGGTCGGCCTTGATTTCGCGGGCCAGGGCGCAGGCCCTTGCGAGGGCGGTTCGGATGTCGTCCCGCAGGGCCTCTTTCTTTTCGGGCGGGAGATCGAGGGCGCCGCCGAGGTTGGAGTCGAGATGGATGTCGGCAAACTGGACGAATCTCATCGTGATATCAAAAAAGCCGCGGATAGGCGCAACCGCGGCTTAGATGTTCAGAAATCTTCCTGCCGCGCCTGCGGAGTTAGCTGTCGGGCTGGGTAGGAAGCAACCCCTCCGTGTCCGGATTCGCCCCTTTAGGCGGTTCCTCCGCTTTCTCGAAAGAGAAACTAGGCGCTAAATTGTCTATTCGGTTTTGTATTCAGTTAGAGTCTGTGTGAATTGGAAAGGCGCTTGCGCACCTCAAGTAATATATTATACCAGCCCGCAAGCTTTGTCAACCCCCAAGCGGTTAGATTTTGCGGGAAATTGGAAAGACTCGAAAAATGCCCTTGACAAACGCCGAATTCGATGGTAACATACAAATAGCAACCGGTTAATGCAGGATCGAGATGCATCTTTACTGGAAAGGTTGTGCGCGAAAAGCTACACACAAAAGCAGAAGGAGACAAATTATGAAGACCGGACTGAGATGGGGCGCTATTGGCGCGGTATTGTTGTGTTTGGCAGTGTCCGCGGGTGCGCAAGGTACACTCACACCGACCGCGGGCCAGGGACTGATGCTGCTCGGAGCAAACCCGAGTTCAAGTTCCACTGGTAATTCGGCATGGGTCTACAGCGCGAATTATACATTGCAAGGAGTGACTGGTCAAACTTATCTTGGGCACGGACTTGCCTACGGAGACGTGTATGGAAACGGAGGAGCCGAGTTGGTAGTCGGCACACAGGGTTCATCGAATACTAATTATGCAGGCGCGTTCGTTTACAACACATCCGGTACCGCTGTAGGTGACTACATTACTTATCAGAACGGTGACGGTGTCGCCATAGGAAGTGTCGGCGGAACAAGTCGGATCTTTGTGGGCTCGCAGTATGCGAGCAACACGAATGCCGAAGGTGCGTACATATTCAATGCTTCGCCTAACAATGACTATGTTGGTTCTCTGATAACCAACCAACAAGGCGGGGGAGTCGCGTTCGGGACCAATGTCACGGGAGACGGTAACCCGGGCGTTGTAATTGGCATTCAGTCGAACGGCACCTATGGCGCGGACTATTTTGAATATGTTTCATCGAGCTGGCAGTTCGTCACCAGCCTTGTTACATGGTCGGGGACGGGTTCAGGCATAGCCATTGGCAATATCGATGGTAACGGAATTCAGAGTACTCTGGTAGCGGTCGGAAATACCGTACAAGATTTCCAGTATACCGGAGGCGCATTTGTGAATTTGGCCGGGGCTGGAAATGCCAGTATAAACTGTGGCGCGGGCAATTTGGTGGAGGCAATCGCAACTGGAAGCGTTACAGGGGTCGGTGCACATGACGTTCTGGTGGAAGTAGATAGCGGTGGCTACCTCGATGGGCTACTATACCAGGATAACGGAAATGGATCATTCCAGTTGCTTGGAAGCGTTGCGACAGGAATGTCCGCAAGCGGTGGCACAGGCGCCGCGATCGTCAACGCTGTTGCTGTTCCTGAGCCTGCTTCGATAGTTACATTGCTCGGCGGTCTTTTTGGCGCGGCGGGCCTTGCTATCAGACGCAGAAAGTAGATTAGCGTTTCGTCCGGGTGTTCGGATAACACGGACACCCGGAGCCTGACTTGATACCCCCATTCGCATTCTGGGTTAAGAGGGAAGGAAAAGCACCAGTCAATTTGACCCGCAAAACGGTTGCTGATAGAATGTGCCTGAGGACGCGTTCCGTTCGGGCGGATTTGCAATCCCCGACACAACCACTCGGATTACGGCGTTGGTTGGGGCATCGGAGATGCCCAGATTGCCCTTTACGGGCTAGATTGCAAATCCGCCCGAACAGAGAAGGGGAGGGGTTCCCTTCCTAGTCCCTAGCCTCTCGTCCCTAGGTAATACATGGATATTCTCTCAGCGGCAAAACGACATGGTATGTTCGAGCCGGGCGATTTGGTCTTGGTCGCGGTATCGGGCGGGCCGGACTCTGTCGCCATGCTCCACGCCCTGCACAGCCGCTCGGCGGAGTTCGGCATCACCCTTCACGTTGCGCACCTTAACCACGGCATTCGTATCGAATCCTGCGGCGAGGACGAGAGTTTCGTTACAAGCGTCGCGAACGATTACGGCCTTCCTGTAACCGTCGAACGCGTCCTGGTGCCGGTGCTCAAGGCGGCGATGCGGATGGGCGAGGAGGAAGCGGCCCGAGTGCTGAGGCAAAAGTTCCTGCGGGAGACCGCCGAGAAGATCGGCGCCGCCAAGATCGCCCTCGGCCATACCGCCGACGACCGCGCCGAATCGGTGCTCCTGAACGTTATCAGGGGCGCCGGGATAGAAGGTCTGGGGTCGATCAAACCGGTGCGCGAAAAATGTCGTCCGCCCGCTGATCGACACGTTCCGTGCCGAAATCGAAGCTTACATCGCTGAAAATGCCCTGCCATTCAGAGTTGACGAAAGCAACCAGGATACCGCCTACACCCGCAACCGCGTCCGGCACGAGTTGATACCCTTGATCGAGCGCGACTACAATTCGCAGGTGAAGCGCGCCCTTGTTCGCCTGGCGGAGATAGCCGCCGCCCAGAACGAGCTTATAGAATCGCTCGCGGTCCCGGCGCTTCTGGAGATTTCCAGCCACGGCGCAATCGACCCGGACTCGTTCCTGCGCCTGCGCAGGGCGCTGCAGCGGCAGATCGTCCGCTCCTGCATAGAGACCCTGAAGGGCGATCTCGTGGACGTCGAGTTCGAGCAGATCGAGCGCGTGGTCGATGCCCTTCAATCAGGCGGTGACTTTACCATCACTCTGCCTTCCGGACGCATATATGCCGCAAGAAAGGGCAGCGAAAATTCGCATTTACCCGAAAGAGAAATCCGCCCGCATCAAGCCTTTCGATTATGCTCTTTCGGTTCCCGGATCGCTATCGATCCCGGAAATCGGCCTGACAATAGAGGTGGAAGTGACGGACAAATCCGGTATCGAAGCTTTCGCCGACAGCGAAGCCTGGATCGATGCCGAAAGTGTTGCGGGTAAGCCGCGCGTGCGAAGCCCCCGGCCCGGAGACCGGATAAGACCGTTGGGAATGTCGGGCAGCAAGAAGTGCAGGATGTCTTCACCGACCGCAAAATACCAAGAGCCCAGCGCGCGCAAGCAGCGGTCGTGACGGACGACGAAAAGATACTTTGGGTGGCAGGCATCGTCCTCTCCGAAGACGCAAGGATCACCGACGCCACGCGCCGGATCATACACCTGAAGGCAGGGGCTAGGAGCTAGTGCTTAGTTGCATAATTGATTGATAGAATGCTGTAACGGGTGTTTCGGGAATCTTGTTCCCGAAACTAAGTGCGTATCGGGAACAAGATTCCCGATACACCGGCAAGAATACTATTAGCTATTTATGCAAGTAGACACTAGGGACTGGGGAAGGGAGACCACTATGCGGCGATGTCCCTTCTCGTTACTCGTTACCCGCTTCTCATTACTCGCATTTGGAAGGCCGGCGCCACGCGTGCAGCGGGAACTCGAAGGGATCCATGCCGGGGAGTTGCCTTGGGTTGTCGTTCCCGCCGCATAGAGGAGGTCATTACTCGTTACTCAGCCCTGACGCGACGCAGCCGAAATCGAAGCAGTAGTCGACGAAGCCAACAGAATATGCGGTGCGCAAAGAAGCGATATTGTCACGGTCGGCGCCCCATGCGGCGAGTTTGCCCTGGGCGAAAATGCTCTTGACCGCGGCGGACACCACGCTTGCCGCGAGTCCCCTGCGGCGAAACTCCGGCAGGGTCTCCACACTCAGGTCCCACACGGTATCCGAGAGGGGCTTAACCGCGGCCCAAGCGGCGACGCGGCCCTCGACGAGTTGCCCAAAGACTTCCCCACCCCACTTGCGGTGAAAAGCATCGGCGTGCTCGTCTTCGCCGGTCGACCGAGCGAACCGTCCCCAACTCGCGATCGACAAAGCTTTGCGGCTCGCAAAAAAGCCTGCGTCCGTGGAACCAGAAAGCCACATCGACAACTGAGCCGACGGCGCGCTTTATAGCCTCGCTTGCGAGAGAATCAAGGATAAAGCCTTCGGCTTCGCCACTGTGCATGAAAATGGAGACATGTTCCGCCGAATTCGAATCCTGAATCGGGTTCAGGACGGCGGGATGGGCGATTCGGAAATCGCCACCCAGGCGAGGGCCCCGCGGGGCGGCGGTTCCGGGCTCTCTGCTTTCTGATCTCCGCTCAATGCTGTCTTTGACAACGCGCCTCACGAGTTCTCCAAGCCCCGGTCGAACAGCGAGCACCGCGCCGGTCGGTTTGTCCAGGCCAAAGACCGCCAGCGGAACTCCTTTGCCGAACCTGATCCGGCTCACGTCGCTCTCCACCACCAGCAAGGCGCCCGTGCCGAAATCCTCGGGCGCGCACCCGAGTTCGGCCGCGTAGTGCCGGTCGAGCATTGCCACTGAGTTTGTTGACATGGAGGCGTCCTTGGAAGGTAGTCGTCAGTCGTCAGTTGTCAGTCGGGACCTCGCGTGCAGGGGGCGGCGGTTTCTTCGGGGTTTGAAGTTCGAACCTCGCGCGGCGCTATTGGCAAGTCTCGACATAGGGGTGCCAATGCGACAACTGCTGCAGCCGGGCCTCCAGATGCGATACCCCTCCAACGCGCGCGGCGTGGCCGTCGGCAAAAAGCGTGTTCCTGTAAGCTACGCTGCCATCCGGTATCAGGTCTCCCATATGCCAATAGAAGATATCACCAAGGACAGCCTTCTTGGTAACGAAGAATATGGCAGCCAGAGGCGCCCCGATTCGCTCGGTCGTCGAGCCTATTTGCACGTCAGGGGATAACCCGGTCCACGGGACCACCGAGCCATCCGGAGAAAGCCAATCCTGCTGATTGGATGCGTAGTATTCGTAGCTGCAGCCCGTGTAGCGCCAGATCGGCTGGCCGGGTGGAACGCCCATCACACTGTCACATCCCGCAAGACACGAAGCTGGAATGCCGGTGTCGCTCGGGCAGCCGAATACTCCGGGGCTGGAGTACATGTCGCCGCCCTCCGGCGCATCTCTGCCGCCCGCCATATAGGGGGTGAGAACCTGCTGAATGGTCTTCTGACCGCCATTCTCGGGAAGGCTCCAGTAGCTCGGACTGCCCCAGGGGACCGCCGATGGGAAGTGGGAATCGTATTCGTCGAGGTACATATGAAGACCGGCGCCCATCTGCTTCATGTTGGAAAGACACTCAGCCACCCTCGCGTTTTCCTTGGCCTTGACAAGCACGGGGAATAATATGGCCGAAAGCATGGCCACAATAACGACAACGACCAAGAGCTCGGCCACGGTAACTCCCCCGCCCGAAGCCCTCTTTATCGCTATTCTCTCGGAGTCCACCGCTCGCATGGCCTTTCGCCTTTCGCAAACTGCCGGCAGCCGCGTTACCGCCAAAACGCGCCCGAGTCCCATCAGGGGCCCGCATTGTCAACAACTTCATTCTACCCCAGAATCGGCTGCTAGTCAATGCCGAGAAACGGGTTAAAGGTTAGAAAGTTAAAGGTTAAAGGTTGGGGGAGAAGACTTCCGCCAACCGCTCCGTTGTTTCGGGAAACCCTTTTCCCGAAACTCACTGTGTCTGTCGCTCTCCAATAGGGGGTTTCGATCCCCTCATCAGTGGGAATTTTTCTAAGAAGGCCGTCAGTCAGCATTGGAGGTTAGTATGAAATCCACGAACCCGCTTGCGCTTCTGGTACTTATTATTATCGGCGCGCTCGCGCTTCCGGCTCCAGCGAATGCGCATGCGGTCCTGGTGAGTTCTTCACCCAAGGACAAAGCCGTTCTCAAGACCTCGCCAAAGACCGTCATGCTTCGATTCGACGCCCGCATCGAAAAACGGCTCTCCCAAGTTACATTATTGGATGGCAAGGGCCACAAGGTCAAGCTTCCTTCGCAGCACGGATACGCAGCCGGCTCTCCCGCCCAGCTTATCATCGCTGTGCCCAAGCTGCGGCCCGATAGCTATAAGGTCGAGTACCAGTCATGGCCACCGACGGCCACCTTACTCCCGGTCTCATTCGCTTCACAATCAAGTGAATCGAACACGTCCCGCGGAAGGAGGCAAAGCGCCTTGATATTGCTTTCGGCGTTTCTCGACGTTTTTCTGCGCGCGCTCACGTTCGTGGGCCTGGCCTTGAGCGTCGGGGGCATAGTCTTCCGTTACGTGGTCGCCAGGCCGCTGGAGGCGGCGGGCGACATCGCCGATGCGGCAGTTCGCCGGATGAGTTCTCTGATCGCGGTGGGAGCGTTCCTGGTGGCGGTCTCGGGGTTGTCGGCTCTGGCCACGTCATTGTCGGCCCTGGCGGATGCGAGCGGGCGTTGGCCCCTCGCCGAGTTTCTTGGCGCCGACTTCGCATGGGCGGGAATGATTCACGCGGCCTTGAGCTTCTGCCTTGGCTTTGCGGCTCTGCGCTGCCGTCGCAATTCGCCAACCGCGTGGGCGGTTGCGGCCTTATTCGGAGCGGCGGTTATGGCGGCCGGGGCATGGCTTACACACGGGGCGAGCCGGCTGGACAATCGCGCGGCGCTGATGAGTGTGACGGTCATCCACCAGTTTGCCGCCGTGGCGTGGGTCGGCGGCGTCATCCACCTTGCGGCCCAGTGGTCCCTGCTGAGCCGGGACGGGGTCGCGGAAGAGATTTGGCCCTATCTGACCGGCAGGTTCTCCCCCATGGCGGCGGGCAGCGTCGCGCTGCTGGTCGCGTCTGGGATTTACCTGTACGTGGAGTATATCCGGGATGCAGCGGGGCTGGTCGGCACGGCCTATGGGGCGATGCTCATCACAAAAGTGGCGCTGCTGGCGGCTATGCTGTTTCTTGCGCAAATGAACATGACGGCGATTCGTCACTGGAAGCTGACGGGGGACCGGCGCGAATTGCTGCGCAAGGTGCCGATCTTTGCCGAAGTCGAGGTCGGCATCGGCGTGATTGTTCTGATGGCAGCCGCGGCTCTGACCGGCCAGCCGCCCGCTGTCGATTTGGCGTCCGAGCGAGCAACTCCGGCGGAAGTCATCCAGGCTCTCGCTCCGAAAATGCCGCAACTAATCCCTCCCCCGCATTCCAAGATGCTTGCCGGGCTACATCTTCGCTGGATCCTTACACGCTGCCGACCGACATTCAAAAGATTCAGAGCGACTTCAACCACAACGTTTCCGGGATCATCATAATCGTGGTCGGCCTGGGCGCGCTCGTGAACCGGTTAACTAATGGACGCAGGGCGCGTTTCTGGCCGCTGCTCTTTCTGCCTCTGGCCGTGTTTCTGATCGTGATCGGCGAGCCAAACGGCTGGCCGTTGGGGCCGGAGAAGTTTTGGGCGACCCTGATCGCGCCCGAGGTGCTCCAGCACAGGCTGGCGACATTCCTGGTAGTGGGAATGGCGCTTATGGAATGGCGAGTGGGTGTTCTCGGCGAAAGGGCCGGCCGATGGCGCTATATGTTTCCCGTGCTTTGCTTGGTTGGAGCGCGCTGCTGCTCACCCATTCTCACTCGGTGTTTGCCCTCAAGTGGGCTTATCTGATCGAAGTCTCGCACAACGCCATAGGCATCCTTGCGGTCCTGGCGGGGGCGGGAGGATGGCTGGAACTGCGCATGGCGGCCGAGAGGGCCGCATTGCGGGAATCCTCTGGCCGATCTGTTTCACACTGGTAGGGGTGGTTTTGATGTTTTATCGCGAAACGTGAGTGGAGGCGCTGCGCCGGATTCGGAATCGCACCAAACTACGACGCCGCTTAGGGCGGCGGAGGTGCCCGGCCCGTATTCGCGCGCTCCTCCCAAGTCGCGCGAGGCGCTGGCAAAGGACGGCGCCACAGCTGCCGCGTCGCTCGCCGATGTTGTGAAGAAGCTCGAGCAAAAGCCGCGCGCGATTTGGCTGATGCTGCCGGCCGGGCGGCCGCCCGAAGAAACGGTCGAAAGTCTCGGCGGCCTAGCCTCAGCGCGGCGACGTTGTGTGATGATGGCGGTAATTGCTTCTGCCGGACGATGTGCGCAGGCGCTTCAAGCTGGGCCGCCGAGACTTGAGGGGGGTCTTCCGGTGACCTGCCCGGCCCGCGGCGTCAGCCAAATCGCGCGCGGCTTTTGTCGAGCTTCTTAACGTCGGCGAGCGACGCGGCAGCTGTGGCGCCGTCCCTTGCCAGCGCCTCGCGCAACTTGGGAGGAGCGCGCGAATACGGGGGCGCGCCTAGGCAGCGGGATATTTTGGTGCGATTCCGATCCGGGCGCAGCGCCTGCACTCACGTTTCGCGATAAAACATCAAAACCACCCCTACCAGTGTGAACGGATCGGCCGGAGGATTCCCGCAATGCGGCCCTCTGCGGCGGCCCATGCGCAGTTCCAGCCATCTCCCGCAAGGACCGAGGGGAGCCAATGGCGTTGTGCGAGACTTTCATCAGAATAAGCCCACTTGAGGGCAAACACCGAGTGAGAATGGGTGAGGGGCAGCGCGCCTCGACCAAGCAAAGCACGGAAAACGTGTCGCGCCATCGGCGGGCCTTTCGCCGAGAACACCCACTCGCCATTCCATAAGCGCCATTCCCAGCTCCCAGGAATGTCGCCAGCCTGTGCTGGAGCACCTCGGGCGCCAATCAGGGTCGCCCAAAACTTCTCCGGCCCCAACGGGCAGGCCATTTGGCTCGCCGATCACGATCCAGAAACACGGCCAAGGCAGAAAGAGCAGCAGCCTGAAACGCGCCCTGCGTCCATTAGTCAAGCGTTCAGCGTGCCGCCCAGGCGGACCACAATTAGGATGATCCCGGAAACGTGTGGTTGAAGTCGCTCTAATCTTTTGAATGTCGGTCGGCGGCGTGTAAGGACGAGCGAAACGTAGCCCCGGCAAGCATCTTGGAATGCGGGGCGAGGGACCAGTTGCTGGTATTTCGGAGCCAGAGCCTCGATGATTCCGCCGGAGTTGCTCGGCTCGGACGCCGAATCGACGGCGGCGGCTGACCGGTAGCCGCGGCTGCCATCAGAACAATCACGCCGATACGACCCTCGACTTGGCAAAAATCGGCACCTTGCGCAGCAATTCCGGCGGACCTGCTCGGCTTCCAGTGACGAATCGCCGTAATGTCGATTCGCGCAAGAAACAGCATAGCCGCCAGCAGCGCCACTTTTGTGATGAGCATCGCCCATAGGCCGTGCCGACCAGCCCCGCTGATCCCGGATATACTCCATGATAGGTAAATCCAAGACGCGACCAGCAGCGGCGCTGCCCGCCGCAATCGGGGGAGAAGCTGCGGGTAGATAGGGCCAAATTTTTTCCGCCACCCCGTCCCGGCTCAGCAGGGGCCACTGGCCGCAAGGTGGATGACGCAGCCAAACCACGCCACGGCGGCAAACTGGTGGATGACCGTCACACTCATCAGCGCCGCGCGATTGTCCAGGCGGCTCGCCCCGTGTGTCGGCTGCCCCGGCCCGCCATAACCGCCGCTCCAATAAGGCCGCAACCGCCCACGCGCTCGGGATCGGGACGGCAGCGCAGAGCCGCAAAGCCAAGGCAGAAGCTCAAGGCCGCGTAGAAATCACCCGGCCATGCGAAGTCGCGGCAAGAAACTCGGCGAGGGGCCAACGCCCGCTCGCATCCGCCAGGGCCGACGATGCTGGCCAGAGCCAACACCCCAAGACCGCCACCAGGAACGCTCCCACCGCGATCGAGACTCATCCGGCGAACTGCCGCATGGCGATGTCGCCCGCCGCCTCCAGCGGCCTCGCGACCACGGAACGGAAGACGATGCCCCGACGCGGGCCAGGCCCACGAACGTGAGCGCGCGCAGAAAACGTAGAGAAGCACCGAAAGCAATATCAGGCGCTTTGCCTCCTCCGCGGACTGTTTCAATTCACTTCATTGTGAAGCGAATGACTCGGGAGTAAGTGGCCGCCGGTGGCCATGACTTGGTACTGGACACTAGAGCTATCGGGCCGCAGCTGGGCACAGCGATGATAAGCTGGGCGGGAGAACCGGCTGCGTATCCGTGCTGCGAGGGAAGCTTGACCTTGTGGCCCTTGCCATCCAATACTAACTTGGAATAGCCGTTTTTCGATGCGGCGTCGAATCGAAGCATGACGGTCTTTGGCGAGGTCTTCAGAACGGCTTTGTCCTTGGGTAAGAACTCACCAGGACCACATGCGCATTCGCTGGAGCCAAACGGAGCGCCCCGAATAATAATAAGTACCAGAAGCGCAACGGGGTTCGTGGATTCCATACTAACCTCCAATGCTAACTGACGGCCTTCTTAGAAAATTCCCACTGATGAGGGGATCAAAACCCCCTATTGGGAGCGACAGACACCAGTGAGTTTCGGGAAAAGGGTTTCCACGAAACAGCGGAGGACGGTTGGCGGAAGTCTTCTCTCCCAACCTTTAACCTTTAACTTTCTAACCTTTAACCCGTTTCTCGGCATTGACTAGCAGCCGATTCTGGGTAGAATGAAGTTGTTACAAGGCTGGCCCCTGCTGGGACTCGGGCGCGTTTGGCGGTAACACGGCTGCCGGGAGTTTGCGAAAGGCGAAAGGCCATGCGAGCGGTGGACTCCGAGAGAATAGCGATAAAGAGGGCTTCGGGGGGGGCGCGTGGCCGAGCCCTTGGTACTTGTCGTTATCGTGGCCATGCTTTCGGCATAACCCCAGTGCTTGTCAAGGCCAAGAAAACGCGGGAGGTGGCGAGTCTCTTTCCAACATGAAGAAGATGGGCGCCGTCTTCATATGTGCTCAACGATACGATTCCCACTTCCCATCGGCCGTCCCCTGGGGCGGTCCGAGCCATTGGAGCCTTCCCGAGAATGGCGGTAAGAGGACGCATCAGCAGGTCTCACCCCCTATATGGCGGGCGGACGTGGGCCGGAGGGCGGCGATGTCCCCCCGGCCCGGAGTATTCGGCTGCCCCAGCGACACCCACATTCCAGCTTCGTGTCTTGCGGGATGTGACAGTGTGATGGGCGTTCCACCCGGCCAGCCGATCTGGCGCTACACGGGTCAGCTAGAATACTAGGGCATCCAATCAGCAGGATCGTTTCTCCGGATGGCTCGAGGCCTGGACCGGGTTATCCCCTAACGTGAAATAGGCTCGACGACCGAGAATCGGCCGCCTCTGGCTGCCATATCTTCGTGACCAAAGGCTGTCCTGGTGATATCTGCTATTGGCATATGGGAGACCTGATACCGGATGGCAGCGTAACTTACAGGAACACGCTTTTTGCCGACGGCCACGCCGCGCGCGTTGGAGGGGTATCGCATCTGGAGGCCCGGCTGCAGCGGTTCCTCGCATCGGACCCCTATGTCGAGACTGCCAATAGCGCCGCGCCAGACTCCAACTCGAACCCCGAAGAAACCGACTCGCCCCCTGCACGCGAGGTCCCGACTGACAACTGACGGCAGACCACTACCTTCCAACGACGCCTCCAAGACCAACAAACTTAGTGGCAATGCTCCAACCGGCACTACGCGGCCAAACTCGGGTGCGCGCCAGAGGATTCGAAGGGGAGCCTTGCTGGTGGTGGAGAGCGACGTGAGCCGGATCAGGTTCGGCAAAGGAGTCCGCTGGCGGTCTTTCGGCCTGGACAAACCGACCGGCGCCGTGCTCGCTGTTCGACCGGGGCTTGGAGAACGCGTGAGGCGCGTTGTCAAAGACACATTGAGCGGAGATCAGAAAGAGAGACCCGGAACCCCACCCCGCGGGCCCCTCGCCTGGGTGGCGATTTCCGAATCGCCCATCCCGCCGTCCTGAACCCGATTCAGTTCGAGTTGGGCGGAACATGCCAAATTTCATGCACAGTGGCGAAGCCGAAGGCTTATCCTTGATTCTCTCGCAAGCGAGGCTATAAAGCGCGCCGTCGGCTCAGTTGTCATGTGGCTTTCTGGTTCCACGGACGCAGGCTTTTTTGCAAGCCGCAAAGCTTTGTCAATACACGTGAGTTCGGTAGGTTCGCTAAGATCACC
>CAWGNL010000073.1:0-26441 GCA_963823885.1 uncultured bacterium
CCGTCACTTGCTCCTCCTAAGAAACTCCCCAGTTTCGGGAACAAGATTCCCGAAACACCGGGGTGGGTTTCTTTCCAATGTAACGGCGACAGCGTCGCCGTCACTTGCCCTTCAAACTCCCCCAGTTTCGGGAACAAGAGTCCCGAAACCCCGGGGGTGGGTTTCTTTCCAATGTAACAGCGACAGCGTCGCCATCACTTGCTCCTCCTAAGAACTCCCCAGTTTCAGGAACAAGATTCCCGAAACACCGGGGTGGGTTTCTTTCTAATGTAACCGCGACAGCGTCGCCGTAGGTTGCTCCTAAGAAACTGGGGGTTTCCGGAACAAGATTCCGAAACACCGGGGGTGGGTTTTTTTCTCATGTAACCGGCAACACGGAAAGGTGGCTTGCTCTAGAAACTTGCCGGTTTCGGGAACAAGATTCCCGGAACCCGGGGTGGGATTTTTTCCAATGTAACGGCGACAGCTTCGCCGTCACTTGCTCCTCCTAAAAAACTCCCCGGTTTCGGGAACAAGATTCCCGAAACACCCGGGGGTGGGTTTATTTCCAATGTAACGGCGACAGCGTCGCCATCACTTGCTCCTCCTAAGAAACTTCCCAGTTTCGGGAACAAGATTCCCGAAACACCGGGGGTGGGTTTTTTTCCAATGTAACCCGCGACAACGTCGCCGTCAGTTGCTCCTAGGAAACTGGCCGGTTTCGGGAACAAGATTCCCGAAACACCGGGGTGGGTTTCTTTCTAATGTACCCACGGCAACGCCAAGGTCACTTGCTCCTAAAAAACTCCCCCAGTTTCGGGAACAAGATTCCGAAACACCCGGGGTCAACCTCTTTCTAATGTAACCGCGGAACGCCAAGGTCACTTGCTCCTAAGGGACTCCCCAGTTTCGGGACCAAGAATCTCGAAACACAGGGGGTGGGTTTCTTTCCAATGTAACGGCGGCAACGACGCGGTCATTGCTCCTAAGAAACTTCCCAGTTTCGGGAACAGGATTCCCGAAACACCGGGGGTGGGTTTCTTTCCAATGTAACGGCGACAACGCCGAGGTCACTTGCTCCTCCTAAGAAACTCCCCAGTTTCGGGAACAAGATTCCCGAAACACCGGGGGTGGGTTTCTTTCTAATGTAACCGCGGCAGCGTCGCCGTCAGTTGCTCCTAGGAAACTGCTGGTTTCGGGAACAGGATTCCCGAAACACCGGGGGTGGGTTTCTTTCTAATGTAACCGCGGCAGCGTCGCCGTCAGTTGCTCCTAGGAAACTGCTGGTTTCGGGAACAAGATTCCCGAAACACCGGGGGTCGGTTTCTTTCTAATGTAACCGCGGCAACGCCGAGGTCACTTGCTCCTAAGAAACTCCCCAGTTTCGGGAACAAGATCCCCGAAACACCGGGGGTGGGTTTCTTTCTAATGTAACCGCGGCAACGCCGAGGTCACTTGCTCAGAATGACATAATTTCGGCGTTGGTGACAGGAGTGGCACGAGTTTCCGTTTCGGACACTTTCGCGTTTTCACGATTGAATCTGGCTCCGGCTTTGCCGGCTTAGGGTTGGTAGGGTCCCTGGGCATTTGATAAGACTCATGAGAGAGCGGAAGGATTAGATGCTCGATGCGTCTAAGCTAGTTTTCGGGCGCGCGGGATTATCACCATTAGGCAAATGGGTTGCGCCGCGATTGATTATCTGATCCGGCGAGCGAGGTACCTGAATGAGCAGGAAGTGTGCATTGGTTACGGGAGCCGGCGGGCGTATCGGCAGCGGGATTGCGCTTGCGCTTGCCGCCAACGACTACGATGTGGGCGTAAACTACAACAGCTCGGTCGAAAAGGCGCGGGAGGTCTGCCGTTTGGCGCAGGAATGTGGAGCGAAGGCGATCGCTATCGAGGGCAATCTGACCAGCATGGCGGAAATCGACAATGTTTTCGCGGAGTTCCTCGGTGAGTTTGGGCACATCGACTTGTTGGTGAATAATGCTGGGATCACACGCTACGCGCCTTTTCTGGAAGTCACCGAGGAGATGTGGAGCGAGGTCACCAATACAGACTGGAAGGCCCCGTTCTTTTGCGCTCAGAGGGCCGCGCGGAATATGGTTGCGAACGGGACTAAGGGCGTCATCATCAACATCACCTCAAACCAACAGGATGGATGTTGGCCGAAGTCTAATGTGTATGGTCCCTCGAAGGCGGCACTGAACAAGTTCACCCGCCACGCTGCCCTGGAGCTATCCGCGCACGGCATTAGAGTGAACAGCATAGCTCCGGGTTACACGACAAGTCTCGATCGCAGCCGGGTCCCCAGCCAAATTTCCGCGCGATTGCCGCTCGGCAGGTTTGCGGCCTGCGAGGAGATCGCGGACGCTGTTGTGTTTCTCGCGTCGGATAAGGCGGCCTGCATTACCGGGACCTGTTTGACAATTGACTGTGGCGCGCTGCTGCCCGTGGTTCCCGAGAACACGTTTATGTGAGGCGTGTGCTCGCGGGTTGCAAACCCGGGGAACTGGGTCCGGCGTTCGGAAACGCCGCACCATCGGGCCGTGCGCGGGATCCCGACTGACGACTGACAACTGTTTTCAGAGGAACAAGATTTGAAGATCACCAAGCTCGAGACATTTCACGTCAAGCCGCGATGGCTGTTCTTGAAGATTCACACGGACGAAGGAATCTCCGGCTGGGGCGAGCCGGTAGTGGAGGGAAGGGCCAGGACCGTGGCCATGGCGGTTCAGGAACTGGAGCCGTACCTGGTCGGTAAGGACCCATGCGACATCGAACGCCACTGGCAGACGATATATAGAGGAACGTTCTACAGAGGCGGTCCGGTGCTGGTGAGCGCCTTGAGCGGTATAGAACAGGCGCTTTGGGACATCAAGGGCAAACATTATGGAATGCCGGTCTACGAGATGCTCGGCGGCGCTGTTAGAAAGGCGGTCCGAATGTATGCGGGCGCGGGCGGCGCGACTCCTCAAGAGGCCGCGTCGAGCGCTTTGGCCAGGAAGGAGCAGGGCTTCACGGCCGTCAAGATGGGTGTCGACGCTCCCTGCCGAATTGTCGACACGGCTGCTTTCATCGAGGGCCATGTGGAGCGGATATCGGCGATGCGGCAGGCCCTTGGAAATGAAGTGGACATAGCAATCGACTTCCACGGCCGGATAAGCCCGGCGATGGCGATTCGAATGGCGAAGGCGCTGGAGCCGTATTATCCAATGTTCATAGAGGAGCCATGCCTGCCGGAGAATGTGGACTGCATGGTGAGGATCGCGCATTCGACGACGATTCCCATTGCCACCGGTGAGAGAGTCTTCACCCGTTGGGGATTCAGGGAGCTGCTCGAAAAACAGGCCGTTTCCGTGGTACAGCCTGATCTGTGCCATGCAGGCGGGATTTTCGAGGCCAGGAAGATAGCCGCAATGGCCGAAGTCTATTATGCCGGCATAGCTCCGCACAATCCGCTCGGACCTGTATCTCTGGCCGCATGCCTTCAACTGGACACTTGCACTCCGAACTTCCTCATTCAGGAGCATCCCGGCATGGCCGACAAATGGGATTTGGGCGAAGGATATCTAAGAGAACCCTTCGTCGTGGAAAATGGCTATATCCGTGTGCCCAAGAGCCCTGGTCTGGGGATCGAGCTTGATGAGGATGTCATAGCCCAGCGATGCTATCCGGGTGACTGGGATACTCCCAAGCTCACGCACGAAGACGATGGCTCGTTTGCGGAGTGGTAAACGTCGTCGTTAGTCGTTAGTCGTCAGTCGTCAGTCGCGGCGAGCGGAATGCCAGTTTTCTTTCGTGTTTCGGGATTTGAGGAGCGGGCACGGCGTGATGATGAGGACGCGCATTGGCCGTCCGCTCCGGACCCTGAATCCAGTTCAGGGCCGAAACGAAGCGACGTACCGCACAGGGAACACCAGACCGAGCCAAGGCGTCTGTTCTCGCTGTTCGTCACTTCTTCTCCGGTGGGGCCTCGTAGATGTCGTAACCCGCGTGAACGTCGGCCATGCTGTAGCCCGGAGAGAACTCAGTTATCTTCACCACGACCTTCTTGTCGCCGGGCACGTAGACCGCCGACGCGACCGCCCGCTGTTCCAGGGTTTCGTTGCTGTTCCATGCCGGCCGCGTTATCTGATAGGTCTTGGCCCGATCCAGACGGACTTTGGGCATGACTTCCACCGCCTGGCTGGCTTTTCCGACGGAAGTCACGGTGCCGACCCACCCGGCGGCATCGGGATCGCTGATCTTCACAAGGGTGCAGCCGGCACATATTGGAGCATAAGAGTACTGAGTGCGCTGGGCTGACGTGTACCCGCTGGGGCTCGCGGGGTTGGTGACCACCACATACCCCACCGGACAGCACACGTAATCGCTGTTCTTCCGATCGTAGACCGTTTCATAGGCAAGAATACGATCGAACTGGCGCAAATCGAGATTCGCCGGAAGACCGACTTGTTGCGCGCGGCCGCCCGCGGGGGAAGGGCTCACGGCGCCGATGCCCTTGGGCGTCCGCGGCAAGGCCGGCAGGTATACGCCGGCATTGGCCGCGATATCTTTCGAGTGTCCGCCGCCTGTAGGCCAAATCCGGGCGGTGTAGTTGGCCCCGGCGCTCGTGACCACTCCCCTCGCCACCGGCACCAGGGCGCGATTCTCGTAGCGATAGTCCCAGCCCTTGCGCATCAGCCACACCACGTTTCCGACGCTCAGCGTTTTGGTGGAATCGAAGTGGATCGTCTCCGCCGCAATCGAGGTCACCGACCCGATCTTGTCGGGGGCAGGCAGTTCTCCAGCGGTATCCTTGGGGATCGGAATCCCCTTGTTCGCCAGAAGTTGCTGGAGATATTCGATGCGGTCCTTGGTCAGCGGGTGAGTCGAGAGTATCCGCAGCGGTTCGCCGCCTTCATCCTGGCTCATTCTCCGCAGCTTGAGCATGGCAAGGTATATGCCGGCCGGATTGAAACCGGCTTTCTGGCAGAGGTCGACCGAGTTCTCGTCGGCCTGTTTCTCATCCCCGCGCGAATATTTGAGGGTGGACAGCGTGTTCGCCAGGTCGGCAACGTTGGCAACCGCCTGGCCTGCCCCTACGGCAGTGAGCAGGATGGCCGTAAGAATCTGGCGTTTCTGCTGCTTGATCATCGCATCGATTGCGTGCCGGCGGTCGACGTGGGTGATCTCGTGGCCGAGGACGCCTGTCCGCTCGTCCTTTCGCATCATATCCCAGGCGCGCTGCGAGACGTAGACATAGCCGCCGGGAATGGAGAATGCGTCGAAATCGTCGCCTTCATTGAGAATTCTGAAGTGGTACTTGATCTCGGGCCGTCTCACGTTTTTCACGATCTTCTGGCCCAGCTCGTCTATCTCCTTGAGCGATGCCTGATCGGTCGAAAGTGGGGCCTGCTTCAATATCTCGGCGTCCACTTTCCTGCCCATCTCCAGTTCCTGCTGCAGCGATACCGCTCTCGCCGGTGAACCGCCCGCAAGCAGGCCCAGCCCGGCGATGGCAAATACCAGATAATGCGTCAAAGCCCTGTTTATCTTGGTCACGTCTGTGTTCCACCTCTTACAAAAATGCCTTGGATGGTTTCGGGATTTCCGGAGCGACTATGACGTCTGCTCTGTACGCAAACGATAGTGCTCGCTCCTCAAATCCCGAAACACCGGCAAGGGGTTCATTCCCAGAGTTGCCTCGACTTGTCGTTCCCGCCGCACGGCTATGGGCCGGCTCTACAATTCCTGATTATATGATACTTGGGAAGGCGATTCCCGTCCAGCAGACGGCCTAATGGTTTATACCAGGAATCGCCGTGTCTTACACGGAGGGACTGGTTAAAGGTTGGAATGTTAAAAGTTCAAGGTTGGGAAGGGACTTCTACCGCGCGGCGGATGGATCACCTTTATGCAGCGGGAACTCGAAGGTCTCCATTCCAATAACCGCCTCGGCCTGTAGTTCCCCCCTGCCGCATACAGGGTGGCCCCCTCCCTAACTTTTAACCTTGAACCTTTAACTTTTAACCTGCGAATGCATTGACACTCGGTCGGATACTGGCGTATACTTATGCGGGCGGGAGCGGTGGCTTCGAGCGCGCATACCCTATGGCCGGAGACCGAAGAAGACCATGACAGACGATTCGCCAAACCCAAGGAGAAGAAGGTCCGGCGATCTCGTCGGCGGCATTTTGCACGATGTAGGCGACGAGCTTACCGCGGTAGTTAGTGCGCCTGGCGAGCTTACGTATCGGACACTGGAGGAGTTCTTCGAGTTTATCGGTGAGTGTTCGATCCTGATGGCCCGGACCCTGGCGTTTGTCTTCAGGGGGGTAGTCTCTTTCAAGGACACTGTGAACCAGATGGCGATCATTGGGGTTGCCTCGCTGCCCATAGTGTTGGTGACGGTGGCGTTTTCGGGGGCGGTCCTGGCGCTTTATATGACCCAGATTGTGGTGAAGTGGGGGCTGGGCAGCTACACAGGCGCGGTTGTGGGCCTGTCCATCGCAAGAGAAATCGCGCCGGTGCTGGCGGCGGTGGTGGTGGCGGCGAGGTCGGGCAGCGCCATCGCGGCTGAGATCGGGGAGCATGAAGGTGACCGAGCAGATCGATGCGCTGCGATCGCTTGCCGTGAGCCCCTTGCAGTATCTGGTTGTGCCCCGCCTTCTGGCGGGAGTTATAATGCTTCCCATGATTACGATTATCGCCGATGTGGTCGGGACGGCGGCGGGATATGCCGTGGCGGTCATCAATGGCGTTGCGGGGGGCGGGTTCGTCAGCGCCCTCAAGCTGCAGGTAGAGCCTTATGACGTTGTGATGGGCTTGCTCAAGACGGTTTTCTTCGGAATCGTGATCGTGGTTGTAGGCGCGCAGCAGGGCCTCAGGACCAGCGGAGGCGCGACCGGAGTCGGCAAATCGACCACCTCTTCGGTGGTTATCTCGATAGTGATAATCTATATTTTGAACTTCTTACTTGCCTACGTTATGTTCGGTGGCAAGACGGCGTTCTTGTGATTACGGTAAGTCAGCTAACATATCGCGAGGGCGGCAAGTCTATCTTGCGGCGAGTGGATTTGCAGGTCGCCAAGGGCGAGACTGTCGCGGTGATGGGCATGTCCGGCGTGGGGAAAAGCACGCTCTTGAAGTGCATCGGGGGATTGCTGCCGCCCAGCGGTGGCCAGCTCCTGATAGACGGTGTCGATATCGCGCGGATGCCAGAGAGCCAGCTCAATCGGGTCAGGCGCAGGATCGGGATGGTGTTTCAGTACGCGGCGCTGTTCGACTCGCTCACGGTATTCGAGAATGTAGCGTTCGGCCTGTGCAGGCACACCCGGCTTTCGCCCAGCGAGATCGCCGAGGTTGTGCATTCGAGGCTGGCCACGGTCGGGCTTCCACGAACCGAGCGGCTGCTGCCCTCGCAGCTTTCCGGTGGGATGCAGAAGAGGGTCGGCCTGGCGCGGGCGTTGGCGATGGACCCGGAGATAGTGCTCTATGACGAACCGACAGCCGGCCTCGACCCGATAACCTCGGCCGCTATAGCCGAGGCTGATAGTCAAAGCAAGGGACGAGTTCGGCGTAACATCGGTTGTGGTTTCGCACGACATTCCGACAATCGAGCGCGTTTCCAACAGGATCGCTATGCTCCACGCGGGCAGGATCATCGCATCCGGAACCGCGGAGCAAATGATGAATTGCTCGGATGCCACGGTAAGGCAGTTTATTACCGGAAGCGCCGAAGGGCCGATTCAGATCACGCAATGAGACTCAGAAACGAAACAAAAGTTGGACTTCTGATATTCTGCTCGATCCTGGTGCTGATCGGGATTTACTGGTTCCTCGGGGCGTTGAGCGTGACTACGGCCACGTATGCCATTCACGCCATATTCGATAACGCCCAAAAGCTCGACAAAGGATCGGAAGTCAGAATGGCGGGGGTGAAGATAGGACTGGTTTCGAACATCGGGCTGTGGAAGTCGAGGCAGGCCCGCGTGGATATTCGTATCTATAATCATAACGCTATCCCCGCGGATTCCGTGGCGAAAATAACCACCGGCGGACTGGTCGGCGAAAATTATATTGAGATAAAGCCCGGCGTGTCGAGCGAGAGCCTCCAAGCCGGCGGGTTCATTGCGACCGGCCGGTCGGCCAGGTTCGAGGACCTCATGACGAACGGCCAAGAGCTGATCACGCAGTTAAGGCACGCGGCTGTGCGGATGAACCGGCTGCTCGGAGACAAGGAACTGCTGCGCTCCGCAAAGGCCGCTATAAAGTCTGTCAACAAGACCGCCGAGTCCGCTTCCAGGCTCGTGGATTCTGTGCAGAGCCTGGTGAAGGATGCTTCGCCACAGATAAAGCGGTCGCTGGATAATGTTTCGGAGACGACCGACCGGGCTGTGGCTCTGAGCAAGCAGCTTCAGGAGATGTTGGCGAAGGAAATCCGCCCCGGAATTGGAGACCTGCTCGAGCAGGCGAAAGCAGCTACCAACAATCTCAACTCCGCCATACTCGAGTCGAAGCAGATTTTTGACGGGTTCCAGGGCAGCGGGGGAAAGGTCGATAAGGCGCTTGTTAAACTCGATGCCATAGCCGACAAGGCCGCCGACATGATGAATAATCTCGACGATGCCAGCGCCGGAATAAAGGACCTGGCCACCGACAAGCAAATTCATCAGGACATCAAAGCGACGATGAAAAACGCGGCAGAGGCTACCGAGCGGGCCAATCAGCTTCTGTGCAATATCGGCAAGAAGCTCGGGTCCGGCCCCAATTCTTATCAGAAGTCGGCGATACCGCAGTACGGGCTGACCACGGACCTGCTTTGGAACTCGAGCCTCGGGACCTACAGGGTCGATGCGGACTACACTTTCGCCGGGTCGGGGAGCGAATTCTACCGGGTTGGGGCTTACGGGATAGGAGACAATACAAGAGTGGACTTGCAGGCCGGCGCCACCTTGAACCACACCAACGCAATCCGGTACGGTCTATACGCGTCGGAGCCGTCCATTGGCTACGACTACCGCTTCCTGCGCAGGATTCTTTTCTCGACCGATGTTTTCGGGTTAAATGCGCCCGCGGTGGAAACGAGGGGCGTTATAGGAATAACCGACTCTCTGGGCATTTACCTGGGATACAAGGATTATTTCAAGAACTGCGAGCCCAGCGCCATATTCGGCGTTCGATACCAGAGATGAATTGATAATTGGTAATTGACAATTGATAATTGGGGGAGGCCCTCCCTTCCCGGCTTTTTCCGTTGTTTCGGGAAACCCTTTTCGCGAAACGCTATGCGGCCGGAGTATCGGGAAAGGGGTTTCCCGATACAACTAAACAAAACGCCACCCGGCAGGCGCTCGCGGGTCGCAAAATGCGGGGGACGGGGTCCGGCGTTCCACCCTCACCCCCGGCCCCTCTCCCGTGTAGGGCGAGGGGAGTTCCGGCGCGGCGTTGTTTGCAGAGGCACGACGTTGAAACCGAGCGCAACGTGCTCCCTCTCCCGGATGGGAGACGGTTGGGGTGAGGGGGAAACGCGGTAGTCAGGCACATGCTTGCGGACGAAAGTTCCGGGCTCTCTGCCCTCTGCTCTCTGCTATAAGCTATTTGAGAGGAGACAATACATGAAACTAATCCTTACCCGAGATGTCAAGGATCTCGGAAAGGCTGGAGAAGTGAGCAATGTCGCGGAAGGATACGCGCGCAACTTCTTGCTGCCGAGAAAGCTCGCAATTGTGGCCGACGCCGGCGCGATGAAGGCACTGGACCAGAAGAAGAAAGTTATCGAGGTCAAGGGCGAGAAGCTTCAGACTGGTGCTCAGGCAATGGCCGAGAGGATCGCCAACCTCAGAATTACGATCACCGGCAAAGCCGGTTCCGGCACCAGGCTCTATGGTTCGGTGACAAGCCAGGAGATCGCGGATGCCCTCGCGAGCCAGCACTCTGTTAAAGTGGACAAGCGGATGATCCATATCACCGAGCCGATCAAGAACACCGGCGAGTTCGAAGTGCCGATCAAGCTCTACCACGACGTATCCGCGGTCATTCACGTCGAAGTCGTTGCGTCAGAATGACGGGTATTGGGTGTTGGGTGATGGGTGTTGGAAGGGACTCCCTTCCCTATCACCCATGACCCATCACCCAACACCCATGACCTAACTTCCCTTCCCGGAGCACCAATGGAACGGCTATCTACCGCTATCGATCGGGTACCGCCTCAGAACTTGGATGCTGAGCAGTCCACGCTTGGCTCGATGATGATCGAGCGGTCGGCGCTCGAGAAGGGCCTTGAGATCCTGCGGGCCGAGGACTTCTACCGTCCCGCTCACCAGGAGGTCTTCGACGCGCTTTCGTCGCTTGCGGAGCGCGATGAGCCGGCCGACCTTATTACTCTCCAGGAAGAACTCAGGAAGCGCGGTAAGCTCGACGACTGCGGCGGGACAGAGTATCTGATGGCCCTGGTGGACTCGGTCCCCGCGACCGCCAACGTGGAGCACTACGCGAAGATCGTCGAGCACAAGTCCATTCTGCGCAGACTGATCGCCGCCGGCGCCCAGATCATTGCCCTGGCGCAAGATGAAGACGAAGAAATCGACACTATCACCGACAAGGCCGAACGTCTCATATTCGATGTCGGCCAGCGCAGGCTTGGGGAGTATTTCCAGCCGATTACACCGCTTGTAATGCAGACCTGGGAATGGATCGAGCGCCGCTACCACGATAAGGGCGAGGCTTCGGGCGTGCCGACGGGTTTCAGCAATCTGGATCACATGACAAGCGGGCTGCAGCCCTCTGATTTCATCATCATCGCCGCCCGCCCCTCGATGGGAAAGACCGCGCTCGCGTTGAACATCGCCTTGAACGCCGCGCTCCAGGGCAAGCAGACGGTGGCCATTTTCACCATCGAAATGTCCGCTGAACAGCTCGTCCAGAGAATGGTCTGCTCTGAGGCGAGGGCGAACGCCCACCGCCTGCGCACCGGTCACTTTCAGGACGAGGAATGGGACCGGATTGCTAAGGCATCCGGCAAGCTCTACGATACTCCGATCTTCATCGACGACACCACCGACATTACGGCGCTTGCGATGCGCGCCAAGTGTCGGAGGCTCAAGGCCGAGCACGGGCTGGGGCTGGTGATCGTTGATTATCTCCAGCTCATGCGCTCGCACCGCAACATCGAGAACCGCACGCAGGAAATCTCCGAGATTGCGCGCGGTCTCAAGAGCCTGGCGAGGGAGCTAAAGGTCCCGGTGGTCGCGCTGTCTCAGCTCAACCGCGCGGTGGAAAGCAGGCAAGATAAGCGCCCGATGCTCTCGGACCTGAGGGAATCGGGGTCGATCGAGGCCGAGGCGGACCTGGTAATGATGCTCTACAGGCCGGACTACTACAAGATGAAGGAGGTCGACGACACTAAGTCGATCTCAGGCGCCGATGGCTCCAGCTTCGACCCGGACAGGCGCCATGTGGAGGAGACAGAGATCCTCATCGCCAAGCACCGCAACGGCCCCACGGGATCGGTAAAGCTCGGGTTCGTAAGAGAGTTCGCGTCGTTCGAGCCCCTGGCGGAGGGATACGAAGAATAATTGATAATTGATAATTAATAATTGTCAGCCATGCGAGCAGCCACCTTTGCTCTTCAGCACTTGCCCAGACGGCGGAGATCCGGAATTATCAATTATCAATTACAACCGGAGGTTTTTTTGAAGGTTTTGGTCATTGGCGGCGGTGGGCGGGAGCATGCCCTTGTGTGGAAGCTGGCCCAGAGCGATATCGTTAGCAAGATATATGCGCTGCCCGGAAACCCCGGTATGGCGCGGTCAGCCCAGTGTGTGCCGGGCAGCGTGATGGATATCGCCGAAGCCGCGGGCTTCGCCGAAAAAGAGGGAATCGACCTGGCGGTGGTCGGGCCTGAGTCGCCGCTTATAATCGGCATGGCCGACGAGTTGGAACGGCGCGGGATCAAGGTCTTTGGGCCTGGCCGACAGGCCGCTCAGATGGAGGGGAGCAAGGTCTTTGCCAAGCGCCTGATGCTCGATAATGGAATACCCACCGGAGCATGCGAGGTCTTTGAGGATCAGGACCTCGCGGGCGACTATATCAAGTCCGTTGCGGCGAAGAGTGCGGACCCTATAGTGGTGAAGGCCGATGGCGAGGCAGCCGGCAAAGGCGTTTTCGTGTGCCCGGATGCTTCGCAAGCTCTGCGGGCGGTGGATGTGATAATGCGACAGAGAGCCTTCGGGGCATCGGGCGAGAGACTCGTCATAGAAGAGTTCCTCGACGGCCCCGAGGCATCGTTTATGTGCTTTGTGGATGGCGAGAAGTTCGCCCCAATGATCCCCGCGCAGGACCACAAACGCGCTTACGATAACGACGAAGGCCCCAATACCGGCGGGATGGGATGTTATTCGCCGGTGCCGGTGATGACCGATGAGGTGAAGGCGAGGGTGGTCGAGACGATCGTCGAGCCCACTCTCAAGGCCCTGAAAGATAGGGGCATTTATTACAAGGGAGTCCTCTACGTCGGCCTGGCGCTTACCAGCAAGGGACCTAAGGTTGTCGAGTTCAACGCGCGGTTCGGCGACCCGGAAACTCAGGTTGTGCTGCCGCTTCTTTCAGGTGACCTCGCCGAAATAATGCTGTCGGTGGCGGATGGGCGGCTCGACAGTGAAGCCGTTAGTTGGTACAATAGTAAAGCCGTGTGCGTTGTGATGGCGTCGGGCGGATACCCCGGCAGCTACGATAGATGCGATTTCATAACCGGCATCGAGGACGCCGAGCGGGGTGGGGCGCTGGTCTTTCACGCGGGGACATCTGTCAAAGACGGGGCGTTGGTGACCTCCGGCGGTCGAGTGCTCGGTGTGACCGCCGTCGCCGATAGCTACAACGACGCCATAGATACGGCGTACGCCGGGGTCGAGAGAATCCACTTCAACAAAGCGCACTTCAGGCGCGATATCGGGGCGAGGCTGTTATGAGCGGTAAAGTGGCAATCGTGATGGGGAGCAAGACCGACGCGGACATCATGAAAGCAGCGTCTGCCGTTCTGGATGAGTTCGAGGTCGAGAACGAGACATTCATCATTTCCGCACATCGCTCGCCGAGTGCGGCATTCGAGTTCGCCACCTCCGCCGAAGAAAAAGGCTTCGAGGTGATCATAGCGGGAGCCGGCGGCGCCGCGCACCTTCCGGGAGTGCTGGCCGGGCTTAGCCCCTTGCCCGTGATCGGCGTGCCGGTAAAGTCGGCCGCCCTGAACGGGCTCGATTCGCTGCTTTCGATTGTCCAGATGCCATCCGGAGTGCCGGTGGCGACGGTCGCCATCGATGGCGCGAAGAACGCCGGCATCCTCGCGGCGCAGATACTGAGCGTCAAATACCCCGATCTTCGAGACGCCGTAAGGCGGCACAAGGAGAGGCTGTCGGGGAAGGTATGCGCATAGCATCGGGGAGGGTCTGATGGTTCGATGGCAGATAGTCTGATGGCTTTTGGGAGGGCCTGATGGTTCGATGACAGATGGCCTGATGGCCAGCCCTGCGGACATGGCACAAACGCAGCGGCTATGTCATTCCGAGCAAGTGACGGCGACAGCGTCGCCGTTACATTGGAAAGAAACCGACCCCCGGTGTTTCGGGAATCTTGTTCCCGAAACTGGGGAGTTTCTTAGGAGCAATTGACGGCGACGCTGTCGCAGTCACATTGGAAAGAAACCAGCCCCCGGTGTTTCGGGATTTGAGTGAAGCGAACGCGGAGCGGAAATCCCGAAACTGGGGGAGTTTCTTAGGAACGTATGTGAGGAATCTCAACGCTGCGCAGGGCTTCATCTTTCGATATGTGAGAGCCAACCGATAGGTCGAAATTGCTCACATTTGCTCCTAAGAAACCTCCGCTGCCGGGGGCTTCGGGGCAGTCGCCCGCGAAGCATAGCGAGCCCGGCTGGTTTCTTTACGAAACTACCGTGTGCCTGTCGCACAGTCGGCCGCTCCTAAGAAACTGCTGGTTTCGGGACAAGGGTGTCCCGAAACAACGGGGCTGGTTTCTTTCTAATGTAACCGCGGCAACGCCGAGGTCACTTGCTCGGAATGACATGATTTGCGGCTGTTGTAGTAAGAGCAGCACGGGTTTTCCGGGCCGGACCGAAGGCACGAAAAGGGAGTTCAGAAATGACCTTCGTGCTTTCGTGATGAAAATTCAATCCGCTGAGGTTTACATGTTAGATCGCTATTCGCTTCCGAAGATGAAAGCCATCTGGAGCGAAGAGAATAAGTTTCAGAGCTGGCTGGACGTGGAGATCGCGGTCTGCGAGGCTCAGGAACATTTCGGCAATATCCCCCAGAGCGTTACCGAAAAGATCAAGGCGGGCGCGAAGTTCAGCTTGAAGCGCATCGAGGAGATCGAACTCGAAACGCACCACGACTTGATCGCGTTCGTAAAGTCCGTTACCGAGAACCTCGGCGAGGAAGGGCGCTACGTCCACTACGGGGTTACCAGTTACGATATCGAAGACACCGCGATGGCCCTGCGAATGCGCCAGGCGGCGGATATCCTGATCGAAGACTTGGAACGCCTGCTGGAAGTTATCGCGAAGCTTGCGAAGGCGCACAAGATGACCCCGATGATCGGGCGCACCCACGGCGTGCACGCGGAGCCGGTGACTTTCGGTTTCAAAATGGCTGTGTGGTACTCACAGGTCCAGCGCGATCTTGCGAGGATGATAGCGGCGCGCGAAGCGATTGCTGTCGGCAAGATATCGGGGGCGGTGGGCATATTCGGCAACATCGACCCGGAAGTCGAGGAATATGTCTGCGAACGGCTGAATCTATCGGCGGCGCCGGTTTCCACGCAGATAGTCCAGCGCGACAGGCACGCGCAGTTCCTGGCGACGCTCGCGATGATCGCGTCATCATGCGAATTTCGCCACGGAGATGCGAAACCTGCAGCGGACCGAGATACTGGAAGTGCAGGAGATGTTCCTGCCCGGCCAGCGTGGGTCTTCGGCGATGCCGCACAAGAGAAACCCGTGGCGCTTCGAGACCATAGTGGGACTGGCGAGAGTGGTCCGCGCGAACGCGGTGCCCGCGATGGAAAACATCGCGTCGTGGCACGAGCGCGACCTCACCAACTCGGCGTGCGAGAGGATTATCGTCCCGGATGGCTGCTTGGCGGTCGATTTTATGCTGCATTCACTGGCGAAATTGATGGACCGGCTGGAGATCAATACCGCCAATATGACGCGCAACCTGGAGATGATGGGGCAGTTGGTCTTTTCGGAACACGTGCTTCTCGCCCTGATCCGGAAGGGCATGACCCGCGACGAGGGCTACAAAGCCTGCCAGCGCAATGCCGCGAAGTGCTGGGACCAGGGCGTCAGCTTTCGGGAGGCCCTGGAAGGCGACGAAGAAGTGACCGCGCTTCTAAGCGCCGAGGATCTTGCGGAATGCTTCGATTTGGAGCACCATCTAAGGAACGTGGACGCGATATTCGAGCGGCTGGGGCTGGACTGACTTAGCATCATGGCCTCCATGAGAACGGCAACCCTCGCTATGCGGCGGGAACGACAAGGTGAGACAACCGTTCGCATGAAGTCCTTCGAGTTCCCGCTGCACGCGTGGCGCCTTTGACCGCCAGAGAGGGCATGATCTGCTTCTGCCCAGCGTGTGCGACGGCGCTGGGATTAGATTGGGGAAACGGGCATGACACGCGCTCGATATCACATCGGGAGGGATCTCAAATGAAGGGCGTGGTAACCATCCGACTTCCGGCGGAGATCGACGATAGGCTGACCGCCCTTGCCGGGCGCACGGGCCGCACGAAGACATATTATGCCAGAGAAGCAATACTTGCGTTTATCGACGACCTGGAAGACGAGTGCCTCGCGTCCGAGCGACGCGAGGAGCTGGATCGTCGTGTGAGCGTGGAGGAACCGAGAAAAGAGCGTTGCGCCGAGGATTGAGGCCGCGCAAACTGTCAACTGACGACTGACGACTGAGGACTTTTGAATATGGCTAAAGTGAACGTATATGTAACTCTCAAACCCTCCCTGCTCGACGCGCAGGGCAAGGTGGTTCAGGGCGCGCTGGAGAATTTGGGCTATTCGAACGTCGAGAGCGTGCGAATGGGCAAGTATATCCAGTCCGAAATCGCCGGCGGCAACGGGCAGGTGGAACAGGACATCGATGAAATGTGCCGCAAGCTGCTCTCGAACCCGGTGATAGAAGATTATCGGTACGAAATGGAGAAGTAGGCGGTCCGCGATGTGCGATCGTAGTGTTGATAGGGGCATCTGAGATGCTTGGATTGTCCTTCACCGGGCCGGATTGCAAATCTGCCCGAACAGGTGGAATGCTGGTTGTTTCGGGATGTCCGGAGCGAGTCAGGGGGAGTCAATAATGGCAGTGGAGCCGAACAGACCGGATAGGACCCTTCGAATAAGAAGATCCAAGAATAAACTGACCAAAGCCTATGTCGAAAAGTGCAAGGCTCTCCAGGAGCGGATACTAAAAAGGCGCGGTGGAGAGCTTGTTCCGAGCAGCGTTGACGATATAAGGGCTATGCGAGGAGGAGCTTCAATGAGAGCTGATGCAAGAAAGAAGACATCTAAGGTGCGGCAATTACGTGCCCGCCGTATAGGCAAGTCGTATGTCGAGGAATGCCGTGCGCTTCAACGAAAGATATGCCAAGACCGTGGAGGGGAACTGATGCCGGACAGTGCCGAAATCATCAGGGAGATGCGCGAAGGTGATGCTCGGTGAATGACGAACTCTGCATCGACGCCAGTGTCGTCGTCAAGTGGTACACCTACGAGGAGTACCCGTGAGCAAGCTCTCGCACTGCTGGACGAAGCGGATGAGATGGGCATTCAATTGATCGCACCGGACTTCGTTTATGCTGAGACCGCCTCCACGCTACGGAAGTACGTTTACAGGGGGATCCTACCCGCTGAGGACGGAGCTATAGGTCTGGGGCTGATTAAGCGCCTCGATATCAAACGCTACGATGTGCGCGACCTTTATTACGACGCGTGGCGCATCGCGGGGAGGTTTAATCTTGGCAGCCTTTACGATGCGTTTTATCTAGCGCTGTCGGAACTTCGGGCCTGCGACTTTTGGACGGCGGATGAGAAGCTCCTGCGATCAGTCGCCGGCCTCCCTTACACAAATAGTATCAGGGGGTTCACGTCTGGTGCGCTGGCGGACTAGTCCGAAAAAAGGACTCATCCGATAGGTTGAGATTCCTCACATTCGTTCGGAATGACAGCCATGCGGTCGGTAATTACCGTTCCTGAGCACTTACCAGAACCCATTGGGCTTGATTTTTCGCGTTTTCGCGATTAAATCCGGTTAAGGACAAACTTATGAAATTCGGAGTCGTTATCTTTCCCGGGTCGAACTGCGATCAGGACGCGTACTATGCTGTGCGCGATGTCCTGAAGCAGCCGGTTGAATACATCTGGCACCAGGAGACCGATATGTCGGGCTTCGACTGCGTCATCCTGCCCGGCGGGTTCTCTTACGGCGATTACCTGCGCACGGGCGCGGTGGCGCGGTTTAGCCCCGTGATGAACGCGATTTGCGATTTCGCCGGCAAGGGCGGCAGGGTAATCGGCATCTGCAACGGCTTCCAGATTCTCTGCGAAGCACACCTGCTGCCGGGCGCGCTCGTCGCTAACGACGGGCTGCGATTCGTCTGCAAATACGTGGACCTCCGGGTCGAAAACGACTCCAGCGACTTCACCAATATGTGCTCCTCCGGCCAGGTGCTCAAGATTCCAATCGCTCACCAGGGCGGCAACTATTACTGCGAGCCCGATACCCTCAAGGCTCTCGAAGACGGCGGCCGGGTGCTGCTGCGGTATTGCGACGAGGCCGGCAATGTTACCGATGCCGCAAACCCCAACGGTTCCCTGAACAACATCGCGGGGATCCTGAGCGAGCTTGGAAACGTCGCGGGGATGATGCCGCACCCCGAACGCGCTGTCGAACCCGCGCTGGGAAGCGACGATGGAATGATGATTTTACAGTCGATCGTAGAGAGAGTCGGCAGTTGACAGTCGACAGTTGTCAGTCCCACGACCCGAAAGATGGCGCCAACCCGCCGTTCGCAGCGCAGGCGAGGCTGGCGACTGCCGACTGATGACCGACGACTGATGACTGATTTTGAGGACGCGATGCCAATAACCAATACCCAACCTATCGATCCCAAGGCCTATCAGGGGATGGGCCTGAGCAGCGAAGAATACCAGAAGATTACCGAGGTGCTCGGCAGGCATCCGACCTACACCGAGGTCGGGATGTATGCCGTTATGTGGAGCGAGCACTGCGGTTACAAATATTCTCGCCCGATATTGCGGCTTTTCAAGAAATATCGGGAAGCAATCGACGGCGCCGGACTCGAGAACGCGGGGGTAATCGACATAGGTGATGGCCTGGGGATCGTGATGAAGATGGAGAGTCACAATCATCCCTCGGCGGTCGAGCCGTTCCAGGGCGCCGCGACCGGTGTCGGCGGAATCCTGCGGGACATCTTCACCATGGGCGCCCGCCCGATCGCCTGCGCATGGACAGCCTGCGCTTTGGCAGCCTCGACGATGCCCGCAACAGGTATCTCTTCGAACACGTCGTGAGCGGGATCGCGTTTTACGGAAACTGCGTCGGAGTGCCTACCATAGCCGGAGAGGTCTATTTCGAGGACTGCTACTCGGGCAATCCGCTGCTGAACGCGATGGCGGTGGGAATCTTGAGGCACGAAGATATCGCCTACGCCTGCGCCAAGGGGCCCGGTAATCCGGTGCTGCTTGTGGGATCGCGGACCGGCCGCGACGGAATCCACGGCGCAACGTTCGCATCCGTCGAGCTTGGCCCCGACTCGGAGAGCCGCAGGCCCAACGTGCAGATGGGCGACCCGTTCACCGAGAAGCTCCTCATAGAAGCGACCCTCGAGGCCCTGAAGACCGGCTATATAGAAGGCATCCAGGATATGGGCGCCGCCGGCATCACCTGCTCCACCACCGAAACCAGCGCAAAGGCCGGCACGGGGATGATCTTCGACTGCCGGAAAGTGCCGGTGCGCGAGCAGGGAATGACCCCTTACGAGATAATGCTCTCGGAGTCGCAGGAGAGAATGCTCGCGATAGTCAAGAAGGGTAAAGAGGACCAGGTCGCGGCAATCTTCAAGAAGTGGGGCCTTCACGCGGTCGTGGTGGGTGAGGTCACCGACGATGGCCTGGTGCACGTGTACGACGGCGAGGAACTTGTGGCGGAGGCGCCCGCGAAGTCGCTCGCCGATGATGCCCCGACCTACTACCTCGAAACCCAGGAACCAGCTTACCTACAGGAAGTCCGCGACTGCGATCTTTCTCGCATTGCAGAGCCAGAGGATTACGGCCTGGCCCTCTTGCAACTGATAGGAAGCCCCACGATTGCGAGCAAGGAGTGGGTCTACCGGCAGGTACGATCACATGGTCCAGACCAACACCGTCGTTCTGCCAGGCTCTGACGCCGCCGTGCTGCGAATCAGGGGAACGAAGAAGGCAATCGCCATCTCGACCGACTGCAACGGCCGGTACTGCTATCTCGGACCCGTTTGCGGGGGCGCAGATCGCCGTCGCCGAGGCCGCTAGAAACCTGGCGTGCTCCGGCGCGCGTCCGGTGGGCGTCACCGACTGCCTCAACTTCGCCAACCCGGAAAAGCCGCAGGCATTCTGGCAATTCAAGCGCGCGGTGGAGGGGATGGCGGAGGCGTGCGAGTTTTTCGGCGCGCCGGTCGTGAGCGGCAACGTCAGCTTCTACAATGAGACCCCCGAAATGGCGATCTACCCGACCCCGGTGGTTGGGATGCTGGGCGTGATCGACGACGTCGAAAAGCGCTGCACCTCGGAGTTCAAGAGCTCAGGCGACGTGATTGTCCTCATATCGGGGCTGAGATCGCAATTCGACGAGGCGGCCAAAGCAGGCGAATGCGAGCTTGAGTCGCTTGGCGGAAGCGAGTTCCTGAACACGATTCACGGTCTTGCCGTGGGACGGCCGCCGGCGCTGGACATGGGAAACGAAAAGCGCGTGCACCACGCGATCCTCAAGGCGATAGATTTGGGCTTGATTTCGAGCGCGCACGACTGCTCCGACGGCGGCCTGGCTGTGTGCCTGGCGGAAAGCTGCATTCTCGGCAAACTGGGCGCGAGCGTGTCGCTCGCGGCCAACTGTGCTCCCGCGGCGGCGCTGTTCGCGGAAACGCAGTCGAGGATAGTCGTTTCGCTCTCGGTCGATCACCTGGGAGCGCTGCGGGAGATCGTCGACGAGGTCCAGGTCCAGAGCACCGTTCTCGGCAAGGTTGGCGGAGACCGCATGCGGGTGCGGGTGAATGATGTGGAAGTCATGAACCTCGCGGTAAGCGAGATGGAAACTCTCTGGCGCGGCGCCATCGGCAATAAAATGAAGGAATCAGGTGCTTAAATGTTCGACTTCGACCGGCCCGAAATCCAGGAGGAGTGCGGGGTGATCGGGATTCATGCCCAGGGCGAGGACGTGGCCCGAATTGCATTCTTTGGGCTGTTCTCCCTGCAGCACAGAGGTCAGGAGAGTGCGGGCATCGCGGCATCGGACGGTAAGCGGATCAGGATGCACCGCGATATGGGGCTGGTGACCCAGGTATTTCAGGAGGAGACTCTCGCTGGCTTGACCGGCAACATGGCCATCGGCCATACCCGCTATTCCACCACCGGCTCAAGCGTGCTCAGGAACGTTCAGCCGATGACGTGCGAGTGCGATCTGGGGACCGTGGCGCTTGCTCATAACGGCGACCTGATAAACGCCGCGGCGGTGCGGGATGAGCTTATGGCCGAGGGAGTCGACTTCGAGACCACCAACGACAGCGAGGTCATCATTAAGCTAATCGCCAAGTCAGGCGCATGTTCGATAGAGGATGCGGTGGCCTACGCAATGTCTCGGATAGAAGGCGCGTATTCGGTGGTCGTGATGACCGCGGACAAGCTGGTTGGGTTTCGAGACCCGTATGGTATCAGGCCGTTGTGCCTCGGCGCCTTTAACGGCAACCACTACGTGCTGGCGTCGGAGACGTGCGCTTTGAACACGATCGGCGCGCACTTTGTCCGCGAGGTCGAGCCGGGCGAGATGATCATCGTCGATGCGAGCGGGATGCGCGAACGGCAATGCATACCCGTGCGGGGCCATGCGCTCTGCGTATTCGAGTTTATTTATTTCGCCAGGCCGGACAGCCAGATGTATAACAGATCGACGCACGAGGCCCGCAGGAGAATGGGACACGAGCTGGCCAGGGAACACCCGACGCCGGGCGCGCACATCGTCCTTCCCATCCCCGACACCGGCACCCCGGCTGCAATCGGCCTCGCGGAGGCATCGCGCGTTCCCTACGCCGAGGGAGTCATCAAGAACCGCTATATCCACCGCACTTTTATCCAGCCCGACCAGAGAATGAGGGACCTGGGCGTGCGAATGAAGCTGACGCCGCTTCGGGAGGCGCTCTCGGGCAGGCGGGTGGTGATGGTCGAGGACAGCATCGTGAGGGGCACGACGATCGGGCCGACCGTCAAGATGATCCGCGAAGCCGGCGCGGTCGAGGTCCACGTCAGGATCGCCTCGCCGCCCTACAAGCACCCCTGCTTCTATGGGATCGACACGGCCAATCAGAACGAACTGATCGCGGCGAAGCTTTCGGTGGAGGAGATCAGGCAGTACATCGGCGCGGACAGCCTCGGGTATCTGAGCCTCGGCGGCCTGATCCACGCGATTGGGGTCAAGAAGGACAAGCTCTGCTGCGCCTGCCTCGACGGCAAATACCCAGTCGAGATACCCAAGCAAGCCAGGCTGAGCAAGTTCGTCTTCGAAGAACCAGCGCTGAGATGAAATGCTGAATTTTGAATTGAAGGGAAGGGACATCTGGGTTCAGGCACTTTGTGCTCCCTCTCCCGGATGGGAGAGGGTTGGGGTGAGGGGGAAACGCGGTAGCCAGGCACAAAGCTCTTGGCTGTACGGCGTTCCACCCTCACGCTCGGCCCCTCTCCCTCGATGGTCCGGGGTTTCCGAACCCCGGACCCGGTTCCAGGGGTTTGTAACCCCCAATCCAGCCTTCCGTTAACAGACTTGCTCTACAGGTGACAATCATTCCTCAGCATTTTCGTGTATATGAAGGAACCAGCATCCACTTCATAACGAGCACGGTAGTCTACTGGATACCGAAATTTTGCAGAGATGACTACTTTCGAGTTCTGGCGGAAAGCCTTGCGTACTGCGTGCAGAGGAAAGGCCTTCGTGTCTTCGCGTACGTGATTATGCCCAACCACTTCCACGTGATTTGCTACCATGAGAGCGGACTGCTCAGCGCGACGATAGGCGATCTGAAGAAGTTTACCTCCAAGCGGATCGCCCAGAAGCTCGAGGAGGATGGCAGAACGAGTTGGTTGACGGCAATGAAGCAGTCTAGCGGGTCTGAGGGTGGCGTGCGGGTCTGGACGGAGGCTTTCCATCCCGAGGAGATATATTCGTACGACTTCTTTAGTCAGAAGACAAACTACATCCACAACAATCCGGTGCGAGCGGGATACGTATCCGACATTCGCGACTGGAGGTACTCCAGCGCGCGATTTTACGAACTGGATGAGGAGTCGATCGTGCCGATAACGAGGCTTGAACCGTGAGGCATGGTGTGCGGGTTGCAAACCCGGGGAACTTGGTCCGGGGTTCGGAAACCCCGGACCATCGGGTCCTGAATGACTACCTATTGAACTCCATCACCTGATCGACCATTGTGTGATAATTAGCCACAGTCCTATCCGAAAGCACCCTGCCATAGGGAGAAGCGGACGCCATCAGCACAAATCCTCTGCCAACACCGGATGTGCCATCTCTAAGCGATCGGTTAACGACCTTCTTGAACTCGGAAGGCTCCATATTTTCGATATCCGAAACCTCGAGATTCCCGAAGAGCGCGAGATCGCGGCCGTAATCTCGACGCACGTCCGCAAGCTCCACGTCTCCTTGTGGCGGCGGCTCGATGGGGTCTGTCGCGCTTGCGCCCATGGCAACGAAGTGAGGCAACGCCTTGCTTATTCGGCCGTGGCAATGAATCCGCGCATATCCATCATACTTGGATATGGCCCGAACGATCGGACCGGTGTATTTGACCACATACTCTTTGAATAGATATGGAGGCAGATAGGGCTCCGTTGCATATTCCGGCCCGGACATGCGCCACAAGTGTCCGGGGAACCCCTTTGCCGCCGCTTTGACCACTGGGTATAAGCTTCGAGACATTTTCTCGAGCAGCGAATGAAAGAGTTCCTGCTCTGTGAAAGCAATGACGGTATAATCTTCCATGGAAAACAAGGCAGCCGCCAGGCATAGAGGATCAGCGGTCTCGACGATAACAATCCCGCGGTCTCCCATTTTTTCATCAGACGCCGCCATTGCCGGAACATCAGTCTCATACATAAGGACCTCATCCGGAAGCCGCAGATATGCTTTCAGATCATCGGTGTCCTTCAGAAGGTGTTCCAGAGTCCAAACGGTGTTGATATCGGGATCACGGCGGGTAAGGGAGGTCAGTTTTCTTCCGGCTGCTTCAATCGTGGTTTTGGTGAATAGCGAACCGTTCTCAATGTATTCTTGTGTCTTGACGAACTCCCGCGCATAGTCCGCGTGCATTAGCCTTGCAGCGGAAGCCACGGATCCAATTAGATCGGTTTGTTCCCACGCAAGTTCCAGCAAAGGCTGCCAGGAGGGATCATTATATATGTTGAACGGATCGGAGTGCTTGTAGTCCGGTATATATCCGCCGATTTCGTAGAAGTTTACAGCGGGTCTGTCTACAGCCTCTCCGCGCAGGGTTGCAATCAGGCGTTCACGTCTTGTCATGAGATATTCTCCATCAGCGTATTATTGTTACGCGGTCCATACCTGTAATGAGTGTTCGACATTGCGCCCGGAAATCCTGCCAATTGACACGCATTGTCAAATCGGGGCGGTTTGTGTAAGATAGAAGCGCGGGAAATGTGGGACGTCCGACGTTCCCAAAGCATAGAAGACGTCGACTTTTGACCTTCGAGGATTTCATGCCAGAAGATAACGCAACATACAAAGCAGCGGGCGTTGACATAGAAGCCGGAGATGAGGCGGTCTACCGGCTCAAGGACTACGCCAAATCGACTTACACCTCAAGCGTGCTGACCGATGTCGGCTGTTTTGGGGCAATGTTCAGGCTGGACACCAGCGGCTTTACCGAGCCGGTGCTGGTCTCCAGTATCGACGGCGTCGGCACCAAGGTGAAGATCGCCGCGATGATGGAGCGCTACGAGACCGTCGGTATGGACATGGTCAACCACTGTGTCAACGATATCCTCGTTCAGGGCGCGAAACCCCTGTTCTTCCTCGACTACTTCGCCACCGGCAAGCTGCGGCCCGCTGTCGCGGCGGATGTGGTGAAGGGGATGTCCCAGGCGTGCAGGGAGGCCGAGTGCGCTCTGATAGGCGGGGAGATCGCGGAAATGCCAGGGGTCTACGTCGAAGGGGAGTTCGATATTGCCGGATGCATAGTCGGCGTGGTCGACAGGCCGAAGGTGATCGACGGCTCGAAGGTCGCCCAGGGAGACGCGGTGGTCGGCCTCGCCTCCTCCGGCCTGCACACCAACGGTTACTCGCTGGTGCGAAAGGTCCTCTTCCAGGACAACGATTACCGCGTCGATCAGTATATTCCCGAACTCGGCGCGGTGCTTGGCGATGTGCTTCTGGCTCCGCACCGCTGCTACCTCAAGCCCGTGATGGAGGTGCTCGCCCAGTACGAGGTCCACGCGATGGCGCACCTCACCGGCGGCGGGTTCTACAACAACATTCCGCGGGTGCTGCCCTCGGGCTGCCAGGTGACCGTGGAGCGCCGCTATTGGGGCGTGCCGCCCATATTCGCCCTGATTCAAGAAAAGGGCAACATCGAGCCGGCGGAGATGCACCGCACGTTCAACATGGGCATCGGAATGGTGCTGATCGTGGCAAAGGAGCGGGCCATCCAGATCGTGGACAAGCTTGAAGCATCCGGCGAGAGGGCGTTTATCATCGGCAAGGTTCACAAAGGCGGCAGGGAGGTCACTGTGATATGAGCGCAAGGATCGCGGTGCTTGTCTCCGGCCAAGGCCGCGGAACGAACATGCTCTCGATTGTCGACGGGTGCGCGTCGGGCAAGATCGACGGCGAGGTGGCGCTGGTGTTGGGCGTAAACGAAAGTGCGCCTGCAATGCAGAGCGCGAAAGACCGGGGGATAAATACGCTCGCCCTCTCCCCTAAGAGCTTCGGAATCGGATGAGCAATACGACAACGCTGTCTTCGATGCCCTGCGGGCGAAGCGCATCGATCTTATATGCCTGGCGGGATACATGCGTGCTTCTCGGCCGGAAGGTGCTGGCCGGATACCGCAACCGGATAATGAACGTTCATCCCGCCCTGATCCCCAGCTTTTGCGGCAAGGGAATGTACGGCCATCACGTCCACGAGGCAGTGATCGCGCGGGGAGTAAAGTTCACCGGGGTCACGGTGCACTTTGTCGATGAGAAATACGACGCCGGCCCGATTATCCTGCAGACCATAGTCCCGGTGGAGGACGACGATACCCCCGAAACTATCGCGGCGCGAGTGTTAAAGAAAGAGCACGAAACTTATACAGCCGCCATAGCCTTATTTGCCGAAGGCAGGCTGGAAGTGAAGGACCGGAAAGTCAGGGTGCGTTTCGATGGTCCGGGGTTTCCGAACCCCGGACCCGGTTCCCGGGGTTTGTAACCCCCAATCCAGCCTTCCGATAACAGACTCATTCCATAGGTGACAGTCATGTCTCAGCATTTTCGCGTATACGAAGGAACCAGTGTCCATTTCATAACGAGCACGGTAGTCTACTGGATACCCGTATTTTGCAGAGATGACTACTTTCGAGTTCTGGCGGAAAGCCTTGCGTACTGCGTGCGGAACAAAGGCCTTCGCGTCTTCGCGTATGCGATTATGCCCAACCACTTCCACTTGATTTGCCACCATGAGAGCGGACTGCTCAGCGCAACGATTGGCGATCTGAAGAAGTTCACCTCCAAGCGGATCGCCCAAAAGCTCGAGGAGGACGACAGAACTAGTTGGTTGGCAGCAATGAAGCAGTCTAGTTGGTCTGAGGGTGGCGTGCGGGTGTGGACGGAGGCTTTCCATCCCGAGGAGATTTACTCCTACGACTTCTTTAGTCAGAAGGCAAACTACATCCACAACAACCCTGTGCGGACTGGATACGTATCCGACATCCGCGACTGGAAGTACTCCAGCGCGCGATTTTATGAACTGAATGAGGAGTCGATCGTTCCAATAACCAGGCTTGAAGCGTGAGGCATGGCATGCGGGTTGCAAACCCGGGGAGCCTGGTCCGGGGTTCGGAAACCCCGGACCATCAGCATCGGGTAATATCCCTGCTCGACAGCCCGGGAACGGTCCTGATCGAT
>CAWGNL010000074.1:0-21688 GCA_963823885.1 uncultured bacterium
TCACTTGCTCCTAAGAAACTCCCCAGTTTCGGGAACAAGATTCCCGAAACACCGGGGGTGGGTTTCTTTCCAATGTAACGGCGACAGCGTCGCCGTCACTTGCTCCTAAGAAACTCCCCAGTTTCGGGAACAAGATTCCCGAAACACCGGGGGTGGGTTTCTTTCCAATGTAACGGCGACAGCGTCGCCGTCACTTGCTCCTAAGAAACTCCCCAGTTTCGGGAACAAGATTCCCGAAACACCGGGGGTGGGTTTCTTTCCAATGTAACGGCGACAGCGTCGCCGTCACTTGCTCCTAAGAAACTCCCCAGTTTCGGGAACAAGATTCCCGAAACACCGGGGGTGGGTTTCTTTCCAATGTAACGGCGACAGCGTCGCCGTCACTTGCTCCTAAGAAACTCCCCAGTTTCGGGAACAAGATTCCCGAAACACCGGGGGTGGGTTTCTTTCCAATGTAACGGCGACAGCGTCGCCGTCACTTGCTCCTCCTAAGAAACTCCCGAGTTTCGGGAACAAGATTCCCGAAACACCGGGGGTGGGTTTCTTTCCAATGTAACGGCGACAGCGTCGCCGTCACTTGCTCCTCCTAAGAAACTCCCGAGTTTCGGGAACAAGATTCCCGAAACACCGGGGGTGGGTTTTCTTCCCAATGTAACGGCGACAGCGTCGCCGTCACTTGCTCCTAAGAAACTCCCCAGTTTCGGGAACAAGATTCCCGAAACACCGGGGGTGGGTTTCTTTCCAATGTAACGGCGACAGCGTCGCCGTCACTTGCTCCTAAGAAACTCCCCAGTTTCGGGAACAAGATTCCCGAAACACCGGGGGTGGGTTTCTTTCCAATGTAACGGCGACAGCGTCGCCGTCACTTGCTCCTAAGAAACTCCCCAGTTTCGGGAACAAGATTCCTGAAACACCGGGGGTGGGTTTCCTTCCAATCTAACGGCGACAGCGTCGCCGTCACTTGCTCCTCCTAAGAAACTCCCCAGTTTCGGGAACAGATTCCCGAAACACCGGGGGTGGGTTTCTTTCTAATGTAATGGCGACAGCGTCGCCGTCACTTGCTCCTCCTAAGAAACTCCCCAGTTTCGGGAACAAGATTCCCGAAACACCGGGGGTGGGTTTCTTTCCAATCTAACGGCGACAACGCCGAGGTCACTTGCTCCTCCTAAGAAACTCCCCAGTTTCGGGAACAAGATTCCCGAAACACCGGGGGTGGGTTTCTTTCCAATGTAATGGCGACAGCGTCGCCGTCACTTGCTCCTCCTAAGAAACTCCCCAGTTTCGGGAACAAGATTCCCGAAACACCGGGGGTGGGTTTCCTTCCAATCTAACGGCGACAGCGTCGCCGTCACTTGCTCCTCCTAAGAAACTCCCGAGTTTCGGGAACAAGATTCCCGAAACACCGGGGCGTGGGTTTCTTTCTAATGTGACCGCGGCAACGCCGAGGTCACTTGCTCGGAATGACGGCCATGCGCTGGGTATCATGATCCCTGTGCACTTGCACAGCTGCGGCATATTCTATCGGACGCGGATAACCACCGAGCCTGCCACCATATCGTGCAGCCCCTGCTTCTTCTCCGTGACCGCTACGGCAATAAACGCCAGGCCGAACGTTACGCCGGCCACGACTTCTTCCACTACGTAGCGCAGAATTGCTCTCCCTATGCCGATTGGATCGCCATCGGTCCGCACGACCTTCAGCCCGAGCGCCATTTTCCCGAGCGTCGCTCCACAGAACCCGGTCAGGCACACGGTGTATAAGAAACCAATCAACGTCATGATGCGCCGGAGCGACGACAAGCCTTCAATGTAAGAAGTTATTTCGGGTGATGAGCCAACATTGCCGGCTCCCGGACTCATACGGGGAAAGCCGGGGGTGTTGGGGCCACCCGGAGCACCGGGACCGCCAGGCATTCCCGGCATACCGGGCGCGCTGGAACCGCCCGGCGCGACGGCCGGTCCAGCCATCTTACTCAGATCCGGGATCAGGTGCGTGCCCGTTGCGCCGGCCACGACCAACATGACAACCAAGAGCACGATCCCATCTATCAGCGTGGCTCCGACTCGGCTCCAGAACCCGGCGTAGTCCATAAACTGGACCGCCCGGGCCAGGCGCGGGCGCCCGATAGGGAGCCGGCGGCGGGCCGTACGGGCTGGCTCGCTGCTGCGGGGCGGGCGGGGCGCCATACGGACCCGCTGGCTGATGTGCGCCGGCCGGGTGAACGACCCCTCCCGGCTGCGGCGGTGTTGCCGAAGCCTGGGCAGGCAGCGGAGAAGCCTGCTTATTGTTGGATGCGGCTGTCACCGGGGCCACTTGCGGGGTCCGCGCCGAGTTCAGGTCGAAGTAGCAACTCGAACACATTGCGACGTGAGGTTTGTTATCGTATCCGCACTTAGGGCATTTCATGGGCGCCTCCGTTCGGACAATGGTCGTCAGTCGGCAGTCGTCAGTCGCAACGAACAAAAGGCTGCACGCATAGCACTCACGCTGGGCGGATGCAGACCATGCCCTCCCTCGCGGGCAGAAGGCGCCACGCGTGCAGCGGGAACTCCAAGGGCTTCATGCCAAGGATTGTCTCGCCTTGTCGTTCCCACCGCATAGGCTCCGCCCGCACTCGTTACTCGTTGCTCGTCCGCCGGTTCGGACCTCACTTCATCTCAAGCATCTCGGGATCGAGAATAATCGACTGGTCCCGGCGCCTGCCGGCGCTCACCATACATACCGGCGCCTCCACCAGGGCCGCGATCCTTGCCGTGTAGTTCCTGGCGTTGGCAGGCAGGTCGTCGAAGCTCCTCACCTGCGAAATGTCTTCACTCCAGCCGGGCATCTCCTCGAACACCGGCTCGGCTTTAGCCAGCGTGGCCAGATTAGTGGGGAAGTTCCTGGTGTTGACGCCGTCGATTGCATAATGCGTGCAAATCTTGATCGTATCGAAGCCGGTGAGCACATCCACAAGAGTGAGCGCGATGCACGTGACGCCGTTCACCCGGGCGGTGTAGCGGACAATAACCGAGTCGAACCATCCGCATCGCCTGGGTCTGCCGGTGGTCGTGCCGTATTCTTTGCCCTGCTCCCTGATCCGGTCGCCGGTCTCGCACGACAGGCTCGGTAGGAAATGGGCCTTCTCCAACCCTGGTGGTGTACACCTTCGCCACGCCGATTACCCGGTCGATCATAGTCGGGCCGACTCCCGTTCCGATGCAGGCCCCGCCGGCCACGCTGTGAGAACTTGTGGCAAAGGGGTAAGTGCCGTGGTCGATATCCAGCAGCGAGCCGTGAGCGCCTTCGAAGACGATATCGGCGCAATCACACGAGGCCTCGTAGAGTATCGTGGACGTGTCGGCCACGAAGGGGAGCAATCTTGCCGGCGTAGGCGCGGTACTCGGCAAAGATAGCGTCTTCATCGAGCGGCTCGTGGCCGTAGACTTTCGTTATGATCGCGTTCTTGTACGCGAGGCTCGCCGACAGCCGCCGGCGGAACTCCAGCGGATCGATCAGATCCCACACCCTGATCCCCGTGCGCGACATCTTATCGGCATGACATGGGCCGATCCCACGTCCGGTTGTCCCGATCTTATTGCAGCCTTTCCAGGTCTCCTCGAGCTGATCGAGAAGCCTGTGATAAGGCAATATCAAATGGGCGTTGCCGCTGATCTTGATGCGCTCCGCCGTGATCCCGCGCTTCTGGAGGCCTTCGAGTTCCTCCACGAAGACCTTCGGGTCCAGCACGACACCATCCGTGATGACCGCGGTGACGCCCTCGTTCAAGACTCCCACCGGAACGGTGTGGAACTTGAATACCTCGTCCCCAACCACCACTGTATGGCCGGCGTTGTTCCCGCCGTTGTACCGCACCACGTAGTCGGCCTGCTGGGAAAGATAATCGACTACCTTTCCCTTAGCCTCGTCACCCCACTGCAACCCTGTTACAACGACGTTCGCCATTCCAATACCCCTATCCAGCAAATGCCTCATGAAGGTAGCAAAACGGATGACGTTTGTCAAGGCGGGGTTGAATGTTAAAGGTTGGGAAGGGACTCCCCCAACCACGACCCGCCGCATAGCAGGCCGCCTATACCCCCGCGCTTCGCACGAAGCTTCTCGCGCCGGCGGTGCGGATGCGTTCGCGAAACCCTCCGACCTGGGAGGTATTATCTGCCCGATATGCCTGGGTAAGCGGCATCACCTTGCGCGCGATTATCGATAGACCTTCTCCCATCCTCTGCGCTTTGCCCTCGATAATGAGCGCCGAGTTGCCGTAAATCACCCTGCCGTATTTCTCGTAGACCTTGGGAAATACTACGCAATCGGCCAGCCCCGTTTCATCTTCGAGCGTGATAAAGACCACTATCTTGCCGGACCTCGTCGGAGGGCGCATGCACACCACAACCACCCCGGCAACGCGGGCGGTCGAGTTATCGGGAAGTCTTTTGACCTCGCCGACGCTGCGCACTCGCGTCTTGGCGAGCTTCTCCCGGTAGAAGACCATCGGGTGGCATCGCGCGGAGAGGCCGAGGATATCGTAGTCCATTCGCACTTTCTCGTGGACGGCAAGCTCGGGCGCGTCGGGCAGCCGGTTTATCAGCTCATCGTAGTCCTTTGCCCCGCTGCCGCCCACCAGAGACGCCTGAGCACCCTCGCGGCAGCCGGAGCCGGGTGAATGCCGTTTTCTTGCGGAGAGCTCTCCAAGCAGCCACAGCAGCTTCCCACGAGGGACCCCGAATGAATCGAACGCGCCGCAGCGCAGCAGATTCTCGATCGTAATGCCGATCGCAGCGGGTGCGCAGGCAGAAATCGGCGAACGACTCGAACGGCCTTTCCGAGATGATCGAGCCGGCCTCGGCATCGGAGATGTCCTTCACCTGGTCCAGACCGATACGTATCCCGGGAGCGCAATCTTCATCGTATTCGACAGTGAACTCCTTTTCGCTCAGGTTTAGATCCACCCCGAGCAGGCGAATCCCAAGCCTGCGGGCCTCCTCGAAGATTACGTTCGCCGGGTAGAACCCCATCGGCTGGTTGTTTAGAATACCGGTCAAGAACTCCGCCGGGTAATGGGTCTTGAGATAAGCGGTCTGGTAAGAGATCTTGGCAAAAGACGCGGCATGCGCTTTGCAGAACCCGTAGGCCGCGAACGCTCTGAGCCTGGAGAAGACTTCCTCAGCGATGCCGGCTTCTATCCCGCGCTCGCTCGCGCCGCGGACGAAGCTCTCGCGTATCTTCTCCATCTCGTTCTGGCCGCGGTCGGTGGTCATCGCCCGCCTGAATGAATCGGCCTGGCCATAAGTGAACCCGGCGAACGCGTGCGAGACCGAAAGCACCTGCTCCTGGTAGAGGATTACTCCATAAGTATCCTTGAGGACCGGTTCGAGGTCGGGATGCAGATAAGTTACCTCTTCCTCTCCGTGCCGCCGCGCGATAAACGGGTTTATCATGTCGGCCTGCATCGGCCCCGGCCTGAAAAGCGATATCTGCGCGATCAGGTCATCGAAGACCACGGGCTGGAGCCGGCCCAGCAGCCCGCGCATCCCCGGCGACTCCACCTGGAAACAACCCACGCTGTCGCGGCTTCGCAGCGTCATGTAGGTCTGCTCGTCATCCAGGGGAATGTTGTCGATATCGAGGTCGATCCCGTGATGCCGCCTTATGAGCGGCAGGCTGTCCTCGATTGCGGAGAGGTTTCTTAGACCCAGGATGTCCATTTCGACCAGCCCCAGGGTCTCGATGTCGTCCTTGTCGAACTGCGTCACGATCACGCCCTTGGTCGCCCATTCGAGGGGGACAAGCTCGGTCAAGAGTTTCCTGCTCACCACCACCCCTCCAAGATGAACACTCAGATGGCGGGGGAAGTCATCTACTTTCTCGCACATCTCTATCAGGGCCTCCAGGCGGCTGATGGGAAGATGCGAATCGCGCAGTTCCGGAAGATTCTCGACGGCCTCCCGTATCCGGCTGGCGCCCGTGTGGGGAAGCATCGAGGCAAGGCGCGAGATATCCTCCGGCGAAAAGCTCATCGCCTTGCCCAGATCGCGAATGGACGACCTGGCCCGCAGAGTGCTCACCGTGCAGACCATCGCGACCCTGTCCTCGCCGCAGCGCTTGTAGATATAATCTATGATCTCGTCGCGGCGCGCGGCGTCGAAGTCGATATCGATGTCCGGCATCCCCTTGCGCTCGGGGTTCAGGAACCGCTCGAAGAGCAGATTGTGCTCCAGGGGATCGACTATGGTTATCCCGAGGCAATAGGCCGCCAGTGAATCCGCCGCCGACCCCCTGCCGGAACAGCGAATCCCTCGATCGCGGGCTTCCCGCACGATGTCCCATACGACCAGGAAGTATTCCTCGAAGCCGAGGTCGTGTATCACCTGAAGCTCGTGGCCGAGTCGCTCGATAACTCGCGGCGTGATCGGCCTGTACAGCTTTTCCAGCGCATTGAAGCAGAGCCTGCACAAATAGCTGTATGCGGTCTCACCTTCGGGCACGGGGAAATCGGGGAATCGATAGGTCCCCAGGCCGAGGTCGAGGTTGCACTGGCCGGCGACCCAATCGGCTGCGGCAACGGCGTCGGGATAGCGGCTGAATAGCTCCGCCATTGCTTTTGGAGATTTGAGGTAATACTCCGCGTTTTTCTTGCGAAGCGAATTATCGTCGTCGAGGGTCGTGGTCGTCTGAACGCACACCAGCAGATCCTGGATTTTGAAATCCTGTTTTTCGGCATAGTGGACGTTGTTGGTCGCCACGCATCGCAGGCCAAGCTCCGATGCCAGGCAGTGAAGCCGCGAGTTCAGCAGGGCCGTCCCGGGGAGCATGTGGTTTTGAAGCTCGATGAGGAAATGGTCCGGCCCGAAGATACGCAGGTACTTTTGCGCCGCGGCCTTTGCCGATTCCATGTCCCCCAGCGCGGCGAGCGATGCGACTTCGCCCCTCAAGCATCCCGACAGACAAAACAGATCCTCCTTATATTGGTCGATCAACTCCAAACCGGCGGCGGCGTGCCCTTTTTCGTGGGAGAGCTGCGCGCGGGTGATGATCCGGCACAAGTTGGAATAGCCCTCGAGGTTTTTTGCCAGGAGCACCAGGTGATGGCCGGACTCCAGGTCGATCTCCACGCCGATGATCGGTTTGATCCCGATCTGTCGGGCATAACTGTAAAACCGCACCGCGCCGTAGAGGCCGTTGTGGTCGGTGAGGGCAAGGCAGTGGAAGCCGAGCGCCTTGGCGCGGTCCGCAAGCGAGCCTACACTGCTGCCCGCGTCAAGAAACGAGAAGTTGGAGTGAACGTGCAGGTGTGTAAAGTTCATATTCAATACAGTCAAAAGTCGGGAAGGGACCTGGCGAATAAATTCGCGGCTACAACAGCACGAAGTCCCCCTTCGGGGACTGCCGGTGTTTCGGGATTTGAGGAGCGAGCACGGCGGCTGGCATGCAGTGCAGACGTTGTAGTCGCTCCGGAAATCCCGAAACATCAGCCCTTTAGCGACACAAAATGCGCCATTCAATCGTAGACGGCGCTCATTTTCCAATTGCCGCCGGGCATGGTCGAAACACAGTCCGTAAATGCCTCCGCCGTCGACCTGGACGCGAAAGAACGTCTGCTCCCCTTTGTTGTCCCACCACGCTCCCATAAGTCTCCAGCATTCCTGGACGGTCTTGACCCGATAGGTTTTCTCGCGCCAGACAAAACTCATAGGCCGGTGTCTTTCGCTCAATTCAACTTGCACGGGACCCTGGTTGGTCATGTCGTTCCTCGAAAATAGCGGAAAGCTGAAAGTGGAAAGTGGAAAGCCCGGAACTTCCACCCCAGCACGGGTTGCGATGGTCCGGCTCTGATGGGTGGCGATCTCAGAATCGCCACCCATCATGGGCACGGCCCTTCCCTAAAGCGGCGCAGCCGCAACCAAGAAGGCCATCGCCGGAAAATCAATACGGCCTTTTCGTAATTCGGAAGGTCGGTGGTTTCTTCTTACGTATCTTACAACTGAAATCCGAGGTGACATATCAAAATTCAGTACAACTTGTATAGGATTTCAGTTGTAAGATACTAACCGTTAACCCTCCCTCAACCAAGCGAAGCGGCGAAAAACACCGCGTCGTCACCGAAGCGCCGCCTGATCATCTCCACGGCCGTATCGAGGCGATCCCTGGCATGTGTTTCGACAAGGCTCAACTGACGGCTATCCCCGCCCGAGAGGTCGGAAAGCACGATTCGCAGCCTCGATATCTCCATCCCGGCATGCGCCTTCATATTCACCAGCTTGCTCAGGGCCTGCATTATCACGAACGCGGAACCGGTCGGTTTTTTGAACCTCAGATATGCCGGGATGAGAGCAGCCGGTCCCGGTTTGGACTCGTCGAAGATGACCAGCGTGACTTCTCCCGCAAGCGCATTCTTCTTCCCGAGCCTCGCGGCGGTCCTCTCGACCATTACTTTAAGGCGCTGCTCGACGTGGGCCGGTTCGCAAAGCGGTGAATCGCACAAATGTTCGGTTATAATAACTTCAGGAGGATATGCCGCCTTCACCGGGCTGAAATCCAGGCCGAGAGATTGCCTCCCGATCGCGCTCCCGATTGGTCCGAACTGCCTCACAAGCAGGGCCTCCGGAATCCGCGCGAGTTGGCCGACTTTGGATATCCCAAGCTCGATCAGGCGCTTCTCGATCTTCGCATTCACGGCGTCCAATGCGGTTACAGGTAGAGCCGAAAGGAATTTGCTCTCACCCCCCGGCATTATACGAGTGAATTTTCTGCCCATGCCGGAAGCAATGCCGGCAACGAGCTTGTTCGAGGCACATCCGATAGATAACGGCAACTTCAGATGCTTCGCGGTTTGGTATGATATCTTCGCGGCTATCTCGTGGGGCTGACCGAAGAGTTCGCGGCTGCCTGTGACGTCCATCCACGCCCCCCAGTGGGTTAGGAGGGTATCAGGCTCGAGTAACGGGGAATACCTGGAGCATAATCTAAGGAAATCGTCGAATACCTGCCTGTATAGGGCGTGGTCGGCCGGGAGCACGACAACATCGGGGCATAAGCGCTGCGCCCGGCGTATGCTCGCACCTTCCGTCACTCCAAGCCCGCGAGCTTCACCCGACGTCGAAAGGACCACGCCGCTGGTATTGCCTCTTGGCGCGCTTACTATCACCGGCGGCCCTTTAACTGGGGCCGAGTGTTCTGTTCGATAGACGCGAAGAACGAGCCGATATTAAGATGCAGGATTGTTCTATCCATCAAAAACCAGTCGAAAGTCTAAAGTCTAAAGTCGGGAACCCCGCACATGGCAGATAGTTCCCTCCTGGGTGGCGGACTGCTATCATAGTATACCCAAACGAACGGATGTTTGTCAATACTGACAGTCGAAAGTCGAAAATCAAAAAGTCAAAAGTCGGGACTCTCGCACGGGGGTAGCCCGAGTCCCAGACAAGACCGCAACGGCAGTCATTCGGACCGCCACGACGCACTAAACTGATTAGCGCCCGAGCTTCCTCCAACACCAACCAGCCGGAAACGACCCTCGTCTATTGTTCGCTGCGATTCCGCGGCGTCAAGGCTGCGATCGAGCCTGGGTCTCGTTTGCATGGAACCGGTTATCCGAAAGCTTATACCAACATAGCAGCGAATGCAAACTGCGAGGGGCTAGGGGCTAGGGAAGGGACCTCCGTTCGGGCCGATGGGCGCTCCCTTCCCTAAAGCGGCGTAGCCGCAACCAAGAAGGCCATCGCCGGAAAATCAATACGGCCTTTGCGCAATTCGGAAGGTCGGTGGTTTCCTCTTAGGCGCTCAGCGCCCTCCCAGAAACAATTTGTTGTCGCTAAGGCGGATTCGACGGCGCACCGCCTTTGGGTTTTCCGCTTTATGGTTGTTAAGGGATGGCCGATGAGCTATACTTGCTTTGCCTGGGCGGAGGGTAGGGCAACGCTGGGGAGCTCTCCCGAGCGCCGACTCAGGTGTTGTTCAAGGGATGGGGGTGGAAATCTCCGCCCCCTCCAAATCATCCCTTAACAACCGAAAAGCGAAAAACCCGACCGCCTGCCTTGGTCAACTGCCACCGTAAGGTGGCCACTTTTCCCCAGCGAAGTCTGGGGAAAAGCGTAGTATCTTACAACTGAAATCCGGGGTGGCCTTTGAAATTCAGGTACAGCTTGTATAGGATTTCAGTTGTAACATACTAACCCCTAGTCCCTAGTCCCTCGCCCCCAGTGTGCCGCGCGCGCCTGTATGCCTCCTCGGCGGCTTCGAGGTCCGCGGAGCTAATCCTGCGGGTGGCCTGTGCTTTGGTGTCTGTCTTGGGAGCCGAGGCTCGAAGGCCCAGGCGCCCGGGGCTCGTCTTTGCGGGCATCGGGAGCGTCGCTGCCGGCCTTGCCCGACTTTGTGGCGGGCCGGGGAGCGCCGCCCGTGTAGATCTCGATGTCGGTCTTGGAAACAAGTATCTTGTAGCTAATCTTGAGTTGTTTCTGATCGGCGGTCAGCTTGTTGCGGCTTTCATCCGACAGGCTCTCCAGCCACCGCTTGCGTTCATTTTCCTGCATTGCCAGGTGCCGATCCCTGGTCTCCGGTCTCAGGCTCTCGATATCGATGTCCATACATATCGAGTTATCGTCGTAGACTCTGTCCGCTGTGCCCACCAACCCGCCGAAGTATTCGTAATACAGGCCGGACCTGGCGTCCTCCGCGGCAACCGGCCTGGTGATGATTTTAACTCTATCTCCGCTCTTAATCGCAGCCATCAAGGATCTCCTTTGAAAATAGTTGTCGGTTGACGGTTAGGGACCGGCCGCCACCCCCGGTGTTTCGGGATTTGAGGCAGCGAACGATTGTTTATGTAAGGCACAAACGTCGTATTCGCTCCGGAAATCCCGAAACAATCCCACGGACCTATAGGGAAGATCGTTTTCATCTATAGTGATGAAACCAAGGGCTTCATCCTTGATTCCTTCGAAAATAGCTTATAGTAGAGAGCAGAGGGCCCGGAACTCGCCCCGCGCACATGTTGCTTCGGCCGCAGAGCGAAACGCCGTGCGGTCCGAACGGGTCCGAAGGACCCGCACAACGTTACGCCGGGATCCCCCTTGGACTATTGTACGATACGGTGCCGTGCAGGTCAAACTCTGGTCGGGCCGGATTGCAAATCTGCCCGAACAGGGGAATGCCCTAAAACCCTAAAACCCTAGAACCCTGGCTTCGGGAACCTCCGGGCCTGTTTGCATCGTCCCATAAGATGAAGCACGCCGGATGAAGCAACCGTCAACCGTGAGATGTTAACCGCCAACCTCGCTTCGTTGACTTGTCCCACGGTGTTGTAGTACCATTTGAATGAACCCATCTATATCGCGTTTACCCCGACGGAGTGTGAAATGGCTCGTTCTTACAAGATTCTTGCTCTTATTGCCGCGGCTGCGTCCCTTCTGGCGCCGGTTTACCTGGCGCAGGCGCTTCCTGCCAAGTCGCCCAAGGTCGAACCGCTCTCCTTGCTTTCGCCGACGGAGGGCCAGGTGGTCCGCGAGGATGTCAAGATAATCGTTCCCGCGAGCGCAATCCCCGAAGGCGGATTTCTAGCTGTGTTGCTCGGAGATCCCGGTCAGGAGAATTTCGTTGTCGGCCTGAGCCTCGACGATGCCGTCAAGAATAGCGGCAATCTGATCTTCACGTGGAATACCAAAGCCGGTTACCACGATGCTTCGGACCCTAAGACCGAAAAGTTTTTGAAGGATGGCTCCTACTCGCTGAAAGTCCAGATTCACGACAGGCCCGTGAGCGGAGGCAAGGTGGTAGCCTCCGGCTCGGTCGGCATCAAACTGCACAACAGGATCGACCGGCCCAACCCGGCGCCGGGCGTGGACCTGGTGAACAAGCTTGTGTTCCCGCAGTCCAGTACGTCACACCGTGCATTCCGATGCTCAGGTCTTCCGGATGGTGAATGGGATAGGTCTGCCTATTCTCGGCGGCATTGGAATAATGGACGATTTCAAGGTCATACAGAGCGTGGAAGACGTGCAGCCGACTGGTAAATGTCTCCTGCGATGCCGCTTGGGCGCCGATCCATCCGTAAGCTCGTTCGGCACTAAGACCCTCCTCTACACCGATGAGGAGTTCAAGCCGCAATTGTATCGACTGGTGACCAGATACGGGGATGTAGTTACCGCGAATGTGTTCAAGAAGCAGGCGCAGTACAGCGTAATGGATGTGCTCCCCGTGTTCCCCCACAGGGCCGTCAAGGAAGGCGATTCGTGGCCGGACAAGTTCGCTCTGAAGCTCGAAGGGTTAACCGCCCTGATCTCCATGGAAGGCGCCAGCCAGCTCGACTCATTCGAGTGGCAGGACGGCTATCAGTGCGCGAAGATCACCTCCCATCTCACGGCGAACGACCGCGTCAGCCTTAATGGCGGACGGATTCGCGGCACTGGGAAGCTCAACCTTGAGATGACGACTTACTTTGCTTACCAGCGTGGAATTCTCGTCAGGCGAGAGATGACCCTCGATTTCCCGGCCGTGATGAGCGATGATGCGGGTGAGGCCGCGCCGGCGACGGAAACGACCGCCGTCGGCACCGCCCTGTCGATGCCTGGGGCGGGATTGCTCGGGGACGAGGATAATCCCGACGGTCTGCCGGTCGGTCCGGGGCAGCGCCGCGGAAGGTCCGCTCAGGACTCATCCGACTCCGGCAATCGAAAGAACCGAGGCGAGGTGGAAATTACCACCGTCGTTTCTTTGGGGAGCTAGGAGGCAGGAACTAGGGGCTGGGGGCTAGGGGCCAGCCCGCGCTATTCACGAATTGATGGACTAGCCTTTCCGTCCAGGCACCCACGTGCTCCCTCTCCCGGATGGGAGAGGGCTGGGGTGAGGGGGAAACCCCGCGGCGCGGCACAGGGTCTTCGCGCTCAACAGAATGCATCATCCCCACGTAAGGGCTATTGCCACTCGTAGTGTTCCACCCTCACCCCCAACCCCTCTCCCTCCCAGGGCGAGGGGAGCACAAAGTGCTGGGCAAACACGCGTCACGTGAATAATGCGGGCCAGGGGCTAGAATTCCCTTCCTCCTAAACCGGCGTAGCCGCAACCAAGAAGGCCATCGCCGGAAAATCAATACGGCCTCCCCATAATTCGGAAGGTCGGTGGTTTCTTTTCAGTATCTTACAACTGAAATCCGAGGTGACATATCAAAGTTCAGTACAACTTGTATAGGATTTCAGTTGTAAGATACTAAAGCGGCGCAGCCGCAACCAACAAGGCCATCGCCGGAAAATCAATACGGCCTTTCCATAATTCGGAAGGTCGGTGGTTTCTTCTTACGTATCTTACAACTGAAATCCGAGGTGACATATCAAAGTTCATAGACAACTTGTATAGGATTTCAGTTGTAAGATACTAACTCCTACCCGAGGGACCAGTGAACTCTACAAATCAGGAGAGACGGGCCAAGCTGATAGAGCACCTATCCGAACTGAGGGCCAGGGTGATAAGGTCGGTTGTCTACCTGGTGGTGGGCACATTCGTCTGCTGGTTCTTTTATGACTGGATCTTTGGCATCCTGACCAGGCCGATGGTCGGTGTGCTCGCCAAACTCAACTCCGGATTTCTGCTAATCAGCTTCGTCGAGCCGTTCATGATCCGGATGCAGGTGTGCATAGTGGCAGGGCTGATAGTTACCTCGCCCTTTATCACCTGGGAGATGTGGGCGTTTGTCTCTCCGGGGCTGACCCCCAACGAAAAACGGCCGCTCAAGTGGGTAGTCCCGCTCGCGATTTTCCTCTTCGCGGGCGGGGTGGCGCTGTGCTATGCGATCATCCCGGCGGCCTATACGTGGTTCGCAAGTTACATCCCACCGAACGCTGAGCTCAGACCCTCCGTCGCGCAGAGCATCCTCTTTACCGTGAAGTTCCTCGCTGCGTTTGGGGTCGCATTCGAGCCTGCCGGTGGTGCTCATGCTTCTGGCCAAGGTCGGGCTAATCAATTCCACCATGCTCAAAGCGAGATGGCGGTACTCGATGGTGGGTGTGTCCGTGGCGGCGGCGATTTTGACGCCCTCGAACGACGCATTTTCGATGATCTGCATGGCGGTCCCCATGGCTTTGCTCTACCTTGCCAGCATTTACCTCGTGACGCTGGTCGAACTCGACCGGCCCATTCTAAGCCTCATTTCCGAGCGGCTTCGCAGGATTCGACGGAGGCCCTAAGCATGGATGCCATGGATTTTCTTGAGTCCGTGAAGGCCGGCAAGCACTACCAGGCTCAGATAGTCCACATCGAGCGGATTCCGGCCAGGGCGGCGCGCTATATGCAAGTGGAACCCGCTGTCCGCGGCGAGATCGCTGATGCGCTTGCGAGGCTCGGCATTACGGGGTTTTACTCCCACCAGGCGGAGTCGATCGAGGCAGTGCGGCGGGGCGAGAATATCGTGGTGGTCACCGCAACCGCCAGCGGCAAGACGCTATGCTACAATGTCCCCGTGATCGAATCGCTGGAAGCGAACCCCAAGTCCCGCGCACTTTATATCTATCCAACCAAGGCCCTCGCGCAAGACCAACTCGGCAAGCTCCGCGAGTACGGCATTACCGATCTGCGCGCCGCCACTTACGATGGTGACACCCCCAAATCGGAGCGCCCGTTCATAAAAGTAGGCGCGAATATCGTGCTGACCAATCCGGACATGCTCCACGTCGGAATTCTGCCCTACCATACCACGTGGGCCGACGTGTTTCGGAACCTGAGCTATGTCGTAATCGACGAGGTGCACAGCTATCGCGGGGTGTTCGGCGCGCACGTGGCGAATGTGATCCGGCGCTTACGCAGGATCGCGGAGTTCTACGGCTCCCGGCCCCAGTTCGTGTGCGCCTCCGCGACGGTGCGCGACCCCGGCAAGCTGGTGACAGACCTTACTGGGGTCGATGCCAGGGTGATCTCGGACGACGGTTCTCCCGCCGGGCCGAAGCTCTTTGCCTTCTGGAACCCGCCGTATCTCGCGAAAAAGGGCGAGCGCAGGAGCGCAAACTCCGAGGCGGTGGGTCTGCTCACCAGGCTCGTCGAGGCGGGCATAAGGACAATCGTCTTCACCAAGGCCCGAAAGACCGCTGAACTGATCCTGCGCTACAGCCGCGAGGAACTAAAGGCAGCCAAATCCCCAAGTTCGGACCGTGTGATGGCCTATCGCGCCGGTTATATGCCGGCGGAGCGCCGCGAGATCGAGCGCAGGCTTTTCAGCGGCGAGCTGATGGGAGTCGCCTCGACCACGGCGCTGGAGGTCGGGGTGGATATCGGCGGGCTGGACGCGGCGATTATGACCGGCTATCCGGGTACGGTCGCGAGCACCTGGCAGCAGGCAGGGCGGGCGGGTAGGGGAAGCGGGCAGTCTTTGGCGGTCCTGATCGCCCTGGACAATCCCATCGATCAATTTCTGATGCGCGATCCGAATTACTTCTTTGCTTCGGAGCACGAGCGCGCCATAGTCGATTCTCAGAACCCTTATATCCTCGCCGATCACCTGCTGTGCGCGGCTTACGAATTGCCCATCGAAAACTCCGAGATCGACGATCTCTTCGGCCCGCGCGCGTGGGAGGTGCTCGGCATTCTGGGCGAGTTCGGCCTGGTGAGTTACCGGGGAAAGTGGATCTGGAGCGGCCGCGATTACCCCGCGAAAAACGTCAACATCAGGTCGTCTTCCGGGGTGAGCTTCACGATCGTCTCAGCGGAAAAGAACGGCGCGATCCTCGGGACAGTCGATGCTTCCTCCGCTTATGAGACCATCCACCCGGGGGCGGTGTATCTGCATGGGGGCGAGTCGTACGTCGTCACCCATCTCGATGTTCATGCAAAGGTGGCTTACGTCGAACGAACCGACGTAAACTACTACACCACGCCTGCCGGCAGGACCAGCGTGGCCGTGGAGGAAGAGGTCGAAGCCAGAGAGCTGGGCCGCGAAAAGACCGGGGCAGGCCGGGTGAAGGCGCATTTCGGCGACGTCTCGGTGGCGAGCACGGTGACCCACTTCTGGCGAAAACAGCTTTTCAGCGACACGGTCATAGACAAGACCCCGCTGGACCTGCCGACGGTGACCCTCGACACGCAAGGCGCTTGGATTGCCCTGCCGGAAGAGATTACGAACAAGCTGATCGGTCTTGGTTTCGATCTGGGGGGGACGATCCACGCGATAGAGCACGCGGCGATAGGTCTCCTGCCGCTCCTGGCTCTGTGCGACCGCAACGACATCGGCGGGGTCTCGCACCCCGGGCATCCCGATACCGAGGGCCTCGCCGCGATCTTCATCCACGATGGCCACGCGGGCGGCGTGGGTCTCGCCAGGACGGCCTACGATCAAATCGAAGACCTTCTGGCGGCCACCCTCCGGGCCATAGAGGACTGCCGGTGCGACGACGGCTGCCCAAGCTGCATCCAATCCCCAAAATGCGGAAGCAACAACGAGCCTCTCGATAAAGGGGGGGCGGTGTTCGCGCTAAGGGCGCTGCTCGGAAATTAGGCTTGCTGTCATCCTGAACTTGATTCACTACCATCCCACAGTGAGGGGCGGTGCTGGTTCTGCCACAGCCGTCGTAAATCATGTCATTCCGAACGAATGTGAGGAATCTCAACGTTGCGCTTGGATCATCCTTTGGCACGTCAGAATCAACCGATAGGTCGAGATTCCTCACGTTCGTTCGGAATGACATAGCCGCCGCGTTTGTGCCATGTCCGCGCGGCTGCGCACTTGCGAATGGTAACGCCCAGAAAACCGAAAGTGGGTACTTGCAAAACCACACGCTACTGAGCGTGAAATACCCAGAAAACAGGCCATTTCCCCCAGTTATGGGATGGTAGTGAATCAAGTTCAGCATGACAGGTACTCATCGAGAGTGAACTCTTGCGAACGCCTGGGAGCATGGATAATACGGGGTGAACGTGCTATAATGGCTCAGCCACAACTTCTGCCGAGCGGCCTGCCCGTGCCGTGTGCCGGCTGCGAACCATCCACGTGAGGTTGGTTCTTCTATAGGTGAGAGAATGACACAAGGACAACTCCAACTGGAGCCCAGGCCGGTCACTCTTCCATTGGAAGATGGTTCCGGACTTTATCTGACCGAGAATCCCCACTTCGGAGACGTCTGCAACTCGACCGCACCTCCAAAGGAAGTCAGTGAACCCTACTCTGAATCAATCTCGGCAGGCAAGAACACGTATGTTTACGACGCCCATACCTATCACACCAAAGTTCCCCCGCAGGGGATCGAGCCTCTGATTCGATATTACACACATCCGGGCGGTGTCGTGCTCGACCCATTTTGCGGCTCCGGCATGACCGGTATCGCGGCTCGCAGATGTGGACGCAGGGCCTTGCTATGCGACCTGTCACCAGCCGCGGCGTTTATCGCACATAATCTGAACACACCCATTGACTCAACATCGTACCTGATGGGGGTTGATCATATGTTGCGGGCGTCAAGGGAATTGGAGGGATCTCTCTACGGCACGCACTGCCGCATTTGCGGCAAGAAGGTTGCATCCCTGTATACCGTCTGGAGCTACGGGGTCGAGTGCAACGTGTGCGGCAAGGAGTTTGTGCTTTGGGAAGTTGCCCGAGATGAGCGCCCCAGGGTGCGTGACAGCAAGATCAAGTCGGAGTTCGAATGTCCGCACTGCGGAGCTAGGGTTCGCAAGAGTGGATTGCGTCGAACCAGGCGCTATCCTGTGTCCGTGGGCTATGCGTGCTGCGGAAGCGGTAACCAGGAGAGCACTGCGCCGTTGGATGAGGACCGATCGCGCGAATCTGGAGAGCATAGAGCGGGCCGGCGTTCCGCCGGAGCTGTGGTACCCAACTGACGCCTTCCCAGAGGGAGTGAACACCCGGCAGCCCATAGCCGCGGGCATAACCTCGGTTGACAAGGCGTATACCACCCGAGCTCTCTGGATGATGGCATATCTCTGGCAGAAGGCTCAGGAATTCCCAGACCCGCTGATCCGGAGCAAACTGCAATTTACGTTGACCTCGTTATACCAGCGTGTGACCCTGTTTTCAGAGTTTCGGTTCTGGGGCGGCAGCGGTAATACAGCCAACTTCAATGTTCCCGCAATAATTAATGAGCAGAACGTGATTGCCGCTTTTGAGCGGAAGGCCAAGACGATAGCGTGGTACCTTAGGGAGGAGAGGCCCGATCTGCCGCAGGCACAGGTGAGCACACAGTCTGCCTGCCACTTGACGCAGTTGTCGGACAAGTCCGTGGATTATATCTTCACCGATCCTCCATTCGGTGGGAACATCAACTATTCTGAGATGAATTTCCTTTGGGAAAGTTGGCTAAGGACGCACACAGACTGCACTGAGGAGGCCGTATGCAGTTGTTCCTGCAGTGTCTCCGGACGCGTGGCGCGTGACGATTCTCTAATGCCCGATTTCCTCGGCTCCGGGGACTCGGCAGGGGTACGTGACGGAGCGCAATTTGTTCCCGTCGCCGGGTCCAGTTCGCTCCAGCCCGCGCTGTCGAATGCCGATAATCTAAAACGCCAGTGTAATAACTCCGATTTCCAATTACGTTGTTTCGGGAAACCCTTTTCCCGAAACAGCCAACTCTGGTTTCCAATTTCCGATTTCTAATCTCCAATTTCCAATTATGGCCGATTACAATCGACGCGCCGAGGATATGGTTGCCTCGGTTATGAGCCGAAACGTCCACTGCGTGGACGCGGGTGGCAGCCTCCTGGCCGCGATCAAGATCATGTTCAGCCGCCGCTGCAGTTGCCTTGTGGTCACCCGAGATGACCGGGTCCGCGGAATCCTCACCGAGCGCGATGTGGTCCGGCTCGTCGCCACCGAGGGCGATAACCTGAACCGGCTGACCGTCGCGGAGGCGATGACATCCCCGGTCGTCACGATTCCGCCCGACACCACCGTGATGGACGTCGCGCATCTGATGAGGGAGCGCCGCTGCCGCCGCTTTCCCGTGGTTGCGCCGGACGGCGCGCTGCTGGGCCTGGTGACCGGCACGGACGTGATCGCCGCCGCCAAGCGTAACCTCGAGCATTCCGCGCATCGGCTGGAGCGAGAGGTCGAAATCAGGACCCACAACCTAAAGATCGCCAACCACGAATTGGCCAGGGTCTCCGTCACCGACCCACTCACCGGCCTCTACAACCGGCGGTATCTTTACCAGCATATCGAAAAGCAAATAGCGAGAATACAGTCCGGCGGTGGATACCTATCGTGCATAATGATTGACCTCGACCGCTTCAAGCACATCAACGACACCTACGGTCACGACTGTGGTGACCGCGTGCTGATTCAGGTGAGCCAGCTTATGGCGGGCGAAGTCAGACGCCACGACTTTGTGGCGCGATACGGCGGGGAAGAGTTCATCATTGTAATGCGGTGCAATGTGGAGGGGGCGGTTGTCGCCGCCGAGCGGATCAGGGCTCGGGCTGCGTCGACTCCCATCCAATACTCAGGCTCCGAGTTTGCCGTCACGCTCAGCGCGGGCGTTGCAGGCCGGGCTTTTCCCGCTTCGGAGTGCACCGCGGACAGTCTCATCGCCGAAGCCGACACCGCGCTCTATTCCGCCAAGCGCGCCGGCCGCAACCGCGTCATCCGTGCCTCCGGACCGCTGGCGGCGTAGCTGGGAGAACGGCAGAGCAGAAAGCCCGAAAGCTCACCTTCCGGCTGACGAGTCTCCATCATGCCGACAAAGCCGGAACCGGATTCAATCACGGAAACAGGCGCTGCTCACCGAGGGTATGCAATCCCGCGGACATCATCTAGTCATCGCACGCTGATAATCACGGCCCCGGCGAGTGTCCTGTATCCTTAGGACAGGGGTCAGATCAGCCAGTTATCAGCAAGCCTGTTTTCGGCAACGCATGCGGTATCTCCTGCTTGCCCCTAAAGAATCCTATGCATTCCAAATCGGGAACGCACGAAAGCGGACTTCAGAAATGATTTTCGTGTTTTCGTATTTTCGTGCTTTCGTGATAAAAACTCAAAGCCGCCAGCGACCCGCCAAGCAGCATCAGAATCGTCCCCAGCCACAGCAGCCCTATCAACGGTTTTCTGCTCACATCGATTGTGACTCTCTTCGACAGGACTCCCAGATTGACTCCGACCGACAACTCCGACGAGGTCATGCTCCCCGTGCTCCACGAAATCCTCAAAAACGAACGTGTAACCGTCGATGGCTGCCAGGCTTACCGGCGGCCACCGTGAAATCGACCGGAGCCTTGCCCGGCGCGAAGTAGCGCAGCTCTGCCATGGCGGACTCGACTTGCATACCCGCGACGCCCACGCCCGAGTCGGAGCCCGGGATCGGCGTTGGAGAGGAGTACATCCGGTGCGGCGCAGGGAGGCATTTGGCGTGATTGCCATCCAGCCGCCTCCCTTTGGGGATACGTACAGATCGCCAGGATCGAGGACCGAATGAACGGCGCGCGTACTGCCCCCTCCGCGGTGTACTGGGCGCCGAGCGGCACGCTGAAGTTACGACCGCTCTCGCTTGCATCGAGCACGACCGCGCCGGTGTCGGGTCCCGCCGAGTTAGCGCCCGTGTATGCGAACGAGCAGCCAGCGGCGTTTTTGGCGGGGCCATTTTTTACAGAGAAATCGTGGTTGTCCGGCCGCCGCACGAGAAGACAATCCCCAGGATCGCAATCGCGATCCCCGCGTGCGCCACGTGCGCCCCGGACTTTAGCGGCGCGCAACGGCGGCATTTGAACGCGCTGGCAGCCAGAGCAACCAATGCCGCGCCCGTCAAGAGCCCCAGCGCTGGCGGCTTGCCCGGCAAGCATCGAGGCCAGGACCGCCAGAACCGCGACCGCCGCCAATGCGTAGATCAGGCGGCGCGCGGCATTCGATTTGCCAGTGCCCCAGTTAAGAAGGGATCGAACCCGACCAGCGCCGAAATCGATACGGCGAGCGGGACCGACATCACGGTATAGAACCGGGGATCGAGCGAAGAGGGCCGTATATGAAACAATGCCTGGATCAGCGGCAAAGAAGTGCCCGCGAGGACCATCACGGCAAAGAGCGCCAGCACGACCACGCCCAGGAGCACAGCGACTTCTTTCGAGCGGGCGATCCCTGTTTCGGTTGGTTTCGGGATTTTCGGAGCGACTACGGCGTCTGTGTCACTTTGTCAAGCGACTGTGCTCGCTCCTCAAATCCCGAAACTTTCAATCGAACGGCCAGAATCCCGACCGAGAATGCCGTGAACAGGACAAGTCCCCAACTCAGGCACCCGTGCGCGCCGAGGTCCGCGAATCAGTGTACTGACATATTCGCCAGCACCCCGCTGCGCGTCAGGTACGCCGCGTAAATCACCAAAATGAACGTGGCGAACGCAATGACCAGGTTGGAGCGCGCCATTCTTCCTCGATAGCGCTGCAAGAGGAGTCCGTGCACCAGTGCCGTGCTCGCGAGCCAGGGGACCAGCGATGCGTTTTCCACCGGGTCCCAGCCCCAATACCCGCCCCAGCCAAGGACTTCGTAGGACCAGATCATCCCCAGGGCCAGCCCCGCCGTCAACGAAACCCAACCGAACAGCGCCCATGGCAGGCACTTTTCGATCCACGCTTTGCCGTCGCCGTCAACGAGCGCCTGCGCCGCGAATGCCGCCGGCACGAGCAGCGCCGCGTAGCCGAGGAACACAACCGGTGGGTGGATCACCATCCACGGATTCTTGAGGAGCGCGTCGAGCCCGTGTCCGGGCATTCCCGGCTGAA
>CAWGNL010000075.1:0-12171 GCA_963823885.1 uncultured bacterium
TTTCCAATGTAACGGCGACAGCGTCGCCGTCACTTGCTCGGAATGACATATGCGGTGACATGTACTCACGATCCGTGAGCTGCTACAACAGGGGGAGGCAAGGTTTGTTTGTTGTTTCGGGAAACCCCTTTCCCGATACAACGGAACGGAACAACAACAGGGGGACAAGGTTTATCGATTCTTTCGCGTTTTCGCCCTTTCGCGCTTTCGCGATTGAATCCGGTTTTGAGGTGTAAATGCTGCAGAAAACTTCGGGATTTATCGAGAGTCTGATGCTGCACGAGGAGGCGATTCGGCTCCAGTTCGAGACGAGCGATCTGGAAAACGCGGACCTTGCCGAAGGCAACCTCGACCCGCTGTGCGAGAAAGAGCACGAAGTCGTGCCGGGGATGATCAACAAGTACAGCAATCGCGTGCTGTGCCTGCTGACGGCCGAGTGTGCGGCTTACTGCCGATTTTGCACCCGGCGGAGGCTGGTTTCCGATATCGAGCGGGGAAGGATCGACTGCTCGCACGTAGATGAGTGGGTGAAATACCTGCGCGATCACCCTGAAGTTCGAGAGGTCATAATCTCCGGCGGGGACCCTTTCATAGTAGAAGACCCTCTGTTCGAATACGCCGTGAGGCGGCTTTCCTGCCTGGAATCGATAAAGGTCATTAGAATCGGCACGCGCGCGCCGGTGAGCGACCCCTCGCTTGTCAGTCCGGCCAAGATCGGTTGCATACGGAGCGTCGGCAGGCCCGTGTACGTGGGTATTCACTTCGAACACCCCAGCGAGATCACGCGTGCCGCCAAACGCTGCGTCAGGGACCTGGCATCGGCGGGCGCGATTCTTTACAGCCAGACGGTGTTCCTAAAGGGGATCAACGACAACTACCGCACCCTCTACGACCTGTTCACCGGTCTCTTCGAGATCGGGGTGCGGCCATATTACATCTACCGGTGCGACCCGGTGCCGGGGGCCACGCATTTTATGGTCGAGCCTGCCAGGGAGCGGCGGATAATGACCGAGTTAAGGCGCAACCTGTCGGGTCTTGCTTGCCCGGCGTACGTCATCGATGCGCCCAACGGCAGCGGCAAAATCCCCGTTCCGCTCGAGTTTTGGGAGAGCGACGTCTCGTCGTACACCGATTTTGAGGGTAAGAGACACACAGTTTAGCGCGCATTATTCGTGACCTGATAGACGAGCCTCTTGATTCAGGCACGCGCTCCCTCTCCCGTGAGGGCGAGGGGAGCACAAGGTGCTGAGCAAACACGCACCACATGAATAATGCGGGCTAGGTGATAGGCAATGGGTGTTGGAAGCGAATCCTCCCTTCCAACACCCATCACCTATCACCCATCACCTTTTCCGGGAGGATTCAATGCTGAAACTTTATCAGGCCGAGTGGTGTCCGTTTTGCGCGCGCGTCCGCTCCAGGATGACCGACCTCTTGGTCACCTATATCAACGTGAACGTGCCCAGAAGCAGGGCCGACCGGACGGAACTCGTCGAGGTCTCCGGCCAGGGCGGTATCCCCACGCTGGTGACCGAGGATGGGCGGGTGATCGCGGACGACGATGAGGCCATCATCAAGTATCTCGATGAGCACTACGGCGGGCGGTCACCAGGGACATGATCGACAGCAGGAGGAAGATAATCGACAGCCCCCTTGCGATCCACGCCCCGGTATCGGCTATCAGGGCAAAGCCGATTATCCCCCAGACAAGCCACATTATCAGAAACGTCAGCAGCCAGGTAAACATCTTTGCCCCTCCAAGGGCTACTTGCATTATTCCCTGACAGGCGTGGCCGGAACCGGATTCCGGTTGTTCCGATGTTGAGTGTTTAGTGTTGAGTGAAGGGAGGCAGGCCTTCTCCCTTCACTCAACCCTCAACACTGAACTCGAACACGCCAACTACAGCGGATTGACCGGGACGCCGTTGACGCGTTTTTCGAAGTGGCAGTGGGGGCCGGTCGCGTAGCCGGTGGCGCCGGAAATGGCGACCACTTGGCCCCTTTTGACGCTTTGCCCGGCGGAGACGCACAGCTTGGAGTTATGGCCGTAGAGGGTCTGGACTCCGCCCCCGTGGTCGATCACGACCGCGTAACCGTAAGCGCCGTACCACTGCGCGCGGACCACTATTCCGTCAGCCGCCGCGTGGATCGGTGTCCCGGTGGGAACGCCGATATCGACCCCGGTGTGGAGCTTGTAAACGTGGGTGATGGGGTGCATCCTGTAGCCGAACCCGGAGGTAATCGGTCCGTGGCAGGGCATTTGAAGACCGCCGACAAACGGTCTGGCCTGCATCGCCCGCCCTCGAGGGGTGTTTTGGTAGGCCCTGATCTCGGTCTCGATCTGCTGAGACTCGGCTTCCAGTTCGTCCAGGGCCTCGGTATAGAGGTTCTTGTCGTGCTCGATGGTGTCGAGCTGGTCGTGTTTGTCCTGTGCAAGGGCCGCAACCTGGTCGCGCTGTCCTACCAGCCGCTTTTCCCTGCTCGATATTTCGGCCACGCGCCGTGTCTGAGCCATCTCATCGCTCTTTATCTGGCTCTCATCCGCCCTTATCTGCGCGATGAGCACGGTATCTCCCTTCAGGATTTGCTGGAGGTAATACGCGCGGGTGAGAAACGTCCACATATCCGTCGAGCCAAGGACCACGTCGACGTAGTTGAGGTCGTCCCCTTCGTAAATATCGACCACCCGCCTGGTAAACAGCCCACGGCGCCTGGCGAGCTGATGCCTGGTGCGGGCCAGGCGGGCCACTATCATTTTCAGGTCCGATTGAGCGTCCAGGAGCCTGAACTTATTTTCGGAGAGGTTATTCTGGGCTGTTTCCAGGTCGTGTTCGGTTGCGCTGAGCTGCCCGATCACCGTGCGCCGTTTAGTCTCGGTCCGCGCAATCTCTTGCTTTACGACCTTGATCTTCTTTTCGACGGAGTGAAGCTTCTTCGTGAGGACGGATTTCTTCTTTGCGGCCGCCGCGCCGCCGGCGAGGGCCAGTGCAAGCACAAGCGCCATTGTGACAACAAGAAGCCGCTTATAGAAATTGCACTGGGTCACTGACTGCCTCCGAACGGATAGGAGTTAGGAGTTAGGAATCATGCGCGAAGGCTTTTCCTTCGCCACTATAGAAGAAAAAGGCCTTGAACTGTTTCGGGATTTCCGGAGCGAATACGACGTTTGTGTCTTGGATTAACGATCGTGCTCGCTCCTCAAATCCCGAAACACCGGGCGTGGGCTTCTCGCGGGTTGAGAGTCCGGATTCTAACTACTAACTTCTAACTCCTACCTCCTGCCCTCTAATCGCGTAAAAATCTGCGGATCGACACCAAGCTTCCCGCGGCGCCGATCACTGCTCCCAGAATCAGCATTCCGCCAGCAAGCCGGGCAGGGTTCACGTCGCTGGAGAACTGCCCCAGGACAGGGGTAATGCTCTCGACGACGTGAGCGATATATGTGGCGCCGATCTTCAATATGATCCAGGCGGCCACCGCGCCCGCCGCGCCGAACACCATTCCTTCCAGAACGAGCGGCAGCCGGATGAACTGGTTTGTCGCGCCGACAAGCTGCATAATGCGGATTTCGCGCCGGCGGGCATATAAGGTGAGCCTGATCGCGTTGCTGATTACGAAAACGGTGGTAATAAGCAGTAATATCACCCCTGTGATGCTCATGGCCTTCAGCACGCCCGCGACCGCCATCACGCGCTGCCAGGTCTCCTTGCTGTCTCTGACGGCATCGACCCCGCCCATCGCGCGAATGTCATTAGCGATGACGGCCCTCCTGGACGGCTCCGAAATCCTGACGTCTATCGCGAACGGCAGCGGATTCAAGGCCAAACCGGCCGCTTCGAAATTGGGCTGTTCGCGCTTCATGTCGGCCCATTCTTTGTCGCGGGGCCGCATCACGGCGCTCTCGACGCCCTTCATCCCCTCGATGTCGCTTAGGATTTTGCTTACGGCGTCCGCGTTTGCGTTCTTCACGAAGACCGCGATCTCGAACTGGTTGATCTTGGTCGAGGCGAAATGATTCGCCCCCAGGGCCGCGAGCACGAATGTGCTCAAAACAGCCAGCGACAGGGCGATCGTCGATATCGAGGCGAAGGCCATCAGGCCATTTCGCCGGATGCCGACAGCGGCTTCTTCCAGGAGGTATTCCAAGCTTCTAACACTCACAGTGCGTATACATACCTTTATGTTGATCGCGGACCAGAAGGCCGCAATCGAGTTGAATTACGCGCTTCCGCATCCGGTCGACCATTTGAGAATCGTGGCTTGCCACCATCACGGTCGTGCCGCGCACGTTGATCTGGTCGAGGAGTTGCATAATGTCCCAGGAAGTGTCCGGGTCGAGGTTGCCGGTGGGTTCATCGGCGATCAGCACCGTCGGGTGGTTTACCAGCGCCCGCGCAATAGCTGCTCGCTGCTGCTCTCCGCCCGACATCTGATGAGGGAACGAGTCGCACCGGTGGGTAAGCGAGACCAGATCAAGCACCTCGCCTATCCTGTGGCGTATTTCCTTGGGGCTGGCGCCGATTACTCGCAGAGCAAACGCCAGGTTCTCCCAGACGTTCTTCTGCGGCAGCAGTTTGAAGTCCTGGAAAACGATCCCCAGCTTCCTCCGCAGATACGGCACCGCGCCGGGCTTGAGGGTGGTGACATCCTGACCGTCGATTTCCACGGTGCCTCGGGATGGAAGTATCTCTCGATAGAGGAGCTTGAGCAGGGTCGATTTGCCGCTTCCCGTGGACCCCACGATGAAGGCGAAGTCACCCTTGGAGACAAACATATCGACATCGGTTAGAGCCCGCACCCCGTTCGGGTATTCCACGGAAACGCTCTGTAAATGTATCATAGTCAATCTCTTTGGCTGGTCTGCTGAGTTAAGAGCAATTATACTCACTCGGGAAGTCGAAAGTCAAAGTGTGTTATAATCGAAAATGGTCTCAACTATGAAGACACTAGATAAATACGTTGCCAGGGAGATGTTGGTTCCTTTTGTGGCGGGGTTCTCCATCGTTCTGGTCCTCCTTGTGGGCAACATAGTCTACAACAACATCGGCATAATTGTCGGCAAAATCGGGCAGTGGCCCGACGTGCTCTGCTACATCTTGCTGCAGACCCCTTACTTCGTCATGCTTGCGCTGCCTGCCGGGGCGCTGTTCGGATGTTCGCTGGCGGTAAGCCGGCTCGCTCGCGACAGCGAGACCACCATGATGCGCATGGCGGGTATCAGCGCGAGACGAATCTTCCTGCCGATATTCGTCGTGGGGGCACTGGTAAGCGTGGCGGCATATCTCTTCCAGGAACAAGTCACGGTTTGGGCCGAACAGGAGAGCGTGAAGGTCCTAAAGAGGCTCTGGCTTGCTCCCGGGCCGCCGCCGGTGGAATCCAACGTCTTCTTCCGTGTGGACGATTACTACTTCTACGTGGGCAGCGTGTCTCGCAAGGGCGCTCATCTGGAACTCGGCGACATAATGGTCTACGAGCTGCCGGCGGCTCAAGGCTTCCCGGCACTCACGACGGCCAAAACCGCTGTCGAGGAAAACCACGTCTGGTGGCTCCGCGACGGTGTCACGTGGCGCGTGAACCCACAGGGCGATCCGGAACTAATGTGCCGTTTTGCGAGGATGAGGCTCGATCTGAGGCGGTCCCTGGTCGATTACTTTATGGGCCAGCCGAGGCCGCCCCAAGCGATGACCATATCCGAGCTGAGGGAGCAAATGCTCAACCTGGGCAAGAGCGGCCTCGACACCAAGCAGTATCGACTCGAGTACGGATACAAGCTGGCTATTCCGCTTAGTTCGCTGGTGCTGCTGTTTTGCGTGGCGCCGCTGAGCCTGAAGTTCGGCCGGGGCGGCGGCTTTATGGGCGTGCTCATTGGGATAGTGGTCCTGTTTTTCTACTGGAACGTCATTCTCTTCAGCCGGGTCCTCGGCGAGACAGGGGGTCTGCCCCCGGCGCTTGCCGGCTGGAGCGAAGTAATATTATTCACATGCGCGGGCGCATTCCTAATGTGGAAGGTGGAGTGAGGGCGAACGCCGAAGTTGCATTGAAGGGACAAGTCTTAGGGTTTCAGGGTTGGCCTGCGGTGCGGGCGCCCACGTGCTCCCTCTCCCGGATGGGAGAGGGCTGGGGTGAGGGGGAAACGCTGTAATCAGGCACAAGCTCATCGAGCGCGGCGTTCCACCCTCACCCCCAACCCCTCTCCCGTGAGGGCGAGGGGAGCACAAAGTGCTGGGCAGACACGCGCTACATGCATGAATGATGCGGGCTAACCCTATCAACCCTAAGACCCTAAAACCCTAAACCGGGGGGTCGGGAATGCGAACTTTGGCGTGTTGGGCCTTGGTGGTGGCTGCGTGGACTTGCGCCTGCTTGGCGTACGCGGCTGATGCGACCGCGCCTGCAAGCCCTGCCTCCGCGGTAACCACCGGGCCGGCTGTTGTAGTCCCGCCATCGGGAGTCGTGCCGCAGCCGCCGCTCATCCCAGGCCCCGAGGGCAACGTCCCTTCTCCGGTTGCCCCATCCAAGCCGCCCACCGGCTACGTTGCCCCGACCCCGCAGCCGCCCATCGTGGAACACGCCGGCGCGCTAGTCGAGTTCCACGCGGAAGACATTCATACCACGTTCGACGAAAATGGTTGTGTGGCGCTCACGGTAGCCCAGGGCAATGTTACCGCGTTCTACAAGGACTTCGCCATCAACTCGGACCGTGCCCGCGCCGACTACCGGACCAACGAGGCGATCTTCGAGGGGCACGTGCTTTTCAAGGTGGACGGCCAGCCGGTCCACGGCGAACGAATCAAGATCGATATGAAATCCGGGGCGTGGTCGTTCTCATCCGCCGAAGTCACCGTCTCCCCGCAATACGCCAAGGGTAAACTCGTCGCGCCGGTTTTCGCGAAGGCAGGCGAAATTACCGGGATTCGGGATCGGCAGATCATAGCGTTCAATGCCGAAACCACCACATGCAATCTGGAGCGCCCGCACTACGATTTGACCTCCCGCTCCATCGCGGTCTATCCGGGCGATAAGATTATCCTGCGTGATGTCACCCTGTACGCGCTTGGCAGGCGGATTCTCCACCTTGCCAGACTCGTCATTTCCTTGCGCGATACCGATCGCGATACCAAGCTGATTCCTCGCGTCGGCCAGTCGGCGGAGGAGGGGTACTTCCTCAAGACCTCCTACGCCTACCAGGCTTCCAAGGCGGCCACCGGCTTGCTGCTGCTGGATTTGATGAGCAAGAAGGGCGTCGGCACGGGGATCGACGAGAAATATCACATCGGCAACGATACCGGTTCCATCGAACTCTACGGCCTGCACGACAATAACATTGATGAGAACACATTCACTGAGCGCATCGTCAACTCGGATACTATCGGCACGATCCACTCCAACTTCGTCTCCGACCTTCGTTCCAACAGCTACCTCTACGCTCCCAACAGCCAGACATTCACCAACCAGTCCACCTTCACCCGCGACAGGCCGGGCGCGGACAGCTCCGCCTGTCATAAACGACACCATAAACGATACTTATACGCGTACTTCTCGCCTGGATGCAAATCTTGGAGCAGAGTTTAACCTGGATGGGGGCATCAAGTCTGGACAGCAATTTCGACTACTCGTCTTACGGATCGAGCGCGGGCGCCAACTCGCAGTTGGAGTCGAAAGTGCAGTTCTCGCAGACGACGGCCAAGTTCGACTGGGCTTTTCTGACGGATAAGATCAACGACCTGAGCGACGAAAGGCTTCATCGGAGGAGGGACTTTCGGCGGGGTCGAGCGCCTTCCCGAACTGGCGCTTTCCTCGGATACCAAGCGCCTCGGGGATGTGCTGCCGTTCGGAATCCCAGCCAATTTCAAACTGGCGTTCGGCAGCTATGTGGAATTGCCCAACCCGGTTCGACCTTTGGCGGATGTTCTTTCAGGTGGACACCCCGGCCCAGCACTACAACCTCGGCGGCGGCTGGAAGTTTACCGGCGGCGCCGGTTTCAGGCAATATGTCTACGGGGACGACACAGCCCAGTACTCTCGCTGGGGGCAGCGGCGAGATCGCTGAAAAAGATCGGAAAGAAGTCCACGTTTGCGATCACATACAGGCGAGAGGCCCCGGATGGCTACACCCCGTTTCGATTCGACTTTGTCAACCGGTATAATGTCTTCAACGCGCGAGTGGATCTCCAGGAAAGCGAAAAGTTCAAGTTGAGCGTGCTCACCGGCTACGATTTCACCCAGGCCGCCACCTTCGCCTGGCAGGACGTTACCATCAGGGCATCGGTTCAGGCGACGAAGAATCTACTGTTCTATACCGCCGCAAGCTACGACCTCAATCAGGGGGTTCTGCGGACGCTGATCAACCAGTTCAGGATAAGGCTGCCGCACGATTTCAAGTTCGACCTGGGGACGAACTACGACGGCGTCGAACATTCCTTTGCCGCGATCAGGGGATCGCTGGATACTCCTATCGGCGTCAACTGGCATCTGCAGACGCATGGCGGGCTGGAACGGGGTCACGGACCAGTTCGACTATATCCAATGTATGCTCACCCGCGACCTGCACTGTTGGGAGGCATCGCTGGTGTTCGTGGACCAGGGCGGCTTCTACCGGGACCAGTCCGTAATGCTCAACTTGCGGATCAAGGCATTCCCGTTCTTTAGGAACTTCGGCGTCGGCACCTTCGGCGAGGCGCTGGATACGAGCGTGGGGCAGGTGTATTAGCCTGGGTGTTGGGTGACGGGTGTCGGGTGTTGGGGGGACACGCGATCCCTTCCGACGCCCACCACCTATCACCCAACACCTGGCCAATGCGCTGGAGGCCGGAGTTCTAACTTCTAATTTCTAATCTCCAACTTCTAATCGGGGTATACTACCGATAGAAGGCCTGTTCTCGGGTTGGTTTCTCAGGAGGGTGACAGGCATTAAGTGTTCGGGATGGCAATCCCTTCCGACACCCAGCACCTATTACCTAAAGCGGCGTAGCCGCAACCAAGAAGGCCATCGCCGGAAAATCAATACGGCCTTTCCATAATTCGGAAGGTCGGTGGTTTCTTCTGGCGTATCTTACAACTGAAATCCGAGGTGACATATCAAAGTTCAGTACAACTTGTATAGGATTTCAGTTGTAAGATACTAAGACCTGGTCAATAACCTCTAACTTCTAATCGGAGGGTAGATATGGGCACGCAGAAGAGATTGGTCGCTATTGTGTCGGTCGCGGCCCTGATGGCGTTGTCGGGTTGGGCCGCCGGTCTGGGCGGATGACAACGCTCAGGCGGCGGAAAACAATATCATGGTGAACTTGGAGCTTAAGGACACGCCCGTGACCAGCGCCATCGACGCGCTGTTTCAGGGGACCGGTGTTAAATATTATATTCGGCCGGAGTTACCGGCAGGGTGGTCGAACTCCAACTCAAGGGAGTCACATTGGACCAGGCCCTGAAGGCCATAGCGGACGCCGCGGGCCTGGAATTTTCGGTGCGGGAGGGCGCGTATATCATTGGTCCCGCTGCCAGGGCCCCAGGTTTCGAGCGCCGGCGGGGGTAACTACCGCCGGTTAAGCGCCGGAAGCTTTTGAGGGGCCACCTGACCAGGGCTGGCAGGGGGCGGGGCCCGATCAGTTGCCCCCGCCTCTGCCTCCACGGCCTGTCCCCGCGACCACGAATATAGGCAACGTGGTGATTAGTCCGCCATCGCCGATGTATTACGGCCAGCCCGTATTGTCCGTTTGGCGGCTGCGGGGCTTACGGTCCCTGGGGAGGAAACCCGCCGGTTTACACGTATGGGAACGTAAACTTTTTGGGCGGGTGCGGTGGCGCGCCGTTCGTGGTGGCCGGTGGGCAGCCGTATGTCTTGGGAAATCCGGCGCCTTACCCTCCGCCTCCGGGATGGGTTAGCCCCGAGGTATGGAGATTTCTCGCCGCCCAGTATGCTTTGCAGCGGCCGTTCAATTTCTACGCGCCGTACTAGAGATTGGAAATTAGAAATTGGAAATTGGAAGGTAACAGCTCACGAGTTGTGAGTACACGTCACTGTATATGTCGTTCCGAGCGTCGGACCCCGCGCCGCGGGGTCACATTAAAAAGAAACTCACCCCGGCAGGCTATGCCTCGCGGGCGACTGCCCCGAAGCCGGCGGCATAGAAAGTTTCTTAGGAGGAACGAAGAATCTGCTTTTAGCTCCCGCATGGATTATGCCGTAATGTAAAAGCAAGATCCTTCGCCGGAGTTTACCCTGAGCGAAACCGAAGGGCTCTAAGAAACTGCTGGTTTCGGGAACAAGATTCCCGAAACACCGGGGGTGGGTTTCTTTCCAATGTAACGGCGACAGCGTCGCCGTCACTTGCTCCTAAGAAACTGCTGGTTTCGGGAACAAGATTCCCGAAACACCGGGGGGGGTTTCTTTCCAATGTGACAGCGGCAGCGCCGAAGTCATTTGCTCCTAAGAAACGCCCCAGTTTCGGGAACAAGATTCCCGAAACACCGGGGGTCGGTTTCTTGCAGATGTTTCGGGATTTTGGCCTAGCCCGGCTCGTCGGACCTGATCACCCGAAATCCCGAAACATCGGGGGCGTCGGTTTCTTTCCAATGTAACGGCGACAGCGTCGCCGTCATTTGCTCGGAATGACAGCCATGCGCTGGGTGCGCGCTGTTCCTGAGCACTCACATTGGAAGGGACCGAACTCCGGGTTCCAACCTCCAATTTGCAATCTCTAACTTCCAAATTGTTACAGCCGGCCTCAAACTGTCAACCGCCAACCTCTAAATTGTGACTTCCAATCTCCAATTTCTAATCTCTAACTTCCAAATGGCCGAGCTTGTTGTTTTTGCCGTAAATATTGGCGACAAACTCGTGCCAATGGCCCTTTACACAGATACCTCATAATGTTAGAATGAGATTACTACAACCCGCGCGAACATCCGGCATGTCTCCGGCAGGTGTGGCAGCCGGATTACCTGGACATTTCCGCCGGGTTTCGAGGTGGAACGAGAATTGAAAGTCGTCGAGATACTCTTCCATGACAACTCTCGCGTCAAACTCACGGTCGAAATGTCTGACCCTGACTGCTACACCACTAAGCATGCGCCTCACATTCCGAAACTGCTCTTTAAGCTCTTTCCTCACCTTTATCGCCATCGCTGCGAGAACGATAATGGTTTTTCCTTTCGCCGAGAGTGCCAATCGACCGAAATCCCGCACCTCTTCGAGCACCTCATAATAGAGATGCAGGGACAGGCGCAGGGTTTTGGCGTGCTCAAAGGCGAGACCCAGTGGAACTGGAGGGTCGACCCGAAGGGCCGTTTCCACGTCTACGTCGAGTACAAAACGAAGTCCTTGTGCTGGGCGCGATCCGGTCGGCCGAACGCATCATCCAGGCGCTTGACTCAAGATGCATCGAAGGCATAGATGTCCAGGAAGAAATCCGGCGGTTGAAGGAATTGGCGGCGCTTGGAGACCGCCTGAAGACAGGCTCCGCCTGCCCGCCCAAGCGGCGCGGCGGCAACGGCAGGCGTCCACCCCAAAAGGAAGCTCACGATCCCGAGGTCCAGCGCATCAGCGCCTGAAGGCCGAGGCGGGCTTATAGCTTTGTGCTTTCCACTTGTCTTTAGGGGCGCATACTCTTCCCGAAGCTATAGCCGTTCTCCTATTGGAGTTGCTGCGACGATTTGCTCACGGGGTATGCGCCCGTATATAATTGTCGGTTGGCTAACCCTGTTTACTGGAGTCTCTTTTGCGGGCAGGGGAAGTCAAAAGTCATAAAGTCGAAAGTCGGGAAGGGAGCGCTGGAGACGGCCCTGACGGTTACTCCACCAGTTCGATTTTCCCCCAAAAAAAGTTTTCTAAACCCGTTGACACGGTATATGTAGTATGGTATGATACTGGCTGCTACTACATGTAGCGCATGGGCGTGTGTCATGAAATGTCCATATTGTGGCCTTACGGACGATAAAGTTCTCGATTCGCGCACTATCAGAAACGACGAAGCAATCAAGCGAAGGCGCGAGTGTCTCGCCTGCGGCCGGCGATTCACGACTTATGAAGAAATCGAGGAGCTTCGGGTGATGGTCGTCAAGAGAGACGCCAGAAGGGAACCGTTCGACCGAGCCAAGGTGCTCAGGGGAATGATTACCGCCTGCGAGAAGCGCCCGGTCGGTATGGAGACTCTGGAGACAAGATCACAA
>CAWGNL010000076.1:0-69076 GCA_963823885.1 uncultured bacterium
ACTGCTCAGATCCCCGACCTCCTTCCTCAGAATATCAGGCTCACCGGAACTAGGTTTGCCAAGGTCTTATGGTCGTCATCGACCCCAGGTGCCAAGGCCGTCCTATCGCTTGGCGGGCACTCGTGGAACCTCATGGCTGGCAGCACTTCAGGTGCACAAGCTACAATGATCGACCTCTGCTCGCCGGACGCATCTACAGTGCCCGGCAATACCAGCACAACACAGGAAGCCACAGCGACGCTCAACCAAATAATCGAGAGCCCTCATCCGGTAACAGGACCATCCGACTACAGTGCTGCCTGGACGGGCACGTTCTCGGCCCCGAGTAATGCGCTGAGCGTCACGTTCCACGTCGATTCCGTAGGCGCTGGTTACTGGGGAGAAGTGGACGTCTACAACGCCGATACGGATGACTGGCTGGGGTACATTTCCGGCACAGGTGATACTCAGCCTTTCGATACGACAAGCTGCAAGAACTTCGAATTTCAAGTCTGGCTGTATCCAGGTGATTCGGAATACGGTCTTAGAATCACGCAAGAACAGTATACTTACGAGCAACCAATTGTCATTGAAGCTTCTAAGATGCAGAGTATCATTCCATTCGATCAGCCCCTCGATGCGAGCCTCTATGATGACACTCTTTCACACGGCAAGCGGCAGCCAGATTCATACTACAGTTGGGAGTATCCGGCTGGTTGGGGTGTGGGTAGGGTTGTCAGCGTTAAGCTCCAGTGCGAAACCCCAAATACGCAGTACGGTTTCCAGTGCGTTCAGCTTTACCGCAAGACCCCCGAGGAAGGCGGCTTTGCTAAGCTCTACGTGCTGCCCCATCAACCATCTTGGAACGACTCCCGGCAAGTAGGCGATTGGTCTTGGTTCGATACTGGCAATATCGTATTTGCTGACTATGTGAACTATCGCCACCTGATTCGTAAGGCCCACCTGGTAGTTGACGGAGCGGTAGTCTTGGAAATCCCCACAGGCAGTTGTGAGGAAGACAACAGTACGGAGGCGGGAGACTACGCTCATCCAAATCCTCCCTGGTACCGGTATGTTCCCTTCAAACTGCTGGACAATAACAATAACCCTGCGATGCCGCTTGCATACCCTGTGGACAATTACAGCAGCCCTACCAGCTATGCGACAAATGGCGTGGCAGGCATCGAAGTAAATCTCAGCCAGTCAAGTGATTTTATTAAAGCCAATTGTTACGTCACATATCTTGTTGGTGGAACGTATTCCGAAGACGCGAACAATACGATCACGGTGCCACTGGACATAACCCCAGACGGTGTAAGCCCGCACATCGGTTCTCTGGGAACTGTAGCGCAGGGAATGACGAAGAGACTGCGGGGCGGAATCCAAGGCCTGGCATTCGACGAGAATGATAAGCCCGCAGCCAACAGGCAGATAGAGGTGACTACCCCCGGAGCGCCTTCGAACCAGATGACCGACACCGCCGTCACCGCCAACACCTTGGGCTGGTTCGAAAGCCCGGCCGTCAACACTAAAGCTGATGCGTTGCTTGCAAGCTGGGGTGGAACCACAGGTATCACAACAAGGAATCGGTTCCTCTCAAGATTGGTCATGACGCCGGTAGGACTCGGTAGTACCGACTTTGAGATTACCAACGTCAATCCGCTTGCCGTCGAGCCCGCTTACAATGATAGTGTTCATATCTGCTGGCGATCAGCGAGCGCTCAGCCCGATGTCCAGAACATTCTTGTGTTGCTTCCCGATAGCGCGGGAGCTATCCAGGGTTCGGACGGTGTAACTTATGACCTGATCACTACTCTCAACTTGGGATGCTCTCAGACAAACCCGGCGTACAAATCCGCCGGCAAACCCGTATCAGTACATCGGGTCCACCACTTGGCAGCCGCCTAGCACTCAGTCGCTGGGCCATTACAGTGTTGGTGTGCAATACAGTGACGGCTCCGTGCAAACCAAGTGGACCAACAACGGCAAAGACTGCTGGCCGGGATTTGATGTGGCATTGTCCGTTTACAATGTCTATTCGTACGACAGCGCGCCTTTCTATCCGGGAGGCGACAACCCAGCACAACGTCAAACAACGATTCATTATCAGCTAAGCGGCCAGGTGTCGAGTTGCAACGTAGTCATTGACGGAGAGGTTTTCGGAGGCACTGGCAACAGGAGCGACAACACTGTAGCCTGGAATGGCACCATAGACACACAGAACGATTACTGCGCGAGTGGTGCCTACTCCATCGATATAAACCCCCAGGCAGGGAATAGCGGCATCATAGTTGGGCAGCCCTTGTCGATTGCGTCCCCCACGGTGTGGGATGTTTCGACTTCGTCATCGGTTCAAGCAAACTCATTTGATCCGAGTAATGGAGAGACTCTGGAGATACAATACCGAATTGCGGAACCGGTTAAGAGGCAGCAGGCTTCTGCGGCTTATGTCACTGCGATGGTATATGACAAGGATGTCAATGCGGTAAGGACTCTTGCTAGTGCCGTGCAGACTACTTCCATTGATACCAGCGGAGACAACACGGGGGCTGGCCTGAACACTGTAGTTTGGGACGGTACGGATGACAACGGTGACCTTCTGGATCCCGGCGACTACACGATTACTATCTTCGCAAAGGACAACGCTGGCGTGGGATGTGAGTCACGCCTCAGCGCGATCAGTGTGCAATTGCTGCCCAGCCAGGCATGCGGGATACAGGCTTATTGTGACACTGACGGCGACCATAGGTACATAGTGGGTTCCACCAATTCTGGCAATAGTATTTCCTGGACCGATAGCGCTGGTGGCAGTACCGTGGACTCGGGTGCCTGCAGTATTGATGCAGATGGCAATTTCAATTTCCCACTGACGGACACCACACCCGGTTTGCACACGATAACGCTAACTACCGCAAACCAGACTCAGCAGAACGCACAGAAAATCGTGACGGAGCTAATGAATGACATCTCCGTCTCTGCCCCCACGACGGCTCCTGGCTCAGCCCCACTAGGCGAAACAGGTCGTTTCAGTGCAGTCCAGGGGCAATCGGTGAGCGTTACACTTACATCGCAGATAGGTGATTCCTTCGATGTGGAAATAGTCAATCAGTTTAATGGTCTGACTTGCATTGACCCAGCTAACCCGACAAAGGCCAGCGACTTCCTTAACGGCAGTGTCAGCGAGCAAGTGATCAAGACTTGGACTGTCAGTATGGCTACTGGGGGTCAAGCCACCATAACCTGGAATGGAACGGACAGCAATTCCATGCCGGTCCAAGCTGGGCCTTATATCATCCGTGTAAGCCGTACGAATGCTGATGGGCTTGGTCGCATCTTTCGATACAAGTGTTACGGTAGATGGTTCGGGAAGTCCCCCGGCGATATCATCTGTCAGCAACTCCGTGATCGGCACGTCGGTCGCCATCTCGTGGCAAACTGGCGTCCCCACTCAGGGGGCGGTGCTCTACAGTGAGGAAGATACGCCAATAGGCAGGGTGCCTGTAACTAGTTCATCGACTTACCAGGTCGTATATCTCCCGGTCACCCAGCCAGATACGACATACTCGGTACTGGATCGTAGCTGTCGACGACGCTGGGAATACTGCGGTATCTCAGAGTGGCAGCGTAACCACCGGTGATGGTGAAACCTTCGGAGATGCCTTAGCGACTCCCGTGTCCAGCACTGCCGTCGACGTCACGTGGACCAACTCCGTAAGCACAGCCGGGCGAGTGAAATATGCCTGTGTCGGCTCGCCGCTCAACTGGCAGACGGCTAACGATACCACTGTCGGCCAACAGCATACCGTTCATCTTACCGGCCTCAGCGCCAATAGCGAATATGTTTTTCGGGCAGAGTCCGCAAGCGATACCTCTTTTGCAAACGCAAGCGTATCGGAATATTTCGACGTCGTCACGAAGACTTCTCTCCCGTCTCTGACAGTTGAAAGTCCCGGTGAAAACGCCGTTCTAAGCGGAACGGTCAGCGTGGAGGCCCTGGCTTCCGACTCCGCTGGCAGGTTCTCGACAGATGGCATATCCGTTATTCAGCTTTGCGTGGATAGTCTAACATTGAGCCCATCGAGCAGTTCGCCGGGTGATTATCTGTTCTCGCTGGACACGACTCAACTCACTAACGGTTCCCACCGGCTGGTTGTAAGCGCCACCGATGACTATTGGAACTCGGCCACCTATTGCATTGACGTGTACGTCCAAAACTCCACATCCGGCATCCTAGCTCAGTCCGTCCACGCGCTAAACCAGTAGGTTCCCGTGCCCCCAGGTTCCACGCTCAAGGCGCTGGGAGTCGTTCTGGCCAAGGGCAAGCATCCCATCGAATACTGCAGTGGCAGTGTTAATAACGGCAAATTGGGCGGCGGGACGAACGATTTTTACTTTGTGTGGTGCAGGGCAAACTGCGCTGACATAATTAACAAGGTTTTTGCATACCAAGCCGGCGGACAACTGCAGTTGCCGGGCCTGTGGCTTTCCAACAACGAAGTCGGGGGAGGATTTGAACTCGGCGCCATTAATGGCGGATTCTACGATGCCGACTATGACTCTCTCGGACATTATTTGCAGGTACCGCACACCAGCATTCCCTGCGGCGACCTCTGGATGAAGGGAACCTCGGACACGCCATACGTATGGGTAACGAATTATACAACCACGCGTCGCCAACGCTGGACCTTCGCGATGAACGAGACCGGAAGTGTCGTCTACATAAGCCGAATGGTACCCACTAGCAGCGGTCAGTTCTACAAATGGGCCGATCCGAACAAGCTTCAGACATTCGACTTTGCGCGGAGCTACGTCGGCTGCATGATGAAAGAGGGGCGCTCACAAAGCCAGGGCTTGAGTAGAGTTGTCAACCACATGGGAGACGCAAATGCCAGAAGCTTGATAGCCTGGTCGGTACCGGTAAATGGCAAACGCCACTTCTTTCTCGTAGCGCTCAAGCACGAAACCTGGGACGGCGTCGCTGCATTCTTCTCGCCGCAGGGCCGACTTGCACAAGAAATGGGGAAGACCTTTGGAGTTCCCAATCTCCAAATCGAAGGGATCATTTGGCTGGATGGCGGTCAGAGTACCCGAGCTTGACTACGCGAGGAGTATCTACACCGGGTCCGGCTACAGAACGTTCCAGCCGAGCACTGTAAAGAGTTCCATTGGCCATTGGACTACGGATATCATAGGTGTGGAAGCAACGCCGCCGCCTCTTTCCCCTGGATGGTAAATGAAACGCATAGTAATCTTGATAACCGTATTGATCTTATTCTGTGTCGCAGGAACTTGGCTGTACCGTAAACAGCCCGACTTTCTTCCAGTCGTGCTCAAGGTGGAACTTACCAGCGGCATCATGGTGCCGCGTCTCATGGATGTGGACTCCAGCGGGCTGATATATGTGGTTGAACAAGTCCGAGGAGTGTTGACCCTGCAGGTTTACGATCAAAGAGGTCACGCTCTATGGCGAATGCGGTTATGCGGGACGGCGCACCACCCTATTGACGCGATTGTGCTGTCGCTTCCGGGGCGCAGGCCGGTTACTGCCCAGCCCACGCAGGATCAGCGCTGCAACATCAACATCCTGTGGGTAACCGTAAGTGGAGACCGAACGCTGGGAACGAAACTACTTGGCGAAAGGAACCTGGGACTCTTTGAAAGAACGCAGGTGGTTCCGGCTAGGGGATACTTCTACATCACGGGCGACACTGAGGTGGATAACGCCCATAGCTATCCGACGGTGATGAAACTCGACCCGGAAAGCAGACTTCTTTGGAAAGTAATTAATCGGGCAGATGGCGGGTGCGGCCCCTGTTCTGTCGATAGTGAAGGTAATCTGATCGTAACGGGAGACATCGGCGCTGGCGTCGGCCCATTTATTATTAAGTACCTTTCTGAAAGCAGGCGGCTGTGGCAACACCGCACTGAGATTGACGACGGAACTTGGGCCGCATGGGCTCGTGCGGACAACTGGGGGAATATCTTCACCATATTTGCGCTGCACGTCGGCAGCGCGGATGACGCTGGCGAGAATACGTACGGGCGAGACCAGGACTACGTCTTGACCAAATACAGCTCCGCAGGAAAAGTGCTCAGCACGACGACCGTGAGCCACGGGGCCTGGCTTAACATTGTGGACGCCGCGGTCGGCAGAGGCGGACATATCGTTGCGTTGGGCAACGAGGAGACGGTGATCTCACGGCGTCCGTACATAGAGCATACCGCCATTGCCCGGCTGATCAAATGCGACCCGAATGGAGCGGTTAAGTGGTCACGCGGGATCAAATTGCCGGACGGCTGCGTCGCTGAGTGCGTTAGGCTGGATGACAGAGGCGGCATCTACGTGTTTGGGCGCAAAGATGATTCCAACGATGAATCTCGCCACTCCGTCAAGGCATTTATCTACAAAGTCTTGGATGAGAAACAAGATCTTGGTGGACGGACACACGAGGCATTCCCTAGAAAGCCTTTGAGTTTGGCACTGTAATTGCACTAAACGCTTTATGAGTGGTATGGAATTATGGTAGCAGATACCTGGAAGGAGACGGAAATGAAAAGAATGAAATTATTTGCTGTTTGCTTGACAGTAGCTTGCTCACTGATGGCTCCCGGCATCGCCATGGCCGTGCAATACCAAATTGACGTGCTTGATACTCCGCAAGGCCAGACGTTGAGTGGTGCGTATGAGGTCAACGATTACGGTGTCGTGGCCGGAGTGGCGTGGACTCAATTCGGTAGTACGAGCGTTTACTACTGGGATGCCGGCGGCACACCGCACAATGCCGGCTTCCCGCCCGGCGGAGCGCCTGCTACGTTAGGGCTGAACAACTCGGGAACCATCGTGTGCAATGGTTATGTTAGTACGAATGGCACCCTAACAACTCTGCCCGAGTTGATCTCCAACGGCGGGTATAATCAATTCTATGACATCAACGACGCAGGCGTTGTTGCAGGAGAGTCGGTGAGCGATCCTTCTACTACACACGCCACCATATGGGACAGTGCCGGAATCCACGACCTTACCGCTTCGTCCGGCGCTCTTCCCATCAGTGCCGCAAGCGAAGCGCTGCTCATCAATGACTCCAGCCAGGTTGTAGGGTTTTACGCAGGTGGTATCAACCCTGAAGCATTCCTCTGGCAGAACGGGAAAATGACTGCTATCGGAGACGTAAACCCAGTAGACATGAACAATCTCGGAGTTGTCGTCGGCAACGTCTATGACTCGACAAATGGTCCCTACTCGACGGCCTACATCTACCAGAACGGTCAATTGACCAATCTGCTTGGCTTGACTAACGAGAGTACCAGTGCAACCGGCATAAACGATCACGGGCAGATAGCGATCTCCTCTGTCACATGGTACGGCTCGACAAGTTACGGTCCACCCAAGGCGTATGTATGGGATGACAGCACTTTGACACCGCTGCCCGATCTGGGCTATGGCGCTACCACTGGTGGCATCAACGACAACGGCTGGGTTGTTGGCATGGCGTATGACAGCGCTGGCACTAAGTACGCTGTCGAGTGGATACCCGTCCCGGAATCATCTTCCATCTTGGCGCTCCTCGGAGGGCTTGCCGGACTCGCAGGATTTGCGCTAAGACGAAGGAAAGCCTAGGAGCCTGTCCGAGTAATGCAAAAGCGACTTTATGCTAATAAGCAATCCAAGCTGCCTAAAAACAGTCTCTGACTCCTTTTTAATGGTCTGAAAATGAACTGAACGGTCAGATCGGCACAAGTGTGTCGGTGGGAAGGGCAATATTAGGCCGCGCAAGCTTGAAATGGGGTCATGCTTGCCGATTCAACACATTCTTGTGCCTGTTTCAACGTGACAGCAACACCATGACGAAACAGTTTCAGCAAATTGTGCGAGGCGCAGACAAAACTCCACTCACATTCACACTTTTCGAGTCCGCGCATCGAAAATCGGCGAAAGCCGCGACACTCCTTTATCTGCCCGAACACAGGTTCCACTGTCTCCTTGCGAAGACCATACTTCTTTCGGCCTTTGTCTGTCAGCACTTTGGATTTCATTCTATCTTTGATGGAACTGTCCTCATTTACCGGTTGGGCCACTGCGTCCCGATACTCACGATGCTTGAGTCTGGTGGGAGGCACATAAACGTCGATCTTCTTTGATTCCAAATACTTGACGTTGGACTCCGAATAATAACCTGCATCCAAACTCATCTCAACAGGCGATCTGCCAAGGGTTTGCTCAATCTTGTCAACCACAGGCTCGGTGTGAGGCGAATCAGCAGCCTTGTTTGTCACCATCGTCGCAACGATCACCTGATAGTCGCTGTCCACCGCAGCCTGTGCACTGTAACCTTGAATGAAAGACTTATCAGCCGACTTCATTATCTTCGATTCGGGATCGGTAAAGTTCTTTTGCGCCTTGTCATCCGGCACGCCAACCGGATTTTCTTTGGTCGGCCCGACTTCTTGGAAACAGGATTATCCACAGACTCATTCGACTCTGAATCCTCTTCAGCTTTCGCCTCGGCCTCAAGGTCCGCCATGGCCTGCTTTATCCTTGCCAGGCGACCCTCGCGAAAGGCTAGCTCCGCTGGCAGCTCATCCCCGCGAACATTCTTGCCCAGCTCTTTGTCCTGTTCATCATCAGTGCGTTCGGCCGACTCCAAAAGCTTGACTATCTCCGACTCCAATCGAGCCGATTCCTCTTTCATTCGACCATAGCTCATCGCCTTGTGCTTGGAGGCATTGGCTTTGAGCTTGGTTCCATCAAGGGCAACATGGCCCAGTTTCACCATTCCGGCCTTTTCACAAAGCACAAGAACCTGCGTGAACAACCCCTTCAGAGCCGAAAGATGCAGCTTGCGAAAATCGGATATCGTCCGAAAATCAGGTCGATTCCCAGCGGCAAGCACCCGAAACGCCACGTCTTCCACAAGTTTTATTGCAATCTTGCGCGAAGAAACCACCCCGGTGCAATACGAATAGAACAGCAGCTTTACCATCATCCCAGGGTGATACGGAGGGTTGCCCCTCAAGCTCGTCTCGTAAAAGGACTCTATTTCAGAGAGGTCCATCTCACCAATTGTGTCGTTTACGAAATATGCCAGATGACCCTCGGGAAGCCACTCACGCAGCGACGGCGCCATCAATAACTGCTGATCCGGGTTGTATGGTCGGTATGTCTTGCTCATATATACTACTTCGACAACCGATCCATTTACACATGCCTGTTTTCAAAAAATTCTTCCACTTTTTTCTCCGCCGCGTGCCAAGTGCGATTACTCGGACAGGCTCCTAGCACGGTGGCATAGATCCAATATTGAAGACGGTGCGGTCAAATAGCTAGACTGCACCGCCTTCTTTATATGTCGTAAATACTCAGGCATATCCCATCCATTACATTCAGTAAATCTTGCTTTCTCCGTCAAATAGTCCTGCCTTTGTTGGGATCAACGGATGAGATAAAATTCAACCGTAACACCGCCTCTGGGACGCTTTTCTCACCGACGAAATTTGACAGGCATTTTCAGTAATGCTATGTACATGCATGCTCGTATGGAGCTGCTTCCACGCTCCCATTCTGAACGATTGCAATCGAAGCAATGCCGTATCCCACCACACCTCAGGATACGGCCTAATAACGAAAGACCCCTATGAACTGTCTCCTCTATGCCCGTGTGTCCACGGACAAGCAAGCACAAAAAGACCTTTCTATTCCCGCCCAGATTACCGCCATGAGGGAATATGCCAAGACCAACGGCTGGAAAGTTGTTGATAATTTTGTCGATGAGGGCGAGTCGGCAAGGACTGCCAATAGACCGGAACTCAAGAGACTTTTGCAATATTGCAAGGAGCACAAAGACATAAATATCGTTGTGGTCCACAAGATCGACCGCCTGGCGAGAAATCTCGTTGACCACGGCACGATCAAGGCCATCCTGAAACAACGTGGCATCAGGCTTGTCTCAGTATCCGAACCCTTTGACGATAATCCAGTCGGACACTTGATGGAAAACATTATGGCCAGTATGTCGGAGTGGTACAGTGCTAACCTGGGGGAGGAGATCAAGAAGGCAAGTCGGATAAAACTCAGCCGGGGCGAATGGCCGAGCAAACCGCCTATAGGCTACAAGAGCACCAGAGACGAGGACAAACACGTCCAACACGTGCCCGATCCCAAAACTGCGCCGCTCGTAAGACAGGCGTTCGAATTGTTCTCCACGGGCGACTATTCACTCTATCTCTTATCTGAAGAAATGCACTGCCGGGGATTGACAACAAGAACTGGACGAATGTTTACACGGGAGCTAATGAAGAAGCTCTTAAAACGGAAATTTTACATCGGCCGCCTTGAATGGCAAGGCAAAGTCTATCCAGCAAAACACGAACCGATTATTCCTACGGAGCTGTTCTATCGTGTGCAGGAAGTCCTCAAAAGGAGAAGTGTGGACACCGGCGAAAAAGGCAAGCGGCAGTTTTTGCTACGCGGAACGGCACACTGCAAGGTCTGTGGTCGGCGGTTAACTGCCGAAGTCCATCCCAGGGGGACATATTATCGTTGTCTTCCCGATTTCTACGGCACCAAATGCGACCAGCCGTATACGCCGGTGAAGCTTCTCGACGATCAGTTGGAAGACCTCTACCGCAGGCTGCAGCCACCGAAGAAGTTCCTGGAGATGCTGAAGCTGGAGATGGAAACTATCGCCAAGAACAGGCAGAAGACCACTGGCAAAGAGATTGCACGTTTGAGGAAAACCCTGGATAGCCTAGAAGCCAAGGAGCTCAAGTTATTGGACGAGAAGCTCACCGGAAAGCTCGACAAAACCATCTATGACAGGATGCAGGACAAATACACCGAGCAGAAAAGCCAGGCCGAAGCCAGACTCGCCCAAATAGAGGTCGACTATGCCGACCCTCTGGATTTCCTCGATAAGTGCATCGTTGTCGCCAGTTCACTCCTTTTCTTACATCAGCGATTCGACTTCAAACACCAGAAGAACCTTCTCAAAGCCTTATTCGAGAAGATCGCGGTGGAAGACAAGGCCATTGTGTCTGTAAAACTCAATCCGCCATTCAACGTTCTATTTGGGGACGACATTCGTCAACTGTTCGAGAATCGTCCTACTGCGGCCACCAAAGAGGACATTTTCGAACAGCTTCTAAGCTGCACATATATGGAGCGATACGCGCACGTAAGGGAAATCGTGCGGTCACTGATTCGGGAGCTTGGTTAATTCCACGGTCCCATTTTTGTGTTCTCCGGCAATTCTTCCCGCCTTGTTCGGGCCTGGCTCGGTTAATATCCTGAAACCAACGGTCGAATCATATCAAGGTCTCAAACGAGGAACGAAATGGAGAGCAAGCGCAATCACCGCCGCCCGGAAAAAGAAAACATCCGCGACTCATACCGCCGCATTTTGGAGATGCCCGATCTTACCGACAAAGATATCGACGATATGCGGCAGCACGTCATTTTGCTTGCCCAAACGATCTGCGAGCACGTTTGGGGCAAGGAGTTCTACTAAAATGAATGACAACAAAACCACATCAAGGAGTATGTCGAACGGTCACTGGTTTTGGATAGGCAACGAGATCATAAAGGTCCACGGAAATAGCTTGGGCTCTTTTGGTATAGCCGTCTACGGCTGCCTGGCATGTTTCGCCGGACCCGCCCAGACCTGTTTCCCGTCGCAAGGGCGCATTGCCAAACTGATCGGCTGCTCTCGCGCCACCGTGAATAAGACCATCAAGACGCTGGAGCAGCGCGGTCTAATATGCCTGGAGAAACAGCACGGTTGTCCACAGCGATATCGCCTACTGGATTCAACCATCAACCCTGGTTTACAGCGCTGTAGTTCTAAGCCAAAGAAAGTGTCAAATAGCTTCACTAAAACTGTATGCCAGATTGACACTAACAATAACCATCTAACAAGAATTAATAACAAGAATAATATTGATACGGACAACCCCGTTGACACCCCCGACTCAGTTATCCACAAGGGCTTGGAGAGGGCCGTTGGCGGTGACGAACTGCTTGCCGTCGAACTGGCTGATGCTCTCGATGATCGGAAGAACCTGCACCGTTACATCTCATTCTGTCGAGACTATCCCGAATCGCTTATTAGAATCGCGATTCGGGAGGCTCTGGCGATTCCCGCAGACAAGATTGTAGGCACTCGTGCTGCCTTGTTCGCTCGCTTGATTCAGGATCACGTAAACTGCTCTCGTGACCGTGGCGCTTAATGCGCCACGGTCACGACACATCCGCGCTGGCACACGCGTCCGTACGTGTTCAGCCCTGAGACTCAAGCAAGGCTTCCAGCAAGTCAAGGTGACATCGCGATGGCGTAGCCTTGCTCAGTTCCCATCGATGGACAGTCTCGCGACAGACGCCGATACTTGCAGCCAAGCCCTTTTGAGTCACACCCAGGGTGTTGCGAAGGGCAACCAGCTTCTCCCGCAGATTTTGAGCGCCGCCGTCAAAAGGATTATAGCCCAGAATTTAATAATACTTGGGATTTGATCTACAGCAGGAATTACCCTTCCGTTTTGCCAATTACTAATTGTGGCGGGTCTAACGCCGATTTCTTTTGCACAGGCATCTCTTGAAATGCCGAGATCGATTATCTTCTTTCGCAAGTGCTCGCCTAAGGTCTTTGGTTTGCGCGGATACGTTAGGCGGGGCAACACTTGCCGGGGCTTTTGCGGACGTCTTTTCGCTCGTAGCGTTATATGGCAAAAAGGGAACGCGACCCATCGGTTGATTCTGACGTGCCAAAGGATGATCCAAGCGCAACGTTGAGATTCCTCACATTCGTTCGGAATGACATGATTTGCTACGGCTGTGGCAAACCAACAGGACGGCATAGTTTTCCGCGGCGGCTCCCCGTGGGATGGTAGTGTCGGAAAATCAATACGGCCTTTCCGTAATTCGGAAGGTCGGCGGTTTCTTCTTACGTATTTTACAACTGAAATCCGGGATGGCATATTCAGGTTCATTACAACTTATGGGATTTCAGTTGTAAAATACTATAAGAGGTAACACCCTGAACGCGATCGATCTCGAAAAACGACGGCGCATAATGCAGCGGTCGATGAAGCTGGGTCACTGTATCTGCAACCCGAGGCAGGGCTGCCCGTGCGAGGTCATGAGGACCAGTGATATCTGCCCGTGCGCGGGTGAGCGGCTCGAAAACGCACTGGAGAACGTCGCGCTGACACAGCTTGTCGAAAAGGCTGGCTGCGCCTCCAAGATCGATCAGAACGATCTAAAAAAAGTCCTCGCGGGGCTTCCTTATATTTCCCATCCTAATGTGCTGGTGGGCGCGAATAGCTGCGATGATGCCGGCGTCTACAAGCTCAGCGATGACCTGGCCCTGGTGCAGACGGTGGACGTATTCGCCCCCAACGTCGATGATCCCTACACTTTCGGCCAGGATACGCCGCGGCCAATTCGCTGAGCGATATCTACGCGATGGGCGGGCGGCCTCTCACCGCGCTCACGATAATCGGTTTTCCCATCGAGACCGTGGACCACCGCGTCATGACGCGGATGCTTAGAGGCGGGATGGACAAGATGAACGAGGCCGGAGTGGCGATCGTGGGCGGTCACAGCATTAATGACAAGGAACCCAAGTTCGGATACGCGGTCACGGGATTGGTGAGCCCGTCGCGCATAGTCACCAACAGCAAAGCGAGGCCGGGCGATGTGCTGGTGCTCACCAAGCCGCTTGGTGTCGGGGCAATCAGCTTCGCCGGTCAGATGGGGATGGCCTCGCCCTCGGCGCTGGCCGCCGCCGCCGCGTCGATGACCGAACTGAACTCGGCGGCCTGCGAAGCGATGATCGAGATGGGTGTCGAGGCCGCGATCGATGTCACCGGCTTCGGCCTCCTCGGTCATCTTGGGGAAATGGCTATCCAGAGCGGCGTCACGGCCGAGGTCTATTTCGATTATGTCCCGATCCTTGAAGAGGCTGCCGACTGCATCCGGCGCGGAGCGATCTCGGGCGGAGTCGAGCGCAACGCTGAGCATTCGTTCTCGCTGGTGGTTTGTGATGCCGATGTCACCGACGAGATGACCAGCCTGCTGTACGATCCGCAGACCTCGGGCGGCCTGCTGATCTGCGTGCCCCAGGAGAAAGCTGGAGCACTGCTCGCGAGCCTGGCGGACCGCGGCGTCGACCGCGCGGCCGCGATCGGACGGATATTACCGGCATCATCGGCGCGCATCCACGTGCGGAGGCAGATTCCGGGCTTTCCGCTTTCCACTTTCCGCTTTCAGCTACCTTCGAGGGAGGAAACAACTTTGGACGAACATAATACCCAATGCTGCTGCTCGGGCGAGAATTTCAGGCAATGATGGAAACCTTCCTGAGCTGGCGGGCGACATCCGGAAGCTTTTCGGTTCGTTGGTGGACTCGGTCTGTGCCGAGGGCGCCGTCAGCTCGCGGACCAAGGAGCTGATCGCAGTTGCGCTTTCGGTGCTGTCCAAGTGCGAGCCGTGCGTCAAGCTTCACGTCGGGCAGGCTCGCGCAGCGGGCGCAAGCGAGGACGAGATTCGCGAGGCCATATGGATGGCGATATTATTCGGCGGCGCTCCCACTTTGATGTTCTACCGCTCGATAGCGGAGAAGGATTAATGGGGTTGATAGGGTTTTAAGGTTGGTAGGGTTGATAGGGGAAGGGAAGAAAGTTTTCGATAGAGAAGCGCATTTTCTTCCCCTATCAACCCTACTAACCCTTCCCAAGGAAACATAGATCATGCTCGTCGAGACCGACCATACGATCATCGGCACGGCCGGCCACATAGACCACGGCAAGACCGCGCTGATCAAGGCCCTTACGGGCGTGGATGTCGATACCCTTGCCGAGGAGAAGCGCCGGGGCATTACCATAGAGCTGGGGTTTGCTTTTCTCGACGTGCCGGGCGCCAATAAGGAGATCGTCTTCATCGACGTGCCGGGCCACGAGAAGCTCGTCAAGACAATGGTCGCGGGCGCAAGCAATATCGACGCGGTGCTCTTCGTGATCGCGGCGGACGAGGGCATCAACGTGCAGACGCTCGAGCACTTCGACATTCTGCAACTTCTCGCCATCGAGAAAGGCGTTGTCGCGCTTACCAAAGCCGACCTGGTCGACGCGGATCGGATAAGCGCCGTCACGAGCGACATCCGAAAGATGGCGGTCGGAACTTTCCTTGAAGGCGCTCCGATCATACCGGCGTCGTCGGTCACGGGGTTGGGGGTGGAGGAAGTCAAGGCCGCTCTAAGGGATGTGGCGCGATCCGCGCCCAAGCGGCGCGATACCGGGATTTTCCGCATGCCCATCGATCGGGCGTTTACGATTCAGGGGTTCGGCACGGTAATCGCCGGCACGATTCTGTCCGGGCAAGTCGAAGTTGGCCATAAGCTGGAAATCCTGCCCGAAGGACTCATCTGCCGGGTGCGGGGGATTCAGGTCCACGCGAAGGACATTCGAAGCTCGGGGATCGGTATTCGCACCGCGGTCAATCTCCAGGACATCAAGAAAGAGCAGCTCAGGCGAGGGCAGACCGCTGTCGCGCCGGGTTCCGCGGCTCCCACCACTCGCCTCGACACGCAGTTCCACTTGCTCGGCAGGTGCGCCGAGGACGTCGGAAACCGCAGGCGAATTCGATTTCACGTCGCCGCCGACGAAGTAATCGGCCGCCTTGTTCTCCTCGACCGCGACAGGCTCTCGCCCGGCGAGTCGGCCCTTGCGCAGTTCGTGCTGGAGTCGCCCACGGTCGCGCTTCCCAAGGACCGTTTTGTGGTGCGTACTTTCTCTTCGCTGGAGACGATCGGCGGCGGGGTCATACTCGATGCGCATCCCGCGGCGCACAAGCGCTTCGACGTATCGGTCGTTGAATCGCTGGAGAAGCTTAGGGGCGGGCTGCGCGAGGCGGTAGAGCAGGTGTTTGTGAAGTCGGGTTTCGCCGCGCTGAGCGCGGCGGAAGCGGCGAGGGCGGTCGGCGAAAGCGAGGAGGAGGCCGGCGGGGTGGTGCGCGATCTGGTGAACGATGGCTCTCTCATCGCCATCGACACCAAGTTTATGTGTGCGCGGAGCTATAAGGACCTTGAGGAGAAGCTGGTCGGTATAATCGAGGATTACTATGAGCGGAATCCTTACCGGGTCTTCATGCCCCTTTCCGACTTGCAGTCGCGGTTTGCGAAGCTGGCCGATAGGCAAGTTTGCACGACATCGATCGCTAATTTGAATCGGGCCGGCACTCTGCGCGCCGCGCCCACCAAGGTCGGGCTCGCCGCCGTCAGCCGCGGTGGAAGCCCGGCGAGCGGGACCTGGCCGCGAAGATCGAGAAGATTTATGACGACGCCGGCTACATCGCCCGCCCGAGGACGAACTTCAGCACGACCTGGGCATCAGGTCCGACTTCTTCGCCAATATCATGACAGCCCTCACGGATTCCGGGCGGCTGGTGAGGGTGGGAGAGCGAGTCACTTATCACGCCAGGCATCTGAAATCCGCGCGGGAGTTCGTCGCCGATTACATACGCGAGCACGGCAGCGTCACCGCCCCCGAGCTCCGGGATACCCTCGGCATCACGCGAAAATACGCGGTTGCCATCCTGGAGTACCTGGATAACGCGCACGTGACGAAAAGGCGTGGAGACAAGCGTCTTCTAATTGATAATTGATAATGGGGAAGGGATCTCGCCTATGCAGCGGGAACTCGAAGGCGCCGGGTTTTGATGTTTCGGGATTTTGGTCTAGCCCAGCCCGTCGAAGCCGATCAACCCGAAATCCCGAAACATCGGACGTAGACTGGGCTCCCTTCCCTTCATTATCCATTATCAATTATCAATTCTCAATTTCCCTTTACTCTTCTTTCGAGCGATCTTGCCCTGATCCAGAGCGCGAGCATTACGACCGGCGTAAGCAGCACCTTGGGGCCGCGGGCGTTGTACTTGAGAAAGTAGCGAAGCATGCTGCGGTGGTGCTGCTTGATCATGGGGATCGGGTTCTGGTCGCTGGAGGCCCCGATTCGATGCGAGACCGCTGTCTCGGGGAAGTAAACCACCCGCCAGCCGCCCTCATGCGCGCGCTTGCACCAGTCGACGTCCTCGCAGTAAATGAAAAACCGCTCGTCCAGCAGGCCGATCTGCTCGAATGTCAGACGCCTCACCATGAGCACTGAACCCGAAAGCCAGCCGACATCGCTGATGCGGTCGTGTTTCCAGTCCGTCATCAGGTAAGCGCGGACGAACCCGTTGTTCGGAAAGAGCTTGCCCAGGGCCGTGTGCCGGAAGATGCCCGCGAGCATCGAAGGAAACCGCCTTGCGGAAAACTGGAGGCTGCCATCGGGGTTCAAGACTTTGGGCCCGAGCATGCCGGCATCAGGATTCTCATCCATGAACCGTACCATTTTCCGCAGGCCGCTGGTCTCCAGCAGGGCGCAGTCCGGGTTTGCGAGGATTACGTAACGGCCACGCGATCGGGCAATCGCCTGGTTGTGCGCCGCTCCGAAGCCTCGGTTCTCGGAGTTTCGCAAGAGTTCCACCCGCCCCGCACACTCGCGCTCGATTGCCTGGGCGCTGCCATCGGTAGAGCCGTTGTCCACCACGATGATCTCGAAATCCACGCCCTCCTGCGCCCGGACCGAGTCCACGCATTTGCGGAGTTCCTCACGCGTGTTCCAGTTGACTATGCTGACGGTTACGTCCACTGATTATCCTTTCGCTAGATGGGTGGCGATCTCCGAATGATGTTTCGGGATTTTGGTCCAGCCCAGCCCGTCGAAGCTGATCAACCCGAAATCCCGAAACATCGGAATAACCCCCTCAGGCGGATGCACGCAATAATGAAATAATAGGCCGGCGCAAAGATCCTGCCTTTGAAATGCTTCTTGTAGAACTTGATCAGGGACTCGTGAGACTCCCGAGTCATCTTGCGCTTTCCGGCCTGGCTGGTGCCGGCCAGCGCCGTGGTGGATCAATGTGGCGTCGGGGGTGAAGTAAATCTTCCAGCCTTTGCGCTTAGCGCGATAGAGCCAGTCCACCTCGTTGAAGAATATCGGAAGATCCTGATCGAAATTGCCCACATCCTCTATGGCGCTCGCGCGCAGGATCAGGCAAGAACCCATCGGCTGGTCCACTTCGCACACGCAGTCGTAATTGAAATACGTCATTCGATAGGCCCCCAATGCCCGGCTTCTCGGGAACAGCCTCGAAAGGCCGAGAAACTCCCACGCGACACTTACCGGGTAGGGGAAGCCGCGAACGGAGGCCTCGATCCGGCCGTCGGGACGCACGAGCCTGGCCCCCGCCGCCGCCGCCCCCTGGTGAGCGTCCATGAACTCCACGAGCCTGTCGAGCGCGCCCTGGGTCACTTGCGTGTCGGGGTTCAAGAGCAGCACATATTCGCCCGTCGCGCGCTGGAATGCCTGATTGTTGCCTTCGGCGTAACCGGCGTTGCGGTCATTGGCGATGAACGAGACACCCGGAAAGAGGTCCCTCATCGCATCCGCTGCAAACCCCTCGGAGGCATTATCGACCACGATCACCTCATAATCGGTGTCCGGCGGGTATTCCGCGATGCTCCGCAGGCACGACGTCAGAAGTTGGTTGGTGTTCCAGTTAACGATCGCAATCGACAATCGCACGGAGCACCTCCTCGAGGTTGTTGGCGACAAAATCGGGGCCGGCGGCGGCGAAGAAATCACGGGGACGGTGCTCGCGCAAGAAACCGATGGTCATCAGTCCCGCTGCCTTTCCGCTTTCGATATCCATGATATGGTCGCCGGCCATAGTGGAGGCGGAGGCACGCGCGCCGAGGGCAACGAGGGCCATGTGCAGCGGTTCGGGATAAGGTTTGTGGCGGCGGGAATCTTCCCGGCATATCAGCGCGTCGGGCGCGATTCCCGCGATCTCCAGCGACAGCAGGCTTGCCTTCCGGCAGTTCCGGGTCACGATTCCCAGCTTGATCCCGTGCCGGCTCAGGGTCCAGGCAAGCTCGCGAGCGAAAGGAATTTCGGGTAGTTTCGGCGGCGTGTCGAAGCTCGATCTCCTGGAGGACAGCCATCGCTCGCGCGTAAAACCCCTCGGACTGCGCATCTTCCGCTCCGAGAGGCAACCTCGCGCGCCGCCGCGTCGACGATCGCGAGAATGTCCAGTCCGCCCATGGCATCGGGGTCCAGTCCCTGCTCCCGTGCCAGGGCAATCATCTCACGCTTCATCAAGGGGAAGTCGATATTGGTTTCGACCAGCGTTCCATCCAGGTCGAATAGAGCGGCATCGACCTGGGCAAGCAGTGGTTTCATCGACTTCATTATAACAGGAGAATCGCGAAGCCGCGAGGGAGGGTTAGATGTTGGGAAGTATACACGCAGCCGCTCGGGCAGAGTGTATCCCGTACCGGCCACAAGAACCTACGCTTTTCCCCGGACTTCGCCGGGGAAAAGTGGCCACCTTACGGTGGCAGTTGACCAAGGCAGGCGGTCGGGTTTTTCGCTTTTCGGTTGTTAAGGGATTTGAACAACACCTGAGTCGGCTCGGGAGAGCTCCCCAGCGTTGCCCTACCCTCCGCCCAGGCAAAGCAAGTATAGCTCATCGGCCATCCCTTAACAACCATAAAGCGGAAAACCCAAAGGCGGTGCGCCGTCGAATCCGCCTTAGCGACAACAAATTGTTTCTAGGAGCGCGCTGAGCGCCTATCCGCGTGCAACTGGGGGAGGATGTAAGTCTCAAAAAGAAGAAGTAGATGGATAAGTCAGGTTCGCCGGTGCCGACGACCGTGTGCGCACGGTTCCGGGGTTGGATCGTAAGCTATGAGCCAGATTGTCATAGAAAACCCGATAATCAACTCTCCCTTCCAAGAGCCCAATCGCCACTTTCGATTTGCGGATGATGGGATCACCAACGACATTGTCGAGAAGCGCCGCGTTAGCTCTTACTTCATCCCCGTTGCCAAGCCCAAGAAGAAAGGCAAGCAGCTTGTTCTTGATACCGAATGGACACAGGACCGCGTCGAGGAGAACAAGTTCATAAACGATGTCCGGGGCAGGGTTGCCATCTGGCGGCACGGCGGCTATGCGGGTATCACCAAAACCAGACTCGCGGCTTCTTGATTATTGGACGCGGCCCGACCGCGAGCGAAAGCTATTCTTTTGCCAGATCGAAGCCCTTGAAACCGTCATCTACATCACTGAAGCCGCCAAAAAGTACGGCGATACCTGGATTGAGAATGCTCTGCGCAACGCCAATGACGGCGCAAACCCCGGTCTTTTTCGTTTGGCATTCAAGATGGCGACGGGCAGCGGTAAAACTGTCGTAATGGGCATGCTCGATTGCCTGGCATGCGCTGAACAAGCTTGCCAACAGTCAGGATGCTCGCTTTTCCGATACGTTTCTGTTGATCACGCCCGGCATCACGATTCGTGATCGTTTGCGAGTGCTGCTGCCTAACGATCCCGATAACTATTACGTGAAGATGGACCTCGTGCAACCCGACCTTTGGGAAGAGTTGAATAAGGCCAAATTCGTCATCACCAACTTTCATGCGTTCAAGTGCCGCGAGACCGTCAAGGCCGGCAGGCTCACCAAGGCCATTCTTGGCAACGGGGATAAAGGCGTCTTCACCGAAACACCGGACCAGATGGTTCGTCGTGTCTGCCGAGAGCTAGGCAACAAGAAGAACATCGTGGTCATAAACGATGAGGCCCACCACTGCTACCGGCGGAAGCCTGATGGCGAGGACATAAAGCTCACCGGCGATGAGCGCAAGGAAGCCGAGAAACGCGAAGAGGAAGCTCGCATTTGGATATCCGGCATTGAATCCGTGAAGAGCAAGATCGGCGTAAAGGCCGTTTACGATCTCTCCGCTACGCCGTTCTTTCTTCGTGGCTCGGGCTATTCGGAGGGAACCCTGTTCCCGTGGGTGATTTCGGACTTCTCGCTTATTGACGCCATCGAGTCGGGTATCGTGAAGGTTCCCCGCGTCCCCGTGGCGGATGATTCAATGCAAGGTGAGCAGCCCACCTATCGGGACTTGTGGTTGCGGATTCGCGAACACCTGCCGAAGAAAGGCCGTGGAACCGACGCCATCGGAGGCGAGCCAAAGCTCCCGGCGGAGCTTGAGGGCGCACTGCAGAGTCTCTACAGCAACTACGACAAGTATTACCGGAAGTGGGAGCAGAACATCGGCGCTCGTGAGAACGGCCAGACACCGCCGGTGTTCATAGTGGTTTGCAATAATACGAACGTCTCCAAGATGGTTTTTGACTATATAGCTGGCTGGGAGAAGCCCTTGGCCGATGGCTCCGCGATAGTCGTCCCCGGCAAGCTCGACATATTCAGCAATGAGGAAAATGGCGCTTGGCGTTTCCGCCCCAATTCTGTCCTGATCGACAGTGAGCAGATCGAGTCCGGCGAGGCGATGAGCGATGACTTCAAGAAGATCGCTGCCCGCGAGATCGAGGAGTTCAAATCGGAATACCGTGCGCGTTTCCCAGGCCGCGATGCCGAGCAACTCACCGATGAGGACCTCCTCCGCGAAGTGATGAACACTGTTGGCAAGCCCGGACGGCTCGGGGAGCACGTGAAGTGCGTCGTTTCGGTTTCGATGCTGACCGAAGGTTGGGATGCCAATACCGTCACCCACATTCTGGGCGTCAGGGCATTCGGCACTCAGCTTCTGTGTGAGCAAGTTGTCGGACGTGGCCTCCGCCGCATGAGCTACGCCTTGAACGGCGATAGCATGTTCCAGCCCGAATATGCTGAGGTCTATGGCGTGCCGTTCAGCTTTATTCCGTGTTCCGGTTCCACTCCCGATCCCAAGCCGGGGCCGATGCCCACCCGTGTTCGGGCGCTTGAGGATCGGATCGAGTGCGAGATCACATTCCCCAGGGTCGTCGGTTACAGATACGATTTGCCGACCGAGAAGCTGTCGGCTGAGTTTACAGATGATTCGCGCCTGGCGCTATCCACCGCCGAGGTACCATCGTGGACGGAAAACGCGCCGATTGTAGGCCAGTCGAGTATTCACACGTTGGAAGACCTGAAGTCCAGGCGGCCACAAGAGGTAGCATTCCTCCTGGCCAAGCTCGTGCTTGAGAAATACTTCAGGCAGGACGGCGAAAAGAGAACGGACCGCACGACTGAGCACACATTCGACCCTGAGGTTCAGGCCTGGCTCTTTCCGCAGGTGCTGGGGATCACTAAGGACTGGCTGGAACAGTGTCTCACGTGCAAAGACAACACCTTCCCGCAGATGCTTCTGCTGGTGGAGCTTGCCCACGATGCGGCAGATCGTATCTATAAGTCGATAGTCTCTGCCGCCGGCGGCGACAAGAGGCTGCTGCCTATACTTCGGCCTTATGACACAGTCGGCTCGACCCGCTACGTCAGGTTTGACACCACCCGTCCTGTTTATGCCACCGATCCGAGGAAGTGCCACATATCACACGTGGTCGCGGACACCGAGTCCTGGGAGCAGAAGATGGCCCAGACGCTCGAAGAAATGGACGAGGTCGTTCACTACGTCAAGAACCATAATCTGGGCTTTTACATTCCATATACGATTAATGGCGAAGAAAAGAATTATATTCCTGACTTCATAGTGCAAATTAACGATGGACATGGTGATGATCTTCTCAACCTGATCGTCGAAGTCTCCGGCGAGCAGCGCAAAGACAAGGCCGCGAAGGTTTCCACGGCCCGCAGTCTTTGGGTTCCGGCGATCAACAACTTCGGCGGATTTGGTCGATGGGCGTTCATTGAGATAAGCGATCCGTGGGATGCGATGAATACCATAAGAAAAGTATGTCTGCAAGGAGGGACCGCACAATGATGTCATTCCGTGATGATCTGCTGCATCGGCCTGTGCGAATGACTGTTGTCAACCTGATAGCCGAGATCAATGAATACAAAGGGCGGCAGCAGCTTTATGCCGAGCAGTCGCCTCAGGTGCTGGAGGCTTTGCGGCAAGTGGCGATGGTGCAGAGCACGGAATCGTCGAACAGAATCGAGGGCATAGAGGTTCCCGAGTCAAAGCTGCGGGCGATAGTGGCGGATAAAGTTACACCTGAAAACCGATCCGAAGGTGAAGTAGCCGGGTATCGTGATGTCCTTTCCACCATTCACGCCTCGTATCCACATATCCCAGTGAATCCGAATACTGTCCAGCAACTGCACCGCGACCTGTTCAAGTATGTCCCATCGGAGGGCGGCCGCTGGAAGCATGTGGATAACACTATCGACGACGTGCTTCCCGATGGCTCTCACGCTGTCAGGTTCAAGCCAGTCTCGGCGGTCGCGACGCCTTATGCGATGGATGATCTGTGCAAAGGTTATGGGCGTGAGGCGGAATCACTTGCCGTTGCGCCCCTGCTGCTGGTGGGGGCATTCGTGCTCGACTTCCTCTGCATTCACCCATTCCGAGATGGAAATGGTAGGATGGCCCGCCTGTTGACGCTGCTGTTGCTCTATCAGCAGGGATATGAAGTCGGACGCTACATCAGCCTTGAGCGCTTAGTGGAGGAGACGAAGGAGTCGTATTATGAGGCCTTGGCAAAGTGTTCTGTGGATTGGCACGAGAGCCAGCACACACTCGTGCCCTGGTGGGAGTATATCCTTGGGGTTATTCTCGCGGCCTACAGGGAGTTTGAGTTGCGTGTCGGAGCGGTGGATGCGGGCCGGGGATCGAAGTCGCAGCATGTCCGGCGAATGGTGGAGCGTCAGGTTGGTGATTTCGGCATTGCTGAACTAGCAAAGCTCTGCCCTGGCACCAGCCGTGAGACAATTCGAGAGGTTCTTGAAGAGATGCGAACAGCGGGGTTGGTCGAGTGTATGGGTCGCGGTCGCTTCGCAAGGTGGCGGCGGGTGCACCAGTAACCGCGTTCAATGTGGTAATTACACTCACGGAATACCACATTGGGCTATCCACTACTACATTGATGCATTACTGCATTGGCTGGCCAAATGCATAGCGCCGCAAGAGGAGATCGGCTACAATGGCAATCAAGAAGCCCAACGGTCCCACTCCGGTGGGATTTGAAAAACACATCAGAGCCTGCTTGCGCAACGGAGTGACCTATGAGTGATGTTGGCACTACCGTGGCAGCGTGGACGGGCGCGGTTGGCGTGGCGCTAACATGGGCAGGCAAGCTCGTGTCGTTCATTCTCAAACGGCGCAGTCGAATCGAAGTTCGGCTTCTTGAGGGACCGGTAACTGACTGTGGTGAACGAAAACTCAGCATCCTTGGACATCCAAGCTCCAAAATGGGGCGGTAGGTGGATTACGTTGGGCATAGATAACGGGTGGCGGCACATACGGGATTCCAAGAGCGATTACTATCGGCTGGAGCCTGGGGCGGAACTGACATTTGAATTTGCTCCTGATTCCGGTCCACTTGTGAAGCCCGAGACTGCGTCCAGACTCATTGAAGGCGGCGATGAGCCGCTCTGCATATACCGCCGTGATGGAAAAGTCATTCACAAGGTGGCGTGCCGGGATATCAAGGAACTACTGAGAAAACGTTTGGAGTAGGTGTCTCCACTTGCCATGAGGCGATGCAATAATCGAGTGAGGGTAATGCTGATGAACAAAAAATGTGGTACCGTGCGGTAGAGAATGTGAAACGCAGATTGACTCTCGGTTCGATGCAGCAACACATTACCACTGTGGGTCGTGTGGAGAATTCGCAGCCTTTCGCAGGGCTGAGGAAGATTGCCTGTCCCGTATGACGCAAGACGACAAGCAGCGGGTAGCCGCATGCGCCCGCGAACGCAATATGCGAGGGTTTCCCAAGCTCTGGCTTCTCTCCAAGGAGCCGTGCGGGTAGTGCGCCCGAGGGCTCATACTCCGTAGAGAGCGTACTCAGCACGTTGTTTCCTTCGCGCCTACAAGATCGTTTCGACCGGGTATTGGGAAACCTGTGCAGAATGACAAAAGCGCTGGGACAGATAGTTCGCCTGAGCATGAGTGATGATTTGCCTGTAGCGTTCGCCGAGTCTGAGGAAACAGCAAAGTTCACGCTCGATGCGTTGCAGGGTCGGGGGTTCATCCGGTCTCTGACTGGTGCGACTGGTGTGGATTCCCAAGGCATGAACGTGGTAGTTAGCGGAGACGGAATAGCCAGAATGCAAGAACTTGAGGAGGCACGGGGCCGTGAACTGTCCGCCCAGGTCTTCGTAGCGATGTGGTTTAACAAAGGGCTTGATGAAGTCTATGAGGAAGGTATCGTGCCTGCGATCAAAGACTGCGGCCTCAATCCGCTCCGAATCGACGCTAAGGAAACGAATCAAAAAGTCTGCGATGAGATAATTGCTGAGATACGCCGTAGCAAGTTCCTCGTCGCGGATTGCACGGGTTCGCGTGGTGGCGTATATTTCGAGGCGGGCTTCGCCATGGGCTTGGGAATCCCAGTAATCTGGACGTGTAGGAACCGAGAAGACGATATTAAGGAGTTGCACTTCGATACCCGGCAGTATTCTCACGTACTTTGGGATGATGCAGCAGATATGCGCAAGAAGCTACGGAACCGCATAGCTGCGACCATCCCTGGAGTGCGGCAGACTTGGCGCGACGTATAGCGCCGGAGTTGGAGTAACAGAATGGCAATCAAAAGAACCAACGGTCCCACTCCTGTGGAGAGCGTCAAGCATAACGACACTCGGGTGAACATCCCGACGGAGGAGCTGCGCGGCTTCGTTAAGGACGATGAGCACAAGCCGAAGACTGTGCTGTATCCGCGTGATCCGTCGCTTGACCCTCATCTCGTGTGGAAGGGCAAGGACGAGTAGGACCAAGAGGACCTGGCAGTGCCGGCGGTGCCTATTTATATACAGGAGAAGATTCACCCGCAGGCGCTGGTGGAGAACCTTCGTGATACGGCGAAGAGGGGCGAGCACGAGCCGGAGATGTCGTTGTTCAATGACTTTAATGGCATAACGGAGTTCCGCGAGAAGATAGACTTTTACAACCACGAGCAGCACTGGACCAACCGGATGATCCTCGGCGATTCCATGCTCGTGATGAACTCGCTTGCCGAGAAGGAGGGGCTGAAGGGCAAGGTCCAGATGATCTACATCGACCCGCCCTACGGCATCAAATTCGGCTCCAACTGGCAGGTATCCACCCGCAAGCGCGACGTGAAGGATGGCAGTGCCGTCGATGCTACCCGCCAGCCCGAGCAGATCAAGGCGTATCGGGACACGTGGGAGCTTGGCATCCATTCGTATCTGGCTTACCTGCGGGATCGGCTGGTTGTGGCGAGGGAACTGCTCACCGAAACCGGCAGCGTGTTCGTGCAGATTGGTGATGAGAATTTGCATTTGGTGCGGTGTCTGCTGGACGAGGTATTCGGGAGCGAGAACTTCGTGTCTCAGGTAGTCTTTCAGAAGACTGGCGGTGCCTCGACTAACCTCCTTGCCGGAACAGTTGACTACCTCGTCTGGTATGCAAAGCGCATCGAATCCGTCAAGTATCGTCAGACTCTATGTGCCACGGGAGTCAGGCAACACTTCGCTTGATCGGTACGACTGTGTAATGCTGCCTGACGGAGAGTGCCGACATCTTACTCGGTCAGAGTTGGGCGGTGAGCTACCTATGCCTAGCGGCATACGCTACCAGCTTACAAGTCTGATTTCCGATGGCGCTAGCAGCACATCTCAGGTTCTTACATTTCGCGGCAAGGACTACTATTCCCGGAGCGGTAGTCATTGGAAGACCACTATTGACGGTCTTGGGTTACTGGCATTGAATGACAGGTTAGAGGTCATGGGGTCAGTTCTTGCGGTACCGCAGGTTCGTCGATGACTTTCCAGTTGTGCCGCTCACAGATCGCTGGGAATCGATGCAGATAGGAACAGAGTCAGCTATGTGGTCCAGACTTCAACAAAGGTCATAGAGCGGTGCGTATTGATGACCACCGATCCCGGCGATCTCGTTCTCGATCCGACCTGCGGCAGCGGAACGACAGCGTATGCTGCCGAGCAATGGGGCCGGCGCTGGATCACGATTGACACCAGCCGCGTGGCCCTCGATCTCGCTCGCACCCGGCTGATGGCGGCGAAGTATCCCTATTACATCCTATCGGATTCCCCCGAAGGTGTGATGAAGGAGGCCGAGATCACGGGCAAACTTCCGCCTGAGTATAAGACCCAGAGCGACATCAAGAAGGGCTTCGTATACAAGCGGGTGCCTCACATCACCCTCAAAGCCATCGCCAACAATGAGGAGATCGACACTATCCACGTCAAATGGCAGACCCAGCTCGAACCCATCCGCGCCGATATCAACAAGGCCCTCGGCAAAAGCTGGGAAGAATGGGAAATCCAGCGTGAGCTTAGTGAGGAGACCCTGAAACAAGTTCAGGGTGACGGGGTGGCGGCTCTGATCGCGGAATGGTGGAAGCTGCGCAGGAAGAGGCAGGAAGAGATCGACGCATCCATATCTCGCGCCGCCGACACCGAGCTTCTCTACGACCAGCCATACGAGGATAACAAGCGCATCCGCGTCACCGGGCCGTTCACCGTGGAAAGCCTCTCGCCTCATCGTCAATTCAGTGTGGAGGAGAAGACCAGCCTCAAGGAAGACGGTATTGCAGGCGTGAGCATGAAGGTGATGGGCGCGGGGCAGTTCGCCCTCACCATCATCGACAACCTCAAGAAGGCCGGTGTCCAGAACACCATCAAGAGCGAGCGACTGAAGTTTGACCGGCTGGAGACCTTCGCGGGCGAGTGGCTTCACGCCTCCGGTGAGTATACCGAGGCCGGGACAAGCAAGGGGGTAGCCGTATGCATCGGGCCGGAGTTCGGCACTGTCGGTCCCGAGCTGATCAAAGAAGCCGCCAAGGAAGCCGTGAAAGGCATCGGCTTCGATACCCTGATCGTCTGCGGCTTTGCCTTCGAGCCCTCGGTCACCGATGAAGCCAAGCAATATGGCAATCTCAACGTCCTGATCGCCCGTATGAACGCCGACCTCATGATGGGCGAGGAACTTCTCAAAAAGACCGGCGCGGGCAACCTGTTTATGGTATTCGGCGAGCCCGACATCAACATCGACCGCACTGACAACGGCAAGGTAGTGGTGAAGATCAACGGCGTGGATGTTTACGACCCGACCACCGGCGAGATCCGCTCCAACACCACGGACGACATCGCCTGTTGGTTCATCGACACGGATTATAACGAGGAAAGCTTCTTCGTCCGCCACGCCTACTTCACCGGCGCAGGCGACCCTTACGATAAACTCAAACGCGCCCTCCGCGCCGACATCGACGAATCCGCCTGGGCGTCACTTTACTCCACCGAAAGCCGCCCATTCGATGCGCCGACCACCGGCAAGATCGCGGTGAAGGTGATCAATCACTACGGGGATGAGGTGCTGAAGGTTTACGAGGTGAAGTGACTGGCATCGGGCGACCAGCCTCAAGGTATACTATGAGGTTCCTGCATTTCGCTTCTAGCTCCATCGCGCTGTTGACAGAAATCGAGGGGTCTGTATGAAACTCAGGGAAGTCCGCATAGAGAACTACCGCAATCTGAAGAACGTCAGAATACCCATAGACGACACTACTGTCCTGATCGGGGAGAATAACTCTGGAAAGACTGCGTTCCTCGACGCGATGCGCGCAGCCGTGCCCAAGACCACGTCCGGCAGGGTGAACCCATTCAATGAATACGACTACCACATGACGAAGAAAGGTGACTCCCATGAGACCAGCGATGGCATAGTCATTGAGATGTGGTTTCGGGAAGATAACCCCGATGAGTGGTCAGACTCTCTCATGCAGGCGCTGAATGAGATCGTGCAGACAGACCCAATTACCGACTTGGATTACGTGGGCGTCAGACTGTCGAGCGCCTATGATTCCGACGCGAAGGACATGGATCACAAATGGGAGTTTCTCGCCCTGGATGGGCAGCCACTAACAGGCAAGTCTCAAAGCAGCACGATGCTGTCGCGGTTCTTCTCTTACGTGAAACTCTTTTACCTGTCCGCTTTGCGTGACTCAAGCGAGGAATTCTCTCCCCGGTCACAATACTGGGGGCGCATCATCCGTGACCTGAAGATCAGCTCGGAACAGAAAGAGCAGTTGACAGAAGAATTGGCTAAACTGAATGATTCGTTGCTGAGGGCTGATTCCCGCATCGCGAATGTAAGTGACTCTCTCAATAAGGTCAATACGATTGTTTCTGCAGGTTCTGGCAAGAGTACGTCCATACAAGCTCTTCCGATGAAACCGTGGGAGTTACTGTCCAAGTCCGAAGCCGTTATGAAACCACACGGGAGCGAAATCGAGTTCCCCCTATCACGGTATGGACAGGGCACACAGAGTCTTTCTGTACTGTTCCTATTTGAAGCCTATGTACAGATGCTTCTGAAGCCGACGTTTCAGTCCGAGACTGAGGCAATACTTGCACTTGAGGAACCGGAAGCACACCTGCACCCGCAAGCGGCGCGCTCGTTGGCGGCGAGTATGCACGAAGTGGGCAATCAAAGAATAGTCTCCAGTCATTGCCCTTACTTCATACAAGAGATCCCGCTGAATCAGATTCGCCTATTCCGCAAGAACGGGGCCGAAGCGGGAGTGTTATTTCTAAAACGGAAGTATACCCTATGTCTACCAGAAAGCAAGGAGTCGTCGGCGTTCTGTAACGGAAGTGGGGGCAAGTTCATCTACGAAAAACACTCGGGGATCCTATCATTTGCCGGCAAGATGACCCGCAAAGAACAAGACAGCCTGAATGCGCTACACTCTGCCGACACGGATGCTCAGAAGCGTATCGATGATGCATACCAGGAATCGCAATACTACCTAAGTGATCAAGATGTCCGCGACCTGGAAACTTATGCGAAGAGGATGAGAGGTGAAGTATTCTTTGCACGGGCTTGGCTCCTTTGCGAAGGCCAGAGCGAGTACCTGGCGTTGCGATGTTTTGCCAATCTGCTTGGCAAGCCACTGGACCACTATGGTGTCACCGTCATAGATTTCCAGAACAACGGATCCCCGCGAGCATTCATAAGCCTTGCTAGGACATTCGGCATACCCTGGCTCATGTTCTGTGACAACGATGGTCAATGCTCGAATTTCGTTTCGCAGGCAAGGGACTGTGGTCTCTCCGACAGCGAAATCGACGAACTGGTCAGGCCACTACCCACTGATGGCATGGATTGGGAGCGGTACCCGTTTGCAAACGGCTTCAAAGAGCAAATAGTCGAAATGCTGACGGACTGGGCGAAATCTGCTCAACCAAGCAACCTATGCCCCATAATAGCGAAGGCACGTAGCAGCAAGACACAGGAGGATTTTCGTGTCGTCCTTGACACGGCGGCTGGATATCGTATCGATATACTCAAGAAGGGAAAAACCACGAAGCGCATTGATGATTCTGATGAGGATTTCGAAGCGCTTCTTGAGGACATCTGCGTCAGAGAAATGCAGCGAGACAAGACCCGAACTGCGTCTGCGCTCGTCGATAGACTGATATCTAGCGGGGCGAAAGCAGACTGTGTTCCGGCTTTCATAGCGACGCTCATTCACGACGTGATCGGAAAGGCAGGTGTAGCGTGATTACCTGGACAAAAGAGTTCGCTGACAAATGGGACTCGCTTAGTGAGGTACAAAGACAGGCAGCAAGCTGGGACGGAGGGCCTTTCTTGCTGCTTGCCGGTCCTGGGTCAGGCAAGACGAGTGTCCTAACGTGTCGGATAGCACGTTTGCTTGCCGATTCGCCGGGTGAGAACTTCAGAATACTGGGGCTCACGTTTACGAACAACGCCGCGAACGAGATGCGGCAGCGTGTTGAAGCCCTTGTTCCAGGGCAGGGACAACGCCTATTCTTAGGGACATTCCATTCTTTCTGCGCCGAAGTAATGCGCCAGCACGGTACACACGTCGGGGTAAACCCTGATTTCACAATATACTCCCAAGAAGCCGATCTTCAGTCAGTGCTGAACCATGTCGTGGATGATATCCAAAGAAGTGGCTCTCACCCCGAGATCACTGATCGTGACAAGAAAACGCTGCAATCCATTAATCGGCTGAAATCGTTCCTCGTTCTGCCGGATGAGTGCAGATCGATGTTCAAGGACGCGGGTTTCGGCGAGAGAATGGCCGCAGTCTATCCAGCTTATGAGAATGAGCTGGCTCAGAGGAATGCACTCGATTTCAACTCGCTGCTATACAAGGCGTGGGAGTTGTTCAGTCGTTTCCCGGCACTAGCCAAACGATATAGGCGAGTCTACCCAGTTATTTGCATCGATGAGTTCCAGGACACTAACCACGCTCAATACCAAGTTGTCCGCGCTCTGACGGCTGATGAGCACAAGAACCTGTTCGTAGTAGCGGACGACGATCAAATAATCTACCAATGGAATGGCGCAAGCCATAAGCGGATCAAGCAGCTACTGGCGGACTACGAATCTGAAGTTCTGCAACTGCCCGTCAACTATCGGTGTCCACCGCAAGTAGTGGCACTGGCGAACAACCTTATCCGACACAACATCCTGAGAACTCCAGATAAAAGGCCGCTAGTGTCGGGAGGGAAGTCGAATTCTGTTGACACACTAAGGATACTACCTGTCTTCGCGGACTCCGACGCCGAGGCTGCTGGTGTTGCTGAGGACATTGCTGATCGCTGCCCCAGTTTCCCTGGGGAGGTCGTGGTATTAGCACGCAGTAGACGATTACTTGAGGGTGCGGACGCTTGTCTCCGTGCTGCGGGCATCCGCACTGCATTGGCGCAACGGAAAGATGAGTTTGAGAGCACACCGTTTGTGTGGCTGCACTCGTTGCTCCGTCTTGCCAGTGATCGGCACAACGCTGATAGCCTAGAATCATTCTGTGGCACCTTTACGCAACTGACTGATGTCCCCGTAGATGTCGATGACATAATCACATTGTCGCAGGGGTCAGAACTTGGCTACCTTGAGCATTTCGTCAGATTTGTGCGCCAACAGAAACTGGAATCTAAACTGGCGTCTCTCGTGGACGAGGTATCCTTGTGCATCTTGCAGCGTCGAGACTTTCAGGCATTTAGCGAGCGGGCAATTGCATGGTTTGACGAGTTGTCCAAGGCGGACAAGCCATCCAACGACCCATCGCTGGAGAGATTTGCGCTATATGACGAGGAACGTGTGGTTTGGCGTCAGTTAATGAGAGAGATCAGTGCCTCGCTTGGTGATAGCATTTCTCTTGAGGCATTCCTTCAGGAACTACAGATGCACTCCAAAGAGTCTCTGCCGAGTGCCGACACAGTCAGGTTGATGACTATTCACGGCGCAAAAGGGAAGGAATTCGATCACGTTTACCTCCTGGGGCTGGTGGAAGATGAACTGCCTTCGTTCCAGAGCATAAAGGCAGGAGACGGTTACACCGGAGTTAGAAGAAGAGAGGCGCAACTGCTTTGTTGCGATCACTAGGACCAGCAAGACGCTAACGCTTAGTTATGCCCAAAAGTATCGTGGCTGGAAGAAAATTCCGTCCCGATTCCTCTCGGAGATGGGAGTGCTCCAATAATACGGCGGAGCCATTCCATTCGTGAGGGATGGCCTGCAGAAATCCCACAAAACCGCGCGTAAACTTCCCTGTTGACATCCGTAAGCTGGGGAGTTATCATACCCGACACGCAATCGCTCTGAAGGGGTGAAATCGATGGAAAAAACAAAGCAGGTTGGAATCCGGATTCGTGTTTCCACAGAAGATCAAGCCAAAGGTGAGAGCCCAGAGCACCACGAGAAACGGGCGTGTTACTATCTAGACTTTTTTCAGCAGCCTGCTGAGCGTGAAAGCACAACTGCTCGTGGAGCCCACCCGGAGCAAGCTCGATTCGCGCTATTACGAGATCGGCACTAGCGTTGCTCAGCCATTTCGACGGCGCGTCCGCCCTTTCGGAATCATGCGGCATAGAGCTCTCTACCTTCCCTCATTGCCTCGCGATAGACCAGTCCCGGCGAGTCGCCGTACTGCTCCAGGTCCGAAGGAGTTGCTACCACCACGTCCACGGGCACACCGAAACCAAGGAGCCGGCGGTAGATAAACTGAGCCGACCTGCGTCTGTGGAGGCCCTCCTCCACCACGACGAGGACATCGACATCGCTATAGCGTCCGGCTTCGCCGCGCGCAGTCGACCCAAACAGAATTATTCGAACAGGCGCCACAGCCTCAACGATTCGTTTTACGAGATCGGCTGTTTGCTCATCGGTCAACACGCCGTGCTCACCTCCACCATTGCTCGTTGCCGCAGCAGATCGCTCGACCTCCTTATTATACCACCCCGCGAGGGAGACCTCCAGGCACCGGGCGGAGGCCCGCTATGAAGAAAGCGCGCGGCGGCTCAAGGAGGAATTCGCGAGGCACTCTTGGAATGAACAAAGGGGTATGTTTGCAAGTGATAAGGAACGCGGGAGATAGCATGAACAAGAGACGTTATGCATTGATAGGGGCGAGTGGCCGGTCGGTTTTTATGTTCGGGCAGCCGCTGAAGACCAGGTTCTCCGATATCGCCGAGATCGTCGGAATCATGGACGTTAACCCACTGCGGGCCGCCGCTGTGAAAGAGATGGCGGGCCTCGATTGTCCGATATTTACCGACTTTGCCGAAATGGTGACCGCCACGAAACCCGATTGCGGCATCGTGACCACGGTGGACCGATATCACCACGAATATATAATCAAGTGTTTGGAGTCCGGGATAGACGCCATCGCTGAGAAGCCGATGACCATCGACGCTGACAAGTGCAATGCTATTCTTGAAGCTGAAAGGCTCACTGGTCGCAAGGTAACTGTAACGTTCAACTACCGATTTGCGCCTTATGCAACAGCTATCAAGCAGGCAATTGTCGATGGCGCGGTCGGAAAAGTGTTGAATGTCGATTTTGAATATATGCTCGATACCAGCCACGGCGCGGACTATTTCCGCAGGTGGCATAGACGAAAAGAGAATTCGGGTGGGTTATTGGTGCACAAATCCACCCACCATTTCGATCTGATCAACTGGTGGATAGACGATGAGCCTCTCGAAGTGATGGGCTTCGGAACCAGGCGCTTTTATGGCCCGACAAGATCGGAGCGTGGTGAACGCTGCCGCACTTGCCAATTCAAGAGCCAATGTTCGTTCTATTTCGATATCGACGCGGTCCCCTTTAATGTGTCGCTATATTCCAACTGCGAAAAAGCCGATGGATATTACCGTGACCGCTGCGTCTTTGCCGACGAAATAGATATCGAAGACAGCATGTCAATCAATGCAAGATACTCCGGAGGAGCCTTGCTCAGCTACTCCCTTATCGCGCATTCCCCGTACGAAGGATACAAGGCATCGATTAACGGAACGGATGGCAGGCTGGAGGTTGCCGAGTATCACTCAGGGCTGAAGGCGAATGACCCCTGCTATAGTATGGAGCTATATGACCGAAAGGGTAATCGAATCAGCCGGGACGTGCCAAAATCGCGGGGAGGTCACGGCGGCGGCGACGAAAAGCTCCAGGATATGATCTTCAGAGGCCCAATTCCCGATCCGCTGGGCCACCAGGCAGGATCGTATGCGGGTGCAGTCTCGATCTTGATGGGGATTGCGGCCAACAAGTCGATAGCCGAGAAACGCAATGTGGTGATCGCCGATCTGGTTTGCTTGAGCAAGTACGCGAAATAGATGACGAAAGGCCCGCGCCACCTTCTTATACGGCGCTTCGGGGCATACGCCCGCGAAGTATCAGACCGATCAGCCTTTTGCCGCTGAGCACGCGGCTTCCCTTCGGCTATCCAGCCATCCGCCATCTGACTATCTGACTATCAGACTTCCGCGCTTTCGAGACACCGCTCCAGCACCGCGATTGCCCGGTCGACAAGCTGCCGGGTGAGAATCAGCGGCGGCACGAACCGCAGGATGTTATCCCCGATTGGGTTCACTATGACCCCTTCGGCAAGCGCGGCGGCCGCCACGGACTTTGCCACCGGTTCGCCAAACTCCGCCGCGATCATCAGCCCCAACCCCCGAACTTCTCTGACTTTCGGCAGGGTCGCGAGGCGGTCTCTGAAGTACCCTCCCACTGTATCGGCATTGCCTACCCATCCGCCGTCTCTGATCTCGGTCACGGCGGCGATGCCGGCCGCGCAGGCGAGTGGGTTTCCCCCAAACGTGGAGGCATGGTCTCCCGGCTCGAAGACATCCGCATAAGCTCCCCTTGCCAGGCATGAGCCGATGGGGAACCCTCCCCCGAGCGTTTTGGCCAGGGTCATTATATCCGGCGCCACATCGAAATGCTGCCAGCCGAACATCTTGCCCGTTCTGCCAAGGCCGGTCTGCACCTCGTCAAAAATAAGCGCCGCGCCGAAATCGTCGCAGAGCTTCCTGGCCGCATCCAGGAACTCCCGCGAAGCCGGATGGACTCCGCTCTCCCCCTGCACCGGCTCCATCATCACCGCGCAGGTGTTCTCCCCCACGGCGGCCGCCAGCGCGTCCACATCATTATAAGGCACGTACACAAAACCCGGCACGAGCGGGGTAAACGGCTTCTGATACTTAGGCTGGCCGGTGGCCGTAATCGCCGCCATTGTCCGGCCGTGGAACGAGTGCTCCGCGGTTACGATCTCGAACTTGTCCGCATTTCCGCTTGCTTTAGCGGCTTTGCGCGCGAGTTTGATGGCGGCCTCGTTTGCCTCGGCCCCCGAGTTGCAGAAGAAAGCCTTGTCCATCCCCGATATCTCAGCCAGCAACTTCGCGAGCTGAGGCTGCTGGGGCGTATAGTAGAGGTTGCTGGTATGCATCAGATTTCCGGCCTGAGCACGGATCGCTTCCACGACCTTCGGAGGGCAGTGGCCGAGGTTATTGACCGCGATACCCGCCACCAGATCGAGATACTCCCTGCCATCGCAGTCGTAGAGAAAGCAGCCCTCGCCCCTCACGAAGACGATCGAAAGCCTGCCGTAGGTGCGCATTACGTATTGCTGATCCAGCGCGATTACGTCGGCTGTTTCCATGCTATTCCTTCTTCGTGAAAAGTCTGTCGCGCATGCGCGCTACGACTGATTATATGCGCTCTCAAAGTCATGCCGCGAGATGCCCGACTGAGTGCAGATTGTTCTCAGCGTCGATGATTTGATTCTGGAGTGATTCGGCATAGTCAGGGGCGTCCTGGTGCCGTCCGGGTTCTCACGAATCATCGCCACATGTTCTCGCTCTCTTACTATGCGAAAACCCAGCCTCTCAAGGGTCTTGATCGCCTTCGCTTTCGGAACGTCTGAAGGAAACTTGCCCATCAGGCCGCCACCGATGTCTCGGTGACGTACGCTTCCAGCACTGGGGACTCGGTTTCAACGCTGTCATCGCCGAATGTTTCCAGGTGGAAACGAATTGCCGAAGTCACGTCCGCCAGCGCCTCATCATAAGAATCACCCTGGCCAACCACAACACCCTTCATTCCCAGCGGATAAGCCACGTACCCGTCAGGGTGTTTCTCGACAACTACCTTGAACGCTCTCATTGTCATGCCTTCCTTACCCATAGATCATCGTCCCGATTCCCGTGTCGGTGAATATCTCCATCAACAGCGAATGCGGCATCGTGCCGTCGATGATGTGCGCGCGCTCGACTCCGCCCTCGATCGCCGTAACGCACGCTTCCACTTTGGGGATCATTCCCTTGTCGATTTGCTTCGTCTCGATCATCTTCATTGCTTCGGCGGTCGTCAGCTCCGAGACGAACGTTGACTTGTCGCACAAATCGGTATAGATGCCCGGAACGTCCGTCATCACCATCAGCTTTGTAGCCTCGACCCTGGCCGCGATCTCGCCGGCGATATGGTCGGCATTCACGTTGAAGCTTTCGCCGTTCGGGCCGATGGCAACGGACGAGACCACCGGAATATAGCCGTGGTCCAGCAAATCGACCAGGATCGTGGGGTCGATTTCGGCAACCCGGCCGACGAAACCCAGGTCAACTTCCGAGTCGGTCTTCTCGGCGACAATCAGGTTCGCGTCCTTGCCGCTCAGCCCCACTGCTCTGCCGCCGAGGTTGTTTACGATCGAGACGATCCCCTTGTTGGTCTTGCCCGCAAGGACCATTTCGACGATTTCCATCGTCTCGGAGTCGGTGACGCGCAGGCCGCCGATAAAGGTAGGCTCCTTGCCGATCTTCTTCATGACCGCGCTGATCTCCGGCCCGCCGCCGTGGACCAGGATCGGCTTCATTCCGACATAGCGCATCAGCACCACATCCCGAACCACCGACCGTTTCAGCTCTTCATCGACCATGGCGTTTCCGCCATACTTGATGACGATGGTCTTGCCGTAGTATTTCTGGATATAGGGGAGCGCCTGGACGAGTATATTGGCTTCTTCGCTGGTATAGTTCATCTTTTTTCATCCTGTCTCGCGACCGCGCCGGAGCTGGCTTCAATAAAAGCCGCGCGAGAATGATCTCCGCGGCCGTGCGTATATGGTCTGATAGTTCGATGGCCCGATAGCAGATAGCGTTGCTGGCAAGGCCATGCTTCCCTTCAGCCATCTGGCCATCCGCCATCTGACTATCCGCTCTTCGATGGCCGCCATCCGCCCATTCGGACACCCGATTTTCCAGCTTCCAGATTGTAACAGTCAAGGCGAGAGACTGTCAAGGCGGAATGAGTTCGGCTCGGATTAGCACATAATACATAAACCGGTCGTCAGTTGTTCTGACTTGTCCGTCCATCGACAAGAAAATAGGTTCGCGCTGTGAAAAGGGTCTTGACAATCGGCATAAGCTGGTGTATACTGCATTGTATGTCAAATTACGGGCTGCTCGCCGGGTTTCGGAAGGCAATTACCACTGCTGCCAACACGAACCGGTAGAGGAGGACCGTGAAAACAGCACCTCATTTCGTGTACTGGCCAAGATGTTGGTTCACGCCCTCCCTTGACTGACTATCAGTCGTCAGCCCCACTAAGACGCTCGTCCAGCACGGACGGACATTCCCGGACCATTATCTTCGTCAACTTGCCCAAATCCACCCAGCGCGAAGCAGCAGGTGGAAAACAGAGGCGAGAGAACAGAGAAAGGGCTGGCCCAGGCAGCGAAAGCAGCACGGGGCCGGAACTCCGGGCTTTCCGCTAGCTATTCTATGAGAGGGAGGATTGACATGAAACTGCTAGCTTTATTCGCCACCGTAATGCTTGCGCTGGTTTGCTCCGCGCCTGTGGGCGCGGTTACCGCAGGCATTGCACTGGATGTCCATCAGGATATCCAGACGTCACAACAGCAGATGCCGAACGACTTCCACGTCGAAGGCAAGATCTGCTCGTACGTCAGCGCACCGGTGCTGACCAGCCACATAGATGGCTGCTTCGCCCCGCCCGCCGGCAGCTTCACCTACTCGATCACCAAATCGAGCCCAGACCCGAACGACCGCTGGTACAACTTCAAAGCCGACTGGGCATCAATCGCCGGCATCCCCTACTGCACGCAGTGCCACTTCGCATTGGTATTCGATGTCGAAGGGGTAAGCAACACCGTCAATACCCAAGGGACAAACACTATCGTCAAGCTGGTAGGGTGGTGGACTCTCGGTGGCCAACAGATCGGAACCGGCACAACCGGCGCCCTGGTCAACAAAGGAAACATACCCGTGACCGGCTTCGATGTGGAGGATTCCGCTGGCGCGCCGACTCAGTCGATACGCATTACGAACGATGGCGTCGACAGTTCAGGAAATCCCATCTCCATCGCGAACCTGCAGATCACAAAGATGGACGTGATCGCTTTCCCAGCGAACTCGCCTCCCAGCATTGACGATCTTACAGATTCCGGGGGGCAGGTTAGCTGGATCTGGGTTCCAGTAAACAACGTGAACGGCTACGCGATCAGCGACACCAATCCGGTTCAATTGCCGGCCGAAAGCTCCTTCGACGTGATGCTCCTGACTCGCCGACCGGCCATATAGCGGCCTCTGCCCCCGTGAACGTGGAAGATGGCGGCTACCTGGTCTCCCGGACCCAGATGACTTTCATCAACAACTCCGGCAATTCCGAGGACAAGTTGGAATGGGATATTCACGAGAAGCCGGCAACGGGAGGCTGTACCTGGCAGTTGGGTGACAGCTTCAAGTATATGCAGATGCCTGATATCTCCAGCACCGGCATGGACATCCGGGTCGATAACAACGACGGCGTGCAGCGCGCCATTGCTGACGATTTCAAGTGCATGCAGACCGGTCCCATCACCGACATCCACTTTTGGGGGTCCTGGCTCAATGACTTAAAGGGCACGATCAGCAATATCCACGTGGGTATTCACGCGGACATTCCAGACAGCACGGGAACCTCGTGGAGCAAGCCCGCCATCCCTGCGCTGTGGGAACGTGACTACGGCCCGACCGCCTTCACCGAGAGCCTGTACACCACCGTCCCGAATTATCAGTATGAATGGTTCTGGGATCCGTTTTACACGATGATCCCGGACCCCAACGGCGATCAGAAAGTATGGCAGTATGACATCTGCATTCCCAGCTCGGCTGGGTTCGTGCAGCAGGGAACGTCTGCGAGTCCCATCACTTACTGGCTGAGCATCGCGGTGACTCTCGATCCGACCAGTCCCACCGGCGCGCAATTCGGCTGGAAGACCCGCGACCCGAACACCGCCGATCCCGGCGGCGGCCATTACAAGGACGATGCCGTGTACGGTTACCACCTGTCTGGCGCCTTCGCCTGGAATGCGCCGCTCACATACCCGGAGGGACATCCGCTCTCTCCGCGGTCTACGGACATGGCGTTTGTGCTGGGAAATGGTTCGTGCTGCCTGCAGACTTCCCTGCCGACGCCTGCTGTGCCGGATCATACCTGGCAGTATGATCCGACCAATAACTCGCCCAACCTGATGATGCGCTTCCAAGTGTGCAACCCTTCCAGTTGTCAGCCGGTAAGCCTTACCGGGTTTGAACTGCTTCCCACCGGGACGGGAGACTCCGTGAACCACATCGACAGGGTCAGTATCTACCTCGACTCTGCTTGTAACGGCGTTCCTGCGGCCACGGAGTTCGTCGGAGGCAAGTACACAACCCTCACTGGTCCAACAGCGTTCTGCAATTCAACCAACTCAGTCACGCTGAACCCTGGCCAATGCGCGTGTTTCCTGGTTTACTACCAGATGGACCCGTGCACTATAGTGGGACAGACATTCAGCTTCACTCTGAACTCTGCGCTGACAGGTGTGAATTGCTTGGAATATCCGCTCTGCGGGACACTCAATAGCGCTGTCAAGACTGTCAGCGATTGCTGCTTGTACATCACCAAACACCCGAACTCTCCTCTGGACCACACCGCGATCCAGGGGGATTCGAGCGTCAACGGGATGCTGCTGCTCAAGCTGAACAATCTCTGCTGCGACCGGATGCTCGGCCTGAGTTGCCTGAAGCTCCAGGTATTCGGCACCGGCAGCTACAATGACATTTCACAGATCGTTTTCTGGGACGATGCCAACTGCAATGGTGTATATGATAGCGGCGAGACCGCCTGGTATGTCACGCCGGTCTGGATGTCTGACGGGTCGGCTTATGTTTGTCTGCCGACGACATACGCAGTTAATCCCTCAACATCCAAGTGCCTGGGCGTGGGTGTGGTGATGTCGCCGACGGCGACCTGTGGAGCTACGTATGGGTTCAATGTGACGAACGCGACCGTGATGCGTTGGGACGGTTATTTAACGGGCTGCTTTGAGGGAACCCTCCCAATCGCAAGCGCAACCAAGACCGTCATCTGCCTGCCATGCTGCCTGCAGGTGAACACGGGAACAGCCAATCCGGGCGATCACTCGTGGACGCCGGGCGACAACTCCAGGAACGCCATGATGCAGCTTTTCGTCACGAACCCCTGCACCAGCACATCGACAATCAACTGCATCACCATCTCCAACAGTGGAACCGGTAATCCCGTGACGGATTTGGACCACGTTGAGGTCTATATCGACCTCAACTGCAACGGCCAAATAGACTCTGGTGAAGCTCTCTTCGGCACGGGCACTTTCTCCACGTCCGGCGCCACCACGATATGCGGGACCTATGACATGGCAAGCGGCTCTTCAGTCTGCCTGCTTGTCGTCTACGTGATGAAGAACTCGGCGCCTCCCGGCGCTACCTATCGGGCGTGTTTGCAGCAATTCAACGCTACGAACTCCTCCGGGAACATGTGCGTCACTATAAACCCGCCCACAGGCTCGAATTTTATATGTGGCGGGACCAAGACACGCTGCTGGCTTATAGGCGAGGCAAAGTGCACAAACCCCAACACGCATATTTGTCTTAAAGGCAAGGTCGAGACCGCAAGACTCCCCGACAGGTTCTACATCGAAGAGACGAACCGGGCGGCCGGGATCGCGGTCATGGACACGGCCACTTCCCTGCCTGCCGCCGGCTTCACGCAGGTGGACGTCTCCGGCTATGCCAACTTGAACGGCTGCGAAATCGTGATCAACCCGGACTCGATCACAATCGACACTAGCAGCGTCATCACTCCGCTTGGTATGACCAACCAGGCTGTAGGTGGCTCAACGTTCTGCAACCAGCCGGGTGTTGCATTCGATTGCTGTTCGAACCCGATAATGTCCGTGGGGTTGAACAACGTCGGATTGTTCGTACGGGTGTGGGGCCGCGTGACGCAGGCCGGCTATCCGTACTTCTGGATTGACGATGGCAGCGGTCGAAGAGACGGCGAACGCGATCCTAACACCGGCAACTGCATTGTCGGTCTGCGAGTGAACGGCGCGGGCGCGGGCTATGTTCCTATTGTGGGGCATTACGCGCTGGTCGACGGCATTGTTCGGGCGGAGACATTCGAGTCCGGATGCTGTGTGCCGGATATATGCACTCGGACCAGGAGCGATATTTTCGACTTCTAGCCAAAGCCTAAACACCGGCAGGCGATGCCTGCTTGGTCTCCCCCGAGCGGAGAACAAATGGCCGTCCCGATAACCTCGGGACGGCCATTGACGATTTACGGTCGTCGAGGGCTGGCCCTTAAGTGAAATCGCGACCCAACCGTGATCTTGGCGTGATCCTCGGGAGGAACGCATCAGTGGAAGAATAAGTCTATAGTAAGGGAAGGTTGAAGGTTGGAAAGTTAAAGGTTGGGGGAGTCCTCTTCAGTTGTTTCGGGAAACCCTTTTCCCGAAACGCTGCGCGGTCGGAGTATCGGGAAAGGGGTTTTCCGATACAACGCAACGTTTAACCGCCCTTCGGAGGCCGAGCATGAGCCGAATCCTTATAGCCGACGATGACGCAGATCTTGTGGAGGGGCTGAGGTGGTACCTTGAGGCCGAAGGCTTCGAGGTGGCGACCGTCGACGATGGCAAGACCGCGCTGCAAGCACTTAGGGAAAACGAGCCCGACGTTGTGATCCTCGACATAATGATGCCGGGCATGGACGGAATCGAGGTCTGCAAGGCAGCTCGTCAGGAGTCCGGCGTTTTCATAATGATGCTCTCCGCCCGCGACAGCGAGATAGACAAAGTACGCGCGCTTGCCGAGGGCGCCGACGACTACGTCACCAAGCCATTCCACGTGAGCGAACTGGTCGCCCGGGTCAAGGCCCTCCTGCGCCGGGACCGCCGCGCTCGCGAAGAGTCCCCATGCTACAAGTGGAAAGGTCTCCAGGTCATTCCGGATCAGCGGCGGGCGACGGTGGAGGGAAACCAAATCGAGTTGACCACCACGGAGTTCGACCTACTCTCCACCCTCATGCAGCGCCCGCGGACCGTATTCTCGCGGGAACAACTCATCGAATGCCTGTGGGGCGGCGACTTCTACGGCGAACAGAGGCTGGTGGATAACCACGTCTACCGCCTGCGGGAGAAGCTCACCGAGGCGGGTCTCGCCAACTTCCCGATCGCCACGGTCAGAGGAGTGGGATATGCGTTTCGCCCCGAAGATTAGCGTCCGCGCTCAGCTTACTCTGACGATACTCCTCGTGATAGTCACCAGTTGGGTCCTCAGCGCGGGACTGACCTCCTACATCGCCTATCAGCATGTTCGGGCAATTCGGTCCCAGATGCTTCAGCACCCCGACCTTTATCCGAACCCGATACCGGAACCTCGTTTCGAACCGCGGGACCTGGTGTTCGGGCCGCAATTCAGGCTCGGCCCCCCCAGACCCCCCCAGGCTCCCCCAGGCCCGCCTGGTCCACCGCCGCCGCCCGGATCGCCGCCCGGACCACCTCCCGGCGGTTTCGGTCCGCCGCCCGGACCCGGGCCTGCTCCACCGCGTCCCGAAGCAGGTGACCCGGGCAATATAATGCTTTCGCGAGTCGCGGTGGCCCTGCTCCTGGCGCTCTTGGCGGGCACGCTCCTGGGCAGGAAACTGACGAGGCGGCTGGTGGAGCTATCCAGGGGCGCGGCCGCGTTTCGCGCCGGGGACTTCAAGCACAGGATCGACGTTGGAGGAGGCGACGAGTTTACGCAGGTCGCGACTGCCATGAACGAGATGGCGGAGCGCGTCTCAGCCCAGATCGATACCCTCGAAGAGGACGTTAAGCGAAGGCGTCAGATTCTGGCCGATGTCGCCCACGAACTGCGCAGCCCGGTGACCACCATGAGGACCATGGCCGGGGCGCTGCAGGACGGGTTGGCCGAGGATGAGGATCGGCGAGACCGGGCCGTTAAATCACTGGTTTCGACTTCCGATCGGATGCTTCACCTGGTCTCGGATATGCTCGAACTCGCCAGGCTCGACCTGCACGAACTGCCGATTCACGCCGACCGGATCGACATCCGCGAGTTGATCGGCGCCTCGCTGCACTCGAAAGCCGCCTCGTCGGAAGCCGCGGGCGTATCACTGCCTGCCCTGGAGGAAGGCCCGCCGGTAATCGTCAACGTGGACCCCGACCGCCTCACCCAGGTCTTCGACAACATTCTCGACAACGCCATCAGTCACGCCGGTTCCGGGGCAAGGGTGCGCGTCCGGGTGGAAGAATCGGACTCTCCCGGTTGTTTCGGGAAACCCGTTTTCGAAAATCGCCCCCGTTGTTTCGGGAAACCCCTTTCCCGAAACGTCAAGATAACCTTCGCCGATGACGGCAAGGGCATTCCCGCCGATCACTTGCCTTATGTCTTCGACCCGTTCTATCGCGTGGACTCCGCGCGCACCGTGAGCGAATCTCACCACGGTCTGGGCCTGCGCATCGCTCGCGGGCTTATCGAGGCGCACGGCGGGACACTGACCCTAACGAGCGAACAGGGCAAGGGCACGAGCGTGACGATTACATTGCCGTTGACGGTTGACGGTTAGCACAGCCCCTTACCCAAGCCCGGGGGTTAGGGATAAATGGCAACAATTCATCGTAGGGGCGGGCCGCCGTGCCCGCCCTTACAAGAAGTGCCCCGCGCCGGGCAACCACGGCGGGTTGCCCCTACTGCTCCTGCAGCACCTCGATCATTGCCGCGATATTCTCGGCCGGGATATCGCCCGGCAGGTCGTGCGATGGCGCGGCGAGGTAGCCACCGCCGGCGCCTATCTCGTCGAGAAGTCGCTTCACCTCGCGCTTGACCTGCGGCGGTGTGCCGAATGGAAGAAGCTTCTGTATGCTGATCCCGCCATGAAATGCAAGCCTGCCGTGATACAGCGTCTTCATTTCGTAGGGGTCCATGACCTCCGGTTGAAATGGGTTGAACATGTTGAGCCCGCACTCTATCAAATCCGGAAATATCGACTGCACCTTCCCGCAGCAGTGTATCATCACGAACTTGCCGGCTTCGTGGACCTTCGAATACATGCGCCTGATTCGAGGCTTTATGAACTCCCGCCATAGCCCCTCGCCCATAATCAGGCCCATCTGGCTGCCCCAGTCGTCGCCGAACCGGACTGCGTCGATGTCGTAGGCTAGAGCCCCGTCGACCAATGCCAGATTGTATTCGCAGATGGTATCCAGAAGTTCGTGCACGAACCCGGGGTTGTCGATCATGTCCATCAGCAGGTTCTCCATCCCTCGCAAGGTCCATGCCCGTTCGAAAAGCGAAAACCCTATGCTGCTGGCAATGAATTTGTCGCGGTTTTCTTTTATGAGGTCCGGGTAGTGATCGTAGAGTCCAGGCGCGTGGGGGTCGGGCAGCGAGTAGCCCCGGAGAGTCTGATCCTTAAGCAGCACCTCTGTGACCACGCCGATGTCCTTGTCCACGGTTCGGTTCCAAACCACGCCGAACTCATCTCGCCAGAACCCCGGCTTTACCTCCACCCACTTGTCCGGCCGTTGATGCGCCAGGCTTATAGCACTGTTGCCGAGCTTCGATTCGAAGTCATCATCGCCGTAGTATGCCGCCATCTTCTCATGCGCGGGCACGGTGAACTTGACGTAGTACGGCGCCTTATCGGGTTGCACGAACTTCATTGCATTGATTACGCGTTCTCTATGGGTCATTTGGATCTCCTGGGAGTTGTCGGTTGGTACGGTCCTTCCCTGGGCCAGCGAAGCCGGATGGGAATTTTATCACGAAAACACGAAAGAAAGAGTAACATCTCACGAATTACGAGTAAATATCACCGCACATGTCATTCCGAGCAAGTGACGGCGACGCTGTCGCCGTTACATTGGAAAGAAACCGACGCCCCCGATGTTTCGGGATTTCGGGTGATCAGGTCCGACGAGCCGGGCTAGGCCAAAATCCCGAAACATCTGCAAGAAACCGACCCCCGGTGTTTCGGGAATCTTGTTCCCGAAACTGGGGAGTTTCTTAGGAGCGTCCGACTGTGCGACAGGCACACGGTAGTTTCGTAAAGAAACCAGCCGGGCTCGCTATGCTTCGCGGGCGACTGCCCCGAAGCCCCCGGCAGCGGAGGTTTCTTAGGAGCAATTGACGGCGACCCCGTCGCAGTCACATTAGAAAGAAACCCACGCCCCGTTGTTTCGGGAAACCCTTTTCCCGAAACGGGGGAGTTTCTTAGGAGCGGGTAGCGAGGAATCTCAACGCTGCGCCCGGATATTTGTTCTCGTGGATCAGACTCATCCGAGAGGTTGAGATTCCTCACATTCGTTCGGAATGACAGCCATGCCCTCGGGTCCCATGATTCTTGAGCACTTAGAGAAAAATTGAGATACGATTTTCGTGTTTTCGTGATGAACATTCAGCGCCGATAAATCGCCTTCACCGGGCAGCGCTTCATGCACTCGCCGCATTTGATGCAAATGTCAGTATCTATATCATAGAGATTCCCCGATGGTCCGGCGTTTCCGAACGCCGGACCCAGTTCCCCGGGTTTGCAACCCGCGAGCGCACGCCCTCATCGCGGATATTTCGGGATTTTGGCCTAGCATGGCTCATCAGACCTGATCAGCCCGAAATCCCGAAACATCGGGGTAATTGCCAGTCGCCGGTCATCGGGCGCCGGTTCCGGGATCTCTGCTCTCTGCTTTCTTCCTACTTGCGATAAATCGCCTTCACCGGGCAGCGCTTCATGCACTCGCCGCATTTGATGCAAATGTCAGTATCTATATTATAGAGCTTCTTGGGCTCACCGGCAATGCACTTTACGGGACATATCTTGGCGCACAGGCTGCAGCCGACGCATTTTTCCGGGTCGATGAAGTATTGCAGCAGCGCCTGGCATACGCCCGCCGGGCATCGCTTCTCCAGAATATGGGCCTCATACTCGTCTCCGAAGTTCTGCAGTGTCGAAAGGATCGGGTTCGGCGCGGCCTGGCCGAGCCCGCACAGCGATGCGCGCTTCACGTGCCGGCACAGAGTCTCTATCTTGGCCAGTTCTTCCATAGTGCCGCTTCCTTCGGTTATGCGGGTGAGCATTTCCAGAAGTCGCTTGGTCCCCTCCCGGGCATGGGGTGCACTTCCCGCAGGCTCTCGCCCTGAGTGAAGGTCAGGAAGAACTTCGCCACGTCGACCATGCACGTGTCTTCGTCCATCACGATCATTCCGCCGGAGCCCATCATGGATCCGGCCTTCATGAGCGACTCGTAATCGATGGGGGTATCCAGGTACTGCTCGGGAATGCAGCCGCCCGCGGGTCCGCCGGTCTGAACGGCCTTGAACTTGCGGTCGTCCCGAATGCCCCCGCCGATATCATAGATGATCTCGCGCAGACTGACGCCCATCGGCACCTCGACCAGACCCGTGTTCTTGATCTTACCGGCAAGCGCGAATACCTTGGTCCCCTTGCTATTTTCGGTGCCCAGGCTCGAAAACCGGCCGGCGCCGTTCAGGATGATGGCGGGGACGTTCGCCCAGGTTTCGACATTGTTTATGAGCGTGGGGTAGTCCCACAATCCTGAGTCGGAGGGGTATGGCGGCCTGGGACGAGGCATTCCGCGCCGGCCCTCGATGGACGCGATAAGCGCGGTCTCTTCCCCGCAGACAAAAGCCCCGGCGCCCAGTTTGAGGTCCACATCGAAACTAAAGCCCGTACCGAAGATGTCTCTGCCGAGCAGGCCGCGCGATCTGGCCTCGTCGATGGCGCCGCGCAGCCGCTTGATCGCCAGGGGATACTCCGCGCGCACGTAAACATAGCCCTGCTCGGAGCCGATCGCGTAGCCGCCGATAGTCATTGCTTCGATCAGGCAGAACGGGTCGCCTTCGATGGCGCTGCGGTCCATAAATGCGCCGGGGTCGCCCTCGTCCGCGTTGCAGATGACATATCGCTTCTCGGCGGGCGCCTGAGCGGTCTGTCTCCACTTGAGCCCGGTCGGGTAGCCGCCGCCGCCGCGTCCGCGCAGGCCCGAGCGTTCGATCTCCTCGATCACCTGCTCGGGAGTCATCTCCTCCAGCACCTTCGCCAGCGCCTCGTACCCGCGCATCTGCAGGTAATCGTCGAGCGACTCGGGATCGATCACCCCGCAGTTTCGCAGAGTGATGCGGACCTGCTTTCCGAAGAACGCTTCGCTGCCGAGCATGCGGATTTGAGAGGTATCCACCTCCTGGGTCTCCAGCAAATCTTCGACAACGCGGCCGCCGATGATGTGCTCATCGACTATCCGCTCTAGCTTGCCGGCGTCGAGATTGCTGTAGTAGACCCCTTCCGGCTCGACCACGATCATCGGGCAATTCCCGCACTGCCCGTATGAGACGGCTTCCTCGATATCGACGAGGTCTTCGGCGCCGCGCTCGCGGAGTATTCTCTTGAGTTCCGGCTCCAGGCGCTTTCCGCCCGGGTCGATGCATGCGGTTCCGGAACAAAGCACGATCTTTCGCTTGGCCATCTTCATCCCGCGTATTCCTCGACGATGCTGCCGGCGGCGATGTGTTCGCGCACGATCCGCCGCGCTTTTTCGGCATCCAGTTTTATATAAAGCACCGGAGGCTCGCCGCTCTTGGTGACTTCCGCCATCGGTTCGAGGTCGCATCGGCCGAGGCAGCCGGTGGGAATAACATCGACACCGTCGATCCCCTGCTCCCTCGCTGCCTCGACGAAGGCGTCGTATACCTTGCCGGCTCCGGCGGACACGCCGCAAGTGGCCATTCCCACCCGGACGCGGTATTTCCCCCTCTTTTTCGTGCCGGCCCTTCCGGCCTTTAGCTCGGCGAGCACACCCCTTGGGTTCTTCGACATCGTGTTACCTCTTTATTGCATTCAGGAAGAAGGTTACCCGAATGTGCCGCGGACTCCTGCATGACGCGGTCGAATTTAATCGCGAAAACGCGAAAGTGACCGAAACACCGTAAGTGCTCAGCCCGTGTGCCCGTCCTCGGGGCCGGGCTCTCTGCCCTCTGCTCTTCTGTTCGGGCGGATTTGCAATCCCCGAAACAACCACCCGAATTACAAGGTTGTTTAGGGCATCGGAGATGCCCGGATTGCTCTTTACGGGCAGATTGCAAATCTGCCCGAACGGAGCAACCCGTGCGGGGCGGAAGTTCCGGGCTTTCCACTTTCCACTTTCAGCTTTCCGCTGTTAGACTTCCGCGAGCGCCTGGTCCAAATCCGCCGTCAGGTCGTCGATGTTCTCGATGCCGGCGGACACCCGAACGAGATTCCGCTGGATGCCCGAGGCTGCTCTTGCCTGCTCCGGCATGGATATATGAGTCATACTCCAGGGATGCTCTATCAAGGACTCGACACCGCCCAATGACTCAGCCAGAGTGAAAAGCTTTACAGCGCCCAATAGTCTGTCGCAAGCCTCTTCGCCACCCTCAACCAGAAACGAGAAAGTCCCTCCGAAACCCCTTGCCTGACGAGCGGCCAGCTCGTGTTGGGGGTGAGACTCGAGGCCCGGATGGTTCACACGCTGGATCTTTGGATGCGCTTCCAGCCAGTGCGCCAGCGCCAGAGCATTGCGGTTGTGAGCCTCCATCCTGACCGCGAGGGTCTTCAGACCCCGCAGAACCAGGAAGCAGTCGAATGGGGCCTGGCAGGCGCCCATCGCATTCTGGTAGAAGTAGACTTTCTCCGCCAACTCGGCATCTTTTACTACGATCGCTCCGCCCACAACATCCGAATGCCCGTTTATGTACTTGGTGGTCGAGTGCAGGACTATGTCGATCCCAAGCGCGAGCGGGTTCTGGAAATACGGCGAGAGAAATGTGTTGTCGCACAGCGTCAGCACACCTTTCGACTTCGCGATTTCGGCGATTGCCGGCAGATCCAGAATATTCATCAAGGGGTTGGTGGGGGTCTCGGTCCAGATGAGCTTTGTGTTGGGCCGTATGGCGTCTCGCAGCGCATCCAGGTCGCGCAAATTCACGAACTCGACTTCCACGCCGCTCTTTGCGGTGACGTTGACCAGCAGCCTGTAGGTGCCGCCGTAGAGATCGTTATGCACGATGATATGGTCACCGGCGGAAAGCAATGCCAACGCCGAAACCTCGGCGGCCATCCCGGTGCCGTAGGCGAATCCGCGGATCCCGCCTTCCAATGCCGCGAGACATTCCTCGAGCGCGCCGCGCGTCGGGTTGCCCGACCGTGAATAATCGAACTTGCCCATCTGCTTCACACCTTTATAAGCAAAGGTGGAGACCTGGTAGATCGGCTGCATGACTGCGCCGTAGGCAGGGTCCGGACCCTGGCCGGCGTGGATTGCGAGCGTTTCGAATTTCATTGTGTTCTCCTTGTCGGCCGCACCCGCGGCAAGTACTTGACTAAGCATATCGGCTTAGTTTAGTTCCGCTAGTATAGCGATGTGCCGCCCTCGTGTCAATGATACCCATTCAGTCGACAGAGTTCAGTTCTCCGGGAACAACAGACTCGCCAATGCTGAGTAGGCCCGGTCTGTGGGCCGTATCGAAGCAGGCCGCATGAGAGGCCGCCCTTCGATACAGCTCGCTTGCGCTCGCCACTCAGGGCTGGCGGGTTCCGAATTCCCGCAAGATTGAACCCTCTCCAGCCGCGGGCACATAAGAAAAAGCCCGGCCCACATCGCGTAGGCCGGGTGTATAGGGAGGCGGAGGGATTCAGCGCGCGTAGGTCAGCGCCAAGGCCCACTGGCTGTCGAGCGCGCTGCTGAAGTTGGCGATCCCGGCGTCGATATTGAAGCTCGGCGAGGCCACGTACCGGAGGGCTATGTCGTGCCACGCCCTTGCATCGATCTGCTGCTTGAACTCCGTGCCAAGCACCAGTTTCTTAGTGAGGAACACGGCGGCGGTACCTTCGAATCTTGCTTGTCTCGAGTCTCCAACTCCAAACAGCCCCAAGCCCAGCGACTTGGTCGCCCGAACTCCCAGGTCAAGAATCAGCGGGTGCTGCTTCACCACGGGCAGCACCTTGGTGGCGGTCGCGCCAAACTCGAAATCATTTGGCCCGTTGGTCAGGTTCCTGTTAAGCGCCCAAACGGCCACGGCCGGGGTGCTATTCTTCTCGGCCAGGAACTGCCACTTGCCCTGGAAGACATCCTGGTCCTTGACACCGGTCACCGCGCTGACGTACCTGGTAAAGCCCAGTTCCAGGTTGCTTTGCAGTCCAAAGTCGAGGTTGTAGGTCGAAACGGTGCCCAGGCTTCCGAGATCGACCGTATGGGCGGAGGTTTCGATGCTCGATGCCTTTGCCGTGTAGGCAAGGTCGTTGAGGAAGACCCCAGTCTGCCCCTCGAAGTCCAGCGCCGCGAGGCACGGCCCAGACAGGGCGCTCAGAATTATTGCGGCCAGCAGACCGCTCAGATATGATCTTGCAAGTGTCATCTTTGGTTTATTCTCCTTCGAAAATAGTGGAAAGCTGAAAGTCGAAAGTGGAAAGCCCGGAACTTCCCCCCCGCACATGTTGCTTCGGCCGCAATGCGGCGCGCGCATTCCGGCATCGCTCCCGACCCGAAGCCCATCCTAGAGAACTGCATCCGTCGGCTCCTCCCTGAAAAGCGCTGTGCTCAGGTAGCGTTCTCCGGTATCGGGCAGAACGGCCACGATCAGCTTGCCGGCGTTTCCAGGCCTCCTGGCGACCAGCAGCGCGGCGAACGCAGCCGCCCCGGAGGATATTCCGACCAGCACTCCTTCCTCGCGCGCCAGCCTTCGGCCGGTCTGGAAGGCGTCGTCGTTAGTCACCCGGATTATTTCGTCCACCACGCCGAGGTTAAGAACATCGGGCACGAACCCCGCGCCGATCCCCTGAATCTTGTGCGGGCCCGGTTGCCCGCCGGAAAGGACCGGCGAGTCGGCAGGTTCCACGGCCACGACCTCGACCTCCCGCTTTCGCGACTTGAGGACTTCGCCTACCCCGGTGACGGTCCCCCCGGTCCCAACGCCACCAACCACGATATCAACCCTGCCGTCGGTGTCGCGCCAGATTTCTTCGGCCGTGGTCTTGCGATGAATTTCGGGGTTGGAAGGGTTCTTGAACTGCTGCGGCACAAACGACCCCGGAATCTGCGCGGCAAGCTCCTCGGCCTTTCGAATCGCGCCCTTCATGCCCTCCGGGCCGGGGGTCAGCACCAGTTCCGCGCCATAAGCCGACAAAAGACTCCGCCTTTCCACGCTCATAGTCTCGGGCATCGTGAGAATGAGCCGGTACCCCTTGACCGCGGCGACAAGAGCCAGGCCAATCCCGGTGTTGCCGCTGGTGGGCTCAATAATGACCGAATCCGGCTTCAACTGGCCCCGGGCTTCGGCATCCGCGATCATCGCGCAGGCGATCCGGTCCTTGACGCTGCCTCCGGGGTTAAACGACTCCAGCTTGACAACTACCTCCGCGTTGATGCCTTCGGTGACGCGACTAAGTCGAAGAAGAGGTGTGTTGCCGATCAGCTCGGTCAGTTGAGATGCTATTCTTGCCATTTCGGTTTCTCCTTTCCGTACTAGTGCTTAGTTGCATAATTGATTGATAGAACGCTGTACCGGGTGTTTCGGGAATCTTGTTCCCGAAACTAAGTGCGTATCGGGAACAAGATTTCCGAATACGCCGGCAAGAATGCTATCAGTTATTTATGCAAGTAGACACTAGAATGGATTCCGACTATTCCGGTCGGAATACTACTATGATACTTGCCTTCTGCTCGTTTGTCAATGGGTTTTCGAAAAATATTTTATACTATTCCGGTCGGCTTACATCGACTCGCATTGTTCGTGGTAAGAGTTCACTCTTTATGAGTACAACCCACATATGCGGCGGGAACGACAAATAGAGGGTCCGCTTCGATCAGGCGGCCTTCGAGTTCCCGCTGCATAGTGGTGGCGCTGTTTTCGACGGCGGGCGATTTGACTCTCCGCAAACTCGGGTATAGAACATACTACTTCCAACCTGGCCCGCATCATTCGTGCGGGGGCGTTGTGCTGTTCGCAAGTAATGCGGGCTGAAGCTATATCGAGGAGGCATGGATCGTGGAGCGAATAAATTCCGGAAAGATGCGCACTAAACCGGGTGGTGGACTCAAGGACACGCCACGCTGCGAGCGCTGCGGCAGGCCGGTGAGGGTAAGGAGCGACGACTTCGATCGGGAGGAGATCCTTTGCCCGACCTGCGCGTCCGAGCACTCCTATGCGACATTGGACGAGTCAAGCCTATCCCGCGACTAGCTGGGACACATAGCTTATTGGCAGATAGCGGATAGCTCGGGAGTCTCGACCCCCTGATTGGTTCCGTGACAGGTGGCGATTCGTTGGATCGCCACCTCACCACTATGCGGCGGGAACTCGAAGGCGCCGGGTTAAAGCGGACCCTCTACTAGTCGTTCCCCGCCGCATAGTTGGGCGGCCTTCTCCCGAGCAGAGGGACCTTTAACCCTCAACCTTGAACCTTGAACCCCGAAGTTCACTCCGTCTCGGCCAGCTTCCCGAACCAGTTCACGAACCAATCGCAGGCGACATCGGTCATTTCCTGTGAGAACTCGGGATCTTCATCGAAGAGGTGCCCCGCGCCCTGGACTATATGCAGTTCCCTGTCGCATTTGAGTGCTTCAAAGATTGCTTGAGATTCCGGCAGTACTAGCTGATCCTCGCTGCCCTGGATGATAAGAGTGGGGACCTGGACCAGGGGGGCATACTGGAGGACTTCGTGGCTTCTGGGATGGCGGAGCACCATCACCTGAATTCGCAGGTCCTGTGCCGCGGCACGAATCGCCACCGTGCCGCCGGTGCTGGAGCCGTGGACGCCTATAAAGCGCGTCGCAACGTAGGATTGCTCGTCGAGGAAGTCGAGCGCGCTGGTGAGGTCGTCGAACTGCTGGGACTGAGTCGACTGCGCCATAAGGCCGTCGCTCTCACCGTGACCGGTGAAATCGAAGAGGAACGATCCGATGCCCGCTTCGAGCAGCTTCTCAGCAATACCTCGATTCCTGGGGCTGGACTTGCTGCTGCCCGTTCCGTGCGCGAAGACGACCACATCCCGCAGGTCCTCGTTCGGGGCCAACAGCACGCCCGACAGTTTCAATCCTCTGGATGTCTTGAATTGGACTTCTTCTTCGATCATGCGTTCTCTCCTCAAGGCGGATAGTCAGATGGTTCGATGGCCGGATGCCGCAAAGCGAACTACCTGCTTATCATACCACAATTCCAGCCGATTGAGCATTACATCGCGGGTAAGGTAAGTGCTCACTGTCGGTCAGCACAATGAGATTGAATGCCACAAAGAAGAAAGCCACCGCCGGCAGTACCTCTCTGACCTCGCGTTTTGCGCGCGTGAAGACCCCCATTTCTTTCACCTACCTTGGAGATGGTCGGATGGTCCGCCTCGAACGAGGCCGTCCCTTCGCTATCAGACCATCTGCCATCGAACTATCCGCCAAGCGATCTATCTGCCAAGCATACCCGCCAAAGCTTGTTAGTATGGCAAGGGAGTTGCTAACCGTCAATGCAGGGAGCGGCCCGGGGGATGTCCCTTCTCGCTACTCGTTACTCAGCACTGACCGCCAGCGGCTTCCCGGCTTTTGTGTCCTGCACACTATGGGTAAAGGATAAGTGTAATTGTTCGCAGTAGTGAATAACCGGATACGCGGAGGTCTACAATGAGCAGACGATTGTTGTTTTGCTTTCTTCTGGTAGCACTCTTGACGTTGGCTGCCATGTCCGTATTATCAGCCGCCAAGTCAAAGAGCGGCGCTCCGGCGATCGATCCCCGAGCGACCCAAATCGTGCGCCAGATGACGGATTACCTCGGCGGGCTCAACGAGTTCACACTCCACGCAGCGACTACTCTGGAGTTGGTCACCAACTCCGATATGGTCCTCGATTCGGACCGGGAGTTGGACGTCTATGTCCAGCGCCCGGACCACTTGCGGGTGGACTCGCACGTTCCCGATCACGACAGACAGATATTCTATGATGGCAAAAACATTACCATCTTCACACCCAAGTTGAACTTCTACGCGGTGGTTCCGGCGCCGGCGACCATCGCGCAAACAATCCAGGCGATTAGAGCGAAGGGAATCAATTTGCCCTTGGGCGATTTGCTCAGCTCCGACCCGTACAGCGCCATAACAAGCCGCGCGCGCCACGGTTACTATATAGGCGAGAGCCTCGTAGGCGGAGTGCTCTGCAAGCAAGTGGCGTTCCGCGGCAAGGATATGGACTGGCAGCTATGGATCGAAGCCGACTCGACTCCATTGCCGAGAAGGGTTGTTATAGTCGATAGGGGGGCGTCCGGATGGCCAAGATACACGGCGACACTCACCGACTGGAACACATCCCCGACGCTTACCCAGGATATGTTCGCTTTCACCCCGCCGGCCGCGGCCCAGAAGATTCCGTTCGTTCCGGCGGGTTCCATCTTCAAGCGGCCAACCCGCTAGCAATGGAGGATTGACATGCGTAGCATTTCAACGGCTAAAGCATCACTAACGGCTGCACTGGTCGCCGTTCTGATCGCGTCACTTGCAGCTCTGTTCACATTGCCTGTTGCCGCGCTTGCAAGAGGCGGAGGCGGCGGGTTCCGGGGCGGCGGAGGCGGAGGCTTCTCTCGCCCATCCGGTGGCGGCGGAGGTTTCTCGCACCCATCCGGCGGGTCCTCACACCCATCGAGCGGGTCCCAGAGACCCTCGGGCGGCTATGGGATGCCCGGCGCGCAGCGACCACCCTCCGGCGGATACCAGAAGCCGGGAGGGGCCGGGCCTTATCAGCCAGGTCAAAACGCTGCCCACCCCGGTCAATACCCCAACCAGCACCCCAATTACCCAAACGGTTACACGCCGCGCGATAACATCAATACCGGCAACATCAATACCGGCACCGTCAACGCCAACGGAAGCGACTGGGGTTGGGGTGATGGAGGCGCCTGGGGCGCGGCGGCGGTAGGCGCGACAGCCGGCGCCCTAGCAGGCTCGGCAGTCAGCGGCGGTGGCGGCGGCACAACTTACGTTGGGTCCGCGCCGACGGTGGTGTACTCTCTGCCGCCAAGCTGCACCCCAGTGGTCGTCAATGGCTACACCTATCAAAACTGCGGAGGGACATACTATCAGCCCACCTATCAGGGTTCGACAGTCGCATACCAGGCCGTCCCAGCGCCGTAGGGAAGGGTTTTAGTATCTTACAACTGAAATCCCATACAAGCTGTACTGAACTTTGATATGTCACCTCGGATTTCAGTTGTAAGATACGTAAGAAGAAACCACCGACCTTTCGAATTACGCAAAGGCCGTATTGATTTTCCGGCGACGGCCTTCTTGGTTGCGGCTACGCCGCGATAGGGTTAGTAGGGTTTTAGTATCTTACAGCTGAAATCCTATACAAGCTGTACCTGAATTTCAAAGGCCACCCCGGATTTCAGTTGTAAGATACTAAGCTTTTCCCCAGACTTCGCTGGGGAAAAGTGGCCACCTTACGGTGGCAGTTGACCAAGGCAGGCGGTCGGGTTTTTCGCTTTTCGGTTGTTAAGGGATGATTTGGAGGGGGCGGAGATTTCCACCCCCATCCCTTGAACAACACCTGAGTCGGCGCTCGGGAGAACTCCCCAGCGTTGCCCTACCCTCCGCCCAGGCAAAGCAAGTATAGCTCATCCGCCATCCCTTAACAACCATAAAGCGGAAAACCCAAAGGCGGTGCGCCGTCGAATCCGCCTTAGCGACAACAAATTGTTTCTGGGAGGGCGCTGAGCGCCTAAGAGGAAACCACCGACCTTCCGAATTGCGCAAAGGCTGTATTGATTTTCCGGCGATAGCCCTTTTGGTCGCGGCTGCGCCGCTTTAGTATCTTACAACTGAAATCCTATACAAGCTGTACTGAACTTTGATATGTCACCTCAGATTTCAGTTGTAAGATACGTAAGAAGAAACCACCGACCTTCCGAATTACGGAAAGGCCGTATTGATTTTCCGGCGATAGCCCTTTTTGGTCGCGGCTGCGCCGCTTTAGGGTTAATAGGGGAAGGGACCCCTAACCCTACTAACCCTAGGAACCCTATTAACCCTATTAACCCTATTAACCCTAACACCCTACCAACCCTTCCCTTCTGCCTCTGCTTTAATTATCCGCCAAGCAGGGTATACGTCGTATAACGCGTCAATACGGACAGCCTGCGATGCAGGCGCGCTAAAGGAGGGTTTCGCATGCGTAAACTATTTATCATTCTCGCGGTCGTGTTTGCGACTTCAGTGCTGGCGATGCCCAGCATGGGGGCAAGCACCGCCTGCCCGACCAAACACATGAAGAAGCACTCGATGATGCACCACAAGTATCGTCATCATCATCGCACGTGCTACAAAGTGACGAAGATGCACTGCCGGAGGGTGAGGCATCACAAGGCCAAGCCCGCTCAGGCCGCGCGGGGTCCGGTCGTGACCTGCCCGGCGCCCGTGGTCAATGTGCCGCAGCAGGCGGCTCCGGTAGTCAACGTGCCGCAGCAGGCGGCTCCAGTCGTGAACGTCGCGGCGCCTCCGCCGGGAGTCGGGATCACCACGGACAATACCTCGATCTATATCGTGCGGGGAAACCATTTGATGGTCCTCGACAAGTGCACATTCGAGGTCAAGAAGACCGTGAACCTGGAGTAGCTCGCAGTCTCCTCAAAAGTAGGAGTCAGGAGTTAGGAGTCGGGAGTTTAGAATCCAGACCTCCAACTCGCGGCGATGTCGATGGTCCGGCGTTTCGCAAGCGCCGGACCCGGTTTCGCCGGCTTGCAACCCGCCGGCATTCCTGTTGCCCCCTTGTCCACTTGTCCCCTTGTAACCCTGAAACCCTTGTTCCTTGAACCCTTGTTTCCATACTGTAGAAGGTAGAGCCGGGTCCGGAGTAGAACTAATCTAAGAAATGGTTGAGATTTAGTGAGGAATCGTGCACGAAGCCTGCGGCTTCCCACACTCATGAACGCAAACTGCCCTTCGGGCCGGCCTGATCTGCGCGCAACCGAGGCGATTTGTGCGGAGTGGAAGTTCCGGGCTTTCCACTTTCAGCTTTTCGCTATTTTCGAAGGATGCCTCGCTAACCGCCAAACCGACAACCGACAAAGGTGGACTCCGCAAATGAATAGAACCGGACCAAATGAACTCAAGAATCCATCCGCGCTTATGCGCCCTGCTCCTTTTTGGAGTTGGAATGACAAGCTCGACGAAGCCGAGCCTGAAACGACAAATCCGCGAAATGGCCGCCAAGGGCTGGGGAAGTTACTTCATGCATTCCCGAGTCGGCTTGGTAACCGGTTACCTCTCGGACGAATGGATGTCCCTGGTGAACGCCTGCGCCGAGGAAGCCGAGAGGACACAGACTTATGCCTGGCTCTACGACGAGGACAAGTGGCCCTCGGGCTTTGCCGGAGGAGAGGTCCCGGAAAAAAGCGAGAGCTTCAGATCGAGGGCGCTGGTCTTGCTCAAAAAAGGCGGCGCTACGGCAAACGACACCGTGCTGTGCTCGGCGAATCATGGTGGCATAGAATACGACATCTGCAAGCGAGTCTCACCGCTGGGAAATACCTGGTTCAACGGAGCATGCTACGTGGACCTGATGAGCCCGGATGCGGTCAGGGAGTTCATCAATTGCACCCACGAGAGGTACAAAAAATCCTGCAGCCGGCATTTCGGAAAGGCCATCCCCGGAATCTTCACCGACGAACCCTGCTATACCTTGTCCGGCGGTTACAGCGCTCCGGCTGTGCCATGGTCCGATTTCCTGCCGGACTTCTTCAAGCAAATGAAAAGCTACGACATAACCGAAAGGCTGCCTCTTCTCTTTTTTGAGTTCGACGGCTACCGCAGGGTGAGATTCGATTTCTATGACGCAGCCGCCGAGCTTTTCAAGAGGAGCTTCACCAAGCGGTCCACGATTGGTGCGAAGCGAACTCTCTCATAATGACAGGGCACTTTATGGCCGAGGACGGCCTGCGGTATCAGACTCTAGCGTCGGGCGACGTGATGAGCCATTATGAGTTTATGCACTGGCCCGGAATCGACAAGCTCGGCAGAACCGTCGAGCAGATCGTGACGTGCAAACAAGTCTCTTCAGTAGTGGATCAGCTCGGCAAGGACCGGGCATTCTCCGAGGTTTATGGCTGCATGGGCGGCCAGTGCAGCTTCTTGCACCGCAAATGGATCGGCGACTGGCAGGCGGCCTTGGGCATCAGTTTCGTCAATCACCACCTCTCGCTGTATTCCATGAGAGGCGAGCGAAAGAGGGACTATCCGGCGAACCTGTTCTATCAGCAGCCCTGGTGGGATGACGAAAAAGACTTCGCGGACTACCAGGGAAGGACGTGCGCGGCGGTATCCGAAGGGAAGCGCCTGGTGGACATACTCGTGATCCAGCCTCTCTCGAGCGTGTGGAGCGAGTATTCTCCGCTTCATGAGCAAAGCGGCTGGGCAGCCGAGAATCAATACGACCTGCCGTTCGAGGAAATGTCCCGCGCCCTGATGGCAAACAAGCTCGACTACCACTATGGAAACGAAAACATCATCGCCAAACATGGCTCAGTCGATGGCAACTTCAAGATAGGGCGGCACTCATATAGTTGCGTCATCGTTCCGCAGGCTTGTAACTTGAAATCCGGGACAGTGTCCTTGCTTAGAGAGTATGCGAAAGAAGGCGGGCTTCTGATATGGACCGCCAGCATCCCGACTCACGTGGACGGCGCCCCGGCGGATATCGACATACCACAAGCCAAAGTCGCGGCATCGGTCTCGGAGGCTGTCGAAATGGCCGGCGCGGCATTTCCTCGAAGAGTAAGAGTGATCGATACCCTCACCGCGGAAAACGCGCCGAGCGTGTACGTGCACAGCCGCGCGCTCGGCGGCGGCGTTCGGCATTTCATCGTCAACACGGACGAGAAGCGAGAAGTCAGAGCGAAAGTGGAAATACCGGACTGCGCCGGGCCGGATGCCGCGGCGTTCGACCTCTACGACGGCAAAGCGTACAAACTCGATCCTGGCACGGGACAATTCGACGTGACGCTTGCCCCCGCCGGCAGCCTGCTTGTTTTGTGCGGGGAGGAAGCAAAAGAGGCCCAGGACCCGCTGCCCGCCGTTTTGGGAAGCGGGGCGATTTTCCGTCACAGCGCCAAGGACGAGCCTGATGTCTTGATCGACAAGTTCGATTGCGAGGCGCTCGAGGAAAACGTGCTGCTTTTGAACGACTTCGTGCTGGAAATGGCCGGCGAGAAGGTCTACGATGGGCCTGTGTGCGGCGCCTGGCACAAGCATTTCTATCCCGCGCCCGACGGCACTCCATTCAGGGCCACTTACGCGTTTTACTCGGAATGCGAGATGGAAGGGTGCTTCGCGGTTTTGGAGGTGGCTGAGAACCTGGACTCGATCACGTTCAACGGTGAGAGGGTTGCTCCGCTTAAGCCGCCGGAGACGAGGGACCCTTCGACGCCCGCGAGAGCTGGAAAGATATCAACTTTACAAAGGTCAGCTTGCCGCGCATTCGCCGCGGTCGCAACGTTCTTGTGATAGAGGGCAAGAAAGTCAACAATATCACAGGGGCCGGCCACCACTCGCGCGTGAAGAACTGGCGGCGCCACAACGCCACCGAAGCCGAGGAAGCCTATATCTGCGGCAATTTCCTGGTGAAGCCGATCTCGGATGGCGCGCATACGCTGGCGGAGTTCCGGCAGCCCGCCGGCAGGAACCTTACCCAAGAAGGGTTCCCATTCTACTGCGGCAGGGTGGCTCTCACGGCCAACTTCGACCTGGCGGACAAAACCGAAGAACGCGTGCTGCTGAAGCTGGTCGGAATAAACGCGGCCAGCGCTCGCGTCGAGGTGAACGGTCAATACCGCGGCGCGCTCCGATGGGCGCCGTTTGTCATCGATATTTCGGAAGCCGTGCGGCAGGGAGCAAACACCCTCAAAGTGGAACTGGCCACAACGCTGGTGAACGCCTTCGGCCCGAACAGGATGGCAGGCATAAAGGAAGAGACAGGCATCGGGCCTGGGAGTTTCTGCGACATGAGCAGGTTCAAGGAAAGCCACGAATTTTTCGACTTCGGCCTCACCGCCGCGTCGATATACAGAAAATAGTCGTCAGTCGGGAGCCCGCCCCGGCAGCCTCGCGGCCCCATTGACAATCGCATGCTTGTGTGGTAACAATGGTATGTGAGCCGGGTTTCGGGACCAATTATGCGCATTCGGGAACCCAGAGCCAAAAACACCAATCTAACACATAGCACCAATAGCTCAAGACAAAGGGCGAGAATACCGATCTAACGAATGCAGCGCGCTCTACCGGATTCGGAAATAGTGGCGGGAGGGGCTGCTCGTGCGCGTGAGAGTTCCGGGCTTTCCACTTTCCGCTTTCCACTAAGTGCTATTTTCGGAGGAGAAAGGAAGTACATTAGTAATGTTAAGACGATTGCCGATCTGCTTGCTCGTGATCTGGCTGGCTTGCGCATGGGCCCGGCTTCGGCAGCGAACTTCTGGTATATCAACGGAGCGAACGGGAGCGATTCCAACGACGGGAAATCATCCACGTCGGCATGGAAAACATTCGACCACGGGAGCAATAACAAATCCGGCAATAGTATGCTGGTACAGGCCGGAGATACCGTCTACGTGGCGCCCGGGTCCTACCTCACTACCACCGGCTATACCCTCGCCGACTCGGGCGCGTCGGGCAACCCCATCACCTATATAGCGCAGGCGCTGCCCACCAGCGCCGGCGGCGTGCCGGGGATGGTGATCCTGAGTGGCCTAAACTCGAGCGGCCACAGGACGGCGGCAACCGTAGTCACGATGAACGGGTCGTACATAGTCTTCGACGGCTTCGATGTCAGCAACGGAACGGGTGCGGGCCTGGCCGGCGGCGCAGGCGCCAACTACAACTGGATACAGAACTGCTGCTTCCACGACAACTCAACCAACAGCCAGCAGCTCACCTGCCAGGGGATAAACTGGGTCATCAAGCGCAATGTCTTCTACAACTGGGGCGCGGCGCCACCCCTGGTCAGCACTACTATGGCGCCATCGGCGTCAACAACTGCTCTTATTACAACACGTATGTCTATAACAACACGTTCGACGGGCTGGGGGCGGCCGTTGCCAGCTTGGCAGCAGGTAACCCAGGCCCGGGTCCGGTCGTTTTCGAGAACAACATCTGCTCCAACAAGTCGTCCAACGACGACATTCTCTATTCATATTACAGCACGATCGCGCGCCAGTACAATTTGTATACAAAAGCACCGGCTACATTTTCTATACTCCTTTCTCTGGTGGCAGCTACACCACGAGCACGGGCGAAATATACAATTCGACTGCGGATCCGGTATATTTCAATCCAACCGGCACTGCGCCCAACGGCTCCGCTCCCAACTACGCCATAATCTCCTCCGCGGGCGGGGGCGTCGACCGCGGCTTTGCTTATCCGGCGGACACCAGCGCCAATGCGAACGGCGCCGGCTACAACAACTGTCCGGCTTTCAACACTACCGACAGACTCTCACAACGTCCCCGACATGGGAGCCTACGAGTACTATCCAAGCACAAACTGCACCTTGAGCGTGATGGTTCAGGACAACCTCGCCAACCCTGTGAACGGCGCGACCGTGAATCTGGATATCGGCACGACGTGGAGCCTGTCCGATTCGGCGGCCGGGACGACCGGTTCCAACGGCGTCTGCCTCCCATCGTTTACCACGCTGGCGCAGGGCCCACACACGCTTTCCGCAAGCAAGACCGGTTACACCGGCTCTTCCATCACAATGAAGGCGACCTACGGCCTCACATCCAACGGCATTATCGCTATGTCCGGCCCGGGAACGATCACGGGCATGGTCACGGCCTATGGCGGCGCCAATCCCATATCGGGCGCGATCGTGCAGGTGCTGCCAACTACTTTGAATCTATCCGGCACAACGGACTCGACCGGAACATACACCATCCAGAGTGTGCCTCCCGGAACCTACGCCTTGCAGTGCAGCGCGCTTACTTACGTTACCGACTCGACATCGCAGGGTGTTGTCGTGACATCGGGGCAGATAACGTCCAATGTCGATTTCAGCCTGCAAGGCGCACCCAGTTCCACCTACTACGTTAACCCCAACTCGGCCGCCTGGGACCCGAGTCTGAATGGCGCCGATACCGCCAACGGACTTTATAAGGTCTGGGATGGTGTTACCGGCAGCGGGAACGGCCCGTGGCACACGCTGACACACGGCGACTTGGGAATCAACGGCTCCGTGCTCAACCCCGGCGATACGGTTTACGTGGAGTCCGGAGGGTACTCGACCGCGGGAGCATCCGTGATGCCGCTCAGCAACAGATCCGGAATCGCCGGCAAGTTTATCAAGTATATAGCCGATGACTCCGCGGGGTCATACGCTTGGGACGTCGTCCTGACCGCCGCAACCAATCCGATCGACTTGGGGCCGAGCCTCAAGTATGTGGTCATCGACGGATTCTCCGTGGGCGGCGGGCAGTATGGGATCACTATCGAAGGCAAGAACTGCGAAGTCAGGAACTGTCTGGTGCGCGGCGCTTTCGGCACGGGGGCGACGGGCATTTCTGTCGGGCCTACCGCGCAGAATGCATATATACACAACAACTTGATCTTGAACGTCTTCAACGGCACGAACCTGCTGGATTCCGCCGGCAGCGGATAGCTCGCCTGTCGGTATCGCGTTCTACAGCGGGACGGACAGCGCGAGCAACAGCGAGTGCTACAACAACACCATCGTAAACGGCCGGACGGGAATCCTCGACGGGGCACAAGTCTACGTCAAGAACAATATCATCGAGAACATGACTCTTCAAGGGCTTGCGGCGCCGGCTGATTCCACCGGAGCGTACGTGGGGTGGAATCTTTACAATAACTGTTTGGATTACCCGGTATCTCCCACGGCATTCACCGATCACAATATCGGAACCACCGGCGCCCCGGTCAACTCGTTCGGCATGGGTGAAATTGACGCCAACCCGCTGATCTATTCCAATCCCAACCCTCCCCCATATACCAGTTCCAACCCTTCCCCATACCAGCCCCAGACTTCGCCTGTCCAATCGCCGGCTATCTGCAGGGGCACTGACGTGGGCATTCTTTACCCAGGGCCGCAGCCCGACATCGGGTATTACCAGCAGTCAACCGTAATAAACGCCGGGTCTATCGTCTGCACGTCGATCCAGCAGCTCAAGAGTCTTTTTGGGCCGATGTATCCGAATCCCACGCAGATTCAGGTCCAGTTGACCTCGCCTGAGATAGTGACCAGCAATACCGACTTCGGCGAGGTGACGAACGGCTTTTATATCGAAGAACCGAACAGCTCATCCGGCATAAGAGTAGACGCCCGATCGCTCACCCCGGTCACATTCTACGAGGGCGACAGTGCCGCGCTGGCCGGAACGCTGATCCGCGATTCCGATGGCGAACTGGAACTAGTGGCTTCGTCCATAATACAACATGTCACTCCCGGCCCCAAGCTGAGCGCCATTTCCATGTCATGCCTGGACGCGTCGGCTGGGACGGATGCTGTGAACGGCTTGCTGGCGACCGTTTCGGGCAGTGTTAGTTACGTCGCGCCGGACAGCTATGTTTATGTCGACGACGGCTCCGGCGCCAAGGACGCCTCCGGCAACCCGGGAATCCGGGTCCTGATAAATTCGAGCGTTTGGTCCAATCTCTGGTATCCGGCCATCGGCTCAACCATATCCGTGACCGGGCCTATCGGCTTGGTCAACGACTCGGCCGCGGGCAACGTGCCGTGCATACGGCCCAGGTATACGAGCGACATCAGTGTGTCCCTCACCTCGCTGACCGGAACGGTCGAAGACTCAAGCGCCTCCCCGGTTACCGTTATCAATAATGCCACAATCACAGTGCTGGACTCGTCGACCGTGTTGGCGACCGGCGGCACCGGTTCCACCGGCACTTATACACTGGCGGTGCCTGTGGGCACATTCACGGTCACGTGCGTTGCCAGCGGCTATCCTACGGCCACCGCGACAGTGATTGTGCCCGCCGGAGGCTACACCCAGAACTTCTCGCTTACGAAAATCACGACCATTAAGCAGCTCAAGAACCTGTGGGCAAGCGACAGCGCCGCTGGGTCGGTACAAGTCTGGCTAAACACTCCGTACGCGGGGCAGCCGGGCATGCGTGGCAACCGACAGCGCCTCCGCGGGCACGGTCACGAACGGCTTCTATCTCGAAGAAGAAGACCGTTCGGCCGGTATCAGGGTTCAGTTTGCGAACAGCCCGCTGACCGTGAGCGAGGGAGACAGGCTCACGATGACCGGCTACCTGAAGTGTGATTCGGACAATGAGCTTTGCCTGTACGTTCAGAACATCGTCAACCGGATTACTCCCGGCGCGAAGCTGGGGTCCCTTGGGATGACCGGCAAGGCAGCATCTCGCGCTCCAGCCGGGAACCTCGTGACCGGCTTGCTGGCGACGGTCTGGGGCTGCGTTACTTACGCCGCGCCTGATAGCAGCTACGTTTACATCGACGACGGTTCCGGCGTTAAAGACGCCACCGGCAACGCGGGAGTCCGCATCCTGACAAATCAGAGTGTCTGGTCGAAACCGTGGAACCTGACCACCGGCGACGTTATATCCGTAATCGGTCCGATTGGCTTGGCCAATGACTCGGCCGCGGGCCCGGTGCCGTGCGTCCGGCCAAGATATACGACCGACATCAATGTGTACCTCCCTATATTGACAGGGACGGTCGATGACTCAGCCGCCTCCGCGGTTGTCAGCAATGCCACGGTCACGGTGTTGGACTCCGCGTCGAACACCCTGGCCACTGGCAGCACCGATTCCACCGGGACCTATAGGATGCCGGCGCCCATCGGGACATTCACAGTCACCTGCGGAGCCAGCGGCTACAATACGGACAGCGCGGGCAACGTGACCGTGGCCCCAAAATGCGCCACCACGCAGAACTTCGTGCTTACGAAAAGCAGCGGCACCCCTTGCACGAGTATTCAGCAGCTCCAGTCGACATACGCCAGTAACAGCGCGGGGGGCACGGTAAATGTCTCGCTGAATGCCCCGTGCGTGGCAACCGACAGCACGTCCGCCGGCACGATCACCAACGGCTTCTACGTCGAAGAAGAAGAGCGCTCGGCCGGTATTAGAGTGCAGTTCGCCCCGGGCTTCACCCAGCCCGTGAGCGAGGGGGACAGGCTCACCATGACCGGCGACCTCGCGTGTGATTCCGACGGTGAGCTTTGCCTGTACGCTCAGAGTATTACCAGCCGGACATCCGGCGAGCCGCTCAGGCCGCTGGGCATGGCCAACAAGAGCGTCGGGCCGCCCGCTTCGCCCAGCGGCACGGGTGGTCTTGCCGAGTATGGGACCGTCGGGCTGCTGGCCACGATTTGGGGGCAGGTTACATACCCCGACTCCGGCGGAACATACGTCTACATCGACGACGGCCGCGGCATGAATGACGGGACCGGCCATACGGGCGTCCGGGTCATGATAAACAGCACGGTCACCGCCGGAACCACACCGTCGCTGACGAGTTACGTCCGGGTGACCGGCCCAATCGGCCTCGATGCTTCTTCCGGCAAGACGGTGCCTTGCATTCGGCCGAGGTATGCCGGCGATTTGTGGCAGGTCGAATAGCGGATAGCCGGATAGCAGACGTCCCTTCCGCTCGCCATCGTCACGTCGTGCCCGGTCCTCAAATGCCGAAACGCCGGAACCGATGCGATGTTTATCACCCGCCCCCACGCGGAGTCGGATTCGGAAGCGCGATCGTTGGGACATGGGATGTGGCACTGCCACCTCGGGCATTCGCCGTTTCCTAAGCGCCAGGCCGTGTTCATAGTCACCGTACGGCTGCCGAGTGGGGCAAGGCTTCTCGAAGCTGATCCATTACCCCACAAATCCAGCGCGCGCACGGGACGCACGGCGCTGACCTGGCGGATTCTTACCGACATCGTAGACCGCTGGGCGGGAGAAACGGGTTTGCAGTTCGAAGCCGATTTGGATTACGCGCTGTTGGAAACCAGGCGGCGCAGGGTTCGCATTGGGACGGAGCCGGCCCAAGCGATATAGTGTCTACTTGCATAAATAGCTAATAGTATTCTTGCCGGTGTATCGGGAATCTTGTTCCCGATACGCACTTAGTCTCGGGAACAAGATTCCCGAAACACCCGTTACAGCATTCTATCAATCAATTATGCAACTAAGCAATAGAGCGTAGTGCGTTGCGGGAAGTAAAAGCAGATTCTTCTTCGTTCCTCCTAGGAAAATGAGCCGTTTCGGGAAAAGGGTTTCCCGAAACAACGGAACCCATGTATGCGGCGGGAACTCGAAGGGCTTCATGCCAAGGATTGTCTCGCCTTGTCGTTCCGCCGCATAGTGGTGGCGTCAGCCGGCAACCAAAATATCACTTTCCTATGCAAAACTGGGCGAATATTGCGTCGAGAAGGTCCTCGCCTGCGGTCTCGCCGGTCAGGAGACCCAGGGAGGCGCGCGCCGCGGCGAGGTCCACTGTTACGAGGTCGATCGGCCGGTTGGAGTCGAGCGTGGCCAGCGCGTGATCCAGGCTTTCGGCAGCATCGAGAAGAAGCTGCTGGTGGCGGGCGTTCGTGACGATCGCGCTTTCGCCCCCCCAGGCCGGCGGTCGTGACGAGGCCCGCGATCTCGTTTTCCAGCCGTTCTATTCCCTCACCCGACGCGGCGCAGGTCCCGACGACGGGCATTTGCGTCTCGCGCGCGCAGAGTTCGATCAGTTCCCGCCGCGTCTCATCCGGGACCAGGTCGACCTTGTTCAATACAACAATCGCCTGCTTTCCGCGCACGCACGAAAATATCTCGATATCCCGGCTGGCGGCGACCGCCGCGGCGTCGAGGACCAAGAGCACCAGGTCGGCGCACTCGAGGACGCGCGTGGCAAGCTCGACCCCGATTTTCTCGATCGGGTCATCGGTCGAGCGCAGGCCCGCGGTATCGACGGCCACAATCGGGATTCCGTGGATTTCCAGGCTTTCCTCGATGGTGTCCCTTGTGGTGCCGGGGATGGGCGTCACGATTGCTCGCGCATGCCTCAGCAGGGCATTGAGCAGGCTCGACTTGCCCACGTTCACATCGCCCGCGATTACAAGCCTCAGACCCTCCCGAAAAATCCGGCCCTTGCCGAACGAGGAGATCAGGCCGGCAAGCGACGCGCGGGCGGAAGCCATCTCCCGGCGGACCCAATTGGGCGCGGGTTCGGCTACGTCGTCGGGGAAGTCGATTGCGGCCTCGATGGCGGCAACAAGGGCGAGGATTGTCGCGCTTATGCGACTCACTTCGCCGGAAAGCCGGCCATCGAGCTGCCTGAGCGCAGCCCTGCGGGATTCGCTCGTGCGAGAACGTATGAGATCGTTGACCGCTTCCGCCTGGGCGAGATCTAGCTTGCCGTTCAGGAATGCCCGCCGCGTGAACTCCCCCGGCTCCGCCAGCCTCGAACCCGCGCACAGCACTGCGTTAAGGGCATCCCTTATTACCGCTATGCTCCCGTGACAGGATATCTCGACGACATCCTCGCCGGTGTAACTCGAGGGCGCCCGGAAAACGGTCAGGACAACATCGTCGATCGATTCGCCCGTATTGGGTTCGACAAGCACGCCGTGGTGAGGCCCCCGTGGGGCTTGCCCACTTGCATCGATTGGGAGAGCGTTGCGTTTTTCAGGAGGATCACCGTGACCCGGAAACTCGACGCTGAGGCCGCGAAATACGCGCGAGGCGACCGCCAGGGCGCCCGCGCCGCTCACGCGGATCACCCCAATCCCCGCCGCCCCAACCGGGGTGGCTATGGCTGCAATGGTGTCTTGGATCAAGGCTGGGGGCTAGGGGCTAGGGAAGGGATAGATAGCCTCATCCAGGCCCCAGTTCCCGACTCCAGAAATATTAATAAAGGGGCTAGGGAAGGGATAGATAGCCTCATCCAGCCCCTAACCCCTAGTCCCTATTTTTTTGGCGAGATTACGACATGCCTGTTCTCGCCTTCTCCCTCGCTGTACGTATAGACATCCGGGTTGTCGGAGAGCGCCATGTGGACGATGCGCCGGTCGCGCGGGCTCTGCGGTTCCAAAACCGCTTCCTTGCCTTCCTCCTTGACGTACTTCGCATATTCTCGGGCTTTGTCTTCGAGCGTTTCTTTGTGGTGCTGGCGATAGCCTTCGGCGTCGAGGATTACCCTCCGCTTGACGTTGGTCGTCCTGCCCGCGCATATTCCCATCAGATACTGCAGGGCATCGAGGGTCTGGCCGTGCTTGCCGACCAAGTGCCGACATCATCGCCCACCAGGTCCATTTCGACCTCGTCCTCGCCGGCGAACCTGACCGCCAGCACTGCGTCCACACCCATCGCTTTCACGACCTCGCCCACTATCTTGGTGAGGCCGTCGACAAAAAGTTGGGTCTGCTCGCTCGGCGGGCCGGTGGCTTCGTTTTCTACAAGTTGAGTTTGTTCTTCCAC
>CAWGNL010000077.1:0-3337 GCA_963823885.1 uncultured bacterium
TCGCGTTGCCCGAAGAATCCGTGTTTACGGCCAAGTACCGGAGTACTTAGGCTCGACGTTCCGCCGGTGACGGCCCAGCCGCTGAGGTTGAAGAAGTTGAGCGGCGGATTGGGAATGTCGCCGGGGCTTGCGAGGTTTATCTGGAGAGCGTTCGAGACAGTCCAGCCACCTTTGATAAAGACTTCATCGTCATACCAGGGGCAACCGTTTGGAGAAATTCCGCAGTTCCATATCGGCTGGCCTGCGCTATCAACCATCGGCTGGCCGGTGTCTTCATCGAGTTCCTGATCGGGCCACGGCTGCCAGCCCGGATGCGATGGCTCGCCGGGTACATTATCCGTGTAGCTGCTCGTTCCTTGATTCCAGGGATCGTGGACATTGTCGGCGATAAGATTACCGTGAGGCAGCTTGGCATTTTGAATGTACTGCGGATTGCATGGCAGGTCTACGTAGTCTTGGGATCCGCCAGGAATCGGTACGTTCGCGCTTACGTTGGCATGCCACCATCCGCCATAATGGATACTGGGTCCACTGGAAATATCGATGTAATTGCCGTCCCAGGTATAGGTATGCACGAGGTGACCGACTGTCTGCCCGGGCAGAGCTGATTCGGCGGTACAGGATCTATGTGCTCAGTCGGGTGCTGTTCGTAACCCATGACGTGAATGTCGGTTCTTGGAGAACCATCCATGTTTTCGATGTCCCGGCTGTAGTCGACATCGTATCCTCCGCAGTGATCGGTGAAATCGACGCTTCCGTAGTTTGTGGTGTAAATGTAGCCGTATCTGTCACACCAGCCTCCGCCACTGGCATTGTCAATACCTCCGCTGCACTGATATGTCCACCACCGACGGTCACCACCGCTCTGCAGGTGAATGACTGACCGGGGGTGTTATAGGACAGTCTGGCTTATGAGCCGGCATGTGCGTCATAATCTGTAAGAACTGTCGTGGAGGAGAATGTTCTTGTCGCATCGGCAACTCCGCTCGACCTGGAATAGGCGCCCTCCACCCAGGTTGTGCCGCCGCAGTTGTATGCCCCGTTGACCTCAACCTCATCACCCCAACTCGGGAGCACCCAGAAGCCGTTGGCATCCTGCGTTGTGGGCGCTGGACAACCGGGCATTCCACCTCCTGCCGATATTTCCATGTCGTTTCCGCTGACGCCAGTTTCCATCGAGCGGTAAGAAAACGTCTGATCGCCGAACTGAATGGTTATCAGCGGGTTATCCATTACATCCTCATATTCAACATTAGTGCCTGCCAGGATATCAGCGTCTCCGCTCACCCTGCCAGCCCCCAAACACCACGGCTCGGCAGCCCACACTCCCGTGAGAGTGGCATATCTATCGGCCTGCCCAGAAACCGTGACCGATAACTGTGCATCCCCGCTTTGACTCACCAACTGACGATGTGTCCACGTATTTCCCGTTGAGTCAGTATTATAATCCTGAACACTAAGATCGATTATTCTGAATACAGGACCCCAGTGCGAGGAAGGAGGGTCCAGCGGTTCCGCCCGAATCATAAACCCTGCTGACGTACGCCGATGCGCTTATGCTACCTGCGCCTGGAAGTTCGACTGTGGCCATACCAACAGTAGCCCTCTCAGGAATACCGTAGGAATGGCTGCCCGCACTATCGGTGTATGTTCCAGTAAACGCTTCCGTCAATGCTGAGTGAAGCGTGAGGCTTACGTTGAACGTCTTCGTGCCGACGTTGCTTTGGACGAGGTTCCATCCAACAGGGCCGCCCGCAAATGACTGCCGCGACGCGATGCATAGGAAACACACAGAAATCAGCCAAACGTTAACCAATCTGTGTTCATGATTACTCGCCCTCCAAAATCAGATTGCTACTGCTGCGGACAGTAAGATCCCGCCAACGGAAGCGGCGGCTCGGTGAATACCAGGGTAAACTGGACTGGTTGGCTCCAGTGGCTCCAGCCGCATTGCCGACCTATTCTGACCATCACCGAGTAGGTCGCGTTGTTTGTAAGAAGACGCGTCACCTGAGCGGATGAATCCGCGCCAAGGATTTCGCTCGAGTCCCAGGAATCCGATGAGTTCGCAACGTTGACTAGCTGGACCTCATAGCGATCATACGTGCCGGAGACCGACCATGCCACCACCGGGGCGAGGTCACCAATCGTGCCGCTAGGCGCGGTTATCACCGGTAAGCTCACGATGGTCAGGGCACTGCTGTTGCTGGTGCATAGCTGATTGGCGCTAGAATCGACGCCCGTAACTTGAATAGTCGCCTTACCCGGAGTATCGCTGCTCTGGACGGTATATTGGCAACTGTAGTTCAAGCCGCTGTTTACCGGAGTTGTTGCAGAGTTACCGTTCACTGTCACCGTTGGGGTTCCTGCAAGTTGCTCCGAAGAGGTGAACGTGATCGTAACGTTATCGCCGGGGGCGGCGGACATGGGTTCGCGTTGAAACTGCCGAACATCAAGAGAGTCGAAAAAACGGTGATATCGTCCTGTGACCTGGGACGGAGGACGCGAATCAGCCCATAGTCGCCGGCCCATTCGCTGCCGCTAATGCCCTTCACCGAAACCACGGATCCGATTGATGGTGGGCTCAAAGCCGGCTTGCCGCTGACAGGCCAAGCCCAACTGATTTTCACGCCCGGGTTGCCGCTGCCGTCTTCAAGACCCGTACCGTCGTCCACGTGAAAGTCCGTGTCTCCCAGGGCCGTTACCGTCCCCCATATCTTGGCGAGCAGCCCTTTATTTATGAGTCCCTTGGCCGTGGGGTAGCTCACGCCGCAAGTGTACACATTGAAGTCGCTGCCACCAAGAGCGCGCGCTGACATTCCGAGGGGACTTGGCGGGCCGCTGCCCACTGTGGATGAAACGCTGCTCGCCTCGATTTCGCGCTCGCCATCCGCGCCCGTTCCCATAACGCCGCTGAGACTAACGACATCGCCGCGATCCAGGCTTGCTCCGGCATACATCACGCGGATTCCGCTGGTACGATCAGGCTCCTGGATGTAAAATCCGCCGGGAAATTCAGTTGAACTAGCCTCCGCGATCTTGCCGGTGAGGCTGATGGACGCCGAATCCGGCAGGGTGAAGCCGAAAGCGATAGTATTCGCGGCCACGGTCTGGAGCAGCCCCACGAAAACCTGGGGATCATAGTTCGGCCCATTATCCACGCAGAGCCACCAGTTTCCGCAACTGTCCGTTCGCATTTGTCCGGATATGAGGTTCAGGCGCGTGTCGGTGACGGCGTTCTGGCAATACGCCCGAAGCGTGGGCCGTCCCTCCGTCGTCTTGTATATCGATGTAGTTATAGTCCTGTTCATCGACAGTCTGCACGCCCGCATCCACG
>CAWGNL010000078.1:0-12538 GCA_963823885.1 uncultured bacterium
ATCTGGCTGGCGCTGGTGATGGCAACCAGGATCATTTCGGTCGCCTCGATCGTCGCCACGCTGTCGGTACCGGTGCAGATGTTTGCCTGGAAATCGATGAACGTTCCCCCGCCATATCGCTCTGGCCTGCCTCGCCGCCGCCGCCATAATCCTCAAGCATATCCCCAATATGAAGCGGCTCGCCGCCGGCGACGAGCCAAGGTTGGGTCAGAAAATCGAGATTTCCGAGGCAAGTGAGGGAAACAAGTCCAATGGGTGAACTGAGCCCGCACGTCAGACTGGCGCTGATGTCCATAGAATCTTACGTCAGGCATGGGCTGACGATGAAGCTGCCCGAGGACGTTCCGCACGAGTTGTGCGCCACTCGCGCGGGGGCATTTGTATGTCTCAAGGAGCACGGGCAGTTGAGGGGCTGCATCGGGACCATCGAGCCGGTGCAGATCTGCCTCGCCGAGGAGATAATGGAAAACGCCATCAGCGCCGCCGTGCGCGACCCGCGTTTCCTGCCCTCAATCCGCACGAGCTCGATATAATCGAGTGTTCCGTGGATGTGCTCTGCCCTCCCGAAGCGATCCAGGGTTTGCACCAGCTCGACCCCCAACGCTACGGTGTGATAGTCGAGTGCGGCTCACGCCGCGGCCTGCTGCTGCCGGACCTGGAGGGCGTCGACACCGCCCAGGATCAAGTCGACATCGCCCGCCGCAAAGCCTGCATATCCCCCCGCGACCCGATGACGCTGTACCGGTTTGAAGTGATACGACACTACTAGCTAATTGATAATTGACAATTAGCAGGTGTTTCGGGAATCTTGTTCCCGAAACTAAGTGCGTATCGGGAACAAGATTCCCGATACACCGGCAAGAATACTATCAGCCATTTATGCAAGTAGGCACTAGCTAATTGATAATTGACAATTGAGAATTGATAATGGGGAAGGCCGCCGGGTGGCGTCTTCCCCGTTGTTTCGGGAAACCCCTTTCCCGAAACTCGACGAGGGTTTTCCGAAACAACTCAAGGTTAGACACGGAGCGCGGGTCATGCCTTCCCTTCTAACTTCCAATCTCCAACTTCTAACCTCTAGATGGGCCTACCATCTCTGATCGGCATTCGGGTCGACGAAGCTGTATGCGAACCCGGCAAGGTCGGTGTCGGTGGTCACGATCACCCGGTCCGCCAGGCCTCCACCCTCGCCAAACTTGATCGCCAGCGAGTGCTTTCCGGGCTTGAGCCGGACCCTGGCGCTCACGGGATACGCGAAAGCGTGGAGACCATCCGCGCCCTTTATCTCCGAAAGCTTCTTACCATCGACGTACAGGCTCGCGGGGTTGTCCTCCGCCGGGTCGACAATACACGACAACGCATACGTCGCGTCCCGGTCCACCTGAAACCGCGTCCCTATAGACTTGTCCGACGGGACCCGAACCGCCCAGCCCGAACCGCCTCCGCCTCGATAGACCGCCTCCGTCACATACTTGGCGTTGCCTTTCATGCTATCACACTCCAGCGAGAACTCGACAAGCGGGTTGTCGAAGAAATGCACCGCCTGGCTCTCGGCCGGCACTTCCAGCGTGTAGCTCAGGTATTCCGGCTCGAAGCTCAGTCCGTCTCGGTGGACCGCCTCAGCAGAGATATTCTCGGACACCGTTATGGGGTGGCTGGTAGTGTTCAGAGTCCAGTGCCCTGTTCTTAAACAGAGTTGTCCACACGCCGTCCGGCTTGCCGTCGACCGGGCTGCCGGCGAGTTGGGCAATCAGGCCGTATAAATCCTTGCGATGAGACCAATCGCCGCTCCAGACGTCGATACCGCCTTTGCCTTTGTCCGTCGAAGAGACGGGCAGCGCCGCGCCCTCGACATTCATGAGCGGACTCTGTCCAAGAACCAGATGGCCACCATTTTTCACCCAAGCCGCGATCCTGTTAAAACTGTTTTGTTCCAGGACATCGCCATCGAAGATCGCCGGTACACGGTATCTTTCCAGCGCGCCGTCAAGAACCATCCTCTCATCCACTACGTCGAAGTCGAGCATATCGCGAAGCTCGCCGGCGGCCTCCGCCAGCTTAGGAGGATACGGCTCATGCCAATCGAGTCTGTGCCGCGTTGTGGGGAAGAATAGCGCAACATCGGTGATGCCGCGGTCCCCGCGCAGGTTTCGCCGGCAGCGCGAAAAGACATCGGCCTGCCGCAGCGCGTCGATCCCCTGCGCGAACACGCTCGAACAACCGCTGCCCGCGGCCAGGAACAGTCCTCTGGCTTCGTCGACTTTCTCCGCGGCATCCCCAAGGTCCATCTCCATGGAGGCGCCGTAAAACTTGCATGCGGACGCTATGTGCATGAAGCCGAGGTCCTTGCCGCGCCCTGGCGCCGCGCGGACCGTTACCCCCAGCCCGGCCAGCGCCTTCACGAGGGCGGAGTCGTCCTGGCCGGAGACCGGGTCCTCACCACTCCCTAGCTTGACGACAATGGGGGTATCGGGGAAGCTCTGCCTGACAACCCGGCAGACCTTGGCCGCGAACTCGGTCATGGCGCTGAAGTACCAGTCCACGAAATCCAGGACGTAACGCAGGCAGTCGGAGCCATCGAGCCTGGGATAAGCGATCTCGTCCGCGCTCGAGAACGCGGTCCGCCAGGCCGCGTTTAGGGCGTTCACGCTGCCATATTTTTTGAGCATGCTGCTCTTGAAGTCGGCCCTTGCCAGCGCGTCGCCCGCCCAAAACCCCGCGTACCGGCTCGCCGAGTCCGATAAGGAAAGAGGAAACGCGGCCTCGCCGTAGTCGCCGTAGATGCCGGCGCAAATCGACTTTATTCGATCCGGAAAGTTCTCCTTCAGGCCGGAGTAGACTTCCTGGTTAAACCTGTCGAGGTCGGGACTCCAAATCGAAAGCGGCCCGCCGCCCAGGCCGTGTGCCGTGGCGTACCATTCCGGCGGCAGCCACACCCAGGGCTCGGCGCAAAAGTCGAATTCCGCTCTTTCGAGGCTGCGTTCGACCTCCTTGTCGTAGCCCCAAAACCACTGGCCGGGCGGCTGGTAAATGGTCTGTCCGAAGATTCGGCCCTCTATGGTCCGGCATCCCAGGGCATTCAATACGTAGAACTTATCGCTCAAATCTTTAACATGGCTGAACTGCGACCTGCTCCCGGCATCGCCCGCGCTCAGACCCACACCGGTAACTCCCACAACAGTGCCGGCATCCAGCTTGGGCATAACCAGCGGGGAGGACGCCTGCTTCCAGGTGTCGGCGGTTCCGAATACCGCAACCTTGCCGGTGGTCGTGGATGGTTTAGTGTCTTGCCTGAGATCGAACTTGCCCGTGTAGTAAACCCACGAATCATCGCTTCGGACCTCGACCGATTTCCCCTTGCCATCCTTATCCTTCCCCCGCGCCACCAGTTTGGCAAGTACGGGGCCGCAGGCTCCCCCGTCCGTCCATGTGACTTCTATATCGATGTCGTTCCGGCCTTGCCTGAGCACTTTGGAGAGGCTGACATATCCAGCGTCCTGCCACCACGAGCCGCCGCGGACTTCGACACCGTCCACGAAAGCCCGGAATTGGGTCCCGTCGAACCCTTCGGGTGTGCAGCAGGTGAACTTGAGATAGGCGCTGGTGAGGTCGAAATCGATTGTGAACGACTTATGGTAGACGACAGCCCCAGCCGGCGGCTGTTCACCCGCCGGTGCACCGACCCACGCGGCCACATCGGCGGCTTGAGCGGGCGATCGAACCAGCAAAATGAGAACGAAGATTATGAGCAGTCGTCGCATCGGATTGCTTTCCCTAAGTAAATCACGCTTCCTAAAGTGCCGAAGGGATGTAATCGCGAAAGCGCGAAATTATGAAAACGCGAAAAGTGTGGGGAAAAGAGTACCGCAAAGAATCTGGAGGTCTCTGCCCCGAGTTTCAGCGACCGATTCCCTCTTTCGTGCTTTCGCCCTTTCGATATGACACATCCTATTTACGGATGGGGCCGATAGAGAGGTTCCTCGCAGGGCTTAGTCATCATCGCTATCGCTGTCCAACTCGAGGTGGAGCGACTTAAGCCCCGTGCCGTGTGGGCCGGCGAGATTGGCAGGGTAGGGGGCGTTGATTCCCTTTGCCAGCGCCCAGATTGCCCGGTTTAGCTTGTCGTCATTTATTCTGTCGGGGCCGGCGAACGGGTCCGACTCGCCATCCCTGGCGAAGTAACTGCCATCTCCGTAGTTCAGGCCGGTCTTGCTTGGCATTAGGTCCAGAGGAATCTGATTGGCAAGACAGGTGAATGGCGTGAAATCGGGATTGGACGCGAAGCAGCCGGACATGGTCCGCGCCATTGCATCCATCTGGTTCATCGGCGGAATACCGAGGATCTGTTCCATTGTGTGGAGCACCGAAGTTTGGCTGTAGAACTCGCTGACAACCGCGTTCCTCTTGGTATAGGGGCTTATTACCAGGCATATCGATCGGTGCCCGTCCACGTGGTCGAACCCCGACTGCGGATCATCCTCCTCGACGAAGATGCACGTCTTCGGCCAGAACTTGCTCTTGGAAATCGCCTCCACGATGCGTCCGACGGCCAGGTCGTTGTCAGCCACCTGGGCCTTCGGCAGGGGCATTCCCAACTGCCCACCCGTTGTGTGGTCGCACGGCAGATAGACAGTCACAAAGCTGGGCCAGTCGCCTTTGCTTTCATAGCCCTTGAGCTCTTTGATAAATATATCGGCCCGGGCGACATCCGGTATGCCCAGGTTCCATCCGGGATAATCAGCGCAGCTATACCGCCGCAAATTGTCGTTTGCCATGTTGTGAATGAACTTCAGTTTGTGCGACTTGTTGAGATAGTCCTGATAGACATCGGACCAGGTCGCCGCGGGCTCGGTGGAGGACACGCTCATCTCTCCGTAGTTTCGGAATGAAAGCCCGTGACTTAGCACATTATCCCAAATCAGGTCAGAGGAGCACAGTGCCAGGCAATCATCGCCCGGGAATGGATATGACCGGGTCCATCCTCCGAAAGCCTTCTCCAAATAGTCCGATGCATCCCCCTGGGTTACCCAAGAATGCCCATCGGCCGAGCAGACCCCGTTGCAATAGTAGTTGTCCAGCAGCACGAAATCCTCGGCCAGCGCATGTTGGTTTGGCGAGGACTCCCGCCCGAACACGCACAAGCTGGGATCGCTATTGCCCTTGCCGATATCGCCGAAAACCTGATCGTAGGTCTTGTTTTCCTTGATGATATAAACCACGTGCTCGAATATGGATGGGTCTCCGAGCTTCTCCGGCACGGGCACTGGCTTCTTTCCGGTTGCCGCCTTCTCCATGGCGAGGAGCACATGAGGCACGAGGGAGTCAGCGCGAACCTGAGCCGTATATTTCGTCAGCATGGCGCCGGAGGGAATCTCGACCCTGCTTACCGTCCCCAGAAGCGCATAAATCTGCCATGCCTTTTGATTGGGGTCGTGAAAGCGCGACCCCAACCCCTTGATGTTCGCGATGTAGAGATTGCTGCCGTCGGTCGCGATGCCTCCGGGATACCAGGCCGTGGGTATAAACCCCTTAACAACACTCCCACCCCGCCTGCCGTTCAAAGCGACTACCGCAATGGCGTTATTGCCGCCATTGGCGACGTAGAGGGTCTTGCCGTCGCTGCCGAGCGCGAGCGCATTCGGCGCGCTCCCGAAAGGAAGGCCGGGGTCGGGCCGGACCGAAATCGTCTCCACCACGCCTCTTTTGCCTGCATCGATCACGCTGACCGTGTCGGAATTGGCGTTGCCGACATACAGCGTGCGGCCGTCGGCGCTGAGTTTTACGTCCGAGGGATGCAGCCCGACCTCGATTTGTGTTATCTCGCGTCCGGCTTTGAGGTCCACTACGGAGAGTGTGCCGCTGCAGGCGATTCCCCTCGCGTCCACCGCCGTGTCGGTTCCCGACGACTTCGCAGACCTCTCGCCCTTCTCGGGATTGCGTCCTCCCCAGTTCGTGACGTAGGCCGTCGAACCGTCAGATGACAGCACGACAGCGTATGGAGCAACGCCGACGGGGATCTCCTTCACCAGCTTTCCGCCAACCAAATCGACCACCGCCAGGCTGTTGTTGCGCGAAAGACAAATCATTGCGGACCTCTCATCGCCGGCTAGGGCGATCCCCGCCAGGCACGGGTTGGCGGCCGGATTGCCGCCCGGACCCGCCAGGGCAATACTTCTGCCCCAGGCGATGCTGCCGTCGGCGGAGGTTTTCGCTTCCCAAAGCAGATTCTGGGATGTGGTCGCGTAGAGCGTGGCGCCGTCGCGAGTTATCGCGATCCCGTGCATGGACCCGCCGCCCTTGGGGAAATTGGCTTGCTGAAGAATGGTCCAGGAAGCGGCGTCGATAACCACCAGTCCCCGATTGTCTTTCACATAGGCAATCTTGCCATCGGGTGAAATCACCACATCCATCGGGCGGCCGTTAAACTCGACTGATTTACCCGCGGGATGTATGATCTGCCTGGTGGGAACGACACTGCCCCCATCCGCGATCGGACCCACCTCGACCGAGGAAGCAGGGACACACCATGCCATCACGAGAGCCAATGCGAGAAGATATGCTTTCATGTTGAGCGGCCTCTTCTTAGGAATGCTACCAGCATGTTCGCCAACGGTGCGCGCGCTTCCTTCGAGACCGGGCCCATTCAACACCCGCGGAATTCTTGTCCCCCAAGAACCACTCATCAAAAAAATGACAACAGCTCAAGTGCATGGTATATTAATAGAGCAACCGGTTATTGTCAAAGAATGAGCCGATAACCTATGCTCCCGTGGTGCCTGGCTAACCCGCATTATTCCTAAAGCGGCGCAGCCGCAACCAAGAAGGCCATCGCCGGAAAATCAATACGGCCTTTCCATAATTCGGAAGGTCGGTGGTTTCTTCTTACGTATCTTACAACTGAAATCCGAGGTGACATATCAAAATTCGATACAACTTGTATAGGATTTCAGTTGTAAGATACTAACCCGGCAGAGCCGGAGCCAGATTTTTGCGCCCCTTTCCCGATACTCCGAGCGGGCAGGGTTTCGGGAAAAGGGTTTCCCGAAACAACTTAATAGCCTGAGTACAGTGCCCGACACAAGAGCGTCGGGCACATTTCTGTTGCCTGATTGCAGATTCTCGAAAATGGAACTTGACAAGCCTCCGATCTCATGGAATAATACAAGTAAGGGCACAGTAACCGGTTACTGCTGCCGTAATATTACCAGTCGAGTCCACCAAATCAATGTTGAGGTTCCGGATGCGCAAGAATGTTGTTATATTGATGTTGGTATCTGCCTTTGTGATTATTGCTGTTGCGGCCCAATCGGCTACGGTCGACGACGGCAACGGGACCGTTATTACGGTTGGCTCGACCGGCGCGGTCACAAATCTGACGATCAACGGCTCTAGTGTTCTGAACACTTCTCAGTTTTGCGGGTTCTCCGTCGAAGACATGAACACCAGCCAGAAAGTGAATATGACCGGCTCCATAACCAGCAGCGCCGGTCAGATCGTGATCACCGCGACCAATTCCACCCTGAACATATCGTTAAGTGCCACGCTCACATCCCAGTCCGGCTATATAGGTATCCACGCCGCTGTAACGGACCTGACCGGGACGCAGCGGGCTGTTCAGGCTCACTTCTCCCTGGTCATGGCTTCCCAGGCATGGGACTGGTGCCAGGACCTCAATAGCACCACAACCGGGCTTTCTAAAAACCACACTTACCAGTTTATCGGGGGATATGGTTCGGGGCAAAACCAATCGCTTTACCCGTTCGGGGCGGTAACGTACGGCGGAACAGGTGTGGCGTTGGGCTGGCCTATGTCAAACCCCAGGTTTTTCAATGAGTCTTTCACATATTCGAGCAGTGGGCTGTATACTCTGGATATATATCCAACCCTCGGGTTGTCCACCTGCACTCCCCAGTTTCCCAGTTCGGCCAGCTTCGATGTTTGCCTGTTCTCCTTTAATGGCGCCAGTTACTTCCGAGGAGCCCTCAGCAAATACTATAGCATCTACCCATCGAGTTTCCAGTGCCGCACCAACCAGCAGGGGATATGGTCCCTCTGGGTAGGTCAGGGATTTGAAAGCTACGCAACCGACATGGGATTGAAGTTCATGGAAGCTCAGTTCGAGGATAACGAGATAAGTCTGATTTCGCGAGACCAGCAATACGGCTACCTGAGCATGGAGTACACCGAGTCGTGGAACACGTGGCACCCGCTTCCAATCGGGTTTGCGACGAACAATCCCGGCACATACACAATAAATACAACCGGCTGGGCCTACGAGACCGCTGTCAACGTTAACGCGCTCAAGTCGCAAATCAGTTTGGATCTAACGGACAATTCGACAGCCGATAATTACCCCGGTACCACACGGTCACAAGTCGCGCAGATGATTTTGAACTCGGCGATATGGACGGATTCCAGCGGCGATTGGATGGTCTACAATTATAGTACAGGTGACTTCTCATCGCCGAACTCATCCGATACACGCGACGGATGGGACAAGGCGGATTTAATCCTGAACTCGGACATGAGCTTGCCACACCCGAACCGGTCGGATATCGAATGGAACGACGCAATCATTTACGCTTCAAAACCTCGCGGCGACCCAAGACGCTAGTATCAACGGCGTTTACATCGATTCTTGCCTGTACCCTGAGGGCATGGGACCGTTACAACTGGAACACCTCTCAATACCAGGTACGCCACGTATCCGCTCACTTACGGCCCCGGGTCAAGCGGCAAATATGTTCCCGTGCAGGCCATGGCCCTGGTGGATGCTCAACACCTGAGCGAACTGAGAAGCGAGACAGCCGCGTACAACTGGCCGCTGCAGTTGAACGGATATCCTCCGCTTTACGGGGTAACGGCGGCTAATGTGGATATCCTCGGGGCAGGGGAGTATAGCTCGTACACGGATTCGACATCCTCGCTTATTTCGCAGGGTACACTTTTGCAGGAGAGGGCCTTTGCCTACCAAAAACCGTTGTCCATAATGGACTATTCGCTGGGTCTTTACAACATTTCAGCAAACCCCGCTTACGCCCTCACCCTGATAGAGCCGGATCTAAACTACTATTTGATGTACGGTATCTACCCGGGGACCGGCAATTGCTGGGCTACCTTCGATATAGACAAGCTGGACATAATAGTCCCCGTTTACGAACAATACATGCCGATTTTCCTGGCAATGAACGAGGCGGGCTGGCAGCCGGTCGGGGCGGGCACGTGCACTGACAGCACGATCCTTCTCGAGCAGTGGGGAAACAGCCACGCAACGGGCCTCTATTATACGATCAACAACACTGCGACGAGCTCGAAGAACGTGACCGTAAGCATAAATGATTCGCAGATTACAGGTCCGGCGCCCACCGGCGCAACCGAGATGATATCAGGCAGCGCCATCGGCGTCAGCACCTCCAGTGGGACCAGCACATTTACCCTGAGCGTCGGGGCGGGACGGACCGTGGCCGTTAACGTGGTCTTGGGGACTATTCCGGGTACTCCGGTTGTTTCGGCCCCAAGTTGGGTGAGCACTCAGTCGGGGACTATTACCGCCAGTTGGAGCGCTACCGGATCGGGTCCTTCCATCGTGGGATATGAATATGCGATCGGGTCGACGCCCGGCGGGAGCGATGTAGTCGCCTGGACATCGGCCGGTACGGCGACCTCGCTTACGCAAACCGGCCTCACACTTACGGCCGGCAGCACTTACTATTTCTCAGTGAAAGCCGAAAACACGAATCTTAACTGGAGCATCGCGGGCGTCTCAAGCGGGATATTGGCGATTGCGCCGATAGGAGCAATTCGCAACAACCCGAACGGGACAACGGTGGGTGTTACGGACGCGCTGGTTACCGCTGGGACGAACCAGCTTCTCAATGTATTCTACATCGAGTCTATGGACCGGTCTTCGGGTATACAAGTCAGTGGCGCCGGGCTGACCGCGCACGCCGGTGACCTCGTGCAGGTTTCGGGCGCGCTCGCGGGTTCCCAGGGTGAACGCCTGATTGGACCGCCGGTTACACTAAGTGTCATTCAATCCGGGTTCCAGACCCCAGCGCCCCTGTATTTGCCGGGGATAGATGTCGGGGAAATTCAGCCCAACCAATATACTAATGGGACCAACGGCGGAATGGGGTTGTACAACCTTGGGCTGCTGGTAACGATTTCGGGCGCCGTGAGCTATTCCGATCCTTCGAACAGGTTCTTTTACGTTGACGATGGCTCCGGCAAGCTTGACGGTTCCGGTTATACAGGCGTCAGAGTTATACGCTACGGGGTGGCATCCGGTGTGACCATACCGGGGTATTCAGCCGGCTCTTTTGTTATGGTTACGGGTGTGATAGGGTGCATTACGTCCGGCGGGACTATTCCGGTCATAAGGCCGAGGGCCGCCAGCGATGTAACTTTGATAGCTTTGTAAGGTTGGAGTTGATGAGACGATGCATACTTGCCCTTGACGATGGCGGGACGAAGTGCGACACCGTTACGTATCGTTCCCTTTTTGCCATGTGTCTCTGCGAGCACGAAAGCCTGCTCCACCTGCCTATCCTCGACAATTGAAGACCCTCCGCGACCATATCAGGAAGAGACGCCTCGACCTTGGACTACTACAGAAGGATGTGGGCAAGACAGTTGGCGTTGCAAAGAACACCGTCACGATTTGGGAGGGTAATCGAAGGTCTATATCGCCAAGGCTCATACCAAAGATCATCGCCTTTCTCGGATTTAACCCTCACAATGGCGGTTGTCCGTGTCGAGTTTCACCAAGAGGCACCTGCCAGTTTCCGTGATATCTATGTCCGACCCATTTCGCACCACAAATACCGTCTCTGGCACCCGCCTCTCTTGATCGCTGACCGTGTAACCCTCGTCGATCAAAGTCCGAGCCTCTGCCCATACGCGCCTGTCGAACGGTAATGACAAGTTTTCAACGAGTATCAGGACCCGCGATTTGTTTGTATTGCTCTCCGGAGAACTCATATCCAACGGGTGTCAGGTGATGGGCAACGGGAGGGGATTCCCTTCCGGCACCCGACGCCCGACACATGTCACCTTTCCTTCTCGTAGGTCGCTGGCCGGCCGATGCAGTGATATATAAAACCCTTGTCCCGCATTCGTTCCGGACGGAACATGTTCCGCCCGTCAAAAATCACCGGAGCATTCATCGCTTCTTTGAGCCTGTCGAAATCAAGGAACTTGAACTCATTCCACTCGGTCACCAGAATGATCGCGTCCGCCCCCCGGGCTGCGTCGTACGCGGAATCGCAGTAGTCTATGTGCGGAAGCACTTTTCTTGCGTTGCCCATCGCGACCGGATCGTAGGCTCTTACCTTGGCGCCCGCGGCAAGAAGTTGTTCCACAATCTCCAACGACTTGCCCTCCCGCAGGTCGAAAACCGCGTCCAGATTCGCGTGTCCATCTTCTCGCGGGGGGGTGCCGACGGCAATAAAGACAATGTCTGAACACTCGATGCACCCACCCAGGTCTGAAGAGAAACGAATGCGGCCATCCGTAAGATTACGTCTGACCATCTCTTCAAGGCCCGGCTCGTATATCGGCATTAAGCCATCGTTGAGCATCGCAATCTTTGCTTCATCTTTGTCGACGCCCAATACGCTGCAGCCGAGGTCCGAGAACACCGTTCCCGTGACAAGCCCCACATATCCCGTGCCCACAACACAAAGGTCCATCGTGACTCCCGGAAAGTAGAAGTTAGCCCAAGTTCCCCGGTTTCCGGGACACTTGAGTTCAGAAAAGTCGTTTTAGGGTGAGAATCGGTCAGCACAATCAATAACCGATAGCCGCAGATCGGCCGGCTTGTCGGCCCTTGGCTTGCGCGGGAGGCGGATGCCAAGAATGATGTGCAAAAACCATCGACTAAGTGCCGCGAGCAGCGGTGATCCTTTTCGGCATGCGGAGGACCCGAAGAGCGTGTGAGTAGAGGTCCTCGTAATGGTCGAGCACCTCGGACAGGTCGAACCTGCTCGCCATCTGGCTGCCTATGCGCCCCATCGCAGTGGCGTCGCCGGGGTTGTCGATCACGTGCTCCATCGCTCCGGCGATCCCTTCCACATCCCCTACGCTTACTAGTATCCCCGCTCCGCTGGAGAGCAGGTCGCGTGTGCCGCGAATGCTGCTCCCGATCACCGGGACCTCAAGGCTCATCGACTCCATCACGCACCTGGGGCAGCCTTCCTGGCTCGAGGGAAGAATAGTCGCCACGGACGCGCGCATGAGCGCCGGGATATCCCGCCGGTAGCCCAGGAACTTCACCCGGTCTTGCAAATTCAGTTTGTAGCACAGGTTTCGGATCTCGCCCAGCATCGTTCCACCTCCCGCCACCGCAAGGCACGCTTCTCTATTCTTGTTTGCCAGCATCGAGAATGCTCTTATTGCGTCCTCGTGACGTTTGCGGGGAATGAACTCCGCAACCATAGCGAAGAGGGGAACGCCCGGCGCAAAACCCAGCTCAGTCCTGAGTCGTTCGACATCCTCCTGCTTCACCGCGCTCGGTTTATGCACCGATGGATCCAGCCCC
>CAWGNL010000079.1:0-12227 GCA_963823885.1 uncultured bacterium
TTCCCTGCCCTATCGGCTGCAAAATGCTGTGGCAGCCCTTGGGTATCAAACTGCCACCCACAAATGTCACATCGGCTATCGCGTAGACATCGCCAAGTTCACCGAAAGTGTCGAGGATTATGACATCTTCCCCGCCGGTAATGCTCGCCGGATCGCTCCGCCAACCGCACTCCAGGCCACGGCCACGGGCAAGTTCGCGGATTTCATCCCGCCGCTCGATCTGCCTCGGCGCCACAATCAGCCTCAGCGTCGTGTGAGACGAGCGCGCCAGGATAAATGCATCCATCACCGGCTCGTCCTCGCCCGGGTTCGTGCTTCCGGCCACAAATACAACCGCATCCGGCGGAAGCCCGAACTGAGAGCGAAGTCGCCCCCTCCCGGCCTCCCCCATGGGATTTCCGGCTTGATCGGCCTTGCAGTTTCCGGTAACCATCACTTTCGACGGGTCCGCGCCCAGCGAAATCACTCGGTCCGCTCCCGCTTGAGACTGCATGCAGAACAAATCGACGTTCGAAAGGGTCCACTTCGCGATCGGCGACATTCTCCTCGCGCGGGCCAGGGACTTGTCCGAAACGGTCCCGTTGATCATTGCGTTCTTCACGCCGCGTCTGTGCGCGATGTGCCGGAAGTTCGGCCACAGCTCCGTGTCGGTCCCGGCGAAGACGGCGGGCCGCACCGATGATAGCGCCCTGGATACACACGGCGCGAAGTCCAAAGGGTAAAACAGAAAAGCGTCGGCGTCCGCGATCGACTTGACCGCCATCTCCTGACCGGTCTCGGTGGTAGTTGAAACTACCACCGGAACCTCCGGCAGCAGCCTCTTGAGTTCCGTGACGACCGCCGCGCTTGCCACCGACTCGCCCACCGATACCGCGTGAATCCAAATCGGCGCCCTGTCTCTAATTTCGGCGGGCAATTGCACGAATCCCAACTGCTGACCCCCAGGATTTCGCCGATTTCCGCGACACGAGTATCCTGTAGAGCATGAATATGGCGACGGCCGGCGATGCTATTAGCAGGACCAGATTGTAGAAGAAGTAGGCCATTTTCGGGATAGTCTAAAGTCATAGAGTCGAAAGTCCGGGAACCCACCTATGCGGCGGGAACGACAAATAGAACGTCCGCTTCAACCCGGCGCCTTCGAGTTCCCGCCGCACGCACAGCACTGAACCTGGCAGATGCAGACCATGCCCTCTCTCGCGGACAGAAGGCGCCACGCGAAAGTCTGGGAAGGTATCTAGGCTTTTCCCCAGACTTCGCTGGGGAAAAGTGGCCACCTTACGGTGGCAGTTGACCAAGGCAGGCGGTCGGGTTTTTCGCTTTTCGGTTGTTAAGGGATGATTTGGAGGGGGCGGAGATTTCCACCCCCATCCCTTGAACAACACCTGAGTCGGCTCGGGAGAGCTCCCCAGCGTTGCCCTACCCTCCGCCCAGGCAAAGCAAGTATAGCTCATCCGCCATCCCTTAACAACCATAAAGCGGAAAACCCAAAGGCGCTGCGCCGTCGAATCCGCCTTAGCGACAACAAATTGTTTCTAGCCTAATCGCGATTAAGTCCCTTCAGATGCCCCGGCCAGCAGATTCTCCGCCCGCCGCTCGGCTTCGTCTATCGCCCGCGCAATCCGAACCGCCGCTTCGCGATCGTCGTCATCCGCGCTGACGCGGATCGGGTCTCCAAAAGCGATCATCGCCTTTGCAAAGGGGAGCGGCAGCATGTGAGAGTCCCACGATGCCAGATACTTGCACGGCCTGCAAGCGACCCCCACCGGCAAAACCGGGCAGCCGGATCGCTTGGCCAGATACACCACCCCAGGCTCGACTTGCAGGGCGCGTTCCTTCACCGAATCGGCCGAGAACGCCATCACATTCCCCGCTCTTAAGCATCTCACCGACTCCAGCAGAGCCCGCGCACCCTGCCTGCCGCTGGAACCACGAATAGTGTGGAAACCCCGGCTTCGCAGCACCATGTCTTGCAGTTCGCCATCCCCCGACAGCGAAACTATCGAATAGAATCCCCTGTTGCGATAGTGGTAAATGGGCAGCATGGTCGCCCCGTGCCACGGCAGGACCAGTCCGCCCTGCCCGCCCGCAATGACCTCGTCGAGCTTCTCGCCGTCGACGATCCTCACCCGCACCGTGCCAAGGATTGCCGTCCCGACCAGCCACAAAACTCTGAACAGCAGCACCTGCTTTATTCGCGACCACACGGCCACATTATCCTCCACCTCTGCGCGGATGTCAGGGCGGGCACGGCGCCCCGCACCTGCGGGCAAACGACCTCCCCGGATGTCTCGTGGGGGCAACCCGCCGTGGTTGCCCACCTGTCTGTCGCCGTTGCCGACGCAGGGCGGGCACGGCGACCCGCCCCTACGGGGCAACGACCTCCTCCACGCGCGACTGGGTCTTGTAGAGCTGGGAGAACAGGCCCGCGGCCGCAATCAACTCATCGAAGCTGCCCGATTCCACTATCCGCCCGCGATCAATGACCAGTATCCTGTTCGCGCCGGTAACACTCGACAGCCTATGGGCTATGACGAGGGTGGACCGTCCCTTCATCAGCCGGTCCAGAGCTTCCTGGACAACGCCCTCCGAGGCTGCGTCGAGCGAGGATGTAGCCTCATCTAAAATCAGAATCTTAGGATTCTTGAGGAGCGCCCGGGCGATCGATACCCTTTGCCGCTGGCCGCCCGACAGCCCCACCCCACCCTCGCCCAGCCGGGTGTTGTAGCTATTGGGCATATCCTCGATGAACTCGTGAGCGTTGGCGGCCTTCGCGACCTCGGTTATCTCGGACATGTCGGCGCCGGGCTGCCCGTAGGCGATGTTGTCCGCAATTGTCCCACTGAAAAGTATCGTCTCCTGCGGCACCATCGCGATGTGTTCGCGCAGACTCGCGGTCCTGATATGGCGCACATCGTGGCCCTCGACCAGCACCCGCCCGCTGGTGACATCGTAAAACCTGCCGATCAGGTCCGCGCACGTCGACTTGCCCGCCCCACTCGGGCCGACTATCGCGACCACCTCGCCGGGATCGATCGTAAACGACACTTCGCGAAGAACGACCTCCCCGGCGTTGTACTCGAAACCGACCTTGTCGAACTCCACCCGCCCCTGGACGTCTTCAAGCACCACGCCGTTCGGGTCTTCCGTCAGGTCGGAGATCGTGTCGAGCAGCTCGAAAATCCTCTCGGCCCCGGACATTGTCTGCTGGTAAGTGACGTTCAACCTGCCGAACGATTTCGCCGCGCCCGCCACGTAGAATAGAAGCATTCCGAACTTGCCGAGATCCGGAAAGCTGATGCTGCCCTTCACCACCATCAGCCCGCCGATCAGGATTACGAAAGCCGTTGCGACACTGCCCATAACGTCGATAGCGGGAATAACAAACGACTGGCGCCGGGCCGCGCGTTGCGCGGCCGACAGGGAAGCGCTGTTCACCTGGGCGAATCGCTTGGTCTCCTGATCTTCCATGCCGAACGACTTCACGATCCGCACCCCTCGCACCGACTCGTCGATATTCGCGTTCACATCGGCGAGCTTGCCTTGGGTGGCGGTCGTCAGTCCCCGGATCTTCTTTGTGAGCCTATCGATTCCCGCCGCCATCAGCGGGACGAACACGATAGTCAGCCCCGTCAACTTCCAGCTTATCGAAACCATCCGCGCGAGGCCGGCAATAACCAGTCATGGGCCCATCGATGGCGGTCACGACCACCTGGCTGGAGCCTTGAATCAGGTTTACGTCGTAACTCATCCGCGCGATGATGTGCCCGATCCTGCTCCTGTGGAAATAGCTCAGCGGGAGCGTCTGCAGGTGGGCGTACATCTCCCCCCGAACATCGGTGCCGATTCGGTTGGTCACGGACGCCACCAGATAACTCATGAAGTAGTTGAAGACGCCCTTGGGAAAGTTGATCAGAACAAGCAGCGAGGCGATCACGAAGATGAGCCCCATTCCGGCATGGCGCGCGTCGAATAAGCCGTGCCTCACGCCGAAACGGACGACAGCCAATTTGATCAGGGGCTCCTTGCCGCCAATCGCAAGAAATAGTCCCCCCAGCTCGGCTATGACGAGGTTGCAGACCGGCAACCATAAGGCTGCTGACCCCAGCCGCGATAAGACGGCTCCTGTAGGCCAGAACGTATTTAAGGACTCGCTTTTGAGTATCCATTGCGTAAGTCGGAAAGTCGAAAGTCAGAAAGTCGGGATGGCGCGAATGCCAGCCGCCGCCCCCGCAGGTTTGCCGGTGTATCGGGAATCTTGTTCCCGATACGCACTTAGTTTTGGGAACAAGATTCCCGAAACACCCAAAAGTCGAAAGTCGGGATGGCCGAGTGCCAGCCGCTGCGCCCCGCAGGTTTGCCGGTGTATCGGGAATCTTGTTCCCGATACGCACTTACTTTCGGGAACAAGATTCCCGAAACACCCAAAAGTCGAAAGTCGGGATGGCCGAATGCCAACCGCCGCCCCCGCAGGTTTGCCGGTGTATCGGGAATCTTGTTCCCGATACGCACTTAGTTTCGGTAACAAGATTCCCGAAACACCCAAAGTCGAAAGTCAGAAAGTCGGGATGGCGCGAATGCCAGCCGCCGCCCCCGCAGGTTTGCCGGTGTATCGGGAATCTTGTTCCCGATACGCACTTACTTTCGGGAACAAGATTCCCGAAACACCCAAAAGTCGAAAGTCAGAAAGTCGGGATGGCGCGAATGCCAGCCGCCGCCCCCGCAGGTTTGCCGGTGTATCGGGAATCTTGTTCCCGATACGCACTTACTTTCGGGAACAAGATTCCCGAAACACCCAAAAGTCGAAAGTCGGGATGGCCGAGTGCCAGCCGCTGCGCCCCGCAGGTTTGCCGGTGTATCGGGAATCTTGTTCCCGATACGCACTTACTTTCGGGAACAAGATTCCCGAAACACCCAAAAGTCGAAAGTCGGGATGGCCGAATGCCAACCGCCGCCCCCGCAGGTTTGCCGGTGTATCGGGAATCTTGTTCCCGATACGCACTTAGTTTCGGTAACAAGATTCCCGAAACACCCAAAGTCGAAAGTCAGAAAGTCGGGATGGCGCGAATGCCAGCCGCCGCCCCCGCAGGTTTGCCGGTGTATCGGGAATCTTGTTCCCGATACGCACTTAGTTTCGGGAACAAGATTCCCGAAACACCCAAAAGTCGAAAGTCGGGATGGCCGAGTGCCAGCCGCTGCGCCCCGCAGGTTTGCCGGTGTATCGGGAATCTTGTTCCCGATACGCACTTACTTTCGGGAACAAGATTCCCGAAACACCCAAAAGTCGAAAGTCGGGATGGCCGAGTGCCAGCCGCTGCGCCCCGCAGGTTTGCCGGTGTATCGGGAATCTTGTTCCCGATACGCACTTAGTTTCGGTAACAAGATTCCCGAAACACCCAAAAACACCCAAAAGTCGAAAGTCGGGATGGCCGAGTGCCAGCCGCTGCGCCCCGCAGGTTTGCCGGTGTATCGGGAATCTTGTTCCCGATACGCACTTAGTTTCGGTAACAAGATTCCCGAAACACCCAAAAACACCCAAAAGTCGAAAGTCGGGATGGCCGAGTGCCAGCCGCTGCGCCCCGCAGGTTTGCCGGTGTATCGGGAATCTTGTTCCCGATACGCACTTAGTTTCGGTAACAAGATTCCCGAAACACCCAAAAACACCCAAAAGTCGAAAGTCGGGATGGCCGAGTGCCAGCCGCTGCGCCCCGCAGGTTTGCCGGTGTATCGGGAATCTTGTTCCCGATACGCACTTACTTTCGGGAACAAGATTCCCGAAACACCCAACAACGAAAGTCCGGATGGCGCAAGTGCCCACCGCTGCGCCCGCAAGTTTCGGGAAAGGGGTTTCCCGAAACAACGAAAGTCGAAAGTCAGAAAGTCGGGACGGGCTCGGCCCTGCGTGTTGCTCGTTACTCGTTACTTAGCACTCAGGACTCGTTCCTTCACGGCCTGAGCGACGCTTGCAACTGCTCCAGCGGTGCAAAGCTCGGCCAATAGGCAAGGAGGGCAAAAAGCATCGTGAGCAGCATCGTGCACGCCGCCCCCTGAAACTCGTTGTTCGCGACAAGCGTGCTGGCGGAGAAGCGGCCCTGGCGCTCCGAGATGCGGCCGCCTCGTGATATCGAGGAAGCGATGCGCATCCGGGGGATAAACCGTGGCACGTCCGAACAGTAGTCGCGATACTCTCGGCCGAACCGCTGAGCAAGCAGCTTCTCCTCGTGCAGCACCGCCCCGCCGTGGAACAGCCAGAATATCGCCACGCCGCAAATCGGCATCCAGGGCCGATTGCACATCAGCAAGTAGCCCAGACATATCAGAAAACTGCCGATATACAGCGGGTTTCTGCATAAGGCAAACGGACCGGCGGTGATGAGCTTGGAATACTTGCACAGATACCCCGCCGCCCAAATCCTTACGGCCTCACCCAGGCTCACCAGCGCCAGACCGGGCCAGAACGTCGAAGGCGACGGCCTGCCCGCGAGGAGCATAATCAACGGGGCGGCGGTGAACAGAAACGTACGCCGCCTGAAAAGGAAGTGGACCACTTGTTTATGCCAGACCTCCCATTTCCAGCAGGATGCGCGCCGCGCGAGACGTGGCGCCGGGTTCACCTAGCTGCTTTCTGACTTCACAAAGTGACGCCTTCATTTTCCGCAGGGCAGCTTCGTCTTTAAGCAGACTGAGCGCGATATCGGACAGCTTCTCGGCGGTGACGTCCTCGTTGATCAGTTCCGGACAAACCCCGCGCTCCGCCAGGATGTTGGGCATACCGATATGTTCTTCCAGCACCGACTTCCGGAAACGAAACTCCATGCGCATGATCCGGGAACCCCTGTAGATTATAACCATTGGAGTCCCCAAAATCGCGGCTTCCAGAGTCGCGGTCCCGGATTTTGCAATCAATAGATCGCTGTAAGCCATGCACTCGTAGGTCTTGCCCTCCGCTATCCGGACCGTGGGCGCGTCGGGAAACCCGGCCAGCGCCGCCTCCACTCGCCGTCGCACACGGCCGTCCTTGCCGGCGGCCGCCACTATAAACTGCGCGCCGCCAAGTTCACGGCTCATGATGGCGGCGCAGCCGATCATCGGAGGAACGTGCTCTTGCAGTTCGTGCGTTCGGCTGCCCGGCAGAAGCCCGATGGTCGGCGCCGTCTCCGACAAGCCCAGGCTGTGGAGAAATTCAGAGCGATCTTCACGGGGTTTCACGATATCCAGCAGCGGATGGCCGACAAAACGCGCATCGAGGCCCTTTGCGGCAAGAAACTCGGCGGACCACGGAAACGGAGTGACGACCTTCCCTCCGCAGGCCAGGAGTTTTTCGGCATTACCGGGCCGCCTTCGCCAGGAAGAAGGTGGGAAATAGTAGACCACGGGGATCCCGGCCTTGCGCGCGACCTGAGCCAGCCTGGTATTGAAAGCACCGTAATCGATGGGGATAAAAACGTCCGGCTTGCCGGCCAGAAGCGAGCCGCGCAGCCCAAAGTAGTTCGCCACGATTCGCGGCGCTTCCTTCACGGTCGCGGAGATGCTGATCGTTCCACCGCCACTCGTATCGACCACTATCTCCACCCCGGCGTCACGCATCTTCGACCCACCGGCTCCCCAGATGCGCAGGTCAGGATGAAGCTTCTTGAGTTCCATGGCCAGGCTAGCCCCGCTCAGATCGCCCGAGGCCTCCCCGGCGGAAATTGCGATAGAGTGCACTGCTAGAACCTGGGGGCCTCCAGTTGCCGCCCTGCATTTCCGAGCCTGACATTCCTGATAAAATCGAGCAGGTAATTCAGACTCGGGACTCGGCTCGATTTCCTCCCCGATCACCTCCAGGGCTTGCGATACATTCAGTCCGGACCTATATAAGAGTTTATAGGCCTGCCGCAGACCCGCGCGCACGTGAGGGCCGACTCCATTGCGCCTCAAGCCGATTTCGTTGAGGTCGCAGACCTTCGTGGGCCGCCCGTCGACTATCGCGAACGGCGGCACATCCTGCACCACCTTGGAGAACCCGCCAATCATCGCCAGCATGCCGACGCGCACGTTTTGGTGCACCCCGACGATTCCTCCAAAGACAACCTTGTCCTCCACCAACACATGCCCGCTAATGCCGACGTAGTTGGCCATGGTAATCCCGCTGCCGATTTTGCAGTTGTGCCCGACATGACAATAAGCCGTCAGCATGTTGTTATCGCCGATCAAGGTGGCCTCGCCATCGCCGCTCGCGCGGTGGATGGTCACGTACTCCCTGACCATATTGTTGTCGCCGATCCTGAGGAACGTCTGCTCTCCGTGAAACTTGTAATCCTGAGGCGCCCCGCCCAAGACCGAACCCGTCATGATCGTGCAATTAGCGCCAATGGCGGTGTTGGAGTCGATAACCACATGCGAGTCGACCCGCGTGCCGTCGCCGATGCGAACCCTCTGCCCAATCGTCGAATAGACCCCAATAGTGACGCCACATCCAAGTTCGGCGCTGGGGTCGATTAAAGCGGTCGGGTGGATTTGGGTATTCTTGTCGACAATCTCCATCTACTCTTCCCTGCTTTTCTCGACCGCGCTGTCGTCAACTCCGCGCTTCAAGTCCGGGCTGACCAGGGCGAAAATAAACTCTCCCTCCGCGGCGACCTCGTTATCGACGCGCGCGACAGCTTTGATCTTGCCGATGTTGCCTTTGGTGGCGATCAGGCTCGACATCGGTAACAAGCGTGTCTCCCGGCAGAACCGGTCTGCGAAACCTGACTCTGTCCATACCGCCGAAGTAGGCTAGTTTCCCGGCATTGCCGGTCATCGAAAGCAGCAGCACGCCGCCCACTTGAGCCATCGCCTCGCAAACAAGAACCCCCGGCATAACTGCATGCCCGGGGAAATGACCCTCAAAGAACTCCTCGTTAATCGTCACATTTTTGTAGCCGCGAGCGTTTTTCTCCGGCACCAACTCCAGAATCCTGTCTACGAGCAGGAACGGATACCGGTGCGGCAGCACAGCCCGGATCTTTTCTACATCAAGCATTTAACCGTCACTTCATTCGCAAACTCGATATTGAGCGCATGACCGGACTTCACAGCGAGAACCTCGGCCTGCAGCAGACCGCCGATAAGCGACAAGTCACCCACCAGGTCCATTACCTTGTGCCTCGCCAGCTCGTCCGGGAAGCGCAAGTCCGAACTCATTTTGTCGGGCCACACCACAATCACGTTGTCCAGACTTCCTCCACGCGCCGACTCCATATTCAAAAGGCCCGCGACTTCCTCGTAGAGAACAAAAGTCCTCGCGGGTGCAATCTCATCGGCGAAATCGCTTTCCTTGAGGACATAAGTCTTCGATTGCAAGCCGATAAGCGGATGATCGTAGTTCATAACGTAAGTAATGCTCAAGTGGTCCGCCGGAACAGCCAGAACAAACGAGCTATTGCCCTGCACATAAACGGGTTCGCGCAGCTTGATCGTCCGCCGGGGCGCATCCTGAACAATCAAACCCACTGAGTCCATCGCCTCAACGTAAGGCAGGGCGCTGCCGTCGAGGGCTGGGGTCTCGCAGCCGGACACCTCGATCACAGCATTATCCACGCCCATTCCGCGCAGCGCGGCCATCAGGTGTCTATGGTGCGAATCCTGGTACCGTTGAACCCGAGTGTGGTGCCTCGCGAGGTATCCACTACGTTGCATGCCAAGCCGCTGACCGTGTGCTTGCCATCGGAAAACACTATGCCGGGCTTTTCCGGCGCCGGATGGATGGTGACGCAGGTATCCCCAGTGGTGGGATACCTGCGTCACCATCCATCCGGCCCCGGAAGACGCCGGATCGTGTTTTCCGACGGCAAGCATATGGTAGCGGCTTGGCTTGCAACGTAGTGGATACCTCGCGAGGCACCACACTCGGGTTCAACGGTACCAGGATTCGCACCATAGAGCACCTGATGGCCGCGCTGCGCGGAATGGGCGTGGATAACGCTGTGATCGAGGTGTCCGGCTGCGAGACCCCGCCCTCGACGGCAGTGCCCTGCCTTACGTTGAGGCGATGGACTCAGTGGGTCTGGTTGTCAGGATGCTCCACGGCGGACGATCAAGCTGCGGGAACCCGTTTATGTGCAGGGCAATAGCTCGTTTGTTCTGGCTGTGCCGGCGGACCACTTGAGCATTACTTACGTTATGAACTACGATCATCCGCTTATCGGCTTGCAATCGAAGACTTATATCCTCAAGGAAAGCGATTTCGCCGATGGGATTGCGCCCGCGAGGACTTTTGTCTCTACGAGGAAGTCGCGGGCCTTTTGAATATGGAAGTGGCGCGTGGAGGAAGTGTGGACAACTTGATGTCGTGTGGCCCGACAAAATGAGTTCGGACTTGCGTTCCCGGACGAGTCGGCCAGGCACAAGGTAATGGACCTGGTGGGTGACTTGTCGCTTATCGGCGGTCTGCTGCGGCCGAGGTTCTCGCTGTGAAGTCCGGCCATGCGCTCGATGTGGAGTTTGCGAACGAAGTGGTGGTTAAATGCTTGATGTAGAAAAGATCCGGGCTGTGCTGCCGCACCGGTATCCGTTCCTGCTCGTGGACGGATTCTGGAGTTGGTGCGGAGAAAAGCGCTCAGCAGCTACAAAAATGTAACTGTGAGCGAAGAATATTTTGAGGGTCATTTCCCCGGGCATGCAGTTATGCCGGGGGTTCTTGCTTACGAGGCGATGGCTCAAGTGGGCGGCGGTCTGCTGCTTTCGATGACCGGCAATGCCGGGAAACTAGCCTACTTCGGCGGCATAAATCAACAGTAGTTTTACCAGACGTTCTGCCGGGGGGAGCGCGCTCTACCGATGTCGAGTTGATCCACCCCAAAGGCAACATCGGCAAGATCAAAGCTGTCGCGCGCGTCGGGAAGAAGATCACCAACGGAGGGAGAAGTTTATTTTCACCTAGCATCCTTCACTTGAAGCGCGGAGTTGAGCGACAGCGCGGTCGAGAAAAGCAGGGAAGAGTAGATGGAGATTGTCGACAAGAATACCCAAATCCACCCGACCTAAATAATCAACCCCAGGCACACAACTTGGATATGGTTCTGGCTTTATTGGGGTCTATTCAACGATTGGGCAGAGGTACGCATGGGTACGGCACGCAGTACTCCTCGGAAATATCGACTCCAACACCGCCATTCGCGCTAATTACATAGTGACAGAAAAATCTTGGGCGGGGGACACTCGGATTACAAGTTTCACGGAGAGCAGACATTATTCAGGATCGGGGACCCATTTGGTAGGGAATTACATGACCATCCACCGCGCGAGCGGCGATGGCGAGGCCACCTTGATCGGCGATAACAACATGCCTATGGCTTATTGTCATGTCTGGCAGCAACTCCAAAATCGGCAGCGGGATTACCATGGCCAACTACGTCGTGGATTAGAGGGCAAGTGTTGGTGGAGGACAAGGTTCTGTTTGGAGGAATCGTGAGGGGTGGTCGGGTAAGGCGATGATTGGCGGGTTCTCCAAGGTGGTGCAGGATGTGCACCCCGTCCGCGATAGTCGACGGACAGCTAGCGAAGGTCTGCGACCTCAACAAAATCGGCTTGAGGCGCAATGGAGTCGGCCTGGCGTGCGGCACGGTCTGCGGCAGGCCTATAAACTCTTATATAGGTCCGGACTTAATGTATCTGCAAGCCCTGGAGGTGATGGGGAGGAAATGAAGCCGAGTCCCGAGTCTCAATTACCTCCTCGATTTTATCAGGAACCGGCAGGTACCGGGGGCACAGGGCGGCAACTGGAGGCCGGAAGCTCTAGCAGTGCACTCTATCGCGATTTCCGCCGGGGGAGAGCTCAAACTAATGTGAGCAGGGGCTGTGTTGGGCAGTGGAACTCGGAGAGCTTCATCCTGACCTGCGCGTGTGGGAGCAGTGGGAGTGCGTGACGCGGGGTGGGAGATAGTGGTCAATACGAGTGGCGGTGGAACAATAAGCATCCTCCGCGAGGGTGAAGGGAGACGCCGCGAATCGTGGCGGACAACCTTTGGGCTGCGCGGCTCGCTTCTGGCCGGCAAGCCGGACGTTTTTCTCCCCATCGATTACGGTGTTTCAAATACCAGGCTGGCTCAGGTCGCGCGCAAAGCCACGGTGCCCGTGGTCTACTCCCTCCCACCTTCTTCCTGGCGAAGGCGGCCCGGTTAATACCAAAAAAGCCCTAGGCCTGCGGAGGGAAGTGGTCGTCACTCCCGTTGTCCGTGGTACCGAGCTTCTTGAGCAAAAAA
>CAWGNL010000080.1:0-80617 GCA_963823885.1 uncultured bacterium
CTGCGGGTTTCGGTCAATCTGAACAGCAGTTTCGGAGTTATCTGAACAGCGGTTTCGGCGATTCTGAACGCCCCGTCGGAGCGGAGCGACGCTGGACGGCTATATAGTAGAATAGCCGCCGGAAATTAGTCAATACCTGCCCTCGGGTTGTGGCAGGGGAAGCGTAACGTTACGCTTCAGGCACCGGATGGGTCAGAGTAACTCCCGTATGGCGGCAACTGCGTCCTCGATGATCTCTATCATCTGGCAAATCGACTCTCCTGTCTCCGAGTCCTGCCACGTATCGGGCTTGCAGTCGTAATACGCCTCCATCTCGCTAACGGCTTTCTCAAGAATGGAGACAGCTTGACGGCTCATAGCTTTCCACCGCCTCTTCCCCGGTGTTGAGGGAACTGCTGCCGGGCTAAGCCCCAGCTTGGCGTATGTCAGTATTTGCCGCTGTTTGCATCGTTGCCGATATGCCGCCTGCCTTTGGGCAGGGCTGTCGTATTTCTTTGGCGCAGGCATCTCTAATTTCCCCCGGCAAGTGGGGAGAGTTTCTTTCTCATCGACTCCCCTTTCATCTCAATCCGATAGGCATTGTGGACCAGCCGATCGAGGATCGCGTCGGCAATGGTCGGCGCGGGGATGATATCGTACCAGGCATCGACCGGCACCTGGCTCACGACGATCACGGATCCTCGGTTCGTGCGACACTCCAGAATCTCGAAGATATCCCTTGCCGCCTCTGCGTCCAGCGGATACATTCCCCAGTCGTCGATGACGAGCAGATCGGTGCGTTCGAGCCTGCGCACAAGAGAGAGATAGCTGCCGTCAGCCCGTGCCGTGGCGAGGCTCGAAATGAAGGGGCCGCAGCCGAAGTAGCGGACGGAGTGCTTGAGGCGGCAAGCCCTCTGAGCGAGAGCGCAGGCGATGTATGTCTTTCCGACTCCAGTGGGACCGGTTAAGATTATATTGGAATGGCATTCGATGAACTTGCAGTCCGCGAGAGAAAGCATGACCGATTTATCCAGCCCCCTGGCTGAATGAAAGTCAATATCCTCAACTGCGGAGGGTTGCCTGAGCTTTGCGACCTGAAGCCTGCGCCTCAAGCCCCTTGTTTCCTTGAGGTCCCACTGCCTATCGACGATTAGCCCAAGCCTTTCCTCGAAAGAAAGCGAGAGCGCCGCCGGGTAAGTTGTCTGCTCGCGGATCGCGTTTGCCATCCCGTCGAGCTTCATTGTGTAGAGTTTGTCGATGGTCTGCTCTAATAGCATTGTTATCCCCCTTGGTTTTTGTAGTAGTCCTTGCCCCGGATATTTGAGTGTTCAGTAAAGGTAAGCTGCATGGTGGTCTGTGTTGCCGGTTTCTTGTCCAAGCCACTTGTGAGGATGGACTTGACGCTTTTGTAAGAATAGGCTTTTGCCTTAAGTGCTCGTGCGCAAGCGGCTTCCAGCCTTTCGGTGCCGAATTCCTTGCCCAGCCGGATGATCCCAAGGCAGGAACGAAAGCCCATTTCGGGATGGGGTTTCGTGCGCATTATGTTCTCGACAAGTGCCGCGGTCGCCGGTCCGGTGCGCCCTGCCCAGTTGATGATGCGTGACGGTGTCCACTCCAGGTACCTGCGATGGCTGTCTGGCATATGCTCGTCGAGTGTAGTTGCGCCGCCTTCGCGGTAACTTCGGATGTGACTGGCTACGCGCCGGTTCTTGTAGAAAACCTCGACTGTGGTCGCCGTCAGACGCACATCGAGCTGCTCTGTGGCGAGTTGATAGGGGACGGAATAGAGGTGCTTTGCCACTGATATGTGATAGTCGATATTGACCTTGGCGGAGCGCCATTCGGCGAAGGTGTAACGATTGGCGGGCAATGGCTTTAGGGCGGGTGCGTCCAATGTCTTGAAGAGCTGCTCTCTGGTGGAGTTTACGGCCTTGAACTTCCGAGTATTGAGTCGGTCAAGGAGTTGGTCTATCGCCTCAGCGATCTCGGTCAGGCAGAAGAACGTGCGGTTCCGTAGGGCCGCCATTATCCAGCGCTCAACTACCAGGACGCCGTTTTCAACTTTGGCCTTGTCTCTGGGCTTACGGACGCGAGTGGGGATGACGGCGGTGCCGTAGTGGGCCGCCATTTCCGCGAAAGAGGGGTTGATGTCAGGCTCGTAGCGGTCCGGCCTAATGACTGCGCACTTGGTGTTGTCCGGCACCACAATCTCCGGCACGCCGCCGAAGAACTCGAATGCCTTCACATGGGAGCCAATCCAACTGGCGACATTCAGACTGGTGACACCCTCAGCGAACGTGTAGTTGGATGCACCCAGGACGGCCACAAACACGTAGACGGGGATTATCTCTCCGGTCTTGGGATTGACCATCTTGAGCGTGTCACCGGCGTAGTCGGTAAATAGCTTTTCGCCGGCCCTGTGCTCCTGGCGAAGCACCAGGTCCGCTTTGGCCTTGGCCTGGTTGTAGTAGTGGCAGAACTGGGTGTAGCCGTAACCACCGGACAGAGATTCTCGGTCCTCCAGCCACAAGAGGTGAAGCGTCACATGCGCTCGCTTCATCTCCGTAATGAGATAACTCGCATCCGGCAGTGGCCGATTGTGCCGGAAGTCGCATTCTCTCGCCCGGACGATCCGTTCAAGACCAGTGTCGTCCAAGTCAGCAGGCAGTGGCCAGCCCAACCCTGCCGCCCTCGCCCGCCTCTCATATTCACTTACCGTGCCCACCGAGACTCTACAGCTATCGGCCACTTGCCGGGTAGATAGCCCTCCACCGAGCCTCAGCCTCAGAATTTCTCTTACTTTGCGCATGGACACTCCTTTCCGTGACATCTTTACCTCCAGAGCTTGTTGTGTTCTCTTGGTAAGACGTCAGCGCCTTGGTGTCCAGCGCCGCCCCGCAAGCGTTCATCCCGAAATGAGCGTTCAGAATGGCCGAAATGGGCGTTCAGATAATTCCGAAATGACTGTTCAAATTAAATTGAAATGAGTGTTCAGAGAGGACCGAAATTCGCAGATACTGCAACTACAAGTGAACGTGTTGTCTTTTTGTAGACAGTTGCATATACGTCGGCTCCGGTCTCCACTTCTACAGCGCCGCGGTTATCCCAGTAGGGCAGGAATTCCCTCTATGTCCGATACCCCAAAGCTGTCGAGAGCACTCCAGACAGGGTATAGAACTTTGGAGTCAACCCATGCAGGCCAAACGACTGAGCCGTTCAGAAGAGCCATCGCGAGAATGGTCCTGGTTTGCGCGGTATTCCCGTTGTTTGGACTGTCCGTAATTGTATAGCTGTTAAATAGCGGGAGAGTACTGAACGGTCGCCCGCTGAACTCCGTAGTGAAGCGCTCCGCGGAATAATAGGCGCTGTAATCCCCGTTGTAAACTGGGCCGCGGACATCCACGTTGATGTACCTCGCCCTCTATACAAGCATCCCAGAAGTTCACCTGCGGCAAGTTCTGGGAACCACCTGCATGGCCGATGGTGACTATAGCCGAGTTTGGCCTGGCCACCTTGAGGACTTTGTATATGCGCTTGTGAAGCTCATGCAATGCAAATATCGGCCAAGTCCCCTTGCGCCCGGTTGGAGTATCATAGCCACAGCCATGTTTTGGGTTGTCGCATCTCTGGCAGAAGCCATAGTCCATGTAGATGGCGTCCACGTCGTATTTGTCGAAGAAATCCTTCAGTCGATAGAGGAACAGATCTTGCCATTCCTTGCTTTGCGGACACGCCATAGCCATCGGCTGGTTCATATCGCTGGTCGAAAGTACCCACTGGAGTGCATTCCCAGTCCTCCAAGTATGTCTGGACCTCTGGAATCTCCAGAACCATTGTTCCGGCGTTTAGATACACGGGCAGAAAGAGTCCTTGAGCATGGCGGCTGACAATCTCCGCTTTGAATGCTGTATCATCATAAGCCTTCGGATCGGTAATCGGCACGCTGTGATCACCCACCACAGGGAAACCGCCCCATCGGGTGCCTCCGCCCCATCCCTCGAAGAACATATTGCTGCCCGGAGACCACACTGGCCTGAATGTCAGCCAATCTTTGGGTCTGGGAAACGGCTTAACGGGAGTCGCCTGAAGGCCAAAACTTAGAGTGATCGGTCCCGACAGTTGAATGGGCGTGTCGATGATATTCACCTGAAGAACGGTGGACTTGCCATCAGAGCTTATAGATAGCGCGTTGTCAGGCAGCTTCCGCGACCAATTCTTTTGCCCTTCGCAATACCAGCCGATGCCATGACTGGTATCGCCTATCCATAGGCCAGGCAAGAAATCGCTATGCCAAGGGGTGCGCACTGCACCGATGATATCCTTCTCTGTCGGAAGGTGCATTCCCAGACCGCCTCCAGCCACGTTACCATAACCGTATCTATACTTGGCATAACTACTGTCTATGGGTATGCACAGGACAAGCTTGTCAATTTTCTTGGCGCCGCGACGAGGGCTCAATGTCACGTCTACACGCATGAAGCCATCAAAGTCACAGGTGGTAACAGTAGAAAGATTCACGTCAGGGCTGTGGGCGGAAGTCGAAAAAGTGACGCTGCTCTGACCAGTGTGCGTGCGTGCAGATACGCTATTGTTCCAGTGAAGAGCCCGCCCGTTGGAGGTCCCGCGAAGCTCGATGGGCCCCGTAAGGAGCTTGACTCCACCGACTGTTATCTGCTTCGGGAATGCAGAATTGCCGAAATCGTAGGTGCGGTTCCAGCAGCTTATCCCGCCGTGTGCCACCACCAGCGGCGTCCAGGGAGCAGGAACACTGTCATCGATTCCCAGAGAGTTGTTCATCCATTCCGGTTTGGCCACCAGTCGCAAAGTCGTGTCCTTGCCGGCGAGGACCGTTCCACTCGCATCGGTCACGGAGGCGCAGACGACGTAGTCGCCGTCCGCCAGGGAGCGTGTTTGGAAAGTCGCCTTTCCCACAGCGTCCTTGAACTCCGACACCTTCACCGGTTCCCGTACTACTTTGCCGTCTTTGAGTAGGATTGCTTTCCCGATCGCACCTGCTCGCATTGCTGAAGAGATACCATTGATATCTAAGCTCACAGTGAGAGTGCCGCCCTTGTAGTCCGGTTTTAACCGAATGGACAAAGGCTCGGCGGGCACGAATGTGATGACCTGGTCGTAGATGGCCTCTCCCGACGAACCATCCAGAGATATTCTGAGCGTGTGAGCAACGGTAGGTGACATCGGAACAGGCGGAATGACAACCTTGTCGAAGCCACAGCGCACCCCGGCTTGGATATCCAGCGGCACACCCACGGAAAGGAGAACCTGGTTGCTCCGCAGGTTGTTTATTTCCCAGCGCAGGGTCGCACGCTGGGAAACGTTAGCGTAGACCGTTCCCGCGAGGTGGCCCTGCCCGGGTACCCCGGGACTGTTGCCAAGATGGGAAAGTGATCGTATAAATCCCCGCGTGGCGTACGGCTGTCGTGGTCTACCGAGGGAAATCGCAACGAGTTCTGGCGGGCGGTGGACACGTGGCGACTACGGCGAATCGGCATGCACGCGCACACCGGCCCCGGCAAGTTCTTTCGAGCGCTCTGAATATCGAGGAAGCAAAGATAAATGAAAATTGTAGGAGGTGAGACAACATTGGCTGCCGAACATGATCCTGGTAAATAGATTAAAGATGCTTGTTACCGTTTCTAAATCGCTAGATCCTAACGATGCTTTGGACTGAAGAGGAAAACTCTTCGGACCACGCGCCATCCTTTGCAAGCTACAAAGCTATTTTTGAGGGAGGAAGTGTCGAGAATGAATCGGAATGCAATGCGGTCACTTGTAATGGCTGTGCTGACAGCAGCGCTGCTCGTCTCGGGCGTCCGGGCTGACGAGGGGCCGGATTTCACCACGCGGCCAGGCAGCGTCTACTACTTGACAGGCCTGGCCGACGGGTCGAGCGCCAAGCTTGACATAGTTGTCATCGAGAAGATCAAGAATCTGGACTCGGGCGTCAAATATTTCACAGTTTACGACCAGTTTAGTTACACAAATAAGATAATTGTCATAACCGTACCAAATATTTCGCTGCGGCCGGGCCAGACCATCAATATCCCGTCAGGCACGCTTACCACTCTGGCTAATGGTCGAAGGGCCGTCGTGTCGCCGACCGTTCTCGGATATGCGGGGGACAATAATCAGCTTCTGATCTACCCGGGAGTAATCAAAGGCCCGGAACCGATTACCTGGCAGAACTATATCGATCTAACCGTAAACGGGGACCCCGGCTCCGCGCTTATTACTTCGGGTTCGACGGAACCCAATACGGATCCTCCTCCGAGTCCTGTATATTGCCCCCAGATTTCGGATGCCCTGAACGGGACCGGCGAAATGTCGGAGGCCGAATCCGTCCGGCTGATGGACTACGGCGATTTTGTCGAATATCCGGAGGAGCTTTTTGATAAGCCGATAGTAAGTGTGGATAGCGTCGGCGGCTCCTTCCTGATGGGGGAAGACGATAGCGACCAGACTCTCACCGTTTTCTGGACGGGTTGTTTGACCGGCACGGTTGACACCAGCCAGCGTGTTTGCGAGGTTGTTGGCCAGCTTCGGGAGGGCGATGACGGGATCGATGTCTTGTGTGTGGATAGCGGACCGGGCTACGACGCGCAAGACGGATCCGGATATATTGTTGTCGATGCGTCCGGCACTTGCGCGCAGGCGAAGACCCTGCCGGATTCCGCCGGGATCACGCTCGGAACCAGCAGCCAGGGCAAGATCGTGACCTGCGTTCTTTCAAGCGACACGTTCTATATAGAAGAGGACAACCGGTCCTGTGGGATCAAGGTCGTCGGGTCGAATACCCTCAATGCCGGAGACCGGGCTTACGTGGTCGGCACGATGGCGACCGATAGCAACGGCGAGCGTTACGTTAGCGCATCCCCCGTAACCTCGGCGGGTACCGGGCTTGTTAGGCCGCTTGGGATGCCCAATAAGATGGTTGGCGGCGGGAACTTCTTCTACGACGTCGCCACGGGCAAGGGCCAGCGGGGCGTCGTCAAGCCGAATGGCCTTCCCTGCGCCGGCCTCAACAACATCGGTCTTCTAGTAAAGACCTGGGCAGGATAACGAACATCGACAGTTCCGCCACGCCGGCCTGGTTCACCATTGACGATGGTTCGGGCATAAATCTGACGGTCGATATATCACAGGCCGGGAACACAGTCCCAGGCGCTTTGCAGGTCGGGAACTACGTCCGCGTGACCGGGATCAGCTTCGTGCGAGGCGTCGGGTAGCAACATCATCCCGGTGGTGCGGCATGCCCCCGTAGCAGCGCCGGCATTCTCACCCAACGGGATCCCGATGTATTATTCCGACAGCAGTCCCCACGTAGTGCAGATATCCTGCGCCACTCCGGGCGCGGCCATCTGGTATAGCGTGGACGACAGCACCGGCGCAGACCCGGGACCGTCCAACCCGTGTAGCAGGCAGTATGATCCGATGGGGTACGTGATATTGCCGTCCTACGGACACCCGCTCAAAGCCAAGGCGGACCCAAGTGACGGCATGCTCTGCTCGGCGGCCAACTGGCCGGACTACGTGTATCAAATGCCCGGCAGCAGCGGGAATCCTCCGGGGAATCCCCCTGATTCGACCGGGGACGCCGACTGCCCGTACAGTTTCTCCCAGTTTCCCCCCGACGCCCCCGGAATCGGGTTAGCCGTCACCGGCATATACCAGACCGCGACCGGGCCGGACATTCACCTCCAGTGGACCAACCCGAACCTCCCCAACCCGAACACCACGATGTATGATGTTTTCACCGTCAAGAGGCAGGCCGCAAGCGACAATATACCCTGGACTTCGAGCGACACGGGTAGCCTGGTAACCCTCTGCGGCAGTACCCAGAACCTCTACTTTGACGACACGACATTCACTCCCGGCGCCTCTTACAAATACGCCGTGCAGGGAAGCGCCATATCAGACAGAGCGGTCAGCGAGCCGTATTTGGATTCCTGCGCCGTATACAACTGGGGTCCGGGCAACTGGAACGAGATCCACGTTACTCCGGTCCAGCAGACCGCCTCGATGAACCAATCCGTGGACAGCCGGCTGGACACCAGATACATTCAGAACCAGCTCGATGAATTTCCAGTTCGACAGCGGAATTTATATGGGCGGCCTGTTCGTGGGCTACGCACAAACTCCGGACAACTCGGCGGTTGGAGAAAGTTACCTTAAGTTCCCAGTGTCGATACCCAGTGGGAATGACTTCTGGGCGGGAAGCCTGAATGCGTTCTTCTACGGCATGCGCACCGGCTCGGCCGATTCGACGAATGTCGATGTGCGATGCTGCTACGTTCCCAACAACAACTGGTCGGACAGCGGCGCAAACTGCATCGATTGGCAGACATCCCCCGGCTTCGTGAATAACGACTACTGCTGTCAGGAGCCCCAGGTTGTCACGAACGCCAGCCCACCACCGTCGACATATATAGGCCCGCAGAACTGGTGTCATTGGAACCGGATTGTCTCTTACCTGGCGCGAAACGCGTTCGGCAACTATAATAATACCCTCTCCGCCGCCCTTGTGCGCGGTGATGATCTGAACCTCACTATGGATCCCGCTGACGCGCCCGAACTCGGCCTATCCGAGCCGGCGGATGGATGGGCGTATTTCATGAAGACGCAGGCGGCACAGGCCATGCTCTCAACCTTGGGCCAGGATACCTCGCCGCGTCTTCTCTATGCCTATGGCAATGCTCCCATAGCAGTTACATCAATAGTCCTGAATCAATCCAGCGTTCAGAACGGGAATACGGTAAAGGGAACGGCCTATTTCAATGGGCCGCTCGCGGGGTCGTCCCCCATGCTGGTTACCGATGCGTGGCAGGCTTGTGTGACTTACGATTCGCCCAGCAGCGGCCAGACGAGCGCGACAATTACCGTCTCCACCGCCATGAAACTGGCAGGGCACGGTGCAAATCACCCCGGCGTACAATCCGCTCAACTGCATGGCGACGTTGCAGGTGGACTAGTATATCTTGAAGGAGGCAACCAGAATGCGAAGGCTTTTGTTTGTTATGCTGATACTCGCCGCTGTGGTGCCCGCTTCGGCTGGGCCTTTCAGGAACGCCTATCTCTCCGGCACGATGCCGTGGCACCGGACTTTCCGCGACGTGAACTTGTGCACGGGCAACCTGATGAAGAGCTTTACGGATATCCAGGTTGCCCCGGCGCTGGGGGCCGGCCTGGTGCTTCAGCGCACCTATAACAGCAATGACGACAGCGAAGGCGGCTTCGGGCATGGCTGGAGCCACGCTTACGAGATCCAAATGCAGGAAGCGTCGACTATCGCCAGCTCAATACCCTGGACCGACTCCAACGGCAACCCGATAAACCAAAATACCGCCGTGGTCCGCACCGACTTCTTCGGCGGAAAGCACGTATACACCAGAGACGCCGACGGCCTGTATACTCCCCCGCCTTACCTGCACGATTGGATGCAGAGCAGCTACAACAGCGTCCTTGCGAGCGGACCGGGCGCCGTGAGTTCGGACGTCGAGATCGGCCTTGACGGCACCGTCAAGCACTACAGGCCCATAGACAGCGTCGGCGCGCGGATGTGCGACTACATCGCCGACCGCCATGGAAACACCACAAACCTTGCCTATGATGGAAACGGCAATCTCTCCACGGTCACGGACCCGAGCGGCCGCGTCCTGCAATTCGCCTGGACGACCCACTACGATTCACAGGAAAATCCTCACCCAAGGATTACCCAGGTCACAGGCCCGCTCCAGACGGTAAACTACTCCTACTACGTCCCGGCTGACTACAGCAACGTGCTTCCTGACTGTGCCGGAGGGGAGTGGTACAACCTGAAGTCCGTTACCCTGGACCCCGGCGGCTTGAATCGAACGACCACCTACACCTACATGGCCTGCGGGGGAGAGACAGGGCTGCTCGCAAGCGTTACCGACCCGCGGGGCAACAGCATATCTTACAGCTATAGCCTCCAAAACGATTATTCCGAACCAAACTTCACAGGTACCGTGTGGGTGTCTCAGATAGCGGAACCCGGAGGCGTAAGCGACAGCGCGGCAAGGTCACAGGTGTGGAATGTCGACGCGTACGATCAAGACATCCTGCCTGACACGTGCGTGGCTATAGTATCGGACGTTTCGCAAGGAATGCTTCACAACGTCGAACAGGCTTTTATCGCCGTGACGTCGGACTTCCAATGCCGAACCGTGGCGGTTAGGGCGGGAAGCGTGGGAATACTCATCTCCACGTGCACCGCCTGCTTCACGAATTACGACATTTCAAACAACCCGATCAATACCAATCACGTTATAGCGGGACGCGCCCGCGACGCAGACCCCGACGAACCCCTCGATCACACCCCCACCCTGAGCGAGAGCAGCTACTACGGCAGATTCGGCAATGTGCTCGATCACTGGGTGGACGGCTTTTCCAACGCCAGCCCGAATGATGCGGGCTTCGACTGGCGTACCGTTACCGGCGCGGACATTACCCGGTACCGACACGGAAGATAAGTATTTCCAGAGGGAAGCCGTCACGGATATGGCCGGGAACCCGACCACATTCGATTACGGTGCCATAGACGGGCCACCCGGCGCAAGAGGCAATCTGCTGTGGGTGCGCGATGCGATGCACCAGCCGGACGGCACGGCGTTTACATACCAGTACAATCAGTACGGCCAGAAGATTAGTGAGACCAACCTCGACGGCGTGGTCACGGAGTACAACTACGATGACCAGTGGGGCAACCTGACCAGCGTCGTGCAGGACCCGACTCCCACGCCTGGCGACAACCTGCAACACCTGAATCGGACTACCATTATGCAGTACGACGCGGCGGGCCGCGTCACATATCGCTGGGACCCGAACAACTCGGCTCATTATCCGGATACCTCCTATGCCGCCGGGGTGACCTACAACGCGGTGGGACAGCCCGCTCAGGCATTCTTCCCCGCGACAGCGTGTACGCCTTCGGAGACCGTGGTTTGCACCTACGGAGCCAACGGCCGGCTGGAAAGCACGACCGACGCCCGGGGGACCACCACATTGCAGTATGAGGATCAACTCTATCCCTCGCTGACCGACCTGGGCGACCGCGTTGCCGCGGTCACCGATCCCATAACCGGGACGATTTCCTACACCTATACCGGGCGCGGCGCGGTGGCGACCAAGACCCTGCCGGACCTTACGACGCTGCACTACAGCTACTCGGATGACGGCGACCCGTACGGCCCCACGATGGGATACATGGAAGTGCTCGATAAGGATGATCCGAATACCTTCCACGACACCCTCTACCAGATCACGGACGACAGCGGCCGGGTGCTATGTTGGCACAACTACGACGGTTACGGCGGGGACATGTTCGACATCAACAGCGCGAACGGCATCCTGAGCGCCTGCGCCGTGCAGCGCTACGTGGACTACGACGTCCTGAATCCCGGAACCGCCTGGCACACACGCGGCCGTCTCATGAGGACCGTCAACAGATTCTATCCGCAATACGACACGTGGGAAATCCTCTGGCCGCAGCAAAACACGGTATCCTCGGAAAACGATTATACGTATGACTCCGTGGGCAATCGCCTGGCGAACACCGTCACCGACCAGAACGGCAACTCTCGCACGGAGACCTACGGCTACAACGCGCTGTCGCGCCTGACGAGCGTAAGCTACGGCGACGGCGGAAGCGGGTGTTACACCTATGACACGATGGGCAACCGGATCTCCGACCAGCCGCCGGTGCGCAGGACTATCTCTATAACAATGCGAACATGCTCACGTTGTTCAACGGCCAGAACTACGCCAACGACTCCAACGGCAACCGGATTTCTGACGGCGTGCGAAGCAACACCTGGGACAGTCAGAACCGGCTGGTATCGTGCACCTACGGCTCGACAAACAGCGCCTTTATCTACGGCGCTGACGGTCTGCGGCGGCGGAGCGTTGTCAATGGTGTCACCACCGACTATGTTCTCGATGGCCAGAACGTAGCGGAAGAACTAAGAAATGGCGTTCCCTTTGCCACATACCTGATCGGCCCGCGCGGGGTGGAATGTCGGCAGGACGCCTCCGGCAAGATTACCTGGTATCTTTACGATGGCCTTGGCTCGGTCATAGCCGAAGTGGACACCGGCGCGAACGTGACGGCGACACGCAGTTATGATGTCTACGGGTCGGTGCGCGACAGCAGCGGATCCAGCTATATGGAACACGAGTTCTGCGGAGGTCTGGGGCATACCACCGAACCTGAGACAGGCAATCTGATTTGCATGCGCGCGCGGTGGGTTGATCCTGTTACAGGGCGGTTCTTGAGCGAGGATCCGGGGAAGAACGGAAATGACTGGTACGTCTACTGCCAAGACAATCCAGTGACCATGTTCGATGCGACCGGTAAGGACGCCACAGACGGTTTTCTTGCATTAGACAAGCTGTTAGCCACAGATATTGCTGGCTACGGCCCGTGGGCAGCGGAGAAGGTGCTAGAAATGTTTAACAGTATGGTCCAAGACGCAGTTCGCGACGCTGCAATTGGCGTTATCGGGGACGCTTTCGGGCCTGCTGGAGAGGATTGCGCTGAGGCGATTAAGGAGGTGCTTAGCGCTGTGGGCACCCTACAGGACGGCATAGAGATCGGATCAGCGTTGACAACGGAGGTGGCACTATGCAACGCAAGAGAGCTGCTGTGGATGGCATTTCTGGACGACTAGATTCGCTGGGGTTGAGCCCGTGCCGCAACCAAGTATGAAGACAGCCCGTGCGGGTCTACCCTCAAGATAGGGGCGGGCACGACGCGATAATGACGACGAGTGACCCGCTCCGGGAATCCCTGTGGCTATACTGATTCAGCCGGCGCTCGTCATCCGAACATGGCCGGTATTTGCCTATCACGATCTTCACAAGCGTATATACAAGTTAATAAAGGCAGCCAGGCCGAACTCTGCTATCGTCACCCTCGGCCACGCGGATGGATCTCAGTGCATGCCGGGGGAAAACTTCTGGGATGCTTGTGTAGAAGGCGAATATATCCATACAACCATCGTCGCCGCGCCCTACAACGGCGATTACACCGCCTTCTATTCTCCGCAGCGCTTCAGCACGGAGTTCAGCGGACGCATGTTCAATACAATCCCGGAGCTCATGGCCTACACAGAGCTTGACAGCACGGGCAACGGCAACACCGCGCAAACCAATACGATTTATGCGATGGCGCTTATGAACGGCTCGAATGTTTGGCCCGCGAATGTCGACTACAATGTCACCAGCTCTGTCGATAATGCCCTGGACAACTTCGGAGTGTCGAATATTACGCAGTTCTTGCCTTATTGGGACAACCACCACGCTGTAACAGTGTATTCGCAGGGCAGTGTGTACGCAAGTGTCTACATGAAGTCATCGAGTTCACTTATAGCTGTGTCCAACCTGTCGGCTAACACACAAAATGTGGAACTTGCCATAAACTATGCGGAGTTGGGGCTGGCGTTAAGCGGCATGACCGTGACCGACGCCGTCACTGGCGCCAAAATCGGTTTGATGGGATCGGCTGTAATAGTCTCTGTGGCAAGCAAAAACTTCCGTCTGCTGGTAGTATCCGGTATCCCAGTCCGGACACTACTCCTCCGCAAGGCACTATATCAATCGACTCCAGAGCCGCTTACACTACCTCGACAAGTGCAACCCTTACACTTTCCGCCACGGATAGCGGCAGCGGCGTCTATCAAATGCGTTTCAGCAATGACAACGCGACGTGGAGTCCGTGGGTGACCTACGCTACAAGCCAGGCGTGGACGCTTTTATCCGGCGACGGAACGAAAACGGTCTATGCCCAGTTTAGCGACAACGCCGGAAATGTTACGACTACTAATATCTCCGCCACGATAATCCTTGACATCATTGCTGATGCCAAGACAGAATATCTCGGAACCACAGTTAGCCCGACCGAGTCTATTACCGCCGTGTTCGGTGACAGCATTTACATCGAAGTTGCCGGGCAGATCGTGCGGTATCGAAGTAGAAAACGCAAACTCTTTCACTGCCGCGAACGTGGGAGAGATCGTGTCGGTCGTCGGCACGGTGGAAAAGGACCCTAACACGGGGGAGATCTATATAGCCGCAAGCTCGGTCACCCCGACCGGCGCCACAAACTTGCTGGGTCCTCTCGGATTGATCAACGAGGCATTGGGGGGCGGCAACCTGACTAACGCCCTGGGAAACGGGCAGGTTGGTGTTGCTGGAGGAACGGGCCTGAATAATATAGGCTTGCTTATTCGCACCACCGGTCTGGCATCGAACATCGGTGCGAGTGGGTTCACTCTCACCGACGGCTCGGGAATTGGGGTGACCGTCTCCGCGACGGGCATTCCGTCGAGCTATAATGGCAAGTATGTAATGGTCACGGGCATCAGCGGCATCGGCTCTGGTGGAGCGTCGGTAATCAAGGTGCGGAGCGCAAGCGATGTGCAGGCCGTGGATTAGCTTCGCAGTAGGCTGCATTTCGCACTGGGAGGAATTTGTCCGCCAAATATAGGATACCACTCAAGGGAATGATTTGAGCAATATAGATAAAGCCTTCGTTTCCTTCCGAATCGGCACTCCGCTTTGGATTCGGGAGGGCAATTTCAACAATCTTCTCAGCGTATTCGCGGAATATCCGGGGCTGACGGACGATATGTCGCTGTTCACCTCGGCCACGCACGCCCCACTTCCGCTGGATGTGATCAGGGAGCGCGCGGCGGTTGCCGGGCGGAGAATAACGCGGGCGCGCGAGCAGGGCTACAAAATCGGCATAAACCACCTGCCGACCATCGGGCACATCAGCGAGAACATTCCTCACTCGCTGACTGGAGACTTCACCCACATAACCGGCATCGACGGCGCGGTCTGCCTCGGTGCGCTCTGTCCAAATGATGAGCAGGCGCGATCGTACATTCGCGAGTGCTACGCTGCTCTTGCCGCAGCCGATCCGGACTATATTTGGATAGATGATGACGTTCGCCTCTGGGGCCACACGCCGATATCGGCTGGGTGTTTTTGCGACAAGTGCATTTCCATCTTTGAGGAGGAATCGGGCATCGACCGCGCCAGGGACCGGCTTCGCGCGGCGTTCGACGAGGGGTCCATCGATGAGAGGCTAAGAGTGCGAAAGGCATGGATCGATCACAATCGAGAGACCATGGCGCGCCTCTTTGAATTGATTGAAAAAACGGTGCACGGAGTCAAGCCGAAAATGCCGCTCGGGTTCATGACCGGTGATAGGTTCTTTGAAGGATACGACTTCGCGCGGTGGGCGAAGATTCTTGCGGGGCCCGGCGATGTCGGGGTTCTATGGCGGCCCGGCGGCGGGTTCTACTCGGATTCGACCACGGCCGAATGCTGCATGGGCATCTTCGAGAACCGCCTCGGTGGTCGGGTGTGCGTAGCAGGCTACTACCCGTGGACATTCCTCCAGAGCATCCCGAAGTCGAGTCAGATCAAGTCATTGATGCGGTGGCTCTCAAGAGATACCCTGCCCGGTTACGTCGAGTCTTTCCACAAGATGAACTTGTGGGTAAGGGAAGTTGACGGTGGGAGGAGGGCCGCGGCTGTCCTGAACGGCAGCCTCGACCCCGCGCGAGAGGCTGTGCTCACGCTGCGCACCGGAAGCGACTTGCTCAGCGTCTATGATATGGAGTGTGTCGAATCGATTGTGCCGGCTGGTAGATTCGGATGGACCATACAAGCGATTCGTGCTGCCCACCATAGGAGCCTGGCAGATGCGGATGCTCATCGCATAGAAAAAAAGCTGACCGCGGTTAGGCCCTGATACGAAACCCCTATCTCCACCCCACCGTCCGCGCCGGATTTCCGAATCCCCTACCCTTCCGCCGGCCCGCTCGATTCGTGGGCGGCCTCTTTCTCCAGCACGCTTTGGAGCGATCTTATGGCGACCTCGATCATCTCCGGCTCCGGTTCCTTGGTGGTGATCTTTTGCATCAGCAGACCCGGGGCGAGCACCATTCGCATGAACGCCGATTCCTTGCGGCCGCCCGCAAAACGAATCACTTCGTAGGCAATGCCGGCGACCAGCGGCAGGAGAAGCAGTTTATAAACGAACCTCATCAGGATGCTCTTCCAGCTTATGAACATAAACACGACTATGCTGGTAAAAAGCACCACGAGGATGAAGCTCGTCCCGCATCGCACGTGCACGGTCGAGTATTTGTCGACGTTCGCGACAGTGAGATCTTCCGCGGCCTCGTAAGCGTTGATGGTCTTGTGCTCCGCGCCATGATACTGGAATACCCGGCGGATGTCTTTCATCAGCGAGATAAGGCTCACGTAGATAAAGAAGATCGCTATCTTCACGCACCCCTCCAGGGCCGTGAGCTGCCAGCCGTGCAGACCGTGGCTTCTCAGGGGCCTGACGATGAGGATGGGCACCAACATAAAGAGCGCCACACCCAGGATCAACCCGACCACCATTATGGCGCTGACGGTCATATCGTTCACCGTTTGGGGCTTGGCTGCCTGGGCGGAAGACTCGGCGTCTTCCGGATCCCCCTTGTCGCCGCCGGCGCGTCCTGCATGGCGATATCGGCTGCGTATTTCAGCGCCTTGATGCCGAGCACCATCGCATCTACTGAGCGCGAGCGTCCCGCGCAGAAACGGCTTATTGAGCCACTTGAGCTTGCCCAGGACCGATTCCACGTCTTCCCTGGTAGTCACGATCTCGCCGTCGGCCCGCCTGACCGCGACCGCGAAATCCTTCGGTCCGCGCATCATCACGCCTTCAATTACGGCTTGCCCGCCGTAGTGGAACTTTTTCTCTTTGTCTTCCGCCAAATTTGCACCCACTAAGCACCCAGAAATAATAAAGGAAGCGTCCGACGGCGCCGATAACGCTCGAGTCGAACCGCTTCCTCTATACAGAACCCGAAATGCTATTGTTCTTCTTCAGCCTGCTTCTTCATGCCCGTACTTGGCCAGGAACTTCTCCACGCGTCCTTCGGTATCCATTATCTTCTGCTTGCCCGTGAAGAACGGATGGCAGGCGGAGCAGATTTCCACGCGGATCTCTTTGGCTGTGGACCTGGTCTCGAATGAGTTTCCGCAGGCGCAGGCCCACGGTAGTTTTTTCGTATTTAGGATGAATATTCGCCTTCATCAGCTTACCTCACCGCACGCTTTTTGGATCGACGACGTATTATAGCACAAACGCATTGAAAGTTAAAGGAGGGTGGCGGGTGATGGGTATTGGGTGTTGGAAGGGAAGGGCGCCACCCCTTCCAACACCTATCACCCGTCACCCAAGACCCACCTACCTTTAACTTTCCAACTTTTGACCTCTCGTTGCGTTGTTGACCGCCGACCTTCCCTATTGTATACTTGTGATGCTGGAAACTAAGGATAGGGGCTTTACAATGGGATCTATAGGCGCTGTTCTGAAAGAGGAGCGAGAAAGACGGAATCTTTCCCTCGAGGATTGCCACGAGGCTACGAGGATTACGGCGCAGAACCTCGCCGCTCTGGAGGAAGACAGGTTCGATTTCTTTCCCAACAGAGTTTATGCCCGGGCTTTTTTGCGCGACTATGCCAACTACCTGGGCCTCGACAGCGCGGCGCTGCTCTCGATCTACGAGCAAGAGTGGAACCCTGCAAAAGAACAGGAGACCGTGGCTGTAAAGCGCGGTTCCCCGTGGAAGGTGATCGGCTACGCGCTGCTGGTCGTTTTGGCGCTGGCGGTGCTTGGCGGGGTGTACTACGCCGGTCTGACGGGCTGTATATTCAAGCCCAAATCGCCTAAGCCGGAAGTCACCGCCGGGCAGGCGCAGTTGCCCAAGCCGCCGCACGTGGTTTCCACCAAGCCGGAAGCGCCAAAACCCGCCGCGCCGGCCAAACCCGCCACAACTCCTCAGCCTCCAGCCCTGCCGGCGGCGCAACCGAATCCGCAGCCCAAGCCCGCGCCGCCCTCGACCGTGAAAGTGGAAATCACGGCGCTGCGGGATGTTTGGGTCAGAGCCACAGTCGATGGCCAGGCCGCGCTGCCAGGCAGCATCCTGCCGAAGGGCACTACCAAGACTTTCGAAGGGAAGAAGGCTGTGTTCGTGCGCGAGGGGATGGGCGATGCGCTTCAGATCAAGGTCAACGGGCAGACGCAGCCGCCCCTGGGCACTCCAAAAAAGCCCGCGGAAAAGACGTTTGGGATTAATTGATAATTGATAATTGATAATGTGAGGCTGCTATACCGCGGGAGAACGACAAACGCCTATGCGGCGGGAACGACAAGTAGAGCGTCCGCCTCAACCCGGCGCCATCGAGTTCCCGCCGCACGCATAGCACTCACGGCGGGCAGAAGGCGTACCCATGCCCCTCTCTCGCGGGCAGAAGGCGCCAGGCGTGCAGCGGGAACTCGAAGGGCTTCATGCCAAGGATTGTCTCGCCCTGTCGTTCCCCCGCATAGTGAGGGTGAACGTTTGAGTTTGGCAGGGCACTCCCCAAAACCTTTTAACGTTGAACCCGCTTTACCCAGTGCTCACAACTTCCCATCCAGAATGCGACGGAGCCTAACAAAGCTGGGCAGGTGTTGCTCCAGCACCACTGGGTCCAACTCACCGAGAACGTCAAATGATCTCCTGCCCTTGGCATAAGCGTTGGAGCATTCCCGAGTGGCATGCTCGAGCGCATCTTGCACGGCGTGGCGATTCCTGGTCTCTAGATCTACCAGGGGTGGCAAAGCGGATTCCTGAAATTCTTCCGTTAAAGTGCTTCTTGAGCGCATCTCTATCCGCGACAATCAGTGTCTCCATACAAGTAGTTGAGAAGAGGACCTGTTCGTCGGTCGCTCCATCAGGCCGTGACCAGTTGTCACGGGCGGCCAGGTGGCCCCAAGCAGCGTCGAGGTCGTCAACTGGATCCTCGCTATCGATCCACATAGCAATGAAGTCCGCCTTACTCTGCCCATGCGCATAGGCAAAGTCATCATAAGTGGCCCCGCGTCCCCCACACGCCTTCAAATGAGGTAAACGCCCACGCTGAAACCCGCATCGCTCCAACAACCGATGAAATCCTTTTTTACAACGAATCAGAAGCTCTTTCGAGTCACCGCCGCCTTCGACATAAATGATTGCGCTCACCAGCGGGTCCCTCCAATCTCTCCCTTAGTCCACAATTGGCCAAGGCGATACCTGTCCAACCAGCCTGCCAGATCATTCTTGTTCAGACGGCGCATCTGCGTTTGCCCATCGTATTTCTCGCACACTATGACTGCTTCCGGTCGTTGGGTCATGGCATCAACCAATATGTCTGAATGGGTGGTCACAATGATTTGAGTTCTATTTGACGCCTCGACGAGCAGGTCGGCGAGGCCGGGAAGAATGTCCGGATGCAATCCAAGTTCCGGCTCCTCGATGCAGATCAGCGGCGGCGGTTCGGGATCAAGGAGGATAGCCAGCAAGCATAGGTAGCGGAGTGTGCCATCCGACAGGCGCGTGGCGGGAATCGAAAAATCGTCCTCGGTAAAGAACACCTGGACGGTTCCGCCTTCCACGACAGGCTCGAAATCGGCAAGGCCATCATAAAGGTCTCCCAAGTGCTTCAGGATTGCCCGCTTCACCCTCGGTGTCTTGCGCAGGCGGCTCAGGAAAAGTCCAAGATTAGAAAAATCCTCTTCCAGACGATCATTACGCATGTCGGCTTTCTGTGGTTCACGGAACACCGTATTTTGTCCGAATGCCCACTCCCGGTAGATGCGGATCTTCTCATAAGTCCCTGCCAAGTGTGCGATCTCTGGCCACATTTCAGGTTCACGCCTCTGAGCAAGAATAGATACGTTCAGGTCCACCGTTTCTCGCGCCAAGTGTCGCCCCCCACTACCCCCAGCGGTGTTGATGATTGGATCGCCGCCTTGGAAATGATAGTAGAAATAGGCGTCATCCTTGCCGTCGTACGGCGTCTCGTTCTCTACCCGCTCATCTTCCAATCGAAATCCCTGTTCGTCAGCGCGGAACGCAAAAAAATGCCGCAAGGGTTGACTCCCTTTCGGGTTTTCGACGACCAGCTCAACCGAAGCCGGATGGCCTCTTGACCCCTTCCAAATCCACTCCTGAGCACCGCCCCCGCGTCGCACCACGCCCCGAACATCCGCATTGGAAGTGGTCTGTGGAGGCACAGGGGTAGCCCGCATTAATGCAAGCGCCTCGACCAGATTCGATTTGCCTGAACCGTTCGGTCCAATCAAGACATTGAGGGGTCCTAGCTCGAGGGCCGGAGTGTCGGGACCGAACGAGAGCAGATTCCTTGGTGTGATCTGCCGCACTAGGATATGACCCTGATTCGTCACATGCTTCATAATATCCGTCCTTTGAGACTCTTGCAAATTAGCTGAGCGTCGAGGATGCTGAGCGTCGTCCGCCGGGTTTTCGGAGAACGCCCGCGGAGAGGATATCACATTAGCTTGCCAAAGTCCAGCACCGTTTGCCCCGCTAAGTCCCGCCGACCTCCCTTGACCGTCCCGGCTGCTTCGTGTTACGATTGGGCAGTTCCCAATACGAAAGCAAGGCTTGCGATGCACATTCCCGACGGTTACCTTAGCCCCCAGACTTACGTTCCCGCCTTTGCCGCGGTCGTGCCGATATGGGCGATAGCTTCCAGAAAGCTCAAAGCCACTCTGCGCACTCGCCAGGCGCCGCTGCTGGCGCTGGCTGCCGCGTTTTGCTTCGTTTTGATGATGTTCAACGTGCCCATCCCCGGCGGCACCACGGGGCATGCCGTGGGAGCGGTGCTCACGGCTGTCCTGCTCGGGCCGTGGGCGGCGACGGTCGCGGTCTCACTCGCGATTATCGTGCAGGCTGTTTTGTTCCAGGACGGCGGAATCACCGCCATCGGCGCCAACTGCCTCGACATGGCCGTAGTGCTGCCGTGGGTGGGATGGGCAGTGTACCGGCTAATCGCCGGGGCATCGCCGCTGGAGTCTCGACGGCGGCTCGTGGGCGGCGCGCTGGGCGGATATATCGGCCTCAATGCGGCGGCACTGACCGCCGCTGTGATGTTCGGGATCCAACCCCTTATCGCGCGCGGACTGGACGGCAGGCCGCTTTATTGCCCGTTCGGCCTGTCGGTGGCTGTTCCCGCCATGATGCTGGGGCACCTGATGGTATTCGGGTGGGTAGAGGCCCTTGCGACGGGGCTGGTGATCGCATATCTTCAGCGAATGGAGCCATCGCTGCTGCGCCCGGCGCCGGGCTGGATCCTGCGGGGAACAGGCTGCTGCTCCGGCGATCTCTGGTCCTGCTTGGGGTCCTCGTCGTTGGGTCTCCACTGGGGGTATATCTGCCCGCTCGGTACGCGGCCGGGTCGGCGTGGGGTGAGTGGAGCGTGCGGGAGATCGGCAGGGTGGCGGGCTATGTTCCGGCGGGTCTTCGGGCGGGCTCGATATGGCATGCGCCATGCCCGGTTATGCCCTGCCTGCAAACGGCCCACCGACCCTGGGAACCGCAAGTTTCCACTACGTGCTTTCGGCCTTGTTGGGCGTAGTCGCCATAGCCGCTGCTGGGCTTGCGCTCCTAAGAAACCGTCCACTCTAGACGAGCGAATCACGTATTGGAACGGGAAAGTTTCTACGCTTTTCCCCAGACTTCGCTGGGGAAAAGTGGCCACCTTACGGTGGCAGTTGACCAAGGCAGGCGGTCGGGTTTTTCGCTTTTCGGTTGTTAAGGGATGATTTGGAGGGGGCGGAGATTTCCACCCCCATCCCTTGAACAACACCTGAGTCGGCGCTCGGGAGAGCTCCCCAGCGTTGCCCTACCCTCCGCCCAGGCAAAGCAAGTATAGCTCATCGGCCATCCCTTAACAACCATAAAGCGGAAAACCCAAAGGCGGTGCGCCGTCGAATCCGCCTTACCGACAACAAATTGTTTCTAACAGGGCGCTAAGCGCCTTAATCGATGCAAGTGGGCAACCCCCACTGGGGGCTGGGACGAAAGGAAGCGCCGTGACTTCGATTCCCGACTGGATGCGGCCCGGCGAGACCACCATTTCCGCCACGTGCGTCGGGAACGCGGGCGGGCACGGGTGGGTCCGCCGCGCTTTGGGAGTATTCGCTCGTCTCTTGACCGAACTGGCTCGCGACGACGACACCGCGCGCGCGGGCCTGCTGCAAGCAATCGATGCGCGGGCGAAGGTGCTTGGGCTGGTGGGCCTCGTGGTTGTCTGCACTCTGGTCCACAGCGTTGTGGCTCTGGTCGTTTGCTGCGCCGCCTGCGCGGCGATGGCCGCGGCCTCGGGCATCGCGTTTCGCCGGCTTGCGGGCGCATGGCTGGCCGTGCCGCTTTTTTCCGCGGCGATAATGCTGCCCGCCGCGCTCAACATCGTCACCGAGGGCCAGCGCCTCCTGGTTATCTGGCACATTCCCGGAGCGCGGCTCGGCCCGTGGCGACTGCCCGAAACCCTGGCCGTCACCGATGCGGGCCTCCGGTTGGCCGCTCTGATGGTTCTTAGGGTGGGATCGTGCGTCTCGCTTGCGATGATTCTTGCCGCATCGACTCCACCCGCGCGCCTCTTTCGCGGACTGAGCGGCCTCGGCGTGCCTAAGGTCTTCGTGATGCTGCTCGGCCTGATGGAACGGTATTTGGGGGTCTTGCTGAGGGCCGCCGAAGAGATTCACCTGGCAAAGATCAGCCGCTCGATCGCTTCGGGTTCGCTGCGCCAGGAGCATGCCTGGGTCGCGGCTGGAATGGGCTCTCTTTATCGGCGCGCAAACTCTCTGGGCCAGGCGGTCCACATGGCGATGATCTCGCGAGGTTATAATGGCGAGGTCCACCTGATGGAAGAGCAAAAATGGCGCGGGCGGGACTGGGCGTTTATCGCCGCAGCCGCGGCATTCGGCGCGGCGCTGCTGGCGCTCGGAAGGTAGCTGAGAGCAGAGAGCCCGGAACCCTATCCCCGCAGAGGCTGTCCAGACGGGGGGCGAGGAGCAATACGCCCAGGGTCTATGGCACAAACTACCATGATTTTCGTTTTCGGACGCTTTCGCGTTTTCGCGATTAAATCCGGTTCCGGCTTTGCGGGCTTAGTATCTTACAACTGAAATCCCATAGCAAGTCTATCCGAATTTTGATATGTCACCTCGGATTTCAGTTGTAAGATACGTAAGAAGAAACCACCGACCTTCCGAATTACGAAAAGGCCGTATTGATTTTCCGGCGATGGCCTTCTTGGTTGCGGCTGCGCCGCTTTAGGAATAATCGATGATCTTCTCAGTCGAACACGTGAGTTTTCGTTACCCCGGCGGCGGCGAGTGCCTGTTGGACATATCGTTTGCCATAGAGCGGGGGGAGCGCGTGGCGCTGCTCGGCGCGAACGGCAGCGGCAAATCGACGCTGCTGCAGCCTTCTCGACGGCCTTCATTTTGCCACATCCGGCGCCGTGGTGGCGCTGGGAAAGACGCTCACCGAAGAATCGACCGAAACCCCACCGTTCGGCCCAATGTTCCGAAAAGAGGTCGGGTTCCTGTTTCAGAACTCTGATGCGCAGCTTTTCTGCGCAACGGTCGGACGGACGCTGGCTTTCGGGCCGCTGGCAGCTCGGCTTAATCTCGCGCGAGGAGATTCGACGCCGCGCACACGATACCCTGGCTCTGCTGGAAGCCTCGCACCTGAGTAAACGCGCCCCGCAGACACTGAGCGCCGGCGAGAAGAAACACGTCGCGCTGGCCTCGCTGCTGATGATGAGTCCCTCGGTCCTGCTGCTCGATGAGCCGACGGCGGGCCTCGACCCCCGGAGCCAGTCCACGCTCCTCGAGATCCTCAGCGGACTGCACGACGCGGGCGTCACCCTCGTCAGCGCCACCCAGGACCTCGGCCTGCTTGCCCACCTGGCCGACCGCGCCCTGGTCCTGGGCGATCGGCATGCTCCCTCTGAAAATAGCTTAGAGCAGAGAGCGGACAGCAGAGAGCCCGGAACCTCCGCCCCGCACACGTTGCTTCGGCCGCAAAGCGAAGCGGCGCGACCGAAGCCGGCCCCGCTGGGGTCTCTGGCGGCCGACGGCCCCGTGGAGACGATCCTTGCGGATATCCGCCTGCTGCGGAAAGCAAACCTTATCCACACCCACACCCACACCCACGGCCCGCTCAGCCACAGCCACGCGCATCAGCACGGCACAACGCACGAGCATACGCACTCTTCAGGCAGTAGCTGAGAGCAGAGAGCCCGGAACCGCCATCCCTGCCATCCGCCAGCCCCTGCCATCACATCCCCATTTTTTTCAGGTTCCTGAGCGATATTGCGATGCTTTCGAACGGGTCGCGTTCACATTCGTCCTGCTCGACTATGTACCACTCGACCCCGGCGGACTGGCAGGCGTCGAGAACGTGCGGCCAGTTGAGGTTGCCCTCCCCGATCTCGGCCATGATCGGGACGTTATTTCGGACAGTCATGTCCTTCAAGTGCACCATCGGCAGCCTGCCCAGACACTCGCGCGCCCACCAGGCAGGGTCGCCGCCCCCGTGCTGAATCCAGTAAACATCGAGCTGCGCCTTCAGGTACGCGCGGTCGCTGTCCTCGAAGAGGGTCCGCAGGCCCGTCCGGCCTCCGAAGCTCTCAAGCTCGAAGCTGTGGTTATGATACCCCAGCGACAGCCCGGCGTCAGCGAGCTTCTTCCCGAGTTCGGTCGCTTCGCGGGCGAACTTGGCATAGCCCTCGGCGTTGCGGTAACGCTCGGGCATGCCGGAGATTACAGCGTACTTGCAGTCGAGAGTGTGGAGTTGGTCGATTGCTTTTCCATTTTCGTTCGTTAAATGGGCGTGGGACAAGTGAACGCTGCAAGCCGTCAGGCCGGAATCGCGAAGCATCTTGGCCAGCTCGCCGGCTTCGATTTGGCAGATTCCAGCGATCTCGACCACTTCGTATCCGATAGTCCTGACCTTCGCGAGTGTGACCCCGAGGTCGTCGGGGGTCTGCGCGAACTCGCGCAGAGTGTAAAGCTGTAGAGCCAATCGCATTATTGGTTTACCTCCAAAACTCTGAAATACTTGTTGTGATATGCCATACGAAACGCCGATTCGTGCGAAGCCGAGACAACCCACCAGCGTATCCCGTAACGCCCTGCGAGCGATCTGACCTCGGCGTCCGTGAGGTGAGCGTAGAGCTTATCAAGATGCGCGCTGATCGTCGTGCCGGCGGGCCCATGCCGCGTTATATCATAGCCGAGCGCGCCCACCCGCTCCACCCACTCGGTCACAAACGGCCGATACCATAACAGGGCGGAACCGTCTTTCCATGTCACGAACACCGGCCGCAGCGACAGCGGCCTGAACTCGCCCCAGTTCGGGTTGACAAGAAAGACATCACCTTTTGCTGTATGATTCCTCCCCCAGGCCGCGAGAAGTCTCTCGGAGGCCGGGGGCCGACCGACGAGCGCCGCGCCTACACTTCCGCGCTTGTGCACCCGATTTCCAAAAGAGATCAGCCCCACCACGGCCACCGCAACTGCCAGCAGAAGAGCGGCGCGCGCCGGACCGCCGCAATCGAATAGCCACCTCCAGGCAGGCTTCCACGCCACAAGCAGCAGCATCGCCGGAAAGACATAAACAGGGACTATGGGATAGTCCCATACGAGCAGGCCCGCGATGAGAAGCCAGGTCACATATACGGATCCTTCTTCATCACGAAAACACGATAATACGAAATCACGAAGGTACGAAAACACGGAAGTTGTTTCGGGAAACCCTTTTCCCGAAACCCTGCGCGGTCGGAGTATCGGGAAAGGGGTTTCCCGATACAACGGGCGCCGAATCCCATTTCGTGCTTTTCCCCTTTCGTGTTTTCGTGGTTGAATTCCCTTCGGGCTTTGCCGGGTTAGGCTGCACGCATCGTCCACCATGGCCGCGAACACGCTGAGCATCCCGATCGCCGCGAAGCAGCACCACAGGTCCGTGGCCCTCGCCGGCTGCATAATGAGCACCGAAGACGACTTGAGCGCCTCCGCAATAAACGCGTACGCCACCCAGGCCAGCGCGATCGCGCACCAGACCATCCCGTGCCGATACAGCCTCTCGCTCCTGGTCCTCGCCATCCAAAAGACCGCCATGGCCAGGCAGAGCAAGAATGCGGACTTCTCGAAAGCCAGGCGGCGCCAAGTGGACGGGAACAGATGATGCGCTACCCGGACACGCGCGGCCGTGACCCACAGGGCGTTATCCGTCGCGTGCTTGCCGAAGGCCGAGGCCGTCATCAACGCCGTCGGCGAGGCAAGTATCGCGAACACCGCCAGCGCCCCGAGCCACTTCTTCCACGCCCGCCTATAATCGGGATCGATCAGAAATACCGCCCCGAAGTAAGTCAGCGCGTAGGCCCCGTACATAGAGTTCGTGCTGAAGCCGGCTGCCATCATTGCCGCCCAAAGCAGCGGCTGGTCTTTGTGCCATGCCGCCATTGCGAGCATAAAGAGCGCCACCGCGAAACTGGTCTGCTCGAAGTAGGGCATCACGAGCGTGCCCCCGCCAAGCAGCGGGCCCGGCCACAGGGCGAAAAACGCCATCGCCGCCACCGCGGCAAGTGTCGATCGCGGGGAAAACGCGCGCGCGAGGCTGCCCGCCGCGTAGATGGTGATAAACCGTTCGATTACGAACAGCACCAGAAGCAGCGGCTCCAGCGGGATCACCCGCAGCAGCACCGCGACCGCCCTCCACAGCAGCGAGGCATAGTAGGGCAACGTAGCCGCGAAGGGGTCGCGAGGGAACAGCGTTGGGTCTTTGAGCAGGAGCACCAGGGGAAGCTGCAGCGACTGGTTGTGAAAATAGACCCGATAGCCGGTCACCAGCACCGAAGCGGCGAACATTATCAGGGTATAAGCGGGTAAATTATCGACCTTGTTTTTCATGGGCAAGCCAAAGGAGAGTTATACATGCGCAAGAAGAAACCCTTCGCCTCTGAAAATGGCTTATAGCAGAGAGCAGAGGGCAGAGAGTCGGGAATCTCCGCCCCGCACGGGTTGCTTCGGCTGCGGCGCTTCCCTCCGCGGCCGAAGCAACAAAAGAAACAACCTCGGAGAGTTTCGGGATTTCCGGAGCGAATACAAGGTTTGTGCTGTACATAGACAATCTGCTCGCTCCTCAAATCCCGAAACACCGGGGGTGGCGCCGGTCCCTAACCGTCAACCGACAACCGACAACTATTTTCACAGGAATCAAGCAGAAGCCCTTGGCTTCACCACTATAGCGTGAAAAAGAACCTGGCGTAACGCTGGGCGGGCGCTTCGCTCCGCGGCCGAAGCAACCCCTGCGGGGCGGAAGTTCCTGACTTTCGACTGTCTTCAGAGGAGTGAACTCTTGCGCGCAATGCTCCCGTTGTGCTAACGTAACAGTGGTGCAGCCCGCAATGAATGACAAGTACGAGAAGAAAGAAACCTACGAGTTTTGTGGCATCAAGAACCTCATGGTGCGCGTCGAGGTAATTCAGGCGACCGTTCGGATGCCCGATATGGTGCATACGGAGGTGCGGCTGGTTCCCATCCGTTGCAATCGCGCGCGCGAGTGCAAGCGGGAAAGGATCAGGTGCATCGTTTATGACCGGCGCGGCGAGGATCCTTTTCTAGGGTTATAGGGGTCAGAAGAGGACAAGGCTGCGGACAGCCATCCTCCAGATGAGGCGCGGTCCCTTCCCTAAAACCCCAAAACCCTAACCCCCTAAATTGGCCTTCAGAAATGCCAGTGTGTGCTTCCATGCGTCGGATGCGGCCTCCGGTCTGTAGTTCTGGCCGCCGGATGGGTTGGCGAATGCGTGCGGGGCGCCCGCATACGTATGGAATTCGTGTTTCACCCCGGCCTTTGCAGAGCATGTCCTCGAACTCGCGAATCTTCTCCATCGGAATCATCGCGTCCGCCTCGCCGAAGATTCCCAGAATAGGAGCCTTGATCTTGGCGAGCTGGGCCGGGTCCGTCACCGGCTGGCCATAATATATCACAGCGGCGGGAACGACAAGGCGAGACAATCGTTGGCATCGGGACCTTCGAGTTCCCGCCGCATGCATGGCGCATTCTGCCCGCAAGGGAGGGCACGGTCTGCATCTGCCCAGGGTAAGTGCTGTGCGTGCAGCGGGAACTCGAAAGCGCCGGGTTGAAGCGGAAGTTCAATTTGTCGTTCCCGCCGCATAGTGGTGGGTGCCATTCTCACAAACAGTGAGCACTTACTTTCTTCCGCACAGTTTGTCAGGCGTGTCCAATATCGGGTATAATGTGTGCCGAGGATACGACCATGGAATCAGCAATGCACATCAAGACAAAGGTATTGCCCGGCAAGCCATCCGAATTGTAAATTTGAAATTTCAATTTTGAATTAGGGAGGGGATCCAGCGATCCGCTAGAGGTCCCTTCAATTCAAAATTCAGAATTTCAGAATTCAAAATTTCCCGGGCCTCGTTCTCCCGCCGCCCGCGAAGGAAACCTACATGCCCTTACTTAGTAAAATCGCGAGAAAAAAGAAACTCGACTACTTCCTCGGCGACATTCCAAAGGACGCCCGGATTCTGGAAATCGGCCCAGGGTCCGGCTGGGTCGGCGAGTATCTGAAAAGGAACGGCTGGACCGGCTATACCGGATTGGATATCAATCCTCCGGCGGAAATTGTCGGCGATATTCGCAACTGGTGGAAGCTGGGCCTTGAAGAATGCTCGTTCGATGTGATAGTCGCTTTCGAAGTCGTCGAACACGTGGACTGCTTCCGTGAGTGTCACGACCTCTTGAAACCCGGCGGCAAACTCTTGCTCACGTCTCCCGTGCCGCATATGGACTGGGCGATGAAGATACTGGAGTTTCTCGGCCTCAATCAGAGAAGGTCCAGCCCGCACGATAGTTTGGTGTATTTCAAGAATGTCGACTGCTTCCAGGAAAAGAATGTAAGAACGATCGGTTTTCTGTCCCAGTGGGGAGTATTTGTGAAGAAAGCGGGCAGACGACCCCAGCCAAACTTAATCGCGGAAACGCGAAGCATTCCGGAACAGTCAGAAGCGGCCTATTCCGGGAAAGGGGTTTCCTGAAATCGGATGTCGACTATCACCCTGGAACGCAAACTAAAGAACCGTGACCAACTGCGAGAGATCGCGGCCGCGGCGAAGGCGCGGGGCAAGACGGTCGTTACAACCAACGGCTGTTTCGACATCCTGCACATCGGTCATATCCGCTACCTGCAGGACGCGCGTGCACGGGGCGACATCCTGATTCTCGGCGTCAACAGCGACGACTCCGTCCGGCGCCTCAAGGGCCCGGACCTGCAGGTGGTCAGTCAGGCCCAGCGAGCGGAGATACTCGCCGCGCTCGAGTGCGTCGATTATGTCACCATCTTCGACGAAGACACCCCTATCGAGCTGATCCTCGCGATAAGACCCGACGTGCACGTGAAGGGCGGCGACCGCGATCCCAACGCGATGATCGAGGCCCCCGCCGTGCGCAGCGTTGGCGGGCGAGTGGAGGTCGTCTCCTACACGAGCACCGAGACCGAGGGCTGGTCGACTTCCAATTTGATAGGCAAAATAGCTGGAACAGAAAGGCGAGTCCAATCCTGAATTCTGAAACGCGGATTACGCGGAACTTCTGGCGGTTGCCGTTCCCTTCCGCGTAACCGGTTATCGCCGCGTCATCCGCGATTCAGCACAACAAGTGCAGCGCATGGGCAAGCCGTGGCTGTGAGGTCCCTTCCGACCTTCACTTCTGACCTCCGACTTCAATCCCCGTATTCCCGTACTAATTGCAGCAAGTTTCTCGTCCCTGTGCAGGAATATGGACCATGCTACACCGGCCATTTCGATCACGCCGGCCGTCTCAAGCAAGGAAAGGGTGTGCGTCAAATGAATCGTAGGTCCCCGAACTATGGGTTGTCCACGCTCGCACTGATCGCGAGTCTGACCCTGATCATCGCCGCCGCGGGCGCCGCGCAATCGCCCGCGCAGCCAGGCTTCGCTCCCCCAAGCTCCGCGTTCCTGGATTACATCCGGGCCCCCGGCCAAGTTTCTGTCGAAAGCGTCCGCGCTTCTTATCAAGGCGGGCTGGTTCCTGACCCGATATGCCTGCCGCATATCAAAGGAGTGTCGTCCTCCGCGTATGTGGCCTCGGTGCTTCCCACTCTTTCGATCTGCGCACCACCGGCAAGCTGACGCCAATAGAAAACCAGGGCTCCTGCGGCGACTGCTGGGCATTTGCCACTATGGGGTCGCTGGAGTCTTTCCTTATGCCGAACCAGTCCTGCGAGTTCTCCGAGAATAATCTCAAGGACTCCAGCGGGTTCGATCTTGGGTGCTGTGACGGCGGCAACAGGAGTATGTCCGCTGCCTACCTGACGCGGTGGTCGGGCCCCGTCAACGGATCCGATGACCCCTATAATCAGAACAGTTGCGCCTCGCCTACCGGTCTGACCGTGCAAGGACACGTGCAAGATATCATTTATCTGCCCAACCGCGCTAACTCGCTCGACAACACCTCGATCAAGCAGGCGGTTATGCAGTACGGCGCCGTCTACACCACGTATTATCATTCGGACAGCTATCTCAATTCCACCACGTCCAGCTACTACTACAATGGCGGAGGCAATGCCAACCACGCCGTCTGCATAGTCGGTTGGGACGACAACCATGCCGCATCGAACTTCGTCACCGCTCCTCCCGGCAATGGCGCGTTCCTCATAAGAAACAGTTGGGGATTCTCCTGGGGGATCGCCGGTTATTTCTGGATTTCTTATTACGACGCGCTGCTGGCCACCACCGAAAATGCGGTCTTCGAGGCAGAATCCACCACCGACTACAACGGCATCTACCAGTACGATCCGCTCGGATGGGACACCAGCAGCGGTTACAGCGTCCCCACCGCGTGGTTTGCGAACGTCTTCACCGCGACAGCCAAGTCCAGCGTGGTGGCGGCTGGCTGGTATGACGCATCACCCGGTTCCACTTACGAGGTGGATGTCTACGTGAACCCGACCTCCACCCCGATAAGCTCATCCGCGCCCGCCAGCGTCACGACCGGCACGATAACCGATGCCGGCTATCACACCGTGCCCCTGGCCACAGCCGTTCCGATAACCCCGGGCCAGGTGTTCTCGGTTGTGGTGAAGCTGACGACGCCCGGCTACAACTTCCCGATCCCGATGGAGATGCCGTGGAGCGGCTACTCGAGCGGCGCCACCGCCAGCCTCGGGCAAGGCTATATGAGCTGGGACGGCAAGACGTGGATGGATGTTGCAAGCTACTCGCACAACACCAGCGTCTGCTTGAAGGCCTTCACGTCCGGCTCAGGCGTGACGTCGGCTCCGGGCGCGCTGTCGGTGTCGCCGGCCACCGGCCTGTCTTCGTCGGGAAACGCCGGCGGACCATTCAGCCCGGCAAGTCAGACATACACTCTGTCTAACACCGGCCAAAGCGCGATCGGCTGGACCGCATCGGCCTCAGCGTCTTGGGTCGGACTGTCATCGACAAGCGGCAGTCTGGCGGCGGGAGCAAGCGCGACCGTCACGGTCTCGATAAACTCCGCCGGCAGCGCCCTTGCGGCAGGCACATACTCCGGCGCCGTAACCTTCACCAACATAACGAACAGCACGGGCAATACCACGCGCTCGGTCAGCCTCAGCGTGACCGCGCTGACGCCCGGCAAGCTATCGGTGACCCCAACCACAGCCCTGACGGCGGCTGGAATAGTCGGAGGGCCATTCTCTCCGTCGAGCCAGGTATATACTCTGACCAACTCCGGCCAGGCATCGATCAACTGGACGGCGACAGCCACCAAGCCGTGGGTCGGCCTGCTCTTGTCGAGCGGCACTCTCACGGGGGCCGCCGCCACGACAGTGACCGTATCCATCAACTCGAACGCCAATTCTCTAGCGGCCGGCTCTTATTCGGACACAGTCACGTTCACCAACACGACCAACGGCGGCGGCAACGCCACGCGCGGCGTCACCCTGACAGTCAACGCGCCCCCTCCGGGCAAGCTGTCGGCGACCCCGACCACGAACTTCGCCGCCAGCGGATATGTGGGCGGGCCGTTCAGCCCATCGAGCCAGTCCTACACGCTGACGAACACCGGCCAAAGCCCCGTAACCTGGAGCGCCTCCGCCAATCAATCGTGGCTCGGACTCTCGGCGACTTCCGGAACCCTGGCTGCCGGCGCAAGCGCCGTCGTGACCGTATCAGTTTCCTCCACGGCCAATAATCTCGCCGCCGGGAGCAGCGCGGGCACAATCTCGTTTACCAACTCGACCAACGGCAGCGGCAGTACCACGCGCTCAGCCAGCCTCACGGTGAACACGCCGGGCTATCGAGAGTTATCGACCACATATAGGTGGATAGATCCGAGTTCGCAAGCAATCGTCCCGCTGGGCGTCAATTCGGTGAGCGGCGCCGAGACCGTACCGTTCAATTTCCAGTTTTACGGAATGACCTACAACAAGCTCTATATTGGCTCGAACGGCCTGTTCGGCTTCAGTCCATCGGGCCTTAACTCTCCCGTCAATACCAGCATACCTTCCGTCAGTCTGCCGAACAACGCGGTCTACCCCTACTGGGGCGGACTCAGCGCCGGCACGGTGCGCATGGGCACTGTGGGGTCTGCGCCAAACCGGGAGTTCGTCATAAGCTGGGTAAACATGCCGCTTGCCGGGCAGACGGGCGCCAACATAACGTTCCAGGCGATTCTTTACGAGGGGACCAGTGACATCGTCTTCCAGTACCTCAACACTGCTTCCAGCAACCTTTACGGTGGTGGGCGCAGAGCTACAATCGGAATCGAAGACTCCACCGGCGCCCACGCCTGCAAGTACTCTTACGATCAAAGCGGAGTGGCAAATAACATGGCGATACGGTTTACGACACACTAATCCGAAAGCGACGAGTGCTGAGTAACGAGTAACGAGGACAAGGTTCACGGCCGGGGGCGCTCCTGCCCCCGGCCTGGTGGATCAAGCCACTTCCAGATAATCCCTGTCCGGCAGCGCCGGGAATGCAGCCGCCGGGCAGGGTCTGATACCAGTATGCCACAGAAGCGATATCGTCCCGCAGCGGCAGGTATCTCCCTCCCGATCGCCAGCCCAGCGCCTGGATGGTCACGCGCAAGTCGGACTCGAACCTGACCGGGTCCATTATGTGCCACCGATAGAGACCGAAACGGGTTTGAGAGTCGTAAAGCCCATCAGGACGAATCACCTGCGCCAAGCCCGAGTACGGAGTGGTAAACTCCCGATATCCGCCGTTTTCCTTGCCGAGGTCGAAGTTGTGTGACCCACAAAAGTAGTCCTCGGCGCCGGTGCCGCAGATGGTGGGAAACTCGTCGTCGCCATCCATATAGAACTTGATCTCGCCCTCGCCCCACCAGCCTCGGTTGTTCACGCCCCAGGCCATGTAAGTGCCGACGTAATGACCCTTGCCCCTCACCGCTTCGAGGATCGTGTATGCTTCCTTGTATGGCAAGGGGTTCACCCGGCGAAATTGCGCGTGGAAATAGGCGGCATCCTCGGGGACATCCGTGAGAGTGTAATCGATCTGATAGTAAAGCGTCACCGCTTCAGCCGCAATGTTTGTGAGCGTCATCTTACAGGATTTCCTGAAGGGCATCTCCCAGTAGCAGTTGAATCCATAGAGGGGGTTTACGCATACGGGCAGTGATGAGACCTGAGCGTATTTGTTCCACCCGCAGGCGAAGAAATCTCCTACAGGGCACTCGACCGAGGGTGTCTCCGACCCGTCCCAGTATATGCGCAGGACCATGAAACGCCAGTGGCCGGTGGGGCTCGCCCAGATGTGCTGAATGGCGCCCGGCCCCTCGATGTCCGCAAGCACGCGGCATTCGCCGGGCTCGATTGTTATGGACGGCGATATCTTCCAGCCCCGTCCCAGATCCCGTGCGCAGACTGCCCCCGTGCCTTCGGCAGCCATCCCGCCCTTGCCCTTCTCCCCGGTAAAGTTCTCCGGGCTGATCGACCGCGTCTTGGCGGGCGACAACAGACAAAGATTTCCCAAATGCATTCCTAAGCCATTAAAAGCCATGATTCCTCCTGTAAAGATAGCGGAAAGCTGAAAGTCGAAAGTCGAAGACGTGCCTGGTTACAGCGTTTCCCCCTCACCCCAACCCTCTCCCATCCGGGAGAGGGAGCCCAAAGTGCCAAGCCCAACGCCGCAATTCCGAGAGCAACGTCGCGCTCGAACTCCCCTCGCCCTCACGGGAGAGGGGCCGGGGGTGAGGGTGGAGCGCCTTGCTCGATGAGCCCATGCTCGACTGCACCGCTTCCCCCCACCTCATCAACCCTAACAGCTGAGTCTTTGGGAATTCGGAACCCGCCAGCCCTGAGTGCCGAGCGCAAGCGAGGCGTATCGAAGGGCGGTCTCCGATGCGGCCATGCTTCGATACGGTCCACAAACCGGACCTACTCAGCATTGGCGGAGTTTCGTTCTCGGAAGAGTGAGCACTTACCGTCTAACCGCCAAAAATCAGCCGCTCGGCATTCCCGCCCAGCACCGCCGATTTTTCATCATCCGCCAGCGGCAAGTCAAGTAAGCCCGCGATTTCCACGGCCTGATCGGTCCAGGGAGAGTCGGCGCCAAATAGCACCCGGTCGACGCCGTGAGATCTTATCATCGCGGCCATTCGCTCGGCGCCGAGATCCGTTAGAGAAAACGAGGTATCGAAATAGAGCTTTCGCCCCAGCAGATATCGCTCGACATCGTCCCAACTCGCGTATCCGCCCATGTGCGCGGCGATAATGGTGAGTTCGGGCACGGCGTCCAGCACGCGGGCCAGGCGGGACGGTGTACAATGCACGGGGGGCGGCAGCCCTATGTCGACTCCGGCATGAAGAAGCAGCACCAGACCGGCGTCGGCGATGGCGCGATACATCGGGGTCAATTCCGGCTCGTCGACAAAGAACTCCTGATAGTCCGGGTGCAGCTTCACTCCGCGAATCCCGCTCTTGACCAGAAAATCGATCTCATCGGGCAAATTCTCCTGCATGGGATGAAGAGTGCCGAAGCTCGTGATCCCGTCACCGCGAGCCCCCAGTGGGGGTTGCCCACTTGCATCGATTAGGAAACTGTCCTGGTTCGAGCACGTGATTCTTTCGTCCGAAGTGGAGACTTTCTTAGCAGCAGATATGCCGACAGCCCAGCGGTTGATGCTGGAAACCTGGGAGGGCCTTGTCGCGATGGGCGTTACGATCGAGCGATCGACTCCGGCCCGCCGCATCGAGGCAAGCAGCCCCGCGCATGTGCCGTCGGTGTGCGGCGCGACATTGGACCTCTTGGCGAGCACCTCGACCGCGCGCGCGGCCAGTTCGTCCGGAAAAACATGGGCGTGAACGTCTATTATCAAGGCTGTATACCAGTCGAAAGTCGAAAGTCAAAAGTCGGGAAGGACGTTCCGGCGAGCATACGCTCAGTCTTGAGATGCAAAGGCCTCATCGAAGACCCGCGTCGATCTTGGAAAATCGATGTTTCTCACGAAACGACAGGATTCCGGCGCACCGTGCTCGCGGTCCATCATGGCATCCTCCCACTCCACGGACAGCGGACCCTCATAGCCGGCCGCGTTCAATGCGCGTATTATCGACTCGAAATCCACCCCACCTCTGCCGAGACTTCTAAAGTCCCAGCCCCTGCCGGGTGTGCCGAAGTTCAGATATGACGCCAGAATTCCGCTCTCGCCATCCAGCGTGCGCGCCGCGTCTTTCATGTGCACGTGGAAGATACGCTCAGGAAATGTCTTTATGAACCTCACCGGGTCCATCATCTGCCAGTAAAGGTGACTGGGATCGAAGTTGAATCCGAAGTGCTTCCCTGTGCCCGACAGCGTCCAGCGCGCGCCGTGCCGTGACGATGTCGAACGCAATCTCCGTCGGGTGGACTTCCAGCGCGAATCTGACCCCGCATTTATCGAAAACGTCCAGGATCGGGTTCCACTTATCGGCAAAGTCCGCAAAGCCTCGGGCGATCATTTCCTCGCTTACGGGAGGGAAGCTGTAGATCAAGTGCCAGATCGAAGAGCCCGTGAACCCGTTTACGACCTTAACGCCCATATTGGCCGCCGCGCGAGCAGCGGCTTTCATGCCCTCTATTGCCCAGGCGCGCTTCGCCTCCGGATCGCCCGCGCAGGATTTCGGCGCAAAGGCGTCGGACCTGGAGTCGTCATTGGGGTCGCAAACCAGTTGGCCCGCAAGGTGGTTGCTGATAGCTCGAACCTTGAGCCCGTGCCGGGCAAGCAGCTCGACGCGTCCCCGCGCGTAACCCTCGTCGGAGGCTGCGCGCTCCACATCCAGGTGATCGCCCCAGCACGCGAGTTCCAAACCATCGAACCCCCATCCGGCGGCCTTTTCGGCCAAGGTCTCGAGCCCAATATCCGCGAATTGCCCGGTAAAAAGTGTAACAAGCCGTACGCTCATGTTTGTCTCCCCTCGAAAATAGTGGAAAGTGGAAAGCCCGGAACCTCCGCCCCACACGAGTTGCTCCGATGGTCCGGCGTTTCACAAGCGCCGGACCCAGTTCCCCGCATTTTGTAACCCGCGGGCGCACCCACGCCATGCAACTTCCACAAGGACTGAATGGATTCCTCTTCGAGGCAAGAATAAGTTCAGGCAGCCACCGCGCATGCAGCGGGACCGTCCCTAAAACACTGATCGGTCTGATACTTCGCGGGCGTATGCCCCGAAGCGCCGTGTGAGGAGGTGACCCCGCAAAACTCAACTCCCTCAAGCAGCTTCATCACCGCGGCAGCGCAAGTTCCGGCTGGCGAAGCCTGTCCGCGACTTCGCGCCAGGCGGCCTGGCATTCGGCGGAAACGCAATAAGGGGTAAAGCCGAAGTCCAGATATGTACTTATGGCTTTGATGCAACTGGTATGCGTCTTAAGGTATGCCTTGTCGTGAGACTGGGCAAGGCGCTCCATTACCGCGCTCAGCAGCGGCTTGGCGAGGCCCCTGCCTTGGAAGTCGCGCGTGATCCCGAACCAATGCACCCTTCCGTAGCTCTCGCCGAGGAAGTCGGGATTATACCAGGCTGTGGCCGTGCCTACCGAAAGCCCCGTCGAATCCACCACGAAGAAACAGCGCGACTCCATCTCTTGAAGATGGTTTCCAAACTCCGCCAGGAAGCGGTCGAGCGCATCCTCGGGAGTAAGAAACTCCCCAGCGGCGCTCTCTATCTCGGTCCACATCTCCTCGTCACCCCTGCGGAAATTCCTTATGCTGGAGCCGGGAGGCAGGCAATAGACCGGAAGATCGTCCATATTGGGGCGTATCATGACAATAGCTGATCCGGACATTTTTGTTCTCCTCGAAAAATAGAAGTTAGGTTAGGACTCAGAAGCTAGTGTCTACTTGCATAAATAACTGATAGCATTCTTGCCGGTGTATCGGGAATCTTGTTCCCGATACGCACTTAGTTTCGGGAACAAGATTCCCGAAACACCCGGTACAGCGTTCTATCAATCAATTATGCAACTAAGCACTAGAATCCGGAGTCCCAACCCGCGTCGATGGTAATCACTCTTCGTGAGAACGGCAGCCACCACTATGCGGCCGGAACGACAAGTAGAGCACCTGCTTCAATCCGGCATTTTCGAGTTCCCGCTGCCCGCACAGCACTCACGCTGGGCAGAGGCAAAGCCCGTCCTACCTCGCGGCGGAAGGCGCCACGCGTGCAGCGGGGACTCGAAGGTCTCCATTCCAAGAACCGCCTCGGCCTGTCGTTCCCGCCGCATAGTGGGCTTCGTTCCCCGCCGCATAGGGTGAACTCTTAGCGTCTCACTTGTGATATCATATACCCTGAAATGGCCATCCTACTCATCATCAATGCCGACGACTTCGGCGCCAGCGCCTCCGTCAACGCGGCTGTCGAGCAAGCGCATCGCGAGGGGACTCTGACCAGCGCCAGCCTGATGCTAACCGAACAAGCCGCGGATGAGGCTGTGGCGATTGCGCGGCGCAATCCAGGCCTTGCCGTGGGACTTCATTTGACGCTCACCAGCGGAATGTCGATTGGACGAGGCACAGCGCCCGCATTGGTGGACAGCAGCGGGAGGTTCGACTCGAACCCTATCCGCGCGGCCCTAAAGTACGACTTCGACCCCCAGGCGCGGCGGCAGTTGGCAATAGAAATCGAGGCCCAGTTCTCGGCGTTCGCGGCGACGGGGCTGCCTCTTTCGCACGTGGATGGCCACCAGAATCTCCACGCGCACCCGGCGGTGCTGCCGGCTGTGATAGAACTGGCAATACAACACGGCGCTTGCGGAATCCGCGTCCCGGGCGAGCCGCTTACGACCGCCCTGCGGGCGGGGGGTTCCAGATCGCTCTATAAGCTTACCACGGCGCTGGGGCATGCGTATCTGGCATCCGGGTGCCGGCGGCTCCTGCGAGGAACGGGCCTCACAAGCTGCGAGGTATGCATTGGAGCGATGATGAGCGGGCGAATGACTGTGGATTACACGATTGGCGCCCTGAGCTCTGTCCGCGCCCGCACCGCGGAGGTCTACTTTCATCCCGCCCAGCACGACTCCGGCGACGCGTTCGGGCCTAACACCGGTGACTTGGCGGCGCTGCTCGACCCGCGGTTAAGGGAGCTTCTCGCAACCAACTACCAACTCACGAATTACGCCGGGCTGGGCCGTTAGTCAGGCCCACATTTACTCCGTAATGCCGTCGGGCGAGGTGGTTACCGCGGACTGCCTGATATCCAGCTTGCCGGCCTGATACTTGTCAGGCATTCTCACCCGTGCTTCCACACCTTCGGGTATGATAGCGGACAGGTCGAATATATCATCGGCTGCCCTCCATTCCACGACTATCGGCCCGTGAGGTGTGGGCACGCGTCCCTTCACCCATGGGTCGTGCGGCGGCCAAGCTCCCATGTCTTGTTGAGAAGAGCGTCTGAACTGTTGAACTGGCCGTGGTGTTGGACGGGATAGGTATTCTTTGTGCAGTAAATCTCATGTATTCTTACCGGACGCCTGCCTGACGTACGCCGCGTTCCGGGCCACCGTCCACGAAGAGTCGGTAATCAGAAACGGGGAGCATTCGTCGTCGAATGACATTTGGGCAATCAGCCCGCCGGGACCGGGCATATACTGTCCAGTCCCGATTCCCCAGCGCACCACCTGCACGGCAACTACGTTCTTTCCGCTTCGCAAATGGCGGCTCACCTCGAAGCGATCGTATTGCTTGAGATGGTTCCAACTTCGATTCGGCCCCTGCCCCACCCGCTCAGCGTTTATGAAAAGCACGTAGCGGCTGATACGACTACTATTATGCGAGGGGAACGACGCTCATTATGCGGCGGGAACGACAAGCCGAGACAATCCTTGGCATAAGCCCTTCGAGTTCCCGCTGCACGCACAGCACTCACACTGGGCAGAGGCAGACCACATCCTCTCTCGTGGAGGAAGGCGCCACGCGTGCAGCGGGAACTCGAAGGTTCCGACCCCGGGCGTGATCTTCGAGCCTCGTTCCCGCCGCATAGGGGTGGGCCGGACTTTCGACTTTCGACCTCCCTTCGCTTGACGACCCTGCGCCACGGTGATATAATTATGCTGGAACGGGCTGGCGAGAGGGATTATCCGCCTGCTCTTCTGCGAAGAAACTGTATTGGTTGTGAACTTGTCATTTACGGAGTTGAGCTTGAAGGGACGGATCGACAGGGTCCTTCCCAGAGTGGCGAAACCCGCGAGATATACCGGCGGTGAGCTGAACTCGATTTGCAAGCCGCCTGATGAGGTGAGCGTAAGAGTTGCGCTCGCCTTTCCGGATGTTTACGAAGTCGGAATGTCCAACCTCGGGCTGAGGATCCTTTACCATGTCCTCAACCGCGAACCGGGCATTGCGGCCGAACGCGTCTTCGCACCGGCGCCCGACATGCAAAGCCAGATGCGGCTTGCGCACATCCCTCTCTTCTCGCTGGAGTCCTCGCTGCCTTTGGGCGGATTCGACATCGTGGGATTCTCACTCGCTTACGAGCTGAGCTATACCACCCTCCTCGACATGCTCGACCTCGCTGGTATTGGGCTGTTTGCCGGGGACCGCACCGATTCCGATCCCGTGATCATCGCCGGAGGACATTGCGCCTCCAACCCCGAGCCGATGTCCGAATTTCTCGACGCCTTCGTGATAGGCGACGGTGAAGAGGTGGTGCTCGATATCGTTCGAGCATATCGGGATAACCGTGAGGGCCGGGCGGGCGTACTTCGGGCGCTTTCGCGGGTGCCGGGGGTGTACGTGCCCTCGGTCCACGCAGGAGGGGCTGCTGTTCGCGGCCGGGTAGTGCTCGACCTGGAGCATGCGTCATTCCCGGACGCCCTGGTGACGCCCTTTATCGAAACCGTGCACGACCGGGCCGCGGTGGAAATAATGAGAGGCTGCAGCAGAGGCTGCAGGTTCTGCCAGGCCGGCATGATAACCCGACCGGTGAGGCAGCGCTCGGTGGCCGCGCTTTGCGAGCAGGCGGCTGTGCTCCTTGAAAAAACCGGATACGATGAAATCGCGCTGACTTCGCTTTCCAGCGCGGACTATTCCGGCATTAATGAATTGGTCCATACCATGATCGACCGGCACGAGGCCGATGGCGTGGGGGTCTCGCTGCCGAGCCTGCGCGCCGACGCCGCCTGCGTTGGGCTTGCCGCGGACATCCAGCGAGTCAGGAAGAGCGGGCTCACCTTTGCCCCAGAGGCAGGGACTCAGCGGCTGCGAGATGTCATAAACAAGAACATCACCGACTCCGACCTTCTGGAGACTGTCGAAGCGGCTGTGAAATGCGGTTGGAAAAGGGTAAAGCTTTACTTTATGATCGGCCTGCCCACTGAGACCGACGAAGACCTCGAGGGGATCGGGAACCTGATCGGCCGGGTGCTCGACGTTGCGCGGCGCAATAGAACGCAGCTCACGGTGAACGTGACGATCTCCCCGTTCGTGCCCAAGCCGCATACGCCCTTCCAGTGGAGAGCGATGGACGCTCTTCAGGAACTGGAGCGCAAGATAGCATTTATCAGGTCGCTCGTGAACAAAAAGAATGTCGCCCTGAGGCTGGCACGACCCCAGGACCAGCCGAATCGAGGCCGCGCTGGCCCGAGGGGACCGCGCGCTGTCGGCCGTGATCCACGACGTTTGGCAAAGGGGTGGCAACCTCGAGCAGGATAATTGCGACTACGAGAAATGGCTATCGGCTTTCGAGGCCGCCGGCCTGGACATCGCCCGCTATGCCAACTCCGATATCCCCCACGATGCGCCTCTGCCGTGGGACCACATCGACACAGGTGTATCCAAGGAGTTTCTCGCGCGGGAGGACGCCGCCGCGGATCGCGGGGAGACGACCGGCGACTGCCGTTTTGGGGGGTGTTCGGGGTGCGGAGTCAGAGAGTCGCTTACCAGGCTGTTCGGAAATTCCATTACGTGCCCGCCGCCGGCGCCGGCATCCGGAGCGGTTGCCGGCCCAAGCGAAACCAGGCACAGGGCCGATAGAGGCGCGGCGCTGTTATTCACGCTGCGAAAGGGGCACGAGGCCCGATGGCTGGGTCACCTGGACCTCTTGAGGGTGATCGACCGCGCGGTGAGGATGTCGCGGATCGATGTGGTCTACACGCAGGGTTTCAACCCGAGGCCGAAAATGTCGATTGCGTCCGCTCTTCCCCTGGGCGCCACGGCCGATGCTGATTTGTTTACGATTCACGTCGCGGGCCCGGCGGACCCGGAAGCCGTTCGGCAGGCGTTGAATGGCTGCTTGCCCGGCGGGGTCGAGATGGTCGAGGGGTGCATTCTTCCCGATAATGTGAAAGGACCCGAGCCGGCCTCAAGCGAGTTTCTGGTCGGGGTCGATCTCGATAGATGCACTTCGCGCGATGAACTTATGGCCGCCGTCCGCAGTCTAATGGAAGAGAGTTCGATTCCGGCCGAGCGGGAATCCGGCGGGCGCCACAAAAAGATCGACATCAGGCCGGGGATCGAGTCCCTTTCGGTGTGCGATGATGCGCTTGGCGCAATGGCTCTGTCGATGACGCTGCCTCACCGCGAGTTCACGGTGAAACCGTCGGAAGTCGTGGAGGCGCTCGCGGACAGGCTTGCCGGCGGGATTGAGATAGTTTCGATTCATAGGAAGAAGTTGAATATAAGGTTGTAGCTGAGAGCGGAGTTTCGGGAAAAGGTTTCCCGAAACAACTGAGGACAACGTTAAAATTCGATTTTCGCGATTTCGCAATTTCGCGTTTTCGCGATTAGATAAAACACAAACAGAAAGGAGGTGATAATTAGTGTCAAAAGAGATCATAGTAAATGTGGATTCACGCGAGACCCGTATCGCCATCATCGAATCGGGTAAGCTGGTCGAGCTGCACGTCGAACGAGAGGAACGAGTTGTAGGAAGCACTTACAAGTGCAAAGTCTCGAATGTCCTGTCTGGCATGGACGCCGCGTTTGTGGACATCGGTTTGGAGCGCAACGCGTTTCTTTACGTGGCCGACGTTTTGTCGGAGACGGACGAGGAGTATCCAAGCGCGAGAAAAGAAAACCCGCGCGTGAGGATCAAGGATATCCTCAAGCCCAACCAGGAGCTTCTGGTCCAGGTGGTAAAAGGCCCGAGAGGGTCCAAGGGAGCGCGCGTTTCCACGAGGATTTCGCTGCCGGGCCGCTATCTGGTACCTATGCCGGAATCCGACAACGTCGGGATATCGCGAAAGATCGAGAGCGAGAACGAACGAGATCGACTCAAGAAGATAGCCGACAACATGAGGCCGCTGGGGTTCGGAATCATCGTCCGAACCGAGGCCGAAGGGCGAGGCGAAGCGGATCTTCGCAAGGATTTAGAGTTCCTACTGAGAATGTGGAGCCAGATCCAAGAGAAAGCAGCTAAGATTTCCGCACCAGGGCTGGTGCATCAGGACTTAAGCCTGATTTACAAGACGATCCGCGACGTATTCGGCCAGGATGTCAGTGGAATGATCATCGACTCCCCGGTCGACTACGAGAAGGCCATCGAACTGATCGAGCTGATCTCGCCCAAGATGAGGTCCAGGCTCCAGCTCTACGACGAGCCGGAGCCGATTTTCGAGCGATATGCCGTGGAGACCGAGATAGAATCTCTGCTGCGGCGCAAGGTCTGGCTCAGGTCGGGTGGACACCTTACGATCGACTCGACCGAGGCGCTGACCACGATAGACGTCAACACCGGCAAGTTCATCGGCTCTACCAGCCTGAACGACACGATCCTCAAAACCAACCTGGATTCCGTGGCCGAGATCGCCAGGCAGCTAAGGCTCCGCGATATCGGCGGGATCATCGTAATAGACTTCATAGACATGATCAACCCCAAGGACCGGGCGAGGGTCGTTGCAGCGCTGGAGAGGGAGCTGCGCAAGGACAGGACCCGAACGAAAATCTGTCATATCAGCCCGCTGGGTCTGATAGAAATGACCAGAAAGCGCACGGGCGAGACCCTCACCGAGATCGTCACCGAACCCTGCCCGTATTGTCAGGCGAGGGGCCGGGTGGAGTCCGCGCAAACCGTGAGCCTGAAGATCGAGCGAGACCTTCGGCATAAGTCCAACGAACTCGACAACGAGGCATTTCTCGTCAACGCCAACCCGGAGGTAGCCCTGCACCTGGTGGGCGGCAATGGTGAGGTAGTCGATGAGATCGAGCGCCGGCTTCGGCGGGCGATCTACGTTCGGGCGAATGAGATGCTGCATCTCGAAAAGTACGAGATCATACCGGGAGACATGCAGGAGATGGAGCGGCATATGATGCCGTGGAGAAAGGGCGAAACAGTGGACTGCCACGTGGTCCGCAGCCCGTTCTCACTGCTTCCGAGGGCGAGCGCGTGGCTGGATGGATATCTGGTGGAACTGGAAAACGGCGGCAAATACGTGGGCCGGTCCGTGAAGGCCAGGCTTTCCGATATCCGGAGGTCGTATGCGTTCGGCGAAGTCACGACCGCGGAAAAGCCGCTTGACAAGACCAGGCGGTCGTGATAAAATAGTTCGGTTCGGATGGGGCGTTGAAACAATCGACGCCCCATTTTCAAGTTAGGGGTGTGAATCTTAACGGGTGTTTCGGGAATCTTGTTCCCGAAACTAATCACGTATCGGGAACAAGATTCCCGATACACCGGCAATCTTAACGGGTGTTTCGGGAATCTTGTTCCCGAAACTAGTCACGTATCGGGAACAAGATTCCCGATACACCGGCAAAACTGGAACCGACGGCGTTGTACCGTTGTTTCGGGAAACCCTTTTCCCGAAACATCGGGAGTGAGGCCTTCGCCCCGGTGTTTCGGGATTTGAGTGAAGCGAAGGCGGAACGGAAATCCCGAAACGAGGGGCCGCGGCTCCAATTTCCAATTTCCAATTTCCAAACTGGGGGTTCGAAGTGTACGCCATTATCAAAACAGGCGGCAAGCAGTATCGGGTGTCGGAAAACGACGTCATTTCGGTAGACAAGCTTGACGCGGCCGCGGGCGATTCGGTAGTCGTGAAGGAAGTCCTGCTCGTCTCGGGCGAGAATGGAGTGAGCATCGGCTCACCCTATGTGCCGGGCGCGGAGGTGGAGTGCAAGGTCGTGCGGCAGTTCAAGGGCCGCAAGATTCGCGCCATCACTTACAAACCTAAGAAGGGCGAGTCCAGGCGCTACGGGCACAGGCAGCAGCTCACTTCGGTCCAGGTAAGCAGGATAGGGACTGGGGGCTAGGGACCCTAAAACCCTAGAACCCTAAAGCGGCGTAGCCGCAACCAAGAGGACCACCGCCGGAAAATCAATACGGCCTTTCCGTAATTCGGAAGGTCGGTGGTTTCTTCTTACGTATCTTACAACTGAAATCCGAGGTGACATATCAAAGTTCAACACAGCTTGTATAGGATTTCAGTTGTAAGATACTACACTTTTCCCCGGACTTCGCTGGGGAAAAGTGGCCACCTTACGGTGGCAGTTGACCAAGGCAGGCGGTCGGGTTTTTCGCTTTTCGGTTGTTAAGGGATTTGAACAACACCTGAGTCGGCTCGGGAGAGATCCCCAGCGTTGCCCTACCCTCCGCCCAGGCAAAGCAAGTATAGCTCATCCGCCATCCCTTAACAACCATAAAGCGGAAAACCCAAAGGCGGTGCGCCGTCGAATCCGCCTTAGCGACAACAAATTGTTTCTAGGAGGGCGCTAAGCGCCTAAAATTAAGGCAGGTTCCAAACCATGGCACATAAAAAAGGTGTAGGCAGTTCAAGAAACGGGCGCGATAGCAAGGCCAAGCGCCTGGGCGTGAAGGAGTTCGGCGGAGAGCTGGTGACGGCGGGAAGCATCCTCATTCGGCAGCGCGGCACTCCTTTCCATCCCGGCCGGAATGTCGGCAAGGGCAAAGACGACACGCTCTACGCGCTAGTCGAAGGCAACGTCAAGTTCGAGACACTTGGCGGCAGGCGAACAATCAGCGTATACCCTTGAAGGGAAGTCTAAAGTCGCAAAGTCAAAAGTCGAAAGTCCCATCCCCGCGATGACAGCGTGCCTGAGCGGCAAGCCGAGATGATCGCGCGGACGGAAACCAAACGCGCGCGGGAGGCTGGCAGGGTATTCCAGTAGGGCATCTGAGATGCCCAGACTGATCTTTGCGGACGAAGCCTATGGGGTTCGTCTTCCCCTTTTTGTTTTGTGGGGGGTTGCCGTGAATTGCGAGAAACCGATCAGTTTGGTCATATTGTCTCACAACCGGCGGGATGACCTGATCGCAAACCTGACGACGCAGTTGGATCAGGCGGACGCCGGCGTCGAGATCATTGTGGTGGATAACGCCTCGGATGACGGAACCATAGAGGCGCTTCGTGCGCTCTCTGAGCGCTGCCCCCATTTGCAGGTCATTTTCAGCCCGAAGAACGTCGGACCAGCGGAGGGCAGAAACATAGGTTATGAGCGCGCTAAGGGGGAGTATATAGTCAGTCTTGACGACGACTCTTCAATGCGCGCGGAGGACCTGCGCCGTGTTCCGGAAGTTTTCCCGCGGCATCCGGAAGCGGGCATAATCGCGTTCCGGGTCCAGCACGCCCCGACCGGCGAATGCCAGAACGATCATGGAGCAGTCAGCGTGGCTGTTGGGAACTTCCACGGGGCGGGGTACACCCTACGCAGGGACCTCCTGCCGCTAGCCGGCTGCCTGGATCCGAAATGCCGGTTCGGCGCGGAGGAGTTGGACTTCAGCATACGCGCTCGCGCGGCGGGCTATTCGACGATTTACGAGCCCGGCATAGTTATCAACCACAACAACTTCCGGCGCCAGGGCCCCGAGGGGCAGTTGCGCGCGGAGCGCTGGGTCTACAATTTCGCACGCATAAACTGCAAGCATTTTCCACTTTGGATGGGCCTGCGCAATGCCGTTCGTTATACGCGGCATTACGTTTTCACATACCCCGGTCTCGGCCCCTGGGGGGCTGTGCGCATTGGGGTGTCGGGGATTATGGGGATGGCGGCTGGGTGGCGTTCGCACAAACAAGTCCCACACGACACAGTCAAGTTCTACTCGAATCCGAATCTCCGTCCACCATTCGGCAATATCCCTATCGACTGGCGCGCGACTCTGGCGGGACGCGCGGCCTCGAAGGTTTGGCGCCGGTTGCGCAGAGTTCGGAAGCGGTTTTAGACATTCGACTTTTGACCCTTGACCCTTAGTGCACAGTCAACTACCTGGGCGAACTGAATGGACGTGAGACAAATGTCGACGTGTTCCTTGATGTCTTCGTTGTTTCGGGAAACCCCTTTCCCGAAACGGCTTCGTGCAGACGGACAAAGACCTCAGCCTAAGCGTTTCCCCCTCACCCCAGCCCTCTCCCATCCGGGAGAGGGAGCACGTGGGTTCAGGCCGAAAAACTTCCCTTCTCCCGACTTTCGACCTTAGACTTTCGACCTTCGACTTCCTTTCTCATACCTTGAATCGTATGTAAAGCACATCCCCATCGGCAATGATATAATCCTTGCCCTGAAGCTGGACGATGCCCTTCTGCTTTGCCGCCTCCCAACTGCCGGCTGCTTCCACTTCCCTAAAGTTCGCTATCTCGGCCCGAATGAAGCCCCGGGCGAGGTCCGAGTGAATCGTTCCGGCCGCTTCGACAGCCCTTGCGCCTTGCTTGAGGGTCCACGCCCTCACCTCGGGCTCGCCGGCGGTAATAAAGCTTATCAGCCCCAGCGCCTGATAACACTCCCGGATCAGCACGTTCCGGGCGGGTTCCTCGATTCCCATCGATTCCAGAAACTCCACCTCTTCCTCGTCGGAAAGCTGGCTGACCTCCATCTCCACTTCCGCGCACATCTCGGCTTCAAGAAGACCGGCATGGGCGCAGTAGTCTCTGAGCTCAGCCGTTTCCCGACTCGGCGAGCCGATCTCGGACTCGGGGATGTTCAAAACGATTATCATCGGCTTGAACGTCAGAAAGTCATATCCCCGGATCGATTTCTCTTCTTCAGGGTTTAATTCGACCGTTTTCACAGACCGGCCGTTTTCCAGCTCGGATGCGATGCGCTTCAGGAGGTCCATTTCCATAGTGGCCGGAGTGATCGCGCCCTTCTTCACACCGTGGAGGCCGCTTTTCCACCCGCTCCATGCGGTTTTCGACCATAAACAGGTCAGAGAGCACAAGCTCATCATTTAGTTTCCGGACGTCGCTGACCGGCGCCGGCGCCTCGCCCGCCGGACCGCGAAACCCGCGGACCACGTGCGCCAGCGCATCCACCTGGCGCACATCCGCAAAGAAATCCGACCCGAACTTCGCCTGGCCGAGGTCGCCCGCGATTCGCGCGGCCCCGTCGACGAACTCGATGCTCGCATAAGTAACCTTCTTGGGATTGGCACTGCCGGGCGAAGAAGTCGATGCGCATGGTCGGGAACGCTCACCACTCCGATGTTCGGCTTGCCGCTTCCGAAATCGTCCGTCTTGACCGTCCCCCGCGTGAGGGTCCTGAACAAAGTGGTCTTGCCCGATCCCGGCAGTCCCACGATTCCAACTTTCATTCTCACCACCTGGGAGCATCAGGATTTAGGAACGAGGAACGAGGAGCGAGGAACGAGGAAGGAAAGGATCGCTTTTCCTGGGGGGAGTTCCCTCCCCCTAATTCCTAAATCCTAATTCCTAATTCCTGACCCTAGTTTACCACAACAAAGCCCCCGGCAGGAAGTACGGCTGCCGGCGCATAAGCAGTGTGTATGAGTAAAGCGCAATTCTCAAGGCCAACGACTTTAGGGCGATAGTTTCAGGGGGACGGCAGAATGAGAGCCAGACGCGGCCTGTTTCGCGATTATCCGGATGAAACACTGCTTGAAGAAGTACGGCGCGTAGCCGAGATCGTTGATAAACCGGTACTCAGCTTCTCCGAGTTCAAAAAACACTCCGACTTGCCCACCGGCGTTTTCGCTCGGCGGTTCGGCACCTGGCTTGCGGTCCTGCAGCAAGCCGGGCTGGGCCAGATGTATCGCGGAATAGACCCGGAGGCGATCACGGATGAGCAACTGCTTGACGAGGTTCGGCGTGTAGCCCAGCTTGTAACGAAGCCGACACTTACAGTGCATGAGTTTTCCAAGCATTCCGCGATCAGCACGAAGGCGCTCAGAAGGCGTTTTGGCGATTGGCGCGACGTGCTCGAGCGGGCTGGCTTGGAACACAGGTACAGTGGTCGGGGCATATCGGCCCGTTTGCGCGTGCGTCGCATATACACTGACAAAGAACTGCTCGCTGAACTACAAAGCGTGGCTCGTTTGGTCAAAAAATCCGTGCTCAAGATAAAGGATTTCCAGCAGCATTCGACAATTCCCGCGCACACCATCTCCAGGCATTTTGGAAGTTGGCAGGGCGCTCTCACCCGGGCTGGGCTGCAACATATGTATGTCCGCCCGTACCTCGGCAACGGTGGACGCAAGAATCATGAGTAACAACTACCATTCTGACGTGTTTCTTCTGGAAGAAGTCAAGCGTGTGGCTCACCTGGTTGACAAGCCCGTGCTAACCAAGGCTGACTTCAAGAGACATTCAATCATCAGCGTCGCCACGGTGACCAGCCGATTCGGCAACTGGATTCTGGCGCTGCAGCGCGCCGGTCTGGGTCATCTGTACCAGACGCCAGCCACCACGCGGTTTCCAAGAAACTGTCCGGACGAGATGCTTTTGGATGAAGTGCGGCGGGTAGCTCAGCTTCTAGGCAACCGGCCACCCACCTTGGCCGAGTTTGCCAGGCGTTCTAGGGAAGCGACGCTCACGCTCATCATGCGGGACGGCGACTGGCAGGTGGTCTTGAAGCACGCTGGGCTAGCTCACATGAGCGCCAGTCCCATGGAATGCCGCAGGCCCGCCGGAGTTGCTTGCCCCTACTCCGACGAAGCTATGCTTGCCGAGGTTAGGCGGATAGCGGAGGTTGTGAATAAGCCAGTGTTCAAGGCAACGGATTTCAGCAAGCACTCCAAGATCAGTCTTCACGCGCTTGGAAATCGGTTCGGCAAATGGGGCGCCGTGCTGGAGCGCGCCGGACTTAATCACCTCGACGCGGCTGGCGGATTCAGGGGATTCGAAGAACACTTGCGCCTCGTAAATGGCAAGTTTCCCGACGAGGCGCTGCTCGAAGAAGTCTGCGCCGTGTGGCGAAGCTCGTGGAAACTCCGGTGTTTATGATGAAGGACTTTGCCCTGCACTCTCCTCTGAGTCCCGTCACCATCGCCAAGCGGTTCGGTACCTGGGAAGCCGCGCTGGAGAAAGCGGGCTTGTCAGATCGGTCTTTCAGAGGAACCCTGTTGCGTCGCCTCAAATACTCGGATGAGGCGATATTCGAGGAACTGCGGCGAGTGGCGAAACTCACCAACAAGACCGTACTCACCATCGAGGATTTCCGCAAGCACTCGGCAATTTCCGACACCGCCATCCAGCGCCGCTTCGGCACCTGGAACAGGGCTCTGGAGCGCGCGTGCTTGAGCGATATGTCCGCCCTAAAAGTCGAGGGATCCGTGAGAATCCATATGGCCAAGTACTCGGATGAGGATCTGCTGGAGGAGGTTCGCCGAGTGGCCAAACTCGTGGGCCTGCCGGGTACCTGTCGATACCCGATTTCAACAAGTATTCATTCACCCTCTCGCGCATACTGACCCGACGATTCGGGGGTTGGGGCGAAGTGCTAAAACGAGCAGGCTTGGAGCACATGTACACGGGAAACGTCAAGGGATGGAAACGGGGATACAAAGGATACAAATCCCGTCGAAAGGCCAAGTCTTGAACTCTGCTTATACTGTAGCATCCGGGCACATGCGGTTCCAGTTCTACTCGGAGTCGATCGTGCGCATCGAATTCTCTCCCAGCTTGAGCTTTCGAGACGACCCCACCAGCGTGATCGTCCAAAGATCCGCCATCCGAGATCGGACCCGCGTCGACGAGATGCGCGGCGACGATGGCCTGGTTCTGTCGACCCCAAAGATGACGATCCGCTGCGCCGACGCCGATTCGCACCCAAGCCGTGAAACTTTGACAATCCAGTGGCTGGACGCCGGTACACCGTGGCGATTTGGGGACCCGGACGAGGGCAACCTCGGCGGCACCTTGAAGAGCCTGGACCACGCCGGCGCGGGCCAGTTGCCCGCCGTGGCAAACGGCGCGGTGAGCCGGAATCACTTTTTTGTAATCGACGACTCCGCCAGCCCCGCCCGGGACCCGGATACCGATTTGCTTCGGCCCCAGACCGAGCATGAATACGCGGATGTGTACTTTGTGGTCTACAAGAGCTACACCGAGGCCCTGAGCGCGCTGGCCGCGCTCACCGGGCGCGTGCCCATGATCCCCAAATACGCCCTCGGACTCTGGTTTTCGAGATATTACCCCTACCGCGCTCAAGATCACTTGGACATCGTCCGGAAGTTCGAAAAGCTCGGCGTCCCTCTCGACGTGATGGTGCTCGACGTCGACTGGCACACCCGCGGATGGGAGGGATACGATTGGAACACCGACCTGATCCCCGACCCCAGGGCCTTGCTCGATTGGTTTCACAAAAGAGGCATTCGCGTGGGCTTGAACGTTCACCCCGGCGGGCTTCCGGCACAGGACAGCCACGCTCCGGCGGCGCGGCAGGCGCTCGGCATCGAGGGTGACGGGCCGGTTCGGTTCGACCTGGCTGATCCGGACCAGGCGCGCGTCTATTTCGATATGCTGCACAAGCCGCTCGCCGATCTCGGCGTGGATATCTGGTGGATCGATGGCTGGGCGTCCGATATGCCCGGCCTGGACAGCCAGCTTTGGACCAATCGCGCCTACTATCTGTTTACCGAGCGGAACTTCGCGGCCAGGCCGATGATTCTCAGCCGGTATGGCGGGTTCGGCTCGCAAAAATACCCCATCGGATTCTCGGGAGACGCGAAATCCGACTGGTCGATGCTCGCCTACGAAGTCCGATTCACGGCCCTGGCGTCCAACGCGCTGATGCCCTATTGGTCGCACGATATCGGCGGCTTCAGCGGCAACCACATCGACACGCAGATGTATATCCGCTGGGTCCAATTCGGCGCCGTCTCGCCCACCTTGCGCCTCCACAGCGACCACGGTGACCGCGCGCCGTGGGAATACGCACCCGAGGCGATGGATGCGTTCAAGAAAGCCTGCGATCTGAGGCTTGCGCTCGTGCCCTATCTGTACTCGCTTTGCTACCACGCGCACGCGCACATGATTTCCCCCGTCCGGCCGATGTATTACCATTGGCCCGACGATGAAGACTGCTATAACCAAGGCGGGCAATACATGCTGGGCGACGCCATCCTCGCCTGCCCGGTCACCTTCCCCGCCTCCGAGGGCCGCGCTCACGTGGAGGTATATCTGCCGGAAGGAATCTGGTTCGATTTCCACGAGTCGAGGCGAATCGACGGCGGCCGGACCATCACTTACTCGTGTCCGATCGACCGGATCCCGCTTTTCGTTCGGGCAGGCGCGGTTCTTCCGACCCAACCCGGCGCGAAGTCGGCGGCGCGAGTCTGCCCCGACCCGCTGGAAATCCGCGTCTACCCCGGCGCTGACGGCCAGTTCGAGTATTACGAGGATGACGGCGAGTCTCGACTGTACCGAAGAGGGACTCTTTGCCATAAATGGCATGTCCACCAAGACCTTCGAGGACATGATCGAGTTCGCGCTCCTGCCCGCGGGCGATGGCTTCGTCGGCCGCGCGAACCGGCGCAAGCTCATCGTCCGGATGCATGGGATCACCAAACCGGCGGAAGTGAAGCTCGGTTCCGACTCGATCCCGTTCGACTACAACCCCGACACCCTCGAGGCACGGGTAGAAATAGAGGTCGACCTCGGGTCGGATTTCGTGGTGCTGCATTTCGAAGGGGCGGCGCTTGCGCCCGCGGCTGAGCTTGCGGGAAGATTCGAACTGAGCGCGGCGCTGCTGCCCGGCGGACGGGGCTGCTCGGCCCCAGCTTCGCCTTTCGGCCACCCACGGCACGCGTGCCGAGTCGCGCCCGGTAATCTTTTCCCTCGATCTTCCACACGGATGGACCGGCGAGGGTGTTCAGGTTTCTCCGCCTAACTTATATATACTTGAACTCTCGATTCCCAAGACAATGAATCCCGGGACATATCGAATTAGTGGAGAGGCGTCGATTTCCGTCGAAGCGAAGCGGGAACAGGCCACGTGTTCCATGGAATGGGCCTACGCGTCGGTTACCGACTTTATAGTCATGGGCACGTTCGATAACACCGGCAACCGTGGGCATGGACATCTACTACGGCCCGGAGACCGACTTCGGCTTCCATCCGATGCAGGACGGCTGCAAATGGGAGGCGGTGATCGAGGATGCTGTCGTGGGAGACATCGCGCCGGTCCGGTACATCGACCTCACCAGGCATTTCGGCCCCCTTTGCAACGTGGTGGCCTACGCGATAACTTACATCCACAGCGAGTCACCGCGAGAGGTGGTCTTCGATTTCGGTTCGGACGACGGCATGGTCGCCTGGCTCAATGCCCACGAGATCCTCCGCGACCCGACCCCCGGTCCCGCCGCGCCTGGCCAGCACCGGGTGCCGGTCACACTGCGAGCGGGCTGGAACCAGGTGATGCTCAAGATAGGGCAGATCTACGCCGACTGGGGGTTCTACTTCGAAATCCGAACCGCCGACGGCGACCCGGCGGAAGGGCTTTATATTACTAGGGAGGTGGGGTAAAACCACCAATCACATAAATCTCCAAATGTCCTGACACAAAAGCACATCGAAGTTACTGATTTGTTTCCTAATCAGCTTATCGCTATGCATTACCGGCCTGGGATCGAAGTAATACACTCCGTCCAGAGGATTGAGCATCGCCTTTGTGCTCCCTCAGCAGACTCAGATATTGTACCGAGGACTTTGTACTGATTGTCAGCCTCATCGATATGGTAGAGGATATCTGCGTTGAATGGTCTCGACACCTTGAATAGAGCCTCGGCGCCAAATTGGAAAAACCGGTATTTGTGGTCATTTTGAGCCACTGTTTCCGCTTGCTTATTACCCTGTATATAATCGAGGAAACGGAGTGAGAAGTCAGCGAAATCCTGAAGCGTCTGGAATGCCTCCTTATTTGCCGCAACGTTTATGAGAATATCCAACTCGGTCATCTTATGCTTCTTCGCCTTTCCTCGTTTGCTCGGTCATTCGAGAACCATTCCTGATCCGAACGATGGATGGCGCGCTCTATCCGCTGTATCGCCCACTCGTTATACTCGCGATTTAGCTCACATCCTAGCCACTCGCGGCCCAACTGCTCCGCCACAACAAGCGTTGTGCCAGAGCCACTAAACGGATCTAGTGCGGTATCGCCACGGTTCGATGAGGCCAACACAAACTTACGAACAAGCTCCTCTGGTTTCTGTGTTGGGTGTGGAGTAGACTCTCCCGAGCCATTACAGGTAGTTGGTATTTCAATTACATCCTTGGGCTTTGCTCCCATTGGATGAGGTGTCCAACCGTCGTGTTTCTTATCGCCGTTTCCATTGTTATACTGGCTGCTCTCTGCCTGCGGATGTACTGGATACCTGAGTGTGTGCGCCCCATACGGAGTACGGATATAATCCACGTTCATCGTGAATTTGCGGGATTTTCTCAGACGGCCAACGCTCTCATGGGAGCGTGCAAAATCGTTGCCCAGGTATGCCTTATTCTTGTAATGCCATACTAGCCACCTACAGCCAGCGAAAAACTGAGATGCGGGAAGTCTGATATCGGCCAGTATCTCTGAGAAACCACACACATACAGTGAACCTGTCGGCGTCAGAAGTCTTGCTGCTTCGCGTATCCACTGGATTGACCAGTCTATGTAGGCCGTTTGGGACTCAAACGTGTCCCACTCGGCCTTTCTTATGTTGTAGGGAGGGTCTGCAAAAATCAGATGAACGGACTCACTGTCAAGCGTTCTGAGCCACTCGATACAGTCTCCGCAATACAGTTTCCCATTAGGGCGGCTATATTATTGGCAAAACAGGGAGTATTCGTCGTTGGCCGTGTAAACGGTCCCTTGCATCGAAACATCCAATAGTAATAAATCGCTACTCATTCAACTCACTATTGTTCCTTTGTTGTTTCGGGAACCCCTTTTCCCGAAACCGGGCCACTTTCTTTGGGCTGAGTCAGGCAATCTCGGTTGCGGAAACGAGATTCGTCACGTTCGTTCCTAAGAAACTCTCCTCGCAGGAGGGTGCATGTTTCCGGGATTTCCGTTCCGCCTGCGCTTGACTCAAATACTCCTGCATCGATAGCTATCATCAGTATTATACCGCTATTAGCTGCTTTTGCAAGAGGAACCTCAGACTTTCGAACCCGTCTTGATGGGCGAGAAATCCCCGGAATCCGGCTTTTGCACGGGGGGTTGTTGTTTCGAGAAACCCTTTTCCCGAAACCGGCAAACTGAAACCGGACGGGTTGCCGCCGGCCGATCAATTGCCCGGCCTACGCCGCAATTCTACCGTCCACGAGCCTCTCCACGCGACCCGCGCGCGCGGCCATCCTCGGATCGTGAGTAACCATGACTATCGTGATACCTCCGTCATTGAGTTCGCTCAACATGGTGGCCACGCTGTCGACTGTCGCCGGATCGAGGTTCCCGGTGGGCTCGTCCGCGAGAATCACGGATGGACTGTTTGCAAGTGTCCTTGCCAGCGCCACTCGCTGCTGCTGGCCTATGCTCAGTTCCGAAGGCTTGTGGTGGAGGCGGTCCCCCAGCCCAACACGCTCAAGCGTGGATCGCGCGACTGCCTCCTGCTGCTCGCGACTCTTACCCGCGATCATCAGAGGCACCTGAGTGTTCTCAAGTGCTGTCAGATATGGTATCAGGTTGAACGTCTGGAACAAGAACCCGATCTTGGACCGTCTCAGCTCGATTCTGTCAGCGGGTTTCAGATCATATATGGAGGCGCCGTCTATGGTGACCTTCCCGGATGTGGGACGAATCAGCCCACCCAGGCTTAGCAGCAGTGTCGTCTTGCCGCTGCCGCTGGGTCCGACCAGCGCCACGTAGTCACCCTTTTCGACGCTGAGATTTACACCCGCAAGGCCCGCGACTTCCTTCTTTCCACGTCCGTAGCGTTTGACTAGCGATTGGGTAGCTATGATCGCCATGGTTTTATACCTCCATCAGGGTAGCCGCTGGATCGAGTCCGGCGGCATTCCTTGCCGGAATCGCAGTCGCCAGCAGACTCAGCGCCATGGATATCAGGAGCGCCCATCCAAGCAGCGCCGGCATCGGAAGCACCGGTATATGAGCAAGTCGCGGTCCGAGGCAAATGGCCAAAACCGTACCAAGCACATATCCGACGACACCCCCAACGCTCCCGAGGATGAGCGCCTTTCCATAAAATATCGACAGCAACTGGCGCGGACTCATCCCGATGGCGATAAGCGTCCCGATCTCCCTGCGCCGCTCCTGGACGTTGGCGAACATGTAGTTTGCTATGCTCACGCCGCCAACGAGCACTATGATTACCAGGAATACCTGCGAGAACTGGGACATCATATTGTTGGTCTTTAGCTGGGTGCTCGCGATCTGCGAGACCGTGACCACTCTCGCATCGGGAAGTGCTCTGTCGAGACCGGCGACGAGCCCTCTGGATATCTCCTTGCAGCAGCCAACGACCTCGATTGCGCTGAGAACTCTGCCTTTGCCGTACATCTTTTGAACAGTATGGAGATGGGCGAACACCCGCGAATCGTCCACTGTGCCTGTCTGGGGCAGCACCTTACGAACGGTGAATCTCGTATTGTTGACGTCGACCGAGCAGCCTTTCTTCAGCGATAGCAGCCGCGCAACATCGTACCCGATGATGGCCTCCTTTGGGCCGAGGTCTTTGATAACCTCTTTGCGCACTGCCGCTTTGTCCAGAGAAGAGTCGTCGTCCGTTTTTACCCCTGGGACGTCGACAGCGCCGCAGCCCATCGGCTTAGTGAATATGTCGCCTCCGATTTGCCACGCGGGCTTGCTTTTGAACTCGCTCTTCGGAAGTATCCCGGTCAAGATGAACCGTCGTTCCTTGAGCCTGACAGGCATAGTCAGCTTGGGAGACAGGTTATCTACTCCCTGCAGGCCCGAAGCGGTTATCGTGTCCACGTAGGACTCCGGCAACTCGGCATTCGCGATGTCGGCGCTATAGTAGTCGCTTACGGTTGTCGATTTGGGCAGGATCAGGACGTTAGCGCCGAGGTTGTCCAGTTCGCTGGCGACCGCTTTCTCCGAATAGAAAGTGACCGTCCTGATCCCGACTATGACTGTAATCCCCAGCGTTATCGCAATGAAGCTGGTGATGAGCTGACTCTTTCGCTCACACAGTTCCTTGATTATAATGTCGAGCTTTCTCATAGGTGTCCCTCGTCTACTTGCCGCAGCAACCAGGACCGCAGCTCCCGCCGCGGCAACCACCGCCAAGCGACTTCATCAGGCTCGCCACAACGGTGTCCTTGCTGGTTGCCCCCTCGAACTTGCCGACGATCTTACCGGGAGGCGCTAGAATAACCAACTGAGCGTTGGGGGAACTGGAGCTTACCTTGCACTGCTGCACGAATTTCGCCTCCGAATGGTCGGCGGGGTCGATCTTCACTATTTCCACCGCACTGGCGAAGCGCGGGTCCGATTTCAGGCCATTTGCCGCCGCCAGGCTTTCCCTGTTGTGCTTCGTGCCAGGGTTCTGGAAGCAGACCGCCGCGAGCTTGTGGCTCTGAAGCACTTTGAGGACGTTTGCCATCCCCCGCGAGACGAACACACTCGCGAAATCGGCCTTCTTGATCTGGTCCGGAAAACCGGCGGTAACGGCTCCGTTCGGGGCGACAACGATTGTCAGCGGCAATGGAGACCTGTCGGCCCCATACTGCGTCACCACACCCCGGTCCGAGGCGTCGTTCACATTAACGCTGACAAACTCGGCTCGGTCGGAGTATTTGCTCTGCAGTGCCTTGGCGTCCGCAAGCATCCTGACACTTCCGCATCATTCTTCTTGTAGAAAGTCACCAATATGTAGCGATGCCGGCTGGCCGCTGCTCGAATCGCGGATTCGGCAGGTGGTGTCCTGGCTTCGGCCGTCGTCGTGAAAATCGAGCAGGCAGTCGCGATTAGGACCGCCGCGGTTGCAATAAGACCGGCTATTCTATTCATGTGCATTATCGATTCCTCCATTTACGTGCTATGAATGCCGATGCTATCGACACTCCATTCGTTTACAAGTCGTGCTTTCGCGTGGCGAAGGCTCTGAACCTCTCGGCCATTGGCCCACGTCGAACGCATCGCCGACATCCGTGCGAAACCGTTCAAGTGCCTCGCGGTTCAGGGAACTGAACCGCTTTGAATCCTGCCCGCTCGATGACGCGAGCATTGATCGGGTCATATGCGTCAGGCATAACCAGAGTTTCTCCGGCATTTAGCAGTTCCCGAAGCTTTGAACTCTTGTTCATCCGGATTTCCTCGCTTTCCATTTTATCCGCAACAGCACCCCTTCGGCTTGGTGGCTCTAACGAATGCGCTCACCAACGAGGTCACCAGTTCCGCAATTCCCTCCGCGCCAAACTGCTGGATGGCTTCATCCGGCAGGAAGCCGTTCGCGTCCTCTTGGGAGTAGGTCTTCACGATCTCGACACCGGCATCAGTGAACCCTGCCTGAAGCAGCTTGAGCTTGTATTCGTCGATCTCGAGCGCGCCCGCGACGCACCCAGTCCACAGTCCGATGTGTGCCTTAACTTCATCCGAAACCGGCTTAGTCAGAACCATATCGGCCACGGCAAACCTGCCACCGGGTTTTAGGACCCGGAACGCCTCACGCAGAACCTGGTTATTATCGGGGGAGAGGTTAATGACGCAGTTCGAGATGATGACATCCACACTTTCGTCCGGCAGGGGAATATTCTCGATCTCGCCCTTAAGGAACTCCGCGTTCTCGACGCCTGCTTCGGCCTGGTTCTTTCGAGCAAGATCCAGCATTTCATCGGTCATGTCGAGCCCGTAGGCCTTGCCCGTTGGGCCGACTCGCTTGGCGGACAGCAGGACGTCTATACCGCCGCCGCTTCCCAGGTCGAGGACGACCTCTCCCGGATTGAGATTGGCAAGAGCCATGGGGTTCCCGCAGCCCATAGATGCATGCAGGGCTTTGACCGGAATGTCCTGGGTCTCGGCCCGCGAATAAAGATTGCGAGTTATGGCATCTTTGCTTGTGCAACTGCAGCCGCATCTGCTCTCTTTGTGAGCCGCGGCGTTCGCGGCAGCCTGGCCGTACTTCTCTTTAATTAACTGCTTGATGTTATTACCGTCCGCCGCTGCGCCACCGCGGCGCCCTTGATCGTGTTCTGACATGGATACACCTCACCTTTCTTTGATATCTATGGAACCAGCCTACGTCTTGAAATATCTCCTCCGGAAGAACAAGGCGACGTTCACCAGGCTGATAAGCGCCGGTACCTCGACCAGCGGACCGATGACGGCGGCAAATGCCTGGCCTGAGTTGATGCCGAATACCGCCACCGCAACCGCGATGGCGAGTTCGAAGTTGTTGCTCGCCGCCGTAAACGAGAGCGTCGCGGTCTTGGAATAATCCGCGCCGATTTTCTTGCCCAAATAGAAGCTCACCAGGAACATCACCACGAAGTAAATCAGCAGCGGGACAGCAATCCGAACCACATCCAGAGGCAGCCGCACGATGTTACTCGCCTTTGAGCGAGAACATGACCACAATGGTAAATAGCAGCGCGATCAGCGTGATTGGGCTGATTCTCGGGATGAAGCGCTTCTCGTACCACTCGCGCCCTTTGGTCTTCAGCCCGATAATCCTGCTGACTATCCCCGCAATGAATGGGATTCCCAGGTAGATGAATACGCTCCTGGCGATCTCGCCGATAGTCACATGGACCGTGCTGCCTTTCAACCCGAACATCGGCGGGAGCACTGTTATGAAGACATAAGCGTAAACCGAGAAGAAGAGCACCTGGAAGATGGAGTTGAATGCCACCAGACCGGCGGCATACTCGGTATCGCCCTTGGCAAGCTCATTCCAGACGATTACCATTGCGATGCACCTGGCAAGGCCGATCATAATCAGGCCGACCATGAACTCCGGGTAGTTTCGCAGGAAAATGATCGCCAGCGCAAACATCAGGATTGGGCCAACAATCCAGTTTTGCACCAGCGAGAGCGCCAGCACCTTGTAGTTGCCCAACACCTCGCCGAGTTCTTCATACTTCACCTTGGCAAGCGGCGGGTACATCATAAGGATAAGGCCGATGGCTATGGGGATGTTCGTCGTGCCAACCGAAAAGGAGTTCCAAAACCCCGCAATGCCCGGAGCCAGATAGCCAGCCCCCACACCAATCGCCATCGCCAGGAATATCCACAGCGTGAGGTACCTGTCCAGAAACGAAAGTCGTTTTGTTGCCGCGTCGCTCATTTTAGTCCTTGTCCGTCGTCATTTCTTCGATAAGGGTTTCCACTCTCGCTTTGATCCGGTCTCGAATCTCGCGGACCTTTTCTATCGGCTGCCCCTTCGGGTCCTCAAGGCCCCAGTCCTCGGACTCCACGAATATGGCCGGGCAGACAGCGCCGCCGTGTTCGATGTCATCAAGACTTACACCGCAGCCCATCGTGATAACCTTGTCCGCGGACTCGACCATCTCGGCGGTCATCACCTTGGGGTAATGGCCGGTCATATCGCAGCCGATCTCCTCCATCGACTCCACGACGCGGGGGTTAAGACCCTCGCCCGGCGCCGTGCCCGCCGACTCGGCAATGATCTTGCCTTGGCCGAGTTTCTTGGCAAACGCCTCGGCGATCTGGCTCCGGCCGGAATTGTGAATGCAAACGAATATAACCTTTTTCAACCGGCAGATCCTCCTGAAGATAGTTGTCAGTCGCCAGTCATCAGTCGGGATCCCGCGCACGGGCAGCCCCCTCCGCCCAGTGGCGTAATGATCTCCGATGGTCCGGCGTTTCCGAACGCCGGACCCAGTTAATGCGGGTTTGCAACCCGCGAGCACACGCTCTCACTTTCATCTATAGTAATGAAGGCGAAGCCTTCGTGCATAATTTCTCCTGAGTCAATCACAACACCGGACGGGGCTTCTTGTGTCCGCCGATAGCTCCGCAAGCGACGCGATCTCGGCAAGAAACGCCAGCGGGCCTTCTTTAAGCGCGCGCACCTTGAGGGAGTAGTGTATCCACTGTCCATCCTTACGCGCGTTCAGGAGTCCCGCTTGTTTGAGCTTGCCCATGTGATGCGATACGGCAGGCTGATTCATTTCAAGATCCTCTACAATCTTGCAGACGCACGTCTCGCCGTTTCGCGCAAGCATCCGAACGATCCGAAGCCTGGTCGGGTCACCAAGCGCCTTAAATACTTCATCCATAGGCTATCCATTCGTATATGTGTATGTATTGATATATTATCACCAGAAAAGAAGTATGTCAAGGCCCGCATCGCAGGGCAGCACCTCACGAATCGTCAGCACATGTGACCGCATATGTCATTCCGAGCGTCCGACCCCGCGCCGCGGGGTCACATTATAAAGAAACGCGCCTGCGAAGCGTCTGTCGCCCGGCAAGTACGTCGCGCTCTTGCCAACAACGCCGCAAACACGTCATTCTGAGCAAGTGACGGCGACGCTGTCGCCGTTACATTGGAAAGAAACCCACCACCCGGTGTCTCGGGAATCTTGTTCCCGAAACTGGGGAGTTTCTTAGGAGCGTCCGACCCCGCGCCGCGGAGTCACGTTATAAAGAAACTCACCCCGGCAGGCTATGCTTCGCGGGCGACTGCCCCGAAGCCGCGGCATGGAAGGTTTCTTAGGAGCAAGTGACGGCGACGCTGTCGCAGTCACATTGGAAAGAAACCCACCCGGTGTTTCGGGAATCTTGTTCCCGAAACTGGGGAGTTTCCTAGGAGCGTCGGACCCCGCGCTGCGGAGTCACGTTATAAAGAAACTCACCCCGGCAGGCTATGCTTCGCGGGCGACTGCCCCGAAGCCGGCGGCATGGAAGGTTTCTTAGGAGGAACGAAGAATCTGCTTTTAGCTCCCGCATGGATCTATGCCGTAATGTAAAAGCAGATCCTTCGCCGGGGTTTACCCTGAGCAGCGAAGCCGAAGGGCTCAGGATGACGTAATCGTTGTGCTAGTGCTTAGTTGCATAATTGATTGATAGAACGCTGTACGGGTGTTTCGGGAATCTTGTTCCCGAAACTAAGTGCGTATCGGGAACAAGATTCCCGATACACCGGCAAGAATGCTATCAGTTATTTATGCAAGTAGACGCTAGTGCCCTCTGCATTAAGCAGCTTCCGCGCTCTTCCGAAGAGAGTTTCTTAGGAGCGGGTAGCGAGGAATCTCAACGCTGCGCCTGGATTCTTGTTTCGGTATGTGAAACTCATCCGAAAGGTTGAGATTCCTCGCATTCGTTCCTAAGAAACTCTCCTCGCAGGAGGGTGCACGTTTCGGGATTTCCGTTCCGCCCGCGCTTCACTCAAATCCCGAAACACCGGGGGCTGGTTGCAAAAAATGGCGCATCCGGAAGGCATCCCAGAGCAACTCCTGCCGGCCACGCAGACCCGGCCCGAGGCGTCACCTCCTCATACGGCACTTCGGGGCACACGCCCGCGAATTATCAGACCATTCAGTGTTTTAAAGACGGTCCCTTCTTTCTGGGTGGCGATTTCCGAATCGCCACCCAGAGAAGACTTTCGACTTCCCTTCATATCTCCATCACAATCGGCACGATCATCGGGCGGCGGTGGGTGCGCTCGTAGATGAACTTCGCCAGGGCCTTGCGGCAGGCGGACTTGATCTCGTCGAACTCCACCTGCGAGCCGGTATCGCCGAATGTCTCGATCACGCCGAGGATAACGTTCCGGGCATCCTCGATGAGTTCTTCTCTGTAGTCCTCCGCCATAAACCCTCTGGAAAAGAGATCGGGGCCGGACACCACCTGCTTGGTGGTCATATCGATTCCCACGACCGCGATCACGACGCCGTCCTTTGCCAGATGCCCGCGGTCGCGCAGGACCACATCTTCCACATCGCCGACACCCAGGCCATCGACCATCACGCTGCCGGAGGTCACCTGCCCGACGATCTCGGCGGTCTCGCCGTCGCTTTCCAGAATGTCGCCGATCTTGAGTTGGACCACTTTCTCGCGCGGGTAACCCATCGACTCCGCCAGGACCGTGAACTTGGAGACGTGCCTCTGCTCGCCGTGCACCGGGACCACGAACCTAGGCCTGACCAGGTTGAGCATCAGCCTGATATCTTCCTGATTTCCGTGGCCGGAGACGTGCACCGCCGCGTATGGCTCGTAGACAACCTCGGCCCCTTGCTTGAACAGCCTGTTGACCGTGCGCATCACCAGGTCCTCGTTGCCGGGAATGGGTGTCGCGCTGATAATGACGGTATCGCCTTCTTCGATCTTGATCTGCTTGTGCTCGTCCATCGCCATCTTGGACAGAGCAGACAACGGCTCCCCCTGGCTTCCGGTGGTCATGATAACCGTCTGGCCGCGTTCCACCTGGTCCAGCGCGGCGATTTGCAGCCGGGTGTCCTCCGGCACTTTCAGGTAGCCAAGCTCCTCGGCGATGCGGCAGTTTTCGGCCATGCTGCGCCCTATCACTGCAACCTTCGGCCGTATTGCGCGGCGATATTGTAGACCTGCTGGACGCGGTGGATATTCGAGGCGAACGCGGCGATAATGACGCGCCCCCTGGCGGTCGCGAAGACTTTCTCAAAAGTATCGCCGACTATGCTCTCGCTGGGGGTAAAGCCACTCTTCTCGACGTTGGTGGTATCACAAAGCAGGAACGCCACACCCTCTTTCCCCACCGCGGCCAGGCGGGCGATATCGGCGAGATGGCCGTCGATAGGGGTCTGGTCGAACTTGAAATCGCTGCTGTGGACCACCGTGCCTACCGGTGTCTTGATGATCAGCCCGGTGGCGTCGGGCACGCTGTGCGAAAGGCGCACGAACTCCACGGAGAACTTGCCGAGCTTGATGACATCGCCGGCCTCGACTTCATTCAGGCGCGCCATCTCAAGCAGGCCGCGCTCCGAGAGCTTGCTGGTCACAAAGCCCAGAGTAAGCCGCGTGCCCCATACGCAGGCGTCGATGCGCTGCAGCACATAAGGCAGCGCGCCGATGTGGTCCTCGTGCGCGTGGGTGAGCACTATACCGACGATCTTGTCGTGGTTTTCCTCCAGGTAGGTTATGTCGGGGATGACGATATCCACCCCGAGCATCTCCTCCTCCGGGAACATAAGGCCGGCGTCGACCACGAGGATCTCGTCGTTATAGACATAGGCGGTCATGTTCTTGCCGATTTCCAGCACACCGCCCAGGGGAATTATCCGCAGTTTCTTCTTTTTCGATTTTGTTGGAGACATGGTTAAACGCCTGGCTTTGAACTTAAAGTTGTTTCGGGAAACCCTTTTCCCGAAACCTTGCGCCGGCCGGAGTATCGGGAAAGGGGTTTCCCGATACAACAAAATTGAAGGGTAAGTGCTCACTCTTCATGAGGTACAACCCACGTATGCGGCGCGAACGACAAATAGAGCGTCCGCCTCAACGCGGCGCCTTCGAGTTCCCGCTGCACGGATAGCACTCACGCCGGGCGGACGCAGACCATGCCCTCTCTCGCGGGCAGAAGGTGCCACGCGTGCAGCGGGAACTCGAAGGGCTTTGTGCCTTGTGATTATCTCGACTTGTCGTTCCCGCCGCATAGTGGTGGTCGGCATTCTCATAGGTCAGCGATTCAACAAGCCTCTCTCGATGGCCATTTCGGCGATCTGGATGGCGTTCAGCGCGGCGCCCTTGCGGATATTATCCGCCACCACCCACATATCGAGCGTGTTCGGGTTGCAGGAGTCCTGCCTGATCCGTCCGACATAAGTCGGGTCCGTATGCGCCGCGAAGAGAGGCATCGGATACTTACCCTCGGCGGGGTCGTCGATCACTTCGATGCCTGACCATCCGGCCAGCGCCTCACGAGCGGCATGGGGCGTGATCGCTCGCTCGAATTCCACATTCACCGATTCCGAATGCGCCCTGAAAACGGGCACCCGCACGCAGGTGGCGGACACCGCCAGGTCCGGGATGCCGAAAATCTTGCGGGTCTCTTTGATCATCTTGATCTCTTCGCCGTAATATCCGTCGAACTCGCACTTCAGGCTGCCAATCCGCGGGATCACATTCGCGAGTATCTGATACGGATACTCGTGGGCCTCGATATCCGCGCCGGCAGCGTAGCCGGCGATCTGCTGCTCCAGTTCCCTGATGGCCGCGCTTCCCGTTCCCGAAACGGACTGATAGGTCGAAACCACAACGCGCTTGAGACCCGCCAGCTTGTGCAGCGGAGCAAGCGCGTGAACCATCTGAATCGTGCTGCAGTTGGGGTTGGCGATAAATCCCTGGTGGTCCGCAATGGCGTCGCCATTGACTTCCGGCACCACAAGCGGGACCCGGGGGTCCATGCGAAAGTCGTCTCCGTTATCGACAACAAACACCCCGCGCGAAACCGCCTCCCAACCGAAAAGCTGGCTGGCGCCCTTAGCGCCCTCGGTTCCGGCGAAAAACGCTATATCGATATCGTCGAAGCCTTGCGCGGTGGTTTCCTTAACGGGATATTCGATGCCGTCGATGACCTGAGTGCGAGCGGACCGTGCAAGGATCGTCACCTCCGCAGAGGGAAAATCGCGCTCCTTGAGCACCTTTATCATCTCCTCGCCGACCGCCCCGACGCCAACCACAGCGACTTTATACTTCACAACAATTCCTCCAACCCGTAAACAAGCCCGCCGATGGTCCGGGGTTTCCGAACCCCGGACCAAGTTCCCCGGGTTTGCAACCCGCAAGCTGCCCCCACGGTTGAAATCCTCGTTGTTGGGCAAAAACCTTGCGCGAGGTTGGATTGGGGGTTACAAACCCCGATAACCGGGTCCGGCGTTCGGAAACGCCGGACCATCGAAGTCTACAGCAATCCCTCCAACCCGCAAACAAACCCGCGGATTTCGCTCGCGCGCCGGATCGCGAGCAGCACCCCCGGCATAAAACTCGTTCTATCCAGGCTGTCGTGCCTGATCGTGAGGATCTGGCCGACGCCTCCGAAGAGCACCTCCTGGTGCGCGACCAGCCCCGGCAGCCGCACGCTGTGAACGCGCACCCCGCTGCGCTCCTCGCCCCTCGCGGGATCAGCGCCGCCCAAGGGCTTCTCGCCCTCCACACCGGCAGCTTTGCGCGCCGCGTCGATCATTCCGGCGGTCTTGACGGCCGTGCCCGACGGAGCGTCGATTTTCTTGTCGTGGTGAAGCTCGATTATCTCAGCGCAAGGCATGTACACGGCGGCTTGCGCCGCGAACTTCATCATCAACACCGCCCCGATAGCGAAATTGGGTATCACCATCGCCGCCACACCCGAGCCTGGGCAAGGCGCCGGATGCTCTCGATGTCCTCCGCGGAAATCCCGGTGGTACCGATGATCGAAGCCGCCCCGCTTTCGAGCGCAAGCCGCGTATTCGCCAATGAAAATGGTTTGGCGAAGTCCACCACCACCCGCGGCTTGCCCGCGGTCAGCATCGCGGCAAAGTCGCTCTCGACCGCCACGTTCAAATCCTTGACGCCCGCGATCTCGCCCGCGCTCGACCCAGCGAACGCGACATCGCACGCGCCGACCAGCCGCATATCCGGCGCACCGGCCACAGCCTTCACGACCTCCCGGCCCATCTTGCCGCACGCCCCCAGCACCGCAACCCGAACTCTATCCGCCATCCTCACCTCGGTCGATTCCCCGCTCATTTTTCATCACGAAAGCACGAAAATACGAAAACACGAAAGTCGATTCTGGAGATCCGCCCGCCGAGCGAGTTCCGCTCTTCCGTCCGGGCGGGTCGAAACAGCCGCTAGCGACCGCCCTTCGAATACAGCTCGCTTGCGCTCGCCACTCAGGACTGGCGGGTTCCGACTTCCCACAAATTGAACGCTTTCAAATCCCTTTTCGTGCTTTCCCCCTTTCGTGTTTTCGTGATGAAAAATCCCTACTTGGCCGCCGCGAGCAGGCTGCCTTCGAGCAGACTCGCATTCTTCGCGAATGGCCCGATGGCTACCAGGGCGAACTTCGACGGCACGAATAGCCGCGAAGCCACACTCGCCACATCGTCCTTGTTCACCTTCATTATAGCGTCTATTATCTCGTCGAGGCGCACGATCCTGCCGTAATGACAGCTCGCTTTTCGCAAGCCGGCTCATCCTGTTGGACATGCTCTCCTGTCCCAGCACCAAAGCGCCGCGAATCTGATTTCTGGCGCGGTCGAGTTCAACGTCGGTAATGCTGTCGCGCCCGATGCTTTCGCACTCTCTGCGTGTGATCTCCAGCACGCGCTTCACATTCTCGACGCTCGTTCCACCATATACCGCGAACAAGCCCGCCTCCTGATACGATGCCGAATACGATCCGATCGCATAGGCCAGACCCTGCTTCTCCCTAATCTCCTGGAACAGCCGGGAACTCATCCCCCCGCCGAGCACCGAGTCGATGGTGGCCAGGGCGTATTTTTCCTGCTTGTCCTGCGAGAAGCCGGCGGTGCCCAGGCAAAAGTGGACTTGCTCCGTGTTCTTGTCCACCAGCTCGACCTGGGCGTTGGCCGCGGCGCGTGTCATAGTCCGGGCCGGGCGCTCGCCCTCCAGCCTGCCGAATGTTTCCGCAACCATATCGACAAACTCACGGTGGTCCGACGTTGCCCGCCGCGGAAATAACCAGCGCGTCCGGCCTGTAATACTCCTCCACATAATCTATGAGATCCCCGCGGGTGAGCTTGCGCACCACCCCGCTCTGCCCGATGACCGCATTGCCCAGCCTGTGGCCCTTCCACATCGTCTCCGCCAAAAGGTCGTGAACGTGGTCCTCGGGAGTATCGCGGTGGCGCTTGATCTCTTCGACGACGACCTTCTTCTCGAGCTCGATGTCATCGGGATTGAATATCGAGCGCAGCACCATATCCGAGACGATATCCAATGCCTTGGGCAGATGCTCGCGCAGCACCTTGGCGTAATAGCAAGTATACTCCTTGTCCGTAAACGCGTTGAGGTGGCCGCCGAGGCCGTCCATCTCGTCAGCGATCTGCCTCGCGCTTCTGCGCTTCGTGCCCTTAAAGAGCATATGCTCCGTGAAATGGCTGATGCCCTGACGTCTATCGTCTTCGTCACGCGAGCCGGTCTCGGCCCATATCCCCACCGACACCGAGTCCACATAAGTTACCCGTTCGCTGAGAATCCTGATGCCGTTAGCTAAAATTGTCTTGTTTATGCATTGACTCGGTGGCCATGTTCACGACCTTTGGGAAAGGGTTAATAGGGTTTTAGGGTTGGCAAGGTTGATAGGGGTCCGGAGTTCCGATCCCTCCAACTCTACCAACCAAAAAGGGTTAACAGGGTCTTGCGTAGGGGTCGCAGGGTCCGGCCCTACTAACCCTACTAACCCTATTAACCCTATTAACCCTAAGAACCTATCGATCATCGCTTCGGGCGGAATTGTTACTCTGGGACCTTCGTCGGAGTCTTCGCGGCGAGGGAAACGACTCCCGCCTCCGCCGCCTCCAGCTCCACCTCCGCGCGGCCTGCCTCCTCGGTCTCGGTCACCGCCGCCACCGCCGCGGGGTCTGCCTCCACCGCCGCGGCCCTCGGGCGGCGGGACGTAATCGTCGTCGCCTTCCAGGAGACCGCGCCGGGTGAGCCGGACCTTGCCGTCGTCGCTGACTTCAATGACCTTCACCAGCATCTCGTCACCAACGTTGCAGACATCCTCGGTCCTGTTGACCCGCTCTCTGGCGAGTTGGGAAATATGGACCAGCCCGTCCTTGCCGGGCAGTATCTCCACGAACGCGCCGAAATCGGCAATCCGTGTGACCCTGCCGGTGTAGACCTCTCCAATCTGCACCTCGCGGGTGAGATCTTCGACGATCTTCTTGGCCCTCTTCCGCCGGCCGCATCGACCGAGGTGATGTAAACGTGGCCGTCCTGCTGGATATCGAGCTTCGCTCCGGTCTCGGCCTCGATCTTCTTGATGACCTTGCCGCCGGGGCCGATGATGTCACCGATCTTGTCAGGATGAATCTCGACCACAAACACGCGCGGCGCATACGGGCTGAGGCTCTCCCTCGGCGCCGGAATGGCCTGGGTAATAGCTTCAAGAATCGCAAGCCTTGCGGCCTTTGCCTTCTCCAGCGCGCCCAATACGACCTCGCGGTCGAGGCCGTCGGTCTTGGTATCCACCTGAATCGCGGTTATGCCCTCGGCGGTTCCGGCGACCTTGAAGTCCATATCGCCGTAGAAGTCCTCCCAGTCCTTGATGTCGGTCAGCAGGACTTTCTTGTCCTCGCCCGTCACAAGGCCGATCGAGATTCCCGCCACCGGGGCTTTGATCGCGACACCGGCGTCCATCAGCGCCAGAGTGCATCCGCACGTGCTCGCCATGGAGGTCGATCCCGCTGACGAGAGCACTTCAGAGGTCAGCAGCAGCGCATAGGGAAAATCTTCCTGCGCGGGGATCATCGAGCGCAGCGCCTTCTCGGCGAGCGCGCCGTGACCAACCTCGCGCCTGCCCGCTGCCCTCAAGGGTCGAACCTCACCGTTAGAGTAAGGCGGATAGTTATAGAAATGCATGAACCGCTTTTCGGTGTCTTCCTCGAGCGTGTCGATTATCTGCGCGTCATCCAGCGAGCCGAGCGTAACCGCGGTGAGCACCTGGGTCTGTCCTCTGCTGAAAAGGCCCGAGCCGTGCACTCTCGGCAGCAGCCCGACCTCACAGCTAAGCGGCCTGATGTCATCGAGCCCGCGGCCATCGGGCCGGGCGGACTCTTCGAGAATCATACGCCGGACGGCCTTCTTGAAGAGCTTCTCCAGTACTTCGCCGATCTCGGCTGTTCGCTCCGGATATTCTTCCGCGAGCCTTTCCACGAGGCTCGTCTTAAGCTCGGCAGCCGCGGTCTCGCTGCCCTGGGTCTCGGGATTCCTGATAGACTCGATGATTTCGGCGTTGACTTTCTCGCCGATCTCTTTCACCAGTTCGGGATCGGGCGCCACCAGCGACACTTCGATTTTGGGGATTCCGATCTTCGCGACCAGTTCGTTCTGAAGCTTGATGAGAACGTCGATCGCCTGATGAGCCCGGTCCATGGCAACCATCAAATCATCTTCGGAGACCTCGCCGGCCTCCATTTCGATCTCGAGCACCTTGCCGTTGGAACCGGCGACTATAAGCTCCAGATCGGACTCGTGCATCTGGTCGAGAGAGGGGTTCACCACCAGTTCGCCATTAATCCGGCAGACCCGGACGCAGCCCAACGGGCCGTTCCAGGGAATGTCGGAAATAGCAAGCGCGGCGGAGGCGGCTAAAACCGCAAGCATATCGGCCGGGACATCCGGCTCCATGGAAAGAGGCATGGAGACGACTTGAACGTCGTTGCGCATACCTTCGGGGAACAGCGGCCTTATGGGCCGGTCGATCAGCCGCGAGGTAAGCACAGCCTTTTCGGATGGCCTGCCGCCCCTCTTCATGAAACCGCCGGGTATTTTCCCTACCGCGTACTTTCTCTCTTCGTAGTCACATGTGAGAGGGAAGAAATCAATGTCCTTCCCTGGGTTTGGCGCTCATGCACGCGGTTGCCATTACGACGGTCTCTCCGCAACTGGCAAGCACGGCGCCATTAGCTTGTCCGGCAACGCGTCCCTGCTCAAGGGCTATCACTTTGCCTTCAAGCTCGATTTCCACTCTGTTAATTGTCATTATGTCCGTGTTATCTCCTAGCGTCTAAGGCCGAGTCTGGCAACGACTTCGCGGTAACGGGAAATTTCCTTGTTGCTTAGATAGTTCAAGAGCCGCCTGCGCTGCCCAACCATCATCAACAAGCCTCGCCGCGAATGATGGTCTTTCTTGTGCTCCTTGAGGTGCTCGGTCAGTTGGTTAATCCGTGCCGTCAACAAGGCTATCTGCACCTCCGCGGAACCCGTATCCGTATCGTGCTGCTTATACTCGCCTATTATCTCTGTCTTCTTTTCTTTAACGAGAGTCAATTAAACTCCTCCAATCAGCTTGCATGTTCAGAGGTTAGAGGTTGGGACCTCGCGCCGAGGCGCAAGATCAAAAAGCCTAAGGAGTGTACCACGAAGGATGGACCCGTGTCAAACTGAGCAGCAACCTTGGGGCTGGGGGCATTTCCCGTGAGTGGTAAAGCGGCCTGACGAATGAATTCGCGGCAACAAAGGCACGAAGTCCCCCTTCGGGGACTAAAGCCTCAGTCGGCGAAGGCCGACTTTGTGCGCGCAGCCCCGAGTTCATTCGGGCGGAAGCTTTTTGTGCGATTGCCCTGCCCACAAAATATAGTCGAGCTTTGGCACGAATCTTGCAACCTCATTATGGGGTGGTGTACTCGGACAAAATGATGGCGTGTACGAAACGGTGGTGGGAATAATGAAGACAGCGTTCTACCTTTTGGCTCTTGCATTCGTAATTGCGATATCCGGCGCCGTAGACTCCAACGCGGCAGTCAGACACAATCGGACCGGCCCAGGCTCGTTCGTGCCATACAGGGCGGACAGCGTTCAGATGCTTGTGGATGAGCTTGCGGCAAACAAGACCGTGGCATCGCGCTACGCCCGGCACTTTGGCATGACGCCCGAGGCAGTCATTCAGTACTTTCGCGACAATCTCAAACTGACATACTTGGACAAGCCGGAAAAGACGACGGCCTACTTCGTGTCCAAGGGCGGGAGAATCCTCTCGCGCGCGTGCGTCCTTCCCAAGGGAACCCCGGTATTCGCAACATCGGATGGCGGGGCAATCCTGGAGTGGCGCTGCGGAAACCCTCTCACAACCAGGTTGCCCTCGGCCCGCACATCGTCCAATCCCACAACTAAAGGAGCGCCCGAGGTGAAGGTTGCGGCCTTTGCGCAGGAGACCGGGGCGCTTCCGCCCGCTCTGACACCCGAGGCCGTGGAGGTGGCGTCTCTGCCCCCGACAGTGGCTCCCACGCTCTTGCCAACGTTAGAGACGACCGCCAACCCGCCGGTGGCATTCGCGCCGGTCCTGGCAGCGATCGCTCCGCTGCTGGCGGGGATAGTTTCCGTGCAGCACAGTGAACCGGCGTCGCATGTGGTTGTGCCTGAGCCATCGGCGTTTGTGGCCCTGGCAATGGGTTTATCCGGCGCACTGATTCTGCGTCGGGCTAAGTCGCGAACTCGTTGACGCATTCGCAGTAGGGGCGGACCGCCGTGTCCGCCCTGAACGCCCACAAAACGCACGGCTAGGGTCTACAAGTCAAAAATCCGCACTCCCCCCGACACCGAGAACCCGCTGAAATTGAACCCCGCCATCGGGCTGAAGTAGTCGTATCTGCCTTCCAGGTAGAAACGGCGAGCGAACACGACGCCAAGAGCCGCGTTGGAGTTCAGCCCGACGTTGCTTGCACTCAAGCCGGTGGCATTATCGGAGAGGCTGCCAAAGTACGGCCCGGCCCGGAGGGTCACGTAGGGCTGGACCTTGTTGCTCTTATTCAAGCCACGCACAAATCCCGCTGTCACCGGCCACAGTTGGGCGCTGGTGCTGCCCGACAACCTGTAGGAGCCGACCTCGGGGTTGAACATCCACTTTTCGGATTTCGTGGGCTGAAACAGACTCAAACTTATTCGACTCCATGAGTCGCCGAATGTGTCGCGGGTCGCCGCGGACCCCGGAAAGAACGCCCCGCCGCTCAACGCAATCGAGGCGTTTTGGCCGTCGGCAACCGCCCCCCCGCACACGATGGACAGCCCAATTATTAATGCTACCAAACTCCTGATGACAGGCATTTTTCTTCTCCCATGAAAATAGATGTCGGAAGTCCGAGGTCGGAGGTCGGAAGGGACTCCGCCACCGGAACGGAACCTCACCCCGGTGTTTCGGGACTTGAGGAGCGAGCACGATTTTTTTGTGTAAGGCACAAACGTCGTATTCGCTCCGGAAATCCCGAAACCATCCAGCCTTCCGTATCGGGACCCTCAATCTTTTTTGTCCGGCAGGCGCTCCAGATTTCGCTTGGCGTCGGCATAGCTCGGATCCAGCTCCAGAGCTTTCTGGTACTGCGCTTTTGCCTGGGTGTAGAGTTTCTTCTTCTCGAGTGCCACCCCAAGATTATTGTGGGCCGAGGCCAGGCTGGGATTCGAGTCGATCACATTTTTTGGACCGCTCGATAGCGTCGTCGAGCTTGTTTTCTTGAACGAGCACCCAAGCCAATCCGAGCCGCGCATGCACATTCGCGGGATCGACACCGACCGCCGCTTGATACTGCCGATAAGCATTCGGCAGGTCATTAAGCTCCCGGTACAGATCGCCAAGGTTCATCGCCGCGGCGCTGTCCTTTGAGTCCAGATGCACGACCTCGTTCCAGAGCTTGATTGCTTTAGTCCGATAGTCTTGCTTGACAGCCTCGTCGGTCGTGGAATCCTTCAGGGAAGTATAGATCGCCGCTAGCCCTCTGAGCACTTTGACATTACTGGGATCCTGGCGCGCGACCGCCTCGAGATTCTCGGCGGCTTCCGGCAGTCTCCCAGCCGAGTAGAGCGACCACCCCAGGTCAGCCGTGGTCACCAAATCGCCTGGTTTCAGTTGAAGAGCGACGCGATATGAATCGGCGGCCTCCTCATATTTTGCCTGGCGCGCATAAATCCCCCCGAGGTTGAATTGCGGCGCGAACTCACCGGGCCTAAGCGCCACAGCCTCTTTGTAATAAGCGATTGCCGAATCGGTACTGACCGTCGGCGGCCGTGATCTCCCCGAGCGCCATGTGAACGCAGGACGAATCCTTCCGCACTGCCAGGACCTTCTCCAAGACCGCCTTCGCCTGCTGCATTTCGCCGTTTTGCTTACAAGCCATGCCCGGCTCTGCAGCAGTACGGGATCATCCGGATCGATCTCGATTGCCGACTTGTATGACGCTATCGCCTGGCCGAGCTTTCCTTGCCGATGAAGCGACAGGGCGAGGTTGCCGAGGATCTTGGCGTCTCTGGGCTTTGCCGTGTCGGCCTCGCGAAACCGTTTTTCAGCCTGATCCACGTGCTCCAGCTTGAGCTCTGCACACCCGTCGTTATAGAGCAAGTCCGCGCCCGGCGCGCCAAGCTTGATTGCCGCGGTGTACGCAGCGACAGCCTGCTCGGTCTGTCCCGTAAGGAAGTAACACGTGCCGAGATTGTTCCACACGGCCATGTCCTTGGGAGAAAGGCACGATGCTCCTTGAAGGGTACGGTATGGCCTCGGAGTAATTGTCTTGCTTGAGAAGTATGAATCCCAGCCACGTCGGCGCCGCGGCGTCTTTTGGGTTAGATGCGGCGGCGCTCTTGAGCGTGACAATCGCACCCGCGACGTCGCCTTTGTTGTATTGCTCGACACCTTTCCTGACGTTCTCACTCGTGGCGGACAACACCGCGCTCGAACAACACAAGGACACCAACAACGCCAACAGGCTATAGCTCAGGAATCGCATATTCATTAGGAGTCTCCTATGATCTTGGGTAAACGATTCACATCGAGTCTCCAACCCCCTTGCTTTACGACCCAATCGCATTATAGCTCTGCAGTGGCGCGCTGTCAACTCACCGGGAGAGAAGCTCAGTTTCATGAGAAGGGCAACCACCATTATGCGGCGGGAACGACAAGGCGAGACAATCACAAGGCACAAAGCCCTTCGAGTTCCCGCTGCACGCGTGGCGCCTTCTATAGTGGGCGTTGTTTCCGCCGCATGGCGGTGGCAGCCACCCTCATAAAGAGTAGCACTTGCGGGAAACCGAAACCCTTGACATCTCGGCAAGACTCTGCGAGGATAACACGAGACTTCGCGCCCCATAGCCTGGGAAGAAGGGTGGATACGATGAAGATAACAGTGACCACAAAGAAGGCATTACTCGCCGGCCTGCTCGCGGCGGCGGTGGCTTGCCTGCCATCGTGCGGCAAGCCCACATCGGTCACAACAAAGGCAGCGGAGAGGATCGTCGATTGCATGGCCAAGGGAGATTTTGCCTCAGCGACGACGGGCTTCAACGCTGTAATGAAGACGATGCTGCCGTCCCAAAGGCTTGGACAAGCCTGGACGCGGCTGGAGTCAAAGGTCGGTCGGTTCAAGGAGCGCACGGGCACGCGGCAAGCACAGGAGCAGGGATTCAACATCGTCTACGTGACTTGCAAATTGGAAAAAGCCAACGTCGACGTCAAGGTAGTCTTCGACAGTAACAACCAGGTTGCGGGCCTGTATATGCTCCGTCAGCCTTCGGGGGGCAAATAAATGGGAGCGACCCTGATCTAATGACAGTCATGCGTTCAGTAGTCGCCGTTCCCGAGCGGAGGGGGCTGCCCGTGTGCGGGTCCCGACTTTCGACTTTCTGACTTTCTCTGACCTTCGACTATTTTCATGGGATGCATACTACATAAACTTCGACAACTTATATGAAACCGACGAACCGGACTACGACATACTGAGATATTTGCACAATAAAGGGAAGCTCGTTGCATTCAATTTTGGCTACTCAGGCCCGAACGTGAACGACAACATCGCCAGGTTCAAGCCGATCTACAAGCAGTGCCACGATATGGGCATCATCGACCACTCTTACATATATGGCTTCGACGAAGCGCCTGAATCGCAGTTCGCGTCTCTGGAAGACTCCGTAAAGGCCATCAAGAAGGAGTTCCGTGACGTGATGACTCTAACCACGGCCAAGGACCCCAGCTACGGGAATGACTCGGTGGTTAAGTCGATGGATGCCTGCTGCCCGCTGACTCCGGATTTCGATCCGGCGAAGGCATCCGCCGCCCGTGCCGCCGGAAGGGGGTCTGGTGGTATATATGCTGCGGGCCGCTTCACCCGTTTGCAAACTGGTTTGTAGAGTATCCGGCAATCGAGATTCGGCTGCTGATGGGGGCGATGAGCGCAAAATACAGGCCAGAGGGAGCGCGCTCAACAGCAAAGAGCGCGTGTGGCTTCAAAAGGCAAAGAAGGCGCTCGTCGTGCCGGAGAAGCTGGTGAAGAACATGAAAGAGTATTCCCACGACCCGGATGTCCTGAGAGCCTGGCGAGAGAACCTGGCCAATTGCATCGATTCATCAAATGCTGCCAATGTTGATCCGTGGGGACCGAACTTTGGGGTGAGGGGATTTCACGCAACTCCGCGGTAGACGACGCGGGCAACCCAGTGCCGCCCCACAAGCAACACCACGCCGATCGCGTCCGCGAGCAGCAGTAAGAAAACCTTGACCCAGCGTTTCGTCATCTTATCCGCATTCCCGGCATCCTCCGCCTTCACGATTCCACAGCCGCTTCGGCCATTGCACGAACGTTCTCGGGCGAGACATTTGGCAGCAGGGCTTCGTGGCTCGGGCTGATGACGCAATTCGGCCCCAGGATATCCCTTACCCGCCTGACTTCGTCCTTGATCTCTCGCGGCGTGCCGTTCACCAGCAGGTCTTGAGTATCGATTCCGCCCACAAAGGCAACCCTGCCCTTGAAATCTCTTGCAAGGCTCTCGGCATCCATCCCGGCGGCTTTCGCCTGCAGCGGATGGAGCGCATCGATTCCCGCATCTATGAGCCTGCCTATGACCTTGTGAATGGCCCCGCAACTGTGGGTCATCACCTGGTACCCGTAGGAATGCCCCTGTACCATAAACCTCTTTGTGTAGGGCAAAATGAACCGGTCGAACGCTTCCGGACTTACAAGCAGATCGAGTTGGGTGCCGAAGTCGTTGCCGAAAAAGAACGCATCCACCTCACCTTTTGCCAACGTGAAGAACTTATGGTTGGCGGCCAGGTAGAACTCGCACACGTGCCTGGTCACCGCATCGACCACGCCCGGGTCCGTATACATCTTTATGAAGTAGTTCTCCATACCGAAGTAGTCCGCCACCACGTGGAAGAAACAACACCACATCCCGCTGGCCCTGTACACCTCGCCGGCACTCCCGAGCTGGTTTAGAACGTCGGTAAAGTCAAGGTAATCGAGGTTGGGCCAGTCGTAAGCCTCCACTTCCTTCACATCAGTGCAGTCCGCAAACACGGGCACGTGTTTGCCCGCAATGCCCACTTTGGTCATTTCAAAAAGGGGCTTGCCCTCGGGATGCTTATACGAACCGACGTCCGCACAAATCCATCTGAAATCATCCCCGAGATATTGCCTCACCTGCTCTTCTTCGTCCATTCCGAAATGCCTGAGGTAGATCGGCCAAGTATCCTCGTGCGGCATTCCCAGCCAGAACCCGCATCTGTCCGGCTCTTTCCCGGAGAATATGGTCCTTATTCGCTCGCGACTTGTAATGTTACCCTCCAAACGCTATCTCGTTCTCGGCGAAGGCCTCGCGCACGCGCGAGTTCAGCGCCAGGAGCACATCTTCCTGGTATCGAGGAATCACCGGACCCGACAGCCTTAAAGTAATGGCTGTGCCGGAAACCACCGATACTCCCTGGTATATAAGGGGCCCCATCACCTGAGTCGGCATATCCTCTGCGATTCGGCTTTCCGAGCCCGCTCAGGAGATCGGCGGCTTTGGCGATATCGGCGGAGGGAGCGACCGGGAAATCGAAGGAGGCGAGATACTTGCCGCGCGAGTGGTTGATTACCTGCGAAATGTCGCCGTTAGAGATGATGCTGAGTTTGCCGCCGCGATCCCGGATGCGCGTGGTCCGCATTCCCAACTCCTCCACTTGCCCCGTGAGGGCGCCGATGGTCACGTAGTCCCCCACTCCGTACTGGTCTTCGGCGAGGATGAAAAAGCCCGAGATCACATCCTTGACCAATTTCTGCGCGCCGAAGCCGACCGCCAAGCCAACCACGCCGGCCACGCTCACGAGCGATACAATGCTGATCCCCGCCGCCTCAAGGACCATTATGATGACCAGGAAGCTGAGCACGAATCCGATCACGCTGCGCAGCATGGTCCGCAGCGCCCCGACCCTCGCCCGTCGCGCCTGCGGGAAGTCGCCCATCGCTCGTGAAAGCACTGCTCCGATCAGCCGATCAGCCAGCCTGAATGTGATAAACCGGATGATGACGTAGCCGACGAGGATGACGAGGATCCTGGCGAGCGCCTCGACGAGCGCTTCGCCGTGTTTGTCCCAAAAATGGACCCAGTGGGCGGCACCGGGCAATATGGTTGCGATCATCTAAAACAGCCTATAGCGGAGAGCGGAGAGCAGAGAGCCCCGGAACCCGCTCGCGCGAAGAGGGTTTCTTTTCTTGGTGTTTCGGGATTTGAGCAGCGAATCGGTCGTTCGAGCGTGGAGCAAACGTCAGACTCGCTCCGGAAATCCCGAAACGAGCCAGCCTCTCGATACAACGTCAAAGGCCCCAACTCAGGTCCAACTGGTTCCCCGTGCTCGCCGGACTCCGCTGTTATATTGTCTCTATCGTAGCCTCACTCCGGTCTGGTTGTCAACCGCGCAGTCACGTCACTTTGTTTCGGGATTTCCGGAGCGGCTGAACACTGCGTCTCCCTAACATCACGCAGTGCCCGCTCCTCAAATGCCGAAACACCCAATTATCCACGACACTACTCCGCCATAGCGTCATTTCGGTGTTTCGGGATTTGAGAAGCGAGCACAATCGTTCGAAAGAGGGCGCAAACGTCTCAGTCGCTTCGGAAATCCCGAAACGAACCTGCCAATCCCGCCACAGGACCAAAGGCTCCAAGTCTAGTCCGACCGGTTCCTCGAGTTCATAAAACCGCCAACTCGAATGCTCTCAATCTCCGGGATGTTCAACCAGTTTCCGCCTCACGGGATTGGCGTGGATGTAGTCGATCTTGGCATAGAGCTTCGGCTCGCTCCATATCGCCAGTGCCCGCACCTTCCTTGCCACGCGGGGTATTTGCAGCCGCCGTTAGCGTGTGCGGCGAGGATCCCGAGCGTCTCAGTATCGGCCTGTTTCTCCAGCAGCGCTGGGTTGTGCCTGCCCGGGCGACCTCGCCATAGTTTGTTGAACTTGTGCAGCAGATCGCCTTCGGGCAGATTCGCAAGCAGATGCAGATGCTCCGGCATTATCACAAAGGCCGTGATCGACGCGCCGCAAACCTGCGCCGCTGCGGCGATATCGTCGTATACCATCTGACGGATATCCGGCCTGCTCAGCAGCGGCAGCCATTGGGTGATGGTCCCGGTGATGTAATAATACCCCGGTCCTATGTCCACGTTCTTCCATTTCATAGTATGTGCAGCCTTGGCTCGGTCTGGTGTTTCCTGTGCATTACGTCGCTTCGTTTCGGGATTTCCGGAGCGGACGGTAAGTAAGCATCCTCGTCATCACGCCGTGGCCGCTCCTCAAATCCCGAAACACCGACGTCGCCTCGTTTCGGGATTTCCGGAGCGGACGGTCGATGGGCGTCCTCATCATCACGCCGTGGCCGCTCCTCAAATCCCGAAACACCGACTGCCACTTCGGTGTTTCGGGAACTTGTTCCCGAAACGAACTCGCTCACAAAGGCCGTGATCGACGCACCGCAATCCCGCGCCGCTACGGCGATGTCGTCGTATACCGTCTGCCGGACATCCGGCCTCTTCAGCAGCGGCAGCCATTGGGTGATGGTTCCGGTGATGTAATAACATCCCGGTCCTATGTCGACGGTCTTCCATTTCATAGTATGTCGCAGCCTTGGCTCGGCCTGGTGTTCCCTGTGCGTTACGTCGCTTCGTTTCGGGATTTCCGGAGCGGACGGTCGATGGGCGTCCTCATCATCACGCCGTGGCCGCTCCTCAAATCCCGAAACACCCAAATCGATCACCCTTCCGCCGGACGAATCGAGCATCGCCGCCGGCCACGCCGGTGATTGGTAGTTGTATTTCACCGCCGCCAGCCTGTTCAGCGTGTCGTAGCCCTAAGCAGTGACAGCGCCCCACATGATATTCCCCGCCGTGCGGATGGATCCTGTCCGTTTCGGGAACAAGTTCCCGAAACACCGACACCATCTGCCGGACATCCGGCCTGTTCGGCAGCGGCAGCCATTGGGTGATAGTTCCGGTGATGTAATAATATCCCGGCCCTATGTCGACGTTCTTCCATTTCATCGTATGTGCAGCCTTACCTCGGCCCGGTGATCCCTGTGCGTTACGTCGCTTCGTTTCGGGATTTCCGGAGCGGACGGTAAGTGCGCGTCCTCATCATCACGCCGTGCCCGCTCCTCAAATCCCGAAACACCGGAAACCACCCCGTCCTGCCATTTGCCCAGGATAACGGTTAGCGGCCTGGAAAACCCACGTTCGGGTCATTTTTCGCGTCCTCAACGCGCTTGTACTTGAGCAAAGCAGCAGTCCAGTAGGGACAGCCTCCCAGCTTCCAAGCTCCGTCTTCTTCGACCGCTACAGAGAACATTTCCTTGCCCTTGCCCCCTGGAACGTTATAGGTAATTGCCATGAGGTTGAGCGCATCGAACCCCTTGCCAGGCTGTTTGCCCTGATTAAAGGCGATCATGCTGACCAAGAGGTCTCTGGCGACCCCATGCACCACCCTGACGGAATCCCGCACGTCGCTGTCAGACATCTTGTTCAGTTGAAGGGCTTTGCTCTCATACGCAAGCAGTCGGCGACACATGGCGGGGTGCTTTACGGCTGGATATTCGCCCGATTTACTGTACAGGTAGCGCCTGTAACCTGCTGGATCGACATTTCTGATCGCGATCAAGGCATTTGCGATTCCCTCTTTGGCGGAGGTCTCCTCATTCCTGTGTCCGCAACCTGAAGCGAGACTAAAGGCCAGGCACGCCACCACAATGGAGGCGGCTAGACATCTAGAGTGTCCCATAAGTGAGCCTCTCAATCATTACTGTACCGTTTTGCCTACCTTCTTGAGGAAATCCCTGTACCACTCCACCCACTTCTTGGCCTGGTCGATACCGGGCCCGAGCAGTCCCGTGCACTTGATCATGAAGTCGTCTCGATTACCATTACAAGCGGGCCTCGACATGCTCACAACCTTTCGGGCCAGGGGATCGGTCTTACTTTCGTCGACGAACCAGTTGTCGTACGCCGCGTTACATCTGCGGCCAGCGTCAAAGATGTCGCCTGTGTCGGCGCACATATCAAAGAGTTCCAACATGTCTTTCAGTTTGTCGAACTTGTCCGGGATCTTGTCGATAGGGACCTGCCATCCTGGCTGTCCCTTCGGCTTGGTACCCCAGTGGCAATGCAACTGACCATTGCTCCAGTTGCACCA
>CAWGNL010000081.1:0-36605 GCA_963823885.1 uncultured bacterium
GTATCCAACCTGTCGGCAAAGGACCTGGACATAACGGTTCAAATAGCTCCTGGATTATTGGGCATGAAGCCAGGCGGCATGGTTGTAAGAGATGCTTTAACTGGCGTGAGTTTCCCTTTGCAGGGATCCAGTACAGTTGTGCATGTGGGTAGCAAAGACTTTCGTCTGCTGGTGGTATCCGATTGAGTCTTCAAACAGGACGCGCTTAATTGCGGGAAGACAGGTATCCTCCCCGCAGGCAGCGTTCATCGAACCATTCCTTGCGTTTGAGGCATCGCTGTATTAAAAACTCCCGTTGTGCTATTTTCAGGAGGAGATATTGAATCTTGGTCTTGTTGATTGGTCGATGATGATAGCGGCAGTGTTGGCGCTGAGATTTGTTAGCTTTAGCACACGTCGTTATATGAAAGGGGTTTCGGACTTTCTCTCGGCAAACCGTGTGGCTGGACGTTACCTGCTGACCATAGCGCAGCAGATGGGCGGCATTGGAGTGGTAGCATTCATCGGGTACTGGGAGTCGGGCTACTTACGTGGCCTAGCGCCCGGTTGGTGGACCGGATTTCAGATCCCTGTCGGCACGATCATCCTGCTCACGGGCTGGGTCTTTTATAGGTTCAGAGAAACCCGAGCTATGACAATGGCGCAGTTTCTCGAGATGCGCTATTCGAGGAAGTTCCGCGTATCGCTGGAATTTGTGCTGGTCAAGCGGTATAATCAACTTCGGCATCTTCCCGGCTGTTGCAGCCAGATTCTTCATTTACTTTTGCGGCATTCCTGACCACTTTCACTTACCCGGAATCGGATTTGCGTTTCCAAGCATAGCACCTGTGATGCTAATTGATCTGGGGCTTGCGCTGTCATTTGTGAACATGGGCGGGCAGATATCCGTGATGATAACCGAGTGCGTGCAGGGGATGTTCTGCAGTTTCGCAGTGATTGTCGTATCGGCAACTGTCTTGGTTAAGATGAGCTGGCCTCAAATGGTGCACGCGCTGGAGTTGGCGTCCAAGAAGAATGCATCGATGATAAACCCATTCCACACGAGCGGAGTTACTGACTACAACATCTGGTATTATCTGATCGCCTTGTTCGGTGCGTTTTATAGCTACATGTCCTGGCAGGGCACGCAGGGGTTCTACAGTTCCGCCCGCACCCCTCACGAGCAGAAAATGGGTGGAATCATCAGCGCGTGGCGCTGGATGCCCCAGGGCATGATGATAGGTCTTCTTGGACTTGCGGGTATTGCGATCATGCGCCTGCCTCAATTTGCCGACCAGGCGCACGCCGTCAGCATCGCTTTGGCAAAGATACCCAACCAATCCGTTCAGGGAGAGATGCGCATACCCATTGCGATGGCACATTTTCTGCCTAGCGGCGTCAAAGGACTGCTGGCGACAATCTTCCTGTTCTTCTCCTTCACTTGTCACGATACGTATATGCACTCTTGGGGCAGCATATTCGTTCAGGACATTTACATGCCGATCAAGAACAAGCCACTTGACCCTTTCTATCACATCAAGCTGCTGCGATGGTCGATAGCAGGTGTGGCGTTATTTGCATTCATCTTCGGCGTGTTGTATCAGCCTACCGAGCAGATATTCTTCTTCTGGGCGATCACCGGCACCATCTGGCTGGGAGGTTCCGGACCAGTAATTGTCGGCGGGCTCTACTGGAAACGAGGCACGACTCCCGCAGCCTATGCCGCATTAATAACGGGATCCGTGATTGGGGTCGCCGGCTTGATAATACCGAAAATCTATCTCGCACATACCGGTCACCAGTTCCCGATCAACGGCCAATGGCTGTGGTTCATTGCTATGATACTAGCCACGTCGATCTATTTCTTCATTTCGATATTCACCTCGCGGGTTTCCGATGCGTATGATTTGGATCGGGTGCTGCACAGAGGCAGATACAGAGTCGAAACGGACCATGTGCCCGAGGAGCATCGTCAGAGCAAGTGGCTGCAGATAGTGGGCATTACCAGTGAGTTCAGCCGGAGTGACAAAATGCTTGCCGTAGCTCTCGTTGTCTGGAATGCGATTTGGTTTTTGTGGTTTGTCTTGTTCAGCGTCATAAATCTGCTGCATCCGGTCAGCGACTCCATTTGGACTCGCTACTTCTTCATCAATGCAATAGCAATTCCCGCCGTGTTTTGTATTCCTGTGACTATTTGGTTCACGACGGGCGGAGTGATGGACATGAGGGCCCTGTTCAAGGCGCTTGAAGCGGCTGTGCGGGATCCCAGTGATGACGGAAGAGTTGTCGCACATGAGGAGCCTTCCGGCGAATTACCTGAGGTGGAGACTGCAAAAGTGGAAGTGGTTTGAGTCGTAACGGTTGTTGTCATCGCACGATAATCGACTAACTCATAGTGAGTAATTGATGCATTCCACCGCATAGTAGGGGTCGAGGTTGGGAAAGTCCCTTCCCAACCTTTAACTTTTAACCTTCAAACCTTCAACCCGCCTCCGCGACGTTGCCAAATCTCCAATGCCTGTGTATCATGGAGGCGGCGAGAATGAAGGAATGAGGTCTGCGCGACAGAGTTGTTCGAGAAACTCTCGGAAGTTGAAACCAGAGTACACGGAACTGGAAAAGCGCCTGTCCGATCCGGAGATCGTGAAAGATCCGCGCGAGTATCAGCAAGTCGCGAAGGCCCACTCCGATCTCTCGGAGGTCGTCGACAAATGGCGCGAATATAAGCACGTCCGGCAGCAGATCGCCGAGACGGAGCAGCTTTTGCACGAACCCATCGATGAGGAACTGCGCGAGATGGCTCAAACCGAGTTGGAAGAACTCCGGGACAAGCTCCCCGGTCTCGAGGCCCAGCTCAAGGTCATGCTGCTTCCCAGGGACCCGAATGACGACAAGGACGTCATGGTCGAAATTCGCGCCGGCACGGGTGGCGACGAAGCGTGCCTGTTCGCCGGTGATTTGCTCAGAAATGTACATCCGCTACGCCGAGCGCAAGGGCTGGCAGTCGGAGCTTATGAGTGCGACCGAGTCCGGGGCCGGCGGTTACGGCAGGGCTGTTCTGGCGATCAAGGGCAAAGGCGCTTACAGCAGGCTCAAGTTCGAGGGCGGCGTCCACAGGGTGCAGCGCGTGCCCGCGACCGAGTCCAGCGGGCGGCTTCACACCTCGGCGGCCACGGTGAGCGTGCTGCCGGAGGCGGACGAGATCGACGTCCAAATCAGCCCCGATGACCTCGAAATCGACACTTACCGCTCCGCGGGCGCGGGCGGTCAAAATGTCCAGAAAAACGAGACCGCTATCCGGATCACTCACAGGCCTTCGGGGATCGTGGTTACCTGCCAGGACGAGCGATCTCAACTTCAAAACAGGATCAAGGCCATGCGGATGCTGCGCACTCATTTAATGGAGCGCGAAACCCAGACCCAGCGCCAGGAGACCGACGCGGTTCGGCGGTCGATGGTCGGCTCGGGCGATCGGAGCGAGAAGAGCCGTACCTACAATTTTCCGCAAAACAGGGTCACCGATCACCGGATCGATCACACAATTTACAACCTGCCCGCGTTTATGGACGGTGACATCGACGATATGGTCGATAGGCTGAATGCGGCGGACCAGGCCGAAAAACTGAAGTCGGTGAGCTGAAATGGGGCGCAGTGTCGGCGAAGAACTTGAGGCGGCCCGGGTCCGACTCGCCGAGGCGGGAGTCGAGAGTCCCCTGCTGGACGCGCAACTGATGATGGCGCACTCCCTCGAGGTCCCGCGCCTTCAAGTAATCGCGCATCCCAATCAGACCCTCACCCGCCCCGAACTCGACATATTCTCGTTCATGCTGGAGAAGCGAGTATCCAGGAAGCCTCTCGCCTATATCCTCGGCTGCAAGGAGTTCTTCGGCATCGAGCTTGTGATCTCGCCAGGCGTGCTTGTGCCGAGGCCCGAGACCGAACTGCTGGTGGACCAGTGTTTGGAGCGATTGAGCGGTTGTCCTCCGAAAGCAGCCGAGATCGGCACGGGCAGCGGCGCGATCAGCGTAGCGCTGGCCCTGAGCGTCCCCGCCGTAGTTTATGCCACCGAAATCTCCTCCAAGGCAATGCCCGTTGCGCGCCGGAACGTGGAGAAGCATCAACTGGCAGGCCGCCTCAAGCTTCTGGAGGGCGACATGCTGAAGCCCTTGAATGACCTGGGCATCGAATTCGACGCCATAGTCTCCAACCCGCCATATATCCCTACACGCGATATGGCCTCCCTCCAACCGGAGATCAGGCTTTACGAACCCGTCGAAGCGCTCGATGGCGGCGAGGACGGGCTCGACGCCTACCGGCGGATTCTACCGGAGGCCATCGGCTTGCTCGGGAAGGGTGGGTTTACCGCTGTCGAGCTTGGGCGGGGGCAAGCGAAAGCCGTGAGCGATATTGCGAAGGCGGCCCGCTACCGGCACGTTGATGTTGCCAAGGACCTTGCCGGCACGAAGCGAGTGTTGGTGGCATACAAGTGAGGATTATTCGAGTCGACGAGCGCGAAGCCGATCCCCAAGCGATCCGAGCCGCCGTCCAAGCCATCCGGCGCGGAGAACTGGTGATATTCCCGACCGAAACGGTCTATGGACTGGCGGCGGACGCCGCAAACGAGGAAGCTGTAAGAAAGGTATTCGCGGCCAAGGGGCGGGGCGAGGGCCATCCGCTGAGCGTGCAGATCGCAAGCGCCCGGATGCTCGATCAGGTGGCGGGTTTCGTTTCCGAGGCCGCTCGCGCGCTTGCCGAGGAGTTCTGGCCTGGACCGCTGACCCTCATCTTGCCGAGGAGCGCGCGGATTTCGGATGCCGTGAGCGGCGGCCTGGATACTATAGGCGTGCGCGTGCCGGACCATGTGATCGCCCTCGCGCTTTTGCGGGAGTTTGGGGGGCCGATAGTCGCCACCAGCGCCAATATCTCCGGGCAAAGCGCCCCGACAAGCGCCGAGCGGGCCATCCGGAACCTCGGGGAGGCTGCGGCGCTGGCGCTGGACTCGGGGGAATGCAGGCTGGGCGTTGCCTCCACGGTTGTGGACGTCAGTGCTTGCCCGCCCCGTATAATCCGCCAGGGATCGATCAGCGCGGAAGAGATCGAGACTGTAACGAGTAACGAGTAACGAGAAGGGGGAGAGTGCTCCATTGCCCGGTGTTTCGGGATTTGAGGCAGCGAACAATTGTTTGCGTATGGTACAAACGTCTTAGTCGCTCCGGAAATCCCGAAACGAACCAGCCTTCCACTGCGAGAAAAGCCTATTCTTGGTGGTGGTTTCCGAATCGCCACCCAGGGAAGGCAGTTACGGGTTGGGGCTCTGGATTCTAACCCCTGACTTCCAACTTCTATTTCCAAAGGAACTAACCATGAATCAAAACGACATTCTACTAATGCCCCGACCAAAAGAAATGGCCCTGTCCGACGAGTGGCTGGAGCTTCCTCAGGCAGGGTTCATTGCCTTGAGCGGCGAGCCTTGCGCGCAGTTCCTCGGCTCGGCCGAAAGGCTCAGGGAGCGCCTTGGTCAATGGCAGGTGAGCGCCAGCCCGGCGGTCGATCCGGCCGGCAAACCGATCAGGCTCATCCGCGAGCCGAACGCTGGGTTCGGGCCCGAAGGATACGAGCTGGAGGTCACAGCTCGCGGCGCGCACGATTACAGCCGCGACGGAAAAGGGCGTATTCTATGGGGTGTGCACGCTGCGCCAGCTCCTCGCCCAGTTCGGCTTCAGGCTGCCGGCGCTTTCCATAAAGGATCGGCCCGATTTCTCGGTGCGCGGAGTGATGCTGGACGTGAGCCGCGATAAGGTCCCGACCCTCGACACTCTGCTGAAACTCGTGGATATGCTCGCGGACTGGAAAATCAATCACATCGAGCTTTATACGGAGCACACGTTTGCTTACCTGAAACACGAAACCGTTTGGAAAGAGGCCAGCCCCGTGACGGGCGAGGATATCTTGCTGCTGGACAGGTACTGCCGCGAGAGGTTCATCGACCTGACACCGAACCAGAACTCCTTTGGGCACATGCATCGCTGGCTCAAGCATCCGGAATACAAGCATCTCGCCGAGGCGCCCGACGGATTCGATACCCCCTGGGGGACTCGGTTCGACGAGCCTTTTAGCCTGTGTCCCGGGGATGCCGGCAGTCTGAAACTGCTGAGTGGGCTGTACGATGAACTGCTGCCCCACTTCACCAGCGCGCTCGTGAACGTCGGCCTCGACGAGACCTTCGACCTGGGCAAGGGCCGCAGCCACGAGGAGTGCGAGCGGCGCGGCGCCGGCAGGGTCTATCTCGATTTCCTGCTCGAGATTCACGATCAGGTGAGCAGGCGTGGTAGTAGGATGCTCTTCTGGGGGGATATAATCCTGCACCATCCCGAGTTGATAGCGGAGCTGCCAAAGGATGTCATTGTGCTGGAATGGGGCTACGAAGCCAGCCATCCTTTCAAAGAGCACTGCGACAAGTTCGCGGCGACGGGGCTGGATTTCTGGGTCTGCCCGGGGACATCGTCATGGAGTTCCATTACCGGGCGAAGCGCGAACTGCATCGGCAACCTGCGCGGCGCCGCCCAAAGCGGGTTGGCGGCGGGGGCTTCGGGGTATTTGAACACCGACTGGGGCGATAACGGCCACCTTCAGTATCTGCCTGTAAGCTACCTCGGCTTCTTGTATGGCGCGGCCTGCTCCTGGAACGCGGCCGAGACTGGCGAGGGCATTCTAAAGCCGGCATTGAGTCTCCACGCTTTTGGCGACCCAACCGGCGTTACGGGCAGGCTGTTTCATGACCTGGGGAACGTCTACCTCCTGATCGACAAAAGGCTCGAGAACACCATGGTCATTTTCCAGCAGCTTATGCATCCTTTGTCCGATAACACTCCCGCGCAAGGGGTGCGGCGCGAGGATTTCGAGAGGGTTCGTTCGGCGGTGCGCGATTTAGCCGGAGCAATCGACGAGGCGCGGATTTCCACTCCGGATGCCGCCACAATTCACGACGAGTTTCTTAACGCCGCACGGCAGATCGAACTGGCGTGTCTTTTGGGCGAGGCGCGCCTCGACTTGGCGGAAGGCAAAGACATTTCGGTGCAGGCGACCGCAATTCGGCGCGGCCTGGAACAAGCGATCTCGGAACACAGGCGTCTCTGGCTCCTGCGAAACAGGCCCGGCGGCCTGCCGGACAGCTTGAAAATGCTCGAGAATCGGCTTGACGAGGTCCGGACTTAATCGGGAAAACGCGAAAGGGCGAAAGCGCGAAAGTGGGCGAAGTGGAGACGCCTCGTTGTTTCGGGAAACCCTTTTCCCGAAACGGGCCGCATAGGGACTCTAAATTTTGAATTGAAGGGAGTTCTACCCGATCGGTGGGTCCCTTCCCTAATTCAAAATTCAAAATTCAGAATTTAGAATTTCGAGATTGTCGTTTCCGCGTAAGTGCTCAGGGATTATGAGTACCCTGACGCATGGCTGTCATTCCGAACGAATGTGAGGAATCTCTAAGCTCGGATGAATCTCACGCACCGGAACAAGAATCCAGGCGCGGCGTTGAGATTCCTCGCTACCCGCTCCTAAGAAACCTCCCATGCCGGCGGCTTCGGGGCAGTCGCCCGCGAAGCATAGCCTGCCGGGGGGGTTCTTTAGGAAATTACCGTGTGCCTGTCCCACGGTCGGGCGCTCCTAAGAAACGCCCCCTGTTTCGGGATTTCCGTTCCGCGTTCGCTTCACTCAAATCCCGAAACACCGGGGGCTGGTTTCTTTCCAATGTAACGGCGACAGCGTCGCCGTCACTTGCTCCTAAGAAACTCCCCAGTTTCGGGAACAAGATTCCCGAAACACCGGGGGTGGGTTTCTTTCCAATGTAACGGCGACAGCGTCGCCGTCACTTGCTCCTAAGAAACTCCCCAGTTTCGGGAACAAGATTCCCGAAACACCGGGGGGCTGGTTTCTTTCCAATGTAACGGCGACAGTGTCGCCGTCACTTGCTCGGAATGACATATGCGCTAACATGTACTCACGATCCGTGAGATGTTTCGTTTCCGCCGCATAGTGAAACACTCGCCGCGGAGGTGATCCGATTGGTTGCTTCCCTGAAGGAGCTTGCGCTGCTATTTATCCGGCTTGGCGCAACTGCCTTTGGTGGACCGGCTGCCCATATTGCGATAATGCAAGATGAAGTCGTGAGGAGGCGGGGCTGGCTTTCCAGCGAAGAGTTCCTCGATTTGCTTGGCGCGACCAGCCTCATCCCCGGGCCCAGTTCGACGGAGATGGCGGTCTACATCGGCCGACTTCGGGCGGGGCTTGCGGGCATCGTTGTTGCCGGCGCGTGCTTCATACTTCCGGCCGTGATAATCGTCACCGCCATAGCGTGGGCTTACGTCCGGTTCGGGTCGCTTCCACAGGTATCGGGGCTTTTGTACGGAGTGAAGCCGGCCGTGATCGCGGTGGTGGCGCAGGCATTGTGGGGCCTTCGCCGAGCAGCCGTGAAGAGCGCCCTACTTGCCGCGCTCGGCGTGATCGCCCTCGCTGCAAGCTTTGCGGGGGCGAACGTGCTAATCGTGCTTTTGGGAGCCGGACTGATCGCCGGGTCGACAAAGTTCGCCGCGGACCGCCTGAGATCGCTGCGCACGCCCGGGCTGCTTGGCGCGGCGCCGTTCGGGTTGCTGCCCCTGTTCCTGTTCTTCCTCAAAGTGGGCGCTGTGCTCTTTGGCAGCGGGTATGTGCTGCTTGCATTCTTGCGCGCGGATTTGGTCCAACATTATGGATGGCTGACGCAGGGAAAGCTTCTGGACGCCATAGCCGTGGGCCAGGTAACCCCGGTCCGGTGTTCACCACGGCGACTTTCATCGGCTACGTGCTCGCGGGAATCCCCGCGCCGCCGTCGCCACGGCGGGGATCTTTCTGCCGTCGTTCTTCTATGTGGGACTGACCGCCCCGCTGTTGCCGCGCATCCGCCGGTCCCCGGTTGCCGGAGCATTCCTGGATGGGATCAATGTGGGAGCGCTCGCACTGATGATATTCGTAACCTGGCAACTGGGCGGCGCCGCGATCGTGGATATCCCGACTGCGGTGATTGCTGTCGTGAGCACGGCGGTGCTGCTGACGCTGCGCCCGAATACGACGTGGCTCATCGCCGGCGGAGCGGCGGTCGGCCTGATAATCAAATTGGCCTAGGGGCTAGGGAAGGGAAATTGCCACCCGGAAAAAAGTGGACCGTCATAAACTTGCCGTGCATGCCCTTTCTCATGCTTCGGCATAGAATCAACCCAACCCACCCTCCGAGCTTGATGCTTCGCGGGCGTATGCCCCGAAGGGTAGCTGCGAAGAGATAACCCACCGCCCCAATTCACTCAAGATCATCTACGGCTATCACGCCTTAGTCTAGCGCTCCGCAGTCACGCTTCGGGGCATACGCCCGCGAAGTATCATGACCGGCAGCTTGCCATGGGCCTGGCCTCGCGGCCTTCTTTTTGCATCCTGGCGCCGAATTGTAGTATTCTCGCGCCTTATCATTTGCCGGACCGCGCGGCTGGGCTCAGTCTGTGATATAATCCGATTAGTAACGGCTCACGGATCGTGGGTACATATCAGCGCATATGTCATTCCGCGCTCCTCCGAAGAGAGTTTCTTAGGAGCGGGTAGCGAGGAATCTCAACGCTGCGCCTCGATTCTTGTTGCGGCGCGTGAGACTCATCCGAGCTTTGAGATTCCTCACATTCGTTCGGAATGACAGCCATGCGCCGGGTACTCATGATTCCCGAGCACTTACTGCGATTATCCCGAATTACTCATGAACAGAAACAAGCTTCGCTCTGCGGCCGAAGCAACTTGTGTGAGGCGGAAGTTCCGGGCTTTCGACTTTCCACTTTCAGCTTTCCGCTATTTTCAGAGGAAAACCCATGGCCGAGATTTCGGCCAACGAAAACGATTTGGCCTCCGCGGAGGCCCTTGTGATTGCCGTGCTGGACGAGATCGGCGTGAGCGAGAACGCGAACCTCATCGCCGTCCTCCAGGACGTACAGGAGCGCCTCGGCTACCTTCCCCCCGCCGCCCTTCGGGAAATCGCCTCCCGCACGCAAATCCCCCTGAGCCGTATCTACGGAGTGGTCACTTTTTACGCCCAGTTTTACACCCAGCCGCGCGGGCGGCATACCATCAGGTGCTGCCGCGGCACCGCTTGTCATGTCAAGGGATCGAGACGGGTAATCAGCGCCGTTGAGCGGGTGCTCGGCATAACCGAGGGCCAGACCACGCCGGATTTGCTCTTCTACCTGGAGACTGTGGCGTGTCTGGGAACGTGTTTTCTGGCGCCGGCAATGATGATCGATGAGCAATACTTCGGCAAGCTGACCCCGCGGCGCATCGAGGCGATCCTGCGAAGCTATGGAGCAATAACATGTCCCAGCGATTAAGGTCAGTGGACGATCTGGCATCCTTGCGCCGGGCCATTCTCGCGCGCCCCGCCGCCCAAATCACGATTCGCGTGTGTTCCACCGGCTGCCGGGCGCTCGGGGCGCTGGAGGTCTGCGAGGCACTGGAGCACGAGATCGCCGAGCAGGGGATCGCACAGCGAGTGCGGGTAGTGCGCGCGGGCTGCCACGGGCTGTGCGCCGGGGCCGTGGCCCTCACGATCGACCCCGGCGGCATCTTCTACCAGGGAGTGACCGCCGAGGACGCACCCGAGATCGTAAGCACGTGTCTTGGCGGCGAGATAGTCGAGCGGTTGTGTTTTGTCTCAGGTGGAAAGCCCATCCATCGCAAGGACGATATCCCATTCTATGCGCACCAGACCCGGCTGGTGCTCGCCAATTGCGGGGTGGTGGACCCGACGGACCTGGATGACGCGATAGCCCACGGAAGCTACGGTTCGATGGCGCGCGTGCTTTCTAAGATGTCAGCCGAGGAAGTGATCGACGAAGTGACCAAATCCGGCCTGCGCGGCAGAGGCGGCGCGGGCTTTCTTACCGGTCGAAAATGGGGTTTCACCCGCTCGGCGGCAGGCCGCCCGAAGTACGTGGTCTGCAACGCGGACGAAGGCGACCCCGGCGCATTTATGGACCGGGCGCTGCTGGAGGGGGACCCTCACTGCGTGATCGAGGGAATGCTGATCGGCGGGTACGCCATCGGCTCGAACAGAGGCTTTATCTACGTGCGGGCCGAGTATCCCATCGCCATCGAACACACCCAGCAGGCGCTAATTTGCGTGCGCGAGGCGGGACTGCTGGGCGGGGATATCCTGGGGAGCGGATTCGACTTCGACATCGAGATCAGAAAAGGCGCCGGGGCGTTCGTTTGCGGGGAGGAGACTTCGCTGATCGCTTCCCTGGAGGGCAAACGCGGCATGCCCCGGCCCCGACCGCCGTTTCCGGCCAATTCCGGATTTGACGGCAGGCCCACCAATATCAACAACGTGGAGACCTGGGCGAACGTCCCGCGCGTGATCGAGCCAGGCGCGGACGCCTATTCCGCCGTGGGCACGCAAGGCTCGAAGGGGACCAAGATTTTCGCCCTCGCGGGGAAGGTGAACTACACCGGACTGGTGGAAGTCCCGATGGGCGCGACGCTCAGGCAGATCGTCTACGACATCGGCGGGGGCATCCCGCGGGGCCGCAAATTGAAAGCGGCTCAGATGGGTGGGCCGTCAGGCGGGTGCGTCCCCGCGCGCTATCTGGACCTGCCGATCGATTACGATTCCGTGAAGCAGGTCGGCGCGATTATGGGCTCCGGCGGCCTGATCGTGATGGACGAGTCCACCTGCATGGTGGATATGGCGAGGTTCTTTTGCGAGTTCGTGCAGAAGGAATCGTGCGGGAAATGCGTCCCGTGCCGGATCGGCACAAAGCAGATGCTCGATATCCTTAGCCGAATCACCCAGGGCGAAGGCGAGCTTGCCGACATCGAGCGGCTCGAAAAGCTCGGGGAGGGCATCCGGAAGGCGTCGTTGTGCGGGCTTGGCCAGACGGCTCCGAACCCGGTCCTTTCGACGATCCGCCACTTCCGCGACGAGTACGTCGCCCACATCGTCGAGAAGCGCTGCCCCGCCAACTCGTGCGAGGCCCTTATCACGACCACCTGCTCGAGCGCGTGCCCGGCGCACGTCAACGTGCCCGAATACGTCGGGCTGATCGCGGCCGCGGCGTTTCGAGGAGGCGCTGCATGTGATTCGCCTGCGAAATCCGCTGGCGTCGGTGTGCGGACGCGCGTGCGATCACCTGTGCGAGCTTTTCTGCCGGCGCGGTGACGTGGACGAGTCGGTCGCTATCAGGCAATTGAAGCGATTTGTGACCGACCATGACGTCCGACCCCGACCGGCCGCCGGTGTGGAGCGGGCCGCGAAAAGGCCGGGTGGCTGTGGTCGGGTCGGGTCCGGCGGGCCTTACCGCGGCGTATTTCCTCGCGACGATGGGCCGGGAGGTGGAGGTGTTCGAGGCGCTGGATCGGGCCGGCGGACTGCTTGCGGTGGGGATTCCATCCTACAGGCTCCCGAGGGATGTTCTGGAGCGCGACATCGAATATATCCGCCGCGCGGGCGTCAAGATTCGGACCGGCGCCAGGATACGGTCTCTAGCGGAGCTGCGCGACGCTGGTTTCGATGCGATTTTCGTCGCAACAGGCGCTCTGAAAAGCACCCCTCTGGGCATTCCCGGCGAAGATTTGGACGGAGTGGTGGATGCGCTCGCGTTCCTGCACGATGCGACCGCGGGACAGATCAGCAAGATCGAGGGCAGGGTCGCCGTCATCGGCGGAGGCAATGCCGCGATCGACGCGGCGCGCACGGCCTTGCGGCTCGGCGCGGAGTCGGTTACACTTCTTTACCGGCGCACGCGGGAGGAGATGCCGGCGATTGCCGATGAGATCGAGGACGCCCTGACTGAAGGCGTCGAGTCGCACACGCTTGTCGCGCCGATAGCGGTCGAGGGCACCCAATGCGTGTGCGCGGTTCGGTGCCAGGAGATGGTGTTCGGGGACGCGGACGACAGCGGCCGCCGCCGCCCCCTGCCAAAGCCCGATTCCGAAGCAATGGTGGAAGCGGAGCACGTGATCGTGGCGATTGGGCAGGGGCCGGAGCTTGATTACGCCACCGATCACGGTGCACTGATCGTTTCGCGCGGGCGCATCGTGGCCGACAGCCTTTCTCAGAGGTCGGGTGAATCGAACGTGTTCGCCGGCGGTGACGTGGTCACCGGGCCGTCCACGATAATCGAAGCGATTGCAGCCGGCCAGCGCGCGGCTCGCTCGATCGATATCTTCCTAGGAGGCACGGGCGAACTGCCGGACGACACGGGGTTCGCCCCACGCGTCAAGCCCGGCGAGGAGCACGGGTCAGTCCCTCGCCATTCCTATACTCACCTGCCGCCGGAGACGCGCACCAGCGGGTTCGAGGAAGTGATCGCCGGTTACTCCGGAGAAACCGCCTGCGCGGAAGCCTGCCGGTGTTTGCGGTGTGATTTGGAAGAATAGTTGAAGGTTAACGATAGGTGGCGATCTCAGAATCGCCACCTTGCAGCCCAAACGGGGTCTCCGAACCCCGAAAGCCGTCGGTGGACCGGCCGGATTCTGAGATCCGGCATGGGCTTTGGGGTGGCGATTCGGAGATTGCCACCCATCACAAGGTTAAAGGCCCTTCGGGTGGAGAGTTGTGGTATCATATAATTAGCTGCGTATTCCATGCTGCCGTGGAAGAGGTGTAATATGATCGATCTAACTGAAGTACGCTCGCTTACAGAGTTTGTGCGCCACTCAAAAGAATGTGTCGGCAGGATCAAGAAGAAGAGGTCCCCGATGGTGCTTACGGTGAATGGAAAAGCTGAGGTCGTTATACAGGATGCAGAGTCTTATCAGGCAATGCTGGAGAAGCTTGAGTATGTCGAAACGCTTGAAGCCATAAGGCAGGGACTTGAAGAAGCCGAACGCGGAGAATCGCGACCGGCTAGTGAGGTGTTTGCGGAACTGAGCGCAAAGCATGGGATATCGCGTTGACCTGACTCCTCGGGCGGTTTCCGACATCGAAGACGCTTTTGAATACATCTATCAGGGTGCTCCCGAACGGGCCGGGCGTTGGCTTTTTGGCCTTATGGATGCGGTGTATTCCTTGGAGGACTTGCCCGAGCGTTTCGCTGTGGCCCCCGAGAGTGAAGACCTCGGGAAAGAGGTGAGACAAGCTCTCTACGGGAAGCGCGCGGGCATTTACCGCATCATCTTCCGTATCTATAAAGAGGCTCCTGGTGAAGGGGTAGTGCGAGTTGTCTGTGTCCGGCACGGCGCGCGGGATCGGCTGAAACCGGAAGATCTGGACGAATAGGAGCAAGTGTACCTCGCTGATTTCTGACTACGATAAGTGGCGATCTCAGAATCGCCACCTTGCAGCCCAAACGGGGTCTCCGAACCCGGAAAGCCGTCGGTGGACCGGCCGGATTCTGAGATCCGGCATGGGCTTTGGCGTGGCGATTCGGAGATCACCACCCATCAAAGGCTGGAATGTTGAATGTTAAGGCTCCTAGGCGATGACAGTGGCCAGGCAGGTGATGGCGTGACGGACAAAATCCAGGCAGCGCGCAAGCCCCACTTCAGAGGGGACGGGGTGCGACACGCCACAATCGGCGGTCACCGTTTTCATTTGCGTCTTTCGGACCGTGGCGGCAATCACCATCTGTGGATCGACGGCCACCAGCCACCGTTCGTGCTCGACCGAACCGCGGCTGATTTTATCGCCCACCTCATCGACGCAATGTGGCTTTACCAGCGAGGAAACGGGGACGAGTCCCAGCGAGTAATCGACCACGTGGTCGACGCGATGCACGCCAAATATGGACGCAAGCGCAAGAATGTCACACGAGAGCGCATACCTGCCGACCTGGACCGCGTTTTCGGCACGGTTATGGACCTTGCAAAGGGCGGTTGCCCGGCGGAGATGGGGCTGGGTTCCAAAGCCATCGATTATGATGTCTGGACGGCTCCCGCTCGAATGGACCTGGCGGTCACATACCGATGCAACCTCCGCTGCGGGAAGTGCTACTTGCCCGATCACCCGCAATCTGATGAACTGGGCCTCGATAGTTGGCAGCGGATATACGAAATCCTGTGGAAACTGGGAGTGCCCCAGGTGGTGAGCAACACCACGCTGACCAAAGCCAACGGTACGGATTTCGGGCGAACATTCGCCTGGCTGTGCGACGAGCTGGGAATCCGGCACATCGCCTGCAATACCCTGATATGCAGCGGAAAAGGGGTCGCTTACCGAGAGGAACACGCTCTGCCCGATGAGCAGCAGGGTGAGCCTCGCTCCACACACCGACGGAACAGTCGCGATAGACTACTACCAGAAATGGAGTGTCACTGACGGGCATATCCCCTGGATAACGGTCGGCATGCCTAATGATGATTATGAGATCACGGGCTATAGCCTGGCGGCGAGCGGGGCCTACCCCGACAACAGTGGAGGCGAAAGCCTCGCACACATCGACCTCGACAGGGACTACCAGGCGGGGCAAACCTTTGAGGTCGGGCTGTCTATTACCGAAAAGCGGCTGTTCTATGCTGAGGGTGGCAATTATAAGCTTGATTTCAGTCCCGGCTGGTACGATCGCGCGGCAATCGACTCGCTGCAGGTGCGGGTGGCGCCCCCTGGCGGAACATCGACCGCCACCGCGGACCCCGCGCCTTCTTCAAAGTCAGACCAGGAGTTCGTTTGGACCTGGTCCGCGTTGAGTCCGGGGCAGAGGCTCTCGATATCGGTCGCGCTGCCGAAGACATCTCTTGCTATTGCCGATCCAAACCTCGCTCAGCCCGGGTCGACCGGCCAGGCGGGTGCGCCAATCGACAGCGGATTCGCCGCTGCCGCTGTGTTTTTCTTCCTGGTTGTGCTGGTCTACGCGCTTTCTGTTCTTCGACTCAAGAAGATGGGCGGATACACCGACGGTGATGTTTACTCTGGTGGGCATGGCATCGTCGGCACAGGCAGGGCATGCTACTGCGCGTGCGCGTGCGCCTGCGCGGGTTGCGCATGTGCCGGAGGCGGCGGCGCGGGATGCAGCAGGAAGATGGAGGCGCGGTGGCTCCCCTCTCCCTTCTAGAGGTTAGAAGTTGGAGGTTGGAAGTTAGAGGGGAAGGCAGTGGCCAGCGCCCTATGTCTAACTTCTAACTTCTAACGCCTAAAGCGGCGCAGCCGCAACCAAGAAGGCCATCGCCGGAAAATCAATACGGCCTTTTCGTAATTCGGAAGGTCGGTGGTTTCTTCTTACGTATCTTACAACTGAAATCCGAGGTGACATATCAAAATTCAGTAGCAACTTGTACAGGATTTCAGTTGCAAGATACTAACATCTAGACGGGGGTTGGGGTGAGGGAAACGCCGCAGCCAGGCACAAGCTCATCGAGCGCGGCGTTCCACCCTCACCACCGGCCCTCTGCTGTCCTCAATCAACTGTTGATAAAAGCAGTAGCTGTCCTTTGGAATTCGCGTGCAGCCGCGCTCGAAATCCACGTAGGTAATGCCGCAGCGCTGCTCGTAGCCGTATGCCCATTCGAAATTATCCAGAATCGACCAGATGAAGTAGCCTTTCATCGGATATCCGTCCGCCACCGTCTTTTCCATGTGGGGGATGTACCGCTTAAGGTAGTTCACGCGGAACGTATCGTGGACCTTGCCGTCGTCGTATATGGCATCGGCGCAAACGCCAACGCCGCTCTCCGCCACGTATATCTTCTTAACCGGATAGTCGTCGCAATGCTTGGTTATCCCGACATACATCGCCTCTGGCAGTATTACGTGCCAATCCATGTCCGTCTTGCCCGCGCTTTCCGGCTGGTATATCTTCGCGCCGGACGGAGACGACGAGTCCGCCGCGACTTCCAGGCCGGTGTAGATATTCAGGCCCAGGAAATCGGTCGGTTGAGAGATCGTGTCCATGTCGCCGGGCTGTATCACTGGCCTTGCCCCCTGCAAACCCCTCCACGTGCCGTCGGGGTAGCGGCCATTGTACAGCGGCTCCATCCACCATCCGTTCTCATCTGCCCACACCTTGTCGCGTGCCGCTATGTCGGCGATGGCGTCCGAGGCGGGCAGGTAGATTGTCGGGTTAAGAACAATTCCCACCTCCGAGCCGGGCGCGCCGTGCTCTCTGACAGCTATAACTGCCAGTCCGTGCCCGAGCAGGAGATTGTGCACAACATCGGCGACGATCTTCGGAGACTCCACTCTGCCGGGGGCATGGGTTCCGTCGTAGTAACCATAAATCGCGCTGCAGTAGGGCTCGTTCAGGGTCATCCAGTCCTTTACGAGGTCGCCGAGGCCGGCAACGATCGCCGCGGCATAGTCGCCGAAATACTTCGCGGTGTCACGAGATGTCCAGCCACCCGCATCCTCCAGCACCTGCGGAAGGTCCCAGTGATACAGAGTCGCGAACGGCCTAATCCTCGCCTCCAAGAGCTTCTCAGTTAACCTCCGATAGAAGTCCAACCCGCGCTGATTCACTGCGCCCGAGCCAGACGGTATGATCCGGGGCCAAGCTATCGAGAATCTGTAGGCATCTACCCCCAAGTCCTTCATCAGCGCGATGTCTTCCTCGTAACGATGATAGTGATCACAAGCCACATCACCGGTGTCTCCGTTTCGGATCTTGCCCGGGGTGTGGCACATGCGGTCCCAGATGGACTCGCTCCGACCATCCTCCCTCGCGGCTCCCTCAATCTGATACGAGGACGTCGATACGCCCCACACGAAATCTGACGGCAATTTCGACACTGCAATTTCCTTTCCGACAGAATATGAGTTGAGATAACTTGAACGGCAATCCGGTTCTCACACTTGCGTAAGACATTCCAGCTACCTTTCTATGGAGACCATTGCGTGGCCGCGCACTTCGGGTATTACGAATCTGAGTCGGCCGTTCCATCGCGAGGTCTCCAGGGGCATACGGTCCGGTACAAGCTGTGCCTTGTCGTATTCCTGAGACACAGCGAGGTCGATTTCCACGTTGTAAAGCGGTATTACGTCCTCGATCGTATCAGATGCCTTGTATCGTCGCTCGGGAATGTAGTGGAGCACGTGCAATACGTATCGACATTCTTCGGTCTGATAGTTGAGTGTTATTTCCGCCGTGCTAGGCGCATTGGAGATTACAAGCTTATCTTTGTCCGGCAGCAAGATCCTGGCGGCGCTCAAAGTCATGTCGCGATACACTTTGGCGCCGTGGCGCTTGTACATTCCGAAAATCGGCCACCCGATATAGGCCACGTTATCGCCTGCCACTATTCCGGGCCGGCCCCCGAGTTGCTGTATGGCGTATGGCAGTGAGAACAGAAGTGCTTGTAGGTCCTGTCGAAGTAAGGTTCCCACACCTCGGCCAGCGTCCTGGCGCCTTCGATTGCTTCCACACTTAACCCGCGTTCGTACATCACGTGCTTGCCGGGTGGAACCCCTTGAGCATTAAACTCATCGGCGGCCAGATACTCAGTCACAAATGGCGCTTCACCGTGGACTCTGGCGGGCATATCTCTCACGCGGAAATCGAAACTGCCTTCGCGGGTACCGGAAAGGTACGACAGCAGCAGCTTGCCACGGTTGTCCAAGTAATTGTTGAGTATGCGGGCGGTCCGATCGTCGAGCCCGATATTGTCCGGCAATATCAGAACCTTATACCGCAAGAGGTCCATATCGAAATCGACAACATCATACTGGTAGTGGCGTTCCTTAAGCATGCGGTGCGCTCCGGCAAGCGACTCGGAGGCATTCAGATCGGCAACCGCGGAGAATATCTCGGGGGTAATCACCCCGATCTCAGTCACGGCGGTCGCGCCAACGCACCAAGGCTCCTTTTGCGCCACGCTGCGATAGACTCTTCCGACAAGTTCATAGGTCGTTTTGTCTATCTTGCCCGACGGATGCAACTGATCACCAACCGAACACCCTCCACCCAAGGCCAGCACGCTGAAGCACTCATATTCCAGGGCCGCTTCATTCTTAGTTCCCCCAAAATCCGCCCAAGACTTGTGGAATTTGCCGGTCATCCCTATAAACTCAACTCCCAGATTCCTGGCGTAGCGCGCAACCATAGGAAAATGTTCATATCCCCACTGGCCTCCCGGAAGCGATTCGACCTCAATATGGCTGTATGACCTTATAGACGACTTTATATGAGGCCCTATGTGTCCCGAGTTGTAAAAGATTGGACAGCCTGGAAGTCGGCGCCACACGTGCAGCGACACATCCTCCCTAAAGGAGTCTTCCACTTGTCTCGAATAGCTGAGCCGGTCCTGCTGCGAGGCCGGTTCAAGCCCTATGCGCCGCATGCCTTCCATGCAATGAGAGCAGCAGCACTCGTCCTGACGCACTATGTCGAAAAACAGTCCGTCCACTTCAAATGTGTCCAGGATTTCCTCGACTGTCACGACGAGATGATTCCTGTATGGAGAATTAAGGCACAGCTTCGGCCAATCATACGGCGGCGCGTCCACAGGCGCCGGTCCCGCAAGTCTACCGTCTTTATCTACTTCTCTCCACTCAGGATGCTTGCGTCCGATATACGCATCCCATGCAACGCTGACGTACACCGGCACTTTTATGCCGTAACGATGGCATGCATCAATCTGCTCTCGAAGCAGATCTTTGTGAAGGTGCGGATGTCTGGGGCCGACGCGACTGTCGTAGTAAAACATCCCGTGGTGGCACTTTGCAAAGCAGGTGACCGAGTCGACTCCCGCGGCCCGCAGAGTGGATGCAAACTCTTCGGCATCGAAGTCCCTCCCGACTTCCTCGATAAGCTCGGAGGTGTGGAAATCCAGATGTATCTGACGAAAACGCAGAGCATGCGTCCTTGACGGATCAAGAATGCGCACCCCCTCGTCGACCGGGCTGAAATGGTCAGCCATCGAGGCCATTTGTTCTAAGTCTTTAGCCATTTGTCTGCCCTCGCTTCACGGAATTTTGAATCTCCAGGTCGGGATTGGCTGGGCCGAAATGCTTGAGCATCACCACGGTTCCGTACTGGAGAGGTTGGATATTTTGACGCCCTCGTGCGCGGCCGATTCTGAAACAAAGAACTCGTCGCTCGTGATCTGCCCAGCCACCGTGTTCGCGCCAAATACGCTCGCCGATAAGCGCACGGTTCAACTCGTCGATGGCGTCAGTCGCATTATTCCGGCGCCTTTCTCCAGAGCGATTTGGGATATACTTTTTAGGTTCACGATTTTCTCCGTTGAGAATAGAAGTTGGAGGTCGAAGTCAAAGGGATATCCAGCGCAAGAGGTGTCCGTCCTCTGGGTGGCGATTTCCGAATCGCCACCCCGCCCATCCCGCCGGATTTACTGTTGTTGCTTATGCCCCATGGTCAAGCAAAGCATGCATGGGTCTACCGCTTTCGAGTTGTTAAGGGATGCTTCTGTGCTCGATGCCGTGTCCATCCCTTAACAACCAAAAAGCGAAAAACCCATACAGCGACCCTGGCGGGGGGCATACGCCACTATTTCCGAATCCGGCCAGCCGGGTTTCCACGCACGGGCAGCGGTCCCCGCCGCGAGAACTATCCCTTCTCGCTACCCGTTACTCGTTTCTCAGCACTGATCTAGCCCATTACTCATTACTCGCCGCCTTAACTATAATCCGCCGGGTTCGTGCTCAGTCCGGCGAGCGCCTTTATTGACGTGATACTCAGACCCATCGTAAGGGCAGTGACTCCGATAAGCGCGTGCACAAAACTGATATCGCAAGCTCGACCCAAAATCAGCGGGCCAACCGTACCCCCAAGGCCTGCCAGCAATTGCATAAGACTATAGTGCCCGACCCGGTCCTCGGGCTTGGGAATGCCGAAGACCAGCGTATTTGCCGCGGCCGGAAGTCCAACGAATATGAACGCCCCTCCTGTCATCGCAATATAGACACCTATACTGTTCCGCAGGATTACAAGAGGCACGAAGTTGACACTTGCGAAAATTGTCCAGAATATGAACATCCTCTTGGCACTGAACCTATCCGTCAGATATCCAAAGGCCGGCGATCCCACCATGGAGACAATACTCCTAATGATCATATAGACAGCGGATAGTGTGATAGCCATGCCCACGTTCCGCATGCCGTAGATCGGCAAAAATATACTCAATATCGGCCAGTAAAACGCAAGGAACATATCCCAGATGATGACAACCCACAAGTATTCTTTGTCATTCCAAGCGGCCGCCAACATCTTTCGAGACCAGGGAGTCGGAACACGTTCCGTCGGGACGGGTTTCTCTCTGCCGAACATGGCAAGCAGATATCCACACTGACAAATGAGCCAACTCACAAGGAACAGTATGCCGAGTGAAGCTGGTCTCTCGACTCGTTCCAGCACAATTTTGCCGCCGAATGCCATCCCTAGTCCGAGTGTTGACGCTATGGCATAAGAGTATCCGGCGAACCGACCTCTATGACTCATAGGAATGCAGCCGGCGACATATTCCTGGTGCGGCAGCACGGTAAACCCGTAGAGAAACATTTGCGACACGCTCAAGACGATAAACAGCCTCAGGAGCGATGCTTTGTCAACCCCCATCTTTGGTCCAAATATGAGCAAGAGACCGATTACCGCCCATACACCGATAAATGGGATTTGGGTAATCAGCAGGAGCCACTTCTTGTGCGCGAACTTCCGGCTAACAAAGGGGATCAAAGCAATGCTTATCATAGAGATCATGGCAAAGCTCTGGGTGAATCCTATAACCGAGTTCGACGCCCCCAGGTAAATCCACAACGGCGCTGTGGCGACTCCGACGTCAGTCATTCCCATGCCGGGCAATCGCATCGAGCATGATCACGAAGATCATGTTGTGGCGGACATCGCGCTCGGATAAAGGCTCGCTTGCTGAGTCTTTGACCTCTTCGGTCTCAAGCGGCCCCTGCCCGATGTTATCGGCGATGGCGTCATGAATGGCCTCTGTCTGGGTTGGTTCCATCAATCGAAGCCTCCGTGCCGGCCTGATCGGAAACTCCTCACGCGGTCCACATAATACTGGAAGTTTTCCAGCGGTATCGCACTCCGCACCCAGTGGTCAAGGCCCACTACGTAGCCGCCTCGCTTAATCATCGCGGGAAGAACCCTGTCGAGTTCGGCATCGATATCCACTTTGGTCCGCTCCAGCGCGTGCTTGTCGATTCCACCCAGTATACGCAGCGTTGGAAACTCCTCGCCGATCTTGACGACATCCATGCCCGCCTTGACCTCAAAAGGGGGATGGTAGTACATATCGACGTCCAATCGGTCGTACTTGGTCACTCCGAAGTAATCGAACAGATCAGTTCCCTGGGCGAGGCCACCATACTCAAACTGCTTAATGCCGGCAGGCAGACCCTCCGACTTCCATCGTTCGTAGGTCTGGTCCCAGAACCCGGCCTCAATGTGGCGGCATCTGTCGGTTTTCTCGAAGCCCATGGAGGCTCTGAAGCGTTCTCTGTTGGTCATGTTAGGCGCCGACCCCATGCCGCCAGGCAATCCAGATACTCATCGTCGTGGTTGGTGTAGGCTGCGTCAAGTATTTGAGGGACGTGGCTGCAATCGGCCAGAACGCTTAGATCGATGCCACTGCCGTGTATCGAAGAGTGAGCGTCGTACCATTCTGCCGAGAACGTCCGAAACGGGAACGCACAGCAGAACCGCGCCAAGTCTGACCCCGGCGGCGGTAATGGTCTCACGGAGGTCTTCGCCCGTCATCAAGAGATGACCAAGGTTCAGAGCGAACTTCAAGTTGGGTCTCGCCACCTCATCCACGAAATCGAGCATGGCGGCGGCGGTTTCGTGCCACCTGCGCGGATGGTGCTGGATGTGCGCCGTTATCCCGAGCTTCGCGGCTCGATCGGCTAGCGCCCGGACATTGTGAACGAAGTGTTCGCTGGTCATCTGATCGCTGAAGCCGGGACTGCATTGAGGCTTCCAGTGGAGGCTTATAATCGCGTCACTTGCGCCGATAATTGTCATCTTCTCCAACACATCGTCGATTGCGCCGATACTCTCCTCGTATCGCGAGGGGAGATTGTCCATAAGGGTAATGCCGGGGAAATGGTTCAGGCCGTGGCTGAAGTCGACGACAACTTTTACACCTTGCCGCCGCAGCCAGCCTTCTTCACCGCGAAGCTGCCTGGGGTCCCGCGCGTGGAGGAATTCGAAATCCACCTTGACGCCTTCAAAGTGCTCGAAGAATGTCGGGCGGGCTAGAATCTCCTTTTGTATCGATGAATCGCCGCGCAGCGCCAGCATCTGCCCGATCGGGCGAGCCGGCGGGGATGGAGAAGCCAATGTAAGATTCTCTTCCTCCAGCTTGACGTTGAAGAGCCGGATGTCTCCTCCCGCGATATTGCGCTGGTCGCCCTTTCCGACATCGTTGGTCATGTGCGCATTGGGCCAGTAGCCTCGCTGGCCTTTTTCGGATTGGTCTACCTCCAGTTCGGTTATGGAGGCGACCGCGCCGCACAGGGATTGGATCTCAAAGGGTTTGGAAGAAAGGTCGTTGTTGTATATCCCGAGCGTGTACTCGCACGGCCCTCTTCGGTTTGTGATGAACCCCAGGCCTTCTCCCACACTGAACAACTGCTGCGCGCTTAATTCGTCGCTTACCGAGCGCCGGACGTGATCCAGCAGCGTGTAAGGACACGGGACGTGCGTACCCGCGTGCAGCAGGTGTGGAGGAACTCCGGGCGTTGCAAGCACCCTGTTCTCCAACTCGGTGACGGCGGGTTCGGCATTCAACCCATAGGGACTAAGCATAACCAACCAATATCCCCGTCCCTGTTTTATGCGCGCGACCGCGGGCTTGCCTGCACATCGGGCACGGACTTCGGCGCCGTCGGGAAGCCGCACCTCGTACAGATCGAACGCCTTCGTCTCCCTGTGGGTCGAGCTATCCGCCCACTGTATGGTCGCGCCCCCAGCAATTCTCTCCGGCTTGTCCGCTATTTCAAGCCCGGGAATCAAGCCGCGGACATTCTCGGCAGTCACCACGACCTGCCCGCCGCCTTCCACGAAGCCGCGCAGTTTGTCCGCTAGCTCCCGGTCGACTCTTAAAGCCCCTGCCGCCACGACAAGTCCATACTGCCGCATCACCCAAGCAGGAATATCCGACAGCACGCAATCGGCCATATCGCCGAAAGGCGTGGGCGAGAGGTGACCGCGCTCGTCGTCGAAGTAGCTGGAATCCTCGTAGCCCGGGTAAAGGAGGGAGAGCACGCCGTGGGTCAGGTAATCCCCCGCGTTATATGGCGTGCATCCCCAGGCTTCGTATTGCCTGACTCCGGAGTTCAGAGTCTCCGGGCCGTTGGTATCGAACTGGTGGCGAGGAAACGTCCAACCGGAGAAGAAATCCAGGAGAACAGCGACTGGAGCGTGCATCGTGCCCGGCTGCCCGTATTGCCGCGCCAACTCGCCTATGCCGGCCTGGATTCTTCCTAGTGGAGATATCTCGACATTGTCGCCGGCATCCTCCAGGGGAAACGAAGTGCCATCCACGACCTTGCAGGTGTGATCTCCCGTTGTCCACCCGTCCTCGAAGCCCGCAAGGACTGAATTGTAGAGGTAGTGGGTATAGATCAGGCGCTTCATGAGGTTGAGAGAGGTTCCCCAGTTCGGGCCGTAGTTGAACCTGAACGTGCCATCGGGCACGTCTATGTCGTGCTGGCCTTCCTCTTCATAGGTTTTGTAGCCCCAGCGGTTCCATACCGACGCATTTCCGAACCAGTGTATTCCGTATTGCCTGCCCGCTCCACGAATGAAAGCGTAGAACACCTGGCTGTTCGGCAACATCTGCCCGGTTTCCGCGCCCAGGAGCATGTAGTATCCTCCTTCAGGTAGTAGTGGCCGAATGTAAGACCCAGCAGTCCCGTCACCTTGTGTCCGAGATCGTCGGCCATGCGTTCGAAATGCTTCTGGAAGTTCAGGGTACTGACTGAACCGATCGGGCGAGTTCGGACACTGCCGGCAGCCGAAGACACCCGCATACCCCCCGTCGTGTTCTCCCACATCCATGCCCAGGAAGTGGTCCCCCATCAGTTCCAGAAGATAATCGACCATCCCCTCGGGAGGAATGAACGCCTGCTGCCAGAGCAACGGGCCGGTCTCCGTTCCCGGATGGTATGCCCAGAGATCGAACAGATACAGCCCCCTCCGCTTCATTTCTTGGGCGAGGTCCTTGAAGTTTTCCGCGTGCAAGGTGGTCCCGTGCGCCCAGATCACCCGACCGAGGTTGAACTTCTCCGTGTACAGGTCGAGTTCGTGGTTATAGTCCACCAGCCGGTTTTCTTTTCGATTGAAGAACCTGATGCAGGTCGTCTGCATGGTGTTATCGAACGTATCCCACGTCGGAACCTTCGTGTGCCTGCGAGTGTAGTCCGGATAAATTGTCGGGTCGAGCAAATGCGGATAATGCGTTGCCACGGTTAATATCTCCTGTTAGATTAGTATGGAGTGTACGGAGGTTATTGATGTTTTTGCTGGTAGAGCGCGCTCACCTGCTTAGGTGTCAGAATACCGTCGTAGATAGCGGCTTCGTCGATGGCGGCCACGGTCTCCACACTGGGGCTGTCGACAGTCGACTGCACGTATGTTCCGCGCAGGTTTCTGAACATGAGCCGAGTCATGCCCACCCCAGTGGCTCTGCCGAAGCCGTCGTAGTAGTCCCTTATTCCGATTGAGGCCGTTCCATAGCTCAGGTCGGGATTCCGCAGCCAGCCGAACCATTCCTGCTCGTTCTTCAGACCGTTCATGAACGCAATCGCAGGGTCGGGAGACTGGAAGAAAGTCAACGTGCCGGACTCGGAATCAGCCGAACGCAAATCCTTCCATCCGCGTTTCTGCTCGACATACTGGTTGACGGTATCGAGTATAACTTGCACGGCGTTCGGATCCACTCCGTAGTGATAGTCGAAAAAGTCCATCCCTTCGACCTTGTTCAGAATTGGAACGGTATAATCGGTCCACCTGGAACGTCCCGCCACAGACTCGTTGAAGTGCACGCCACATACGTCCGGAGCGCCTACCTGGACATCCGGGAACCGCTCTTTTATCTTGTGGTAAAGGACATTATACTGGCTCAGCCACTCATCCACCGCGGCTTCTCCGGCGCTGTAGTCTTTGTCCTTTCCCAGGCACTCGAAGAAATCGTCCATAATGGGCTTGGAGACAAAGTAGTCGATCCAAAAGTGCCATCCGCCGTACATGTTGTCCAGACACCAGAAGACCCGCCCGAAGCATCCGCTGTCCGCCTGCCAGGCCTTCATCATAAGCTCATTGGAGTTTTGTTCATACTGAACGCCGAACGTCTCCGGTACTATCCTATCGTGACCATCGAAGCTCCGCGCGATATCCGCGTCCACCGTGACTGTCGTGCTTTCGCCGGTGGCACGCATCGCTATTGCTTGGGCGGACAAACATACAGTACACAACGCTACAAGCCACACACACATAAATGATGCAACCGCCGAGATGCCGCGGCGCGTTTTCATCTTCCGATCCTCCTTGCCGTAACACGAAATGCGAGATCGATTACCACTTCGTCGATCAGATCCTCCGTCACGTCGGAACAGCTATTTTTGCTCCTTGTATGCGATAAGGGAAACACCGGGTTTGTCGACGATGGTTGTGACGAGGCCCGCGCCCAGAAGATCGCTGCCCTTGGCAGTCCAGGATTTGTCGGCGATGACGTCAGTGATCCTGTAGTTCGACGCCGTATCGAGGCCCCTAAGTTTGAGTTGCATCCGCTCGTCGGCGCTGCCGCCGCGACGGAAAGCCTGGACTACCCCCTCACCGGCTTCGGGCCTGTCGAATTGCCAGGCTATCCAGTCTTTGTCTCCCGCGCTGTAAGGGGTCAGGGGATAATAATCGCCACAATAGTTGGGGCCGAGGTATTTTCTGAACCATCCGACCAGTTCGCGGAGCCTGGCATAGTCGATGTCCTTCTGGCGCACGTCCAGAGTCAGAAGCAGGCTCGGAGCCGCGTTGCTCAGGAATGCATAAGCCTCGACTGGTGTCTTCCCCCCGCCGTAAAAAGGCGCGTCCCTGCAGGCAACCGTAGCCGTGCCGTTGTAGGGAATCCAGAACGAGATTCCGTACGTCTGGCATTGAGTGGACGTGCAGTCGTAAGCTGCGTCAGTCCGCCAGAGCGGAACGCCGCGCCGCAGGCACTCGATGTCGTTGCGACACCCGCCTCCGGCGCAATTATCGATGAGCATGTTCGGACGGCGCTTCGCGAGTTCGTCCCAGTAGGCCAGCAGTCCGGTGATATGGCCGATTTCCGTGATGCCCCGGCGATCCGGAGCTTCGTTGCCGCGCCAGTATTCGACAGGGTTCATGTTGAAGTCCTGCCGGTAGGCGTCGATGCCCTGATCGGTCATTAGCTTGTCGACGTGGTTAACCAGCCAGTTTCGCGCCTCGAGGTTGCCGAGGTTCAGCACCCGCCAGTCCCTCTCGTAATCGCCGTGGCCCGGTGGGATACCATCAAGCTTGAGCAGCCACCCCGGGTGGTTCTGAAACAGAGCGCTTCCTCTTGTAACCCGCTCCGGCTCGAACCAGACCAGAGTCTTCACCCCCTTTGCGTGGGCGTGGTCCGCAAACGGCCCGCAGGCCGTTCGGGAAGCGATTGGTATCCACTTCCCAGGTGCCGACATTCGCCCAATTGCCGTCGCACGGGTACCAGCCGGCGTCCATCCACCAGTACTCCGGCTTGATGCCCTCCTCAACGTAGCGGTCGATGAACGTTTTCTGGTTTTCTTCAGTCGCGTTCTCCATCTCGTGGAAGACTCGCGAGCTGCCGGTTTCCAACTGAGGTTGCGGGAGCTTACCGCCGGGCCTTGGCATATTGTGCGCGATCATCCAGCGGCGCCAGATGTTCTGCGCGCGAATCCAGTCTCCGCCCCGCCAGAACTGCGCTACCGTGCTTGGAGTCCGCACGTCCTCGCCCGGGTGCAGCCTGAAATAAGTGAGTTCCTGGCCGGCACTCACATGAATGCTCCCGCCACCATCGCGGGCCCAGTTGGATACCCATGGCCCGGGCCAGCCGACAGCGATTATCACTCCCCCACCGGGCATTTCCAGGTTGAAGTAGGACAGGTCCGACTCAGTCGAGCGCCCTTCGCGGGAACCGATTCGCTCGGTCGAGTTCGGTTCGAGCCTGGTCTCGAACGGCTGGTAGGGGATCGGCGTGACAAAACCGCCCCTCGCATGGTGGAGCAGGAACTCGCCCTTGTTGTTGGTCCACCGGCAGTCGAGCGACTGGATATCCTCGATGATGGGTGTATCGCGCGAACCGATGTTTTTGAACTGGAGGACCCACTCGACCGTGGGAAAGTCGGTGTAACACACGATGGCGCAGCGCATCCGCAGGCCGGTCTTTGGGTCGGTGTAGACCTGTGTAATCTCGGTCCGATCGCGGCGAATCTTCTTCGTCTGGCTAAATCGCCACCCGCCGAGAAGGTCGCCCGACGGCTTCCCGCCATAGACAAACGAGATGGGCAACTTGACTTCGCCCTTCGCCGGCGGGCCGAAGTGCTCGCTCACCCACTTCGCGGTCGCTTTCATCTCATCGCGAGTGGCCGTCACGGCTGCCGCCGGGGTCGCCATGGCGGTGAAAATCACCAGGGCGGTCATTAGCGCCATTTTCAGGTTTATCAAAGAATCCTCCATGACGAATCAGTCCAAGAAAGGGTTCAGTTGGGCGGGACTTTACCGCTCCCGATAGAGCCGCGCCACCTGCGACGGAGTGAGTATCCCGTTGTAGATCGCCACTTCGTCGATCAGACCGCTGAAAGACTGTCCGGACGGGCTCGCTCCCACATACAATGGCTCGCCGCAGTCGATCGGAGCACACATCCAACCGGAACCCGAGCCTGCGTATTCACCGTCGATGTAGAGTACGGAGACCTCCTCCGAGGCGTCCCGCACCGCAACCACGTGGTGCCATTTGCCATCCGCCACGCTCGTTGTGGCACGCGCCTCGTTCCACAAGGTCCCGATGCGCGAGCAATTGATGAACCTGACCGCGGGTTCGGGAAACTCATCGCTGCCTTCGGTGACACCGTTGCCGCCTTTGAACACACTGAGGATTATCCTCTGGTCCTCGGAAGGGGCGCTCTTCGTCACAAGCACTCCCGGAGAGCCGCCGGCCATCTTGAACCATATGGATATGGCATAACTCTGGTCTTTGCCGACGTGCAGCAAACTCGGGGAGTCGTTTACCTTCATGCACGCGCCCTTGCCGTTCAGTTGCAGGGCCTTGCCTCTGATGCCATCGGAGAATGCCGCGCCGTTCACGAGGTGGCCGTCGTTTCCGTATCCGGAAAGGTCCGGGACTACTCCGTCTTTGGCCTGATCGAAGCTCCAGCGGGCCATAACGGGCGGCATCTCCTGTCCCGCCGCCGCCGTCTTCTTGAGATACCAATCAGGCAGAGTCTTGGCTTCCTCCTCAGTTATAACGCAGCCCGGCGACGAAGTCGAAAGAGTGATAACGGGAGCGCCGGCGCTGACGGCGTTAGCGGTCCGCTTGTCCTCGGTGAGGATCGACATCACCAGGGCGACGTACTTGCTGCCACCAGGGTTGACCGAGAACGTGACCTGATTGTCCTGTCGCAGGGCGGATCGGTCCAACTCCAGTTCCATCAAGTTGAATTTCTGCCACTGGCTGGTCTGCGCGAAGACCGGAAGGTCAAAGGAGACCTTGCCGTTGACATCTACTCGGGCTGAACCGGCTGTGTTCTTCTCGTAGCCGACCCGGAGCAGGTAGTGTTTCTCTCCGGCCAGTGCCTCTTTCGGAATCTTTACCGTGAACGTCTGGTCCTTGCCCGTCTCCACCCATTGGACGACCTTATCCGCTATGTAGCGCCGCTGTCGGTCGACACGGCTCGGTTCTCCCGATTTTTCCAGCGTGGCAACCAAGGCGCAGGTTGCAAATGGCGGGAACTTCCCTTTCACGATCAGCCCATCCGCGCTCCGTAATGCGGCGGGTTTGAAGACCGCATACTGAGTCTTCCTTGCCTTGGCATCAAACCACAGCATCTTGGCCGACAAGTCCCTGAACCTTGCGTTCTTGGGAGGCGAGACTCTGAACTCTACGTCGCGAAATTCCCCACGGTTGTTGAGGGCAACGCACACAACCTTGTCCCTGTTCAACGATGCGACCGTTTCCACTTCGGCAGTGTCGCACTCCGACCTGATATACCGACCCTTCAGGGGACGGAACATCGCGAACGACATGCCGGCGGCCCTGGCCCGGCCGAAACCGTCGTAATATCCCTGCGAGTCTATCGACGCCCAGCCACAGGTAAGGTCCGGGGTTTTCAGCCAGGCGAACCATTCCTGCTCGGCCCCCAGAGCAATCGTAAACGTGCTGACGGGGTCTATGGGACAAGTGGAAGTGTACGTCCCGGACTCACTGTCCACCGAGCGCAATGGAGGCCAACCCCGTTTTTGCTGAGCGTACTGGCTGACGGTGTCGTGAATGACCTGCACCGTGTCCGGATCGACCCCGTAGTGGTAGTCAAAGAAGTCCATACCAGCCGCTTTGTCGATGATGCGCGCGCTGTAGTCGCTCCAGCGGGAGTGGCCGCCCAAAATATCCGTGAAGGTAGGGTTACAGACGTCCGGAGCGCCCACCCGCACGTCGGGAAACCGTGCCTTTATCTTGCGGTAGATTGGATTGTACTGACTGAGAAACAGATCGGCGGCGATTGGACCGGCATCGTAGTCTCCGTACTTCTTGACCGACTCGAATATGTCATCCATTACCGTCTTGTCGTAGAAGAAGTTGCACCAGTTGTTCTCGTTACCAAGAGTCACGAAGACGCGGGTCTGCTTGGGGAGTATCTCCTTTGCCTTGGCGACGAGGTTCACGGCGATTTCCGCGAACAGGTCTTTGTCCTGGCAGACCATATCGCTCTGGTCCAGCGGGCCCGCCGCCTTGAGCATGTCCTTTACCGGGCCAGCCCAATAGTTGCCCTTGAGCAGCGATTCCTGCTTCGAAGTCAGTGAAGGCGGCTTCGTTCCGAAAACGGGTGCACCCTCAAACTGCCATGGACGTCCATACAACTCCATGAAAAGGTCGGTCGGCTGCGATTTGGCTACGTTCCGCAATGCGGCGAACTGCGGAAAGGCCTTTTCCATGTCCACCCGCTTCCAGGTCCTGGGGATCGTATATAAGGGCGCGCTTCTCGGTCTCGGTCTTGCCTTCCATTTCAGGCAGGACGAACCCGCCATAATGCAAGTCGAGACTAAAGAACTGCCGTCCGAAACACCCGCTGTCCTCCCGCCATACGTCCCTCATGGGCTTGCTCAGGGATCCCCATGCCTGCACGCCGAATGTTTCGCGAACAATCGTGTCCTGGCCGCTGAAGTCGCGGAGCGTGTCGGCGTCCACCCTCACCACTGCCTTCTTGCCGCCGATCACCTTTATCTCGGCCTTGTAGAGGAAGGCGCGGGTCCATTGCGCGGGGTTTTCCGCCAGCAGTTTACCTCCCTGATAAGCCATCTTGATGGACGCAGCGGCATCTATTGCGGCGTCAAAGCCCATCTGCATCCCGGACGAAAGGGCCGCCTTGCCGAAGTTCTTGAGCGGGATGAGCGCGCCGATTGTGTATCCGTTCCCGTCCGGCTTGTTGAACACCTGGATCGAACCGCCCACGGCAGCTCCTCCGTTCGTGCCTCGGACCGGCGTCATCTCCAGGCGCCCCAGCCCACTCTCCCGCCTGGCAAACCAAATCTGGGGCGAGTGGCCGGCGTCCCCGGGGTTAAGAAGGATGTGGTAGTCGTAGCCGGAGCCGGCCTCGGCGCGGCTGGATGCGACGGGCGTATCCTGGGAAGAAAGCGCGTTGAAGTCCACGGATGAGACACTGCGCAGGTCTCTCAAATCGAGAAAAAGCTCCACGCAGTCCTTGGCGGTTGCCGTTTCACCGCAGAGGTCGTTGACTGCGGGGCCGCTCTTGGTGATGTCCGCGGCGACATACAGGTTCTGGGAATCGGCCATTAGTTTGACGACCCCGCTCAATTGCTCCGGGCTCGTCCAGTCCCCCGTTTTCACCTGAAGCCGCTTGTCGATGGCTAGACCGGGAACGTCCTTCCAGTCCGCCAGGCCGGCGCGAACTTCGCGCCCTGAACAGCTCGCGGAACGACCAACCCGGCGTCCGTGCGGATCTCGATGCCGGCAATCTTCCACGCGCCGTCCCGGCCGGGGTTGGGCGCCTCGAAGCGCACGTATCTGGTGTGTCTTGCGGCGTAGACTCCGTCCAGGCTTCCATTGATAACTACCGTGCCGCCATCGGTGTAGGTGCGAGAACCCCCGATCTTGCCCACCAATCCACAACCGCGGAGACCGTCGGCCAGGAGGGTGAACTCCACTCCGTCGTCGCTCACCAGCACTTTGCCCTGGTTATTCCAGGCTCCCCAATCGCTGCTGTCGAAAGTCGTCATGCGAACCGTGGCTATGTCGCGGGGCTTGCCGAGGTCCACCGTGAAATAGACAGGCGCTTTCCAGGGAGCGGCGCTGGAGAGAGCCGCGTCCTTGTTCGCGCCCTCCACCAACTGCTTCGGATCGGTCAGCCCCCCCGGGGCCAGGGTGGTCCCGAGCCCCAAGGTTACCGTCTTGCCGCGGGCAATGCCGCCGTCCATCGGAGACGGCGCCGCGGTGTTGTATACAAATGGCGAGGGATCGACTTTGACCGCCGCGTCACTCACGGGCAAAATTGCAAACAGTATTGCGAGAGCTGTGGCTACGACGAAAGCTCCCATTATTGTATCGCGTTCCTTCAGCATTTTCATCCTGTCCATCCCTCCTAGTGCTTAGTTGCATAATTGATTGATAGAATGCTGTAACGGGTGTTTCGGGAATCTTGTTCCCGAGACTAAGTGCGTATCGGGAACAAGATTCCCGATACACCGGCAAGAATACTATTAAGTGCGTATCGGGAACAAGATTCCCGATACACCGGCAAGCTCCCATTATTGTATCGCGTTCCTTCAGCATTTTCATCCTGTCCATCCCTCCTGGCATTCCACTGTCCTTTTCAAAAACCTTTTTCATCGATGTGATATTCAAGGCAACCCAAGCGCCCTGACTCCGATAAATCTGATCGGAACTTCCGCCATTGGGAGTCCCAACAGCCGGCAAGCGTCGGTTAGTCGATGGCAAGCACGAGTCGTGTCGCGCTGCCGGAAGTCCCGTAAAGGCTTGATATGCCTGTAACTTCCACATAACCCGAGTTGGGCACGGTCGGGTCCTCGGAGGTGTCGACTCTTACGGATACACCGGAGCCGTCGTCTATGACGATGTAACTGGTCCCGGAGGAGGTAACGTTCCCCCACACCTTAACGAGGATCCCTACGTTATTAGCCCCCGAGCCGCCCGAAACACCGTACTGGCCCAAGCCCGACGCGGGAGTGCCCAGATTCCCGCCGCCGAGGCTCTCGTTGGTAACGCCCAGCGCGCCGAGCAGCGCGGGGCGCCACTCACCGTCACGGCGGCGCTGTCGATCTCCCTCTCACCTGCGCTCGTGGTAGCCATGTGGCCCGTGAGGCTGATTGTAATGCCTTTGGCCAGCGTGCCCGACATGGACGTGGCCACGACTCTTATTCCGCTGCTTCTGTTGGGTTCTTCCATGTAGAAGAATCCCGGCAAGCTGGAGTAGTCCGCAGTGGCAATCTTGCCGGTCACCTGGACAAAAGTGTTGTCCACATACGCTTTTGCATTCTCGAGGGCGCTGACCGCCAGCGGAGTGGCCGTCTGACTAGTCGGAACATACGGGTTGCTCAACGCCAGGTCCATGAACCCGCTGCCCGCCATAAACAACACCGGCGTACCGCCGTTAACCTGTCTTGTACACCCCCGTCTCATAGACCGCGACGTATGCCGTGGAACCGTCGGCGCTGAACTCGATGGCCGAACCGTGACCTCCCGTATTCATGAGCCGCCGGACGTAAGCGCCACTGATTCCATCGTAGATGTCCACGGAGCCCGAGTCCCAGGAGGCCACGTAAAGGTCACTTGCCCCGTCGCCATCCGCGTCGGGGCCGAAACACAATCCTATCGGCCCGACCTTGGACGTGGGCCAGCTCGTAAGCCAGGTTTGAGTAGCCATACTGAAACGCATAATCTCGCCGTTATTCGCACTTAGCCAGTAGATGATGTTATTCGGACCCAGACACATTTTTCGGTTGCCGCCATACGGCGCCGAGGGCAGGGTTTGGATACTTCCCCCGCTGTCGCTCTCTCTGAAGAAACTCCCGTTCTGAGCCCCCATATAAACGTAGCCGTCCGGCCCCACAACCATACCGTAGTCCGGTATGTTTGGAAGGGACGCAAAGACCTCCTTCGGCGACCAGTTGCCAAAAGGGTACCTTGCCACATCCCAGTTTCCCGAACTGCTCAGGGGGCTTAGCAGATACAGACAGCCGTCCCCAAACTCGACGTTCAACTGTGTCCCGATGCCGGTTATGGAGGTGGTGTTGACAGCGGCGCCCGTGTTCGAGTTATAGATCCCGACACCTTGCGAGTTGTCAGAGCTTACAGCAAGCCAGTTGCCGACCTGCTGATTGTAGATTTGACTCACCTGCGCCGGCGTTAAAACGCAACCGAAAAGCTGCAAATCGTCGATCAGGCCGTCGAATTCGTTTCCGGCAGGCGGATTCGAAGGAGTTACCCATACCGCTCCGACAAGAATAGGGTTATTGCTGGAATAGATATCGGAATACTGGAAGCCGGACCCGGAGCCGGCGTACTGTCCGTCGATATAGACAACCGCGACCTGCTCCGTATGATCCCTCGTCACGACCACGTGATGCCACCCTCCATCCGCCATGTTCACCGTGGTGATTGTTCGGCTGTCCATCGATGCGTCGGGCACATAGGTATCGAATCTGATCGCAGGCACGGGGAACATTGTCCCGTCGTCGTAGTCGACGTAAAGGATGGCGCCCTCAGTCGCTTTCTCAAGAACCGTCATGAGCTTGCTTTCCGCGACTGTATCCAGACCGAAATACTGAAGTCCTGGTTTGCCGCTGTCTGCAAACAAGTCGAGTTCCGCACCTCCATGCACGCGCCGAGCCCATTCAACGAGAGCGCATTTCCATTTATGCCCGGCGCCAATACCGCGCCGTTGAGCAGCGTTCCGTTGTATCCATTGACGATATCGGGGACAACGCCGTTCGTGGCTTGGCCGAGGTCCAGTGCGCGATGGGTTAAGGCATCGGCGTCCCCGCTGATGTCAACTCCGACGCGTACCAGCTCGGCATTGTCGCGGACTCCTGTTGGGTAATCGTGCAAGTGGGGGAAGTCGCGTTCAGATTGATCGTTTGAACTGAACGGGCGTGGCCGCCGCCACGCTGTCCTCCGCCATCAGCGAGACAAATTCAACCGCGTAATTGCTGCCTCCCGATTTCACCGAAAACGTAATATGGCTTGACGTCTGCAGCGCCGTCCCTAGGATCGGAAACTCCGAGACGTCGTACTTTGCCAGGCGTCGCTCGTGGTGAAAGCCGGTATGGCAGTGTTCGAACCGCTGTTCACTTTGAACTGCGCCGAAGTTCCGGTATTCTTCTCGTAGCCGATCCTCAGAAAGAACTGTCTGGAGGAGTTGTTGAGCTCCGATTGGGGAACGTTCACATTGAACACTGTGTTGGCGCCTTGTACACCCATTGCACTACCTTATTACCGATATACCTGTTCTCAGTATTGGTACGGCTTGGGTGGCCGGTGCCATCAAGATAGCAGTCGAGGGTGCAAGTGGCCTCCGAAGGCAGACTGATGTTAACAACGAGTCCATCAGGGGCCTGAGTTACGATAGGCTGGAACGTCGCATATTGTATCTCGTCGGTCACGCTATTGAGCCAGAGCACTCTGGCATGGACCTCCGTGAACGTTGCCCCACTGGGCGCGTGGAGATCGATCGTTACGCTCTGAGTGCTCGTATTGTCGTTCAGAGTCACGGAAGTCACCCTGTTTCCACTGATGGACGCGACCGTATCTATCCCCGTGGTGTTCGAGCTGGCCTGCAATTGTCCCTGCAGCGTCCTGAACATCAACAGGGGCATTCCCACGCCGTTTGCCGAGCCGAATCCATCGTAGTATGACGGCAAATCAATCGCGGCCCACCCAAACTCGAGGTCGGGAACCCCGAGCCTGGTGAACCATTCGCGCTCATTTATCAGCCCGCACGAGAATTGGTTGGAGGGCCGGGATCCTGGTTGGGACTCCACCTGCCGGCTTCACTGTCCACTGACGGCAACCCTGACCACCCGCGCCTCTGCTGGGCATACTGGTTCACTGTTTCCAGAATGGTCTCCACTGTTTGCGAGTCGATCCCGTAGTGGTAGTCGAAGAAGTCCATCCCAGCGGCACTGTTAATGATCGGAACAATAAAATTGTTCCAAATGCAACGACGGCTTCGATTTGGGTGGAAAAGACAGCGTTTCCGATATCTCCCAGGAGTGACGTCGGGCCCTCCGATCAAGACATCGGGATAACTCCAGGGCTTGATCCGGTTTGTGCCAGCAAATCTGTGCATCAGTTTAAATACTCGTTGGCCTCCGGGGCGCCCACGCTGTAATCCTGATAGATGCTAATCGAATTGAAGGGAAATCGTTAATGATCGTCTGGTCAACTGACATGTTGGGATTGTTGTTCTGGTTCCAATGTGATCAAAATCCGCG
>CAWGNL010000082.1:0-15130 GCA_963823885.1 uncultured bacterium
CGCACTTAACATACCAATCGATCGCTCTCTCAGCGCCATCGGCAGTCATGTACCTCTCTGCCGGACCCCGCTGATCGTAATAGGCGCCGGATGCGTATGCACAATACTTGCATCGAAGGTTGCAAGATTCAGTCACGTTCAATATCAGCACTGAATTGATTGCCCAAATTAGACGCTCTAGAATCTTCTGGGTGGGCGAGACGAAGCTCGGCCCTGAATCTCGAACGAAGGCGCTATAGCGCTTGCGTTGCGCTTCTATGTAGTGGCGCTTTGACTCGACCAAGCCGGAATGCAACGAAGAGATCAGCTTGCTTTCAGACTGTGTAAGAGGGAAGCCAAGCATCTGCTTAAGCATGGCGTCGTAATCATCACCCCATGGCTGGATAGCTGAACTGCAGTCATCATACAAGTACTCATTTCCGAGGTCGGATGTAAAACGGAAATATGTGGGAATCATCATCGTAATTAAACTCAACATTTCGCCCTGACTGGCGCGTAAAGCACTGGTTTAGTAATACGCTGCCTTTACGCGCCAGCAGAGCTCAAATGTTGGCTCCTCCTTACTCAGAGTTGCTAGGCTGGAATATACCCCTTAATGCCCCAAGACCAGCGCCGGTGGCAGCTCCCACCATTGTCCCTGCACCGATAGTAATCAAACAGACTGCCTCCACAGGCGATAGCGCACGTCCACCCACAGAGATCGCCACAGGTGCATGAAATTGCGAACGGTCTGTCTTCCATAATTCACCTCCAGTTGAATACTAAGCGAAACAAAACAAACTACGAGCAGCGCAATACAACCCCCAGCAACGCCCAAGTTTCAGGTTGCAGGTAAGAACCTCACTTACGTTAAGCCAAATAAGTATACCGAAAACCATGAGATTGCTGGGTACAGTGATGATACACTCTATCGTGATTTACTATGTCAAGCAATTCTCGGGCGGGTTACATTGTTGACAAACGCAGTCCCATAGTTGTATGCTGTAACTCATAATCGGAATGTGGTGTCGTCGCCACACGATATTAAAGCACATCTATTTTGGGTTGTCAACTCTTTTTTTGCACAAACTACAGCGCGTTCACATGCAGGCAATGTGAACGTGTCCGGTATGCCATAATGTGACACGCCCCGAGTATCTCGAAGCAGATAGGGAGGGGCACGAGTGTGGCGACAATGCTAATAAGGAGGTTTGGGTAGATGAACAGAGTCAGAGGGGGGTTTTCGCTGATCGAACTGCTGGTTGTTATTGCCATCATAGCTATATTGGCTGCGCTCCTGCTTCCGATATTCGCGTCGGTGAAGGAGATAGGCCGCCAAATGGCGTGCAACAATGACATGCGGCAACTTGATACCGGCTTCCAGGAGTATCTGAGCGACTGGAATTACGTATATCCCGGAGGCGGACCTCTACACAGGTCCGATACAAGCGGCGGCAATCCAGACGGCGAATGGGTGATTTCGAGAAGACCCAATGCTCAAGCAGCACAGAATACCATGGACATAATGAATGGTGGACTCTGGAAGTACATAAGGACCTTGGATACCTATAAGTGCCCCTCCGATCCACATGCGAATTCCAGGCCCGATCCGGAGCATCCTCAATGGCAATTTGGGCTTAGCTACTCCATGAACTCGGCGCTCGACTATGCGGTCGCGAATCAGGTGCGGTTCCCAACGAAAACAGTTATGTTAGTCTGCGAGGGCGAAGGCGCAGGCAGGGCCGCGATAAGCGATGGCTACTTCGGTTACGGTATCGACTTTCCCGCGGACGTTCACAACGGTGGCTGCAATCTCGCTTTCTGCGATAGCCATGTGAAATGGTATGCGTGGAGTCAATATACCAAGCTGAACTGGGCTAAATGATGAAGCGTTACATGAACAGATTTCGTGACATAAAAGTGCTCTTACCGGTTGCCGTGTTGCTGCTCGCACTCGGGTATGCGACATATACAAACTGCTATCCTCAACTCCCCAGACTGCCCCCGAAGTATAAGGCGGCAGTGATGGCGGCTTTGGAACGATCCGGGGAGAATAGAAATGAGTTGATGAAAGCGCTTGCCGGAGTGAGGCCTGCCGAGTTGCCTGCGATGTGCGACATGATATCCAGAATGCCTAATTACGATCTGGCAAACATCACCTCCAACATGCTTCTGGATCATATAGACTGCGTGTTCGAAGTCGACCAGCGGGTGCCATGGAAACTCAAGACCGACTCAAGACTCTTCCTCGATTACGTACTGCCGTATCGAACGGCCTGCGAAAGCCTTGAGAACTCGCGGCGAGACATCGTAAAAATGACATTTCCACAGATTAGCGGTTGCCAGACCACGAAGGAAGCCGTGACAAAGGTAGTGGCTTTTCTCGATGGCATAGTAACCGACCACGCTCTCGCAAGTGCCTACCCGTACCGATTATCCCCCTCTTAAGAGTCTGAAATACGCGCAGGGTCCGATTGGCTGGAACTGTCGTGGGCGCAGCTTAAGGGGCGTTGCAGTGATTCGTTCGGTGGGCATACCTGCTCGAATAATGGATCAATTCCATACAGCGTCTCACTGTGAAATCCAAGTCTACGACGCAGACGAGAAACGATGGGCGCTATGGGACTGTGAAGACGCCGGCGGCGGCGAAACCGCGATCACGAGCCACCTGGGTGTGACGAGTTACGGAATGTATGTCCTTCCTCCATACATGAGCGCGGATATGTTGGGGAAGCAGATGTTTGACAAGGTGCAGACCGCTGAGTTTTACACTCAGCCGAATGGCAGGGTGACGGTGACAGTGAGAGACAAAGGCTCAACTGTTTCAAACGCATGGGTTGCGGCCTACGTCTGGAGCTTCTATGTCCGCAATTGGCATCCTTTCTTCAAGTCCAAAACCAATGCGGCTGGACGTACTAACTTCGGACTAGGCAATAATCTGAATATACCATTCATGATAAGCGCCGGCAAAGGAGATAGGTCCGCTATCATCTTCTGTTACGCCAGGCCCGGCGAAGATCAATCATTCACTGTGGATTTATCCCAACCACGTACAGACATGTCCGTTAATGTGAAGGCAACTCGACATCTAAGCTCTACCTATGAGTGATACTTCGGGAATTGGGTCATGATAGACAAACTCAGTTATGTATTTCTGCCTCAGAAGATTGCAAGAAAAGTGATCCGCGAAGGCAATTCCTGGCACATCATCTTGGGTTTGGAAATCGTTCTGATGACGGCGGTCGGTTTTGCCGCGCTAATCACACTCAATGGTTATAGGTACGTTGGTATCATTATTGGCGCTCCCGACGGAGGCAGCCTCCAAACATCTATTCTGACCACCACCATCGCATTCATGACCGTGTGGGGTATCGTGGTGTTTTGGAGCGCAATGAAGCGATCCATCCACTTCAATCGGCCTGTGGACATCGAACTGGACGCGCATTGCCTGGCATTGCCGTTTACGCTGCTCCTGCCCGGTCTGGTCATCCTAAAAATCACGCTGCCCTTTATTGTCAACACATACGCATTCAATATTTACGCCCGGGTCCTATTCCGGACTTACCGGCAAAGACTACTTCTTAGTCTTCTCAAATGTGCTGCTGGCAATTGTCTATGCCAACTTCCTCGCCGTTGCAAAAACGCTCACTACGGAAAAAGGCGTCCGCGAATACTTTAAGGATAGTTCATCGAGATGGGTCGCGAATTGGACCTGGATGAGACTGCTCGCCGGCAAGAACAGTAATGTCGGTTCGCTCGTAACGAAGTCCGTCGTAGTGCTGGCGGGTGGGATATACCTCGGCTACCAGAACCCTCTTTTGATTCTTCCAGATCTGGCGCCAATTGTACGTGGAATGATAATTGTTGCGGGAGATATCGCTGCAAGATCCTCGGCGATTTCCAAGGAATGAAGACTGCGACAATAGCTATGGGCCAATCACTTGCATATTCCTTTGCTGCTCTGAGCGTCGTCTGCATTATAAAGATCTTCCTCACACCAGATATCCCGGACCCATTTTCAAACGGGGTGGCTGAGAATGCCTCTGTAGTAATGATTATTCTGATTGCCGTTTTTGCTATTGTTGATATCGGCTGTGTTGTAAATGGCCTGCTTGTGATGTCATCAAGATACAGACCTTTGATACGAGTAAGTGAAGACACCCTTGGTGAGATCACGCCGTCCGATCAAACATCGTCAGGACCTGTAACCGGGTTTGATGATATGTCTCATCGCATCGCCCTAGCCCAGCCACGTCTTTTAAAGGACTCTGCTGTTAACTTGCTTCACGTCCTTGCCATGAAATCCACAAGCTCTAACCGCGTTGCGGTACGTGTTCAAGGCGTGGTTCTTCTTACACTTGCGGTGATCGCGCATGGCTTTGCGGTTTGCGCAATTGGAAGACCGGCAATCATGCGCTTTCATGAGTGTGAACTCCTATGACATCGATTTCGTGGCGGGCTTCGGGTCTGCCCTGGCATATGCTCTACTAATGGTGATTGCTCTTTATGCTTTGCTCAAATACTTTAAGCTAAAGATTACCGCGTCGGCCGTATGCGCATCGGTCGGGTTTTCTCTACTGCCGCTTACGCTCGTGATATTTCTGCTGGTCCTATTTCCGTCTCATATAGGGGTCGATAATGCAAGCTTTCTGTTTCCCTGCGCTTTAGTGTGGGCGTTGGGTTATCTTGTAATGGATATCGGTTCATCCATGATCCCTCGGTCTGATCTCTCACGCGCATTGCCCACGTTGGTGCTGGGTGTTCTGCTAACTCACTTTGTGGGTGGCCGATTGATAGAAAACGGGCATTTGTGTACTTTGAGGCGCATGCGGATCCCCATAATAAGCGTAAGGGATACCATTGCTGACGAGTTTCCTCAGACATGAGTGCTGAGATCAAGGATGATGTCGCGAGGATGGCTAATGTCGATCTGGTGGATGTATCCGCTGCCGACTTCATCGACCAGGTGCTTTACGCAAAGAAATTATCCTCCCGATTTTATGCGGACGGCGGTTACCCTGGTGATTTATCGCCTATTCGTATCAGAGGCGAAATCACGTCTAACGCTGGCTGGATGAGAAGGCTTTGTCCAATAATGTCTCGAATTACCAGCTCCGCCAAGACACCCGATGATGTGGTGCGAATGGTTAGCAAATGGCTTGATTCAACCCTGGTGAAGATTCAGCCGATAACGTGGCCGCTTGGAGAGAAGTTCGACCAAGACCCAATCACAACGTTGATCTGCAAGCGAGGCAATCAGATGGACGCCGCCATACTGATGATAGCGGCGCTGCGGGCATCCGGTGTCGCTGCTCGCGCGACACCGGTTTATCCTGATGAGTTCGTGTCGAATTCTTATACCTTGGCCGGGTATTTCGACGGTATCCAATGGAAGTCTTGCTATCCGAAAGTCGGCATCGTTCTCAAACCGAGAGTACTCTCCGAAGACTTGGCGAAGCTCACACAATGGGCAGGCGATATACAACAATACTCCAAGCTCTCGTTGTATGTGCTGGTCGATGATGTGTGGGAACCTTATAGCGCAGGGGGTCGAAAGGATCCGGCTACATGCAGCTTTGACCTTGCACCGGGCAGTTATATGGCATCGTATGAGATTGGCGATATCTGCTATATGAAGAGGTTTGTGCTAAGACCCAGCCGTCAATAGCTTTAATGGGGTCGCGTATCGTGGGCACGCCCCATTTTCAATGCGCGCCGGGCGGGGCAGTAGATGAGCGAACGACGAGGTGGGTGCCTAGAGTGTTGATTGATGGTGTCACCGGTTTGCCGCTGAGCATCTCAAGAAGCATTTCCACAGCACGGGTTGTCATCTCCTTGTTTGGGTTATGGATCGTGGTAAGTGGGACCCGAAGCGCGTGCGCCAGAGGGATATCTCCATGTCCCACTATGGATACGTCTCTTGGAACTGACAGCCCCACTTCCATGGCTGCCTGAATGATTCCCACCGCGACAATATCGTGACGCGCAAGAATGGCGGTTGGTCTATTGTCGCATTTGAACAACTCGATGCCCGCCTGGAACCCGGCCTCCTCTGTGTGGCCGGTCTCTATTACCGACGATTTGCTGATCGGGATGCCTGCCGCATTTAGAGCGTCCCTGAAGCCCTTGCCGCGCTCGCGACCAACGTAGGATGTTTGGGGAATCGCCAGATAGACTATATTCTCGTGTCCGAGGGATATCAAGTGCTCAGTTGCAAGGCGAGCGGATCCATAGTGGTCGAATACGATTTGTGGAGTTCGAACCCCTGGGATATTCTTATCGACGATCACAATCTTGACGCCATTCCTGAGCAGCAGATTATACGGCTCGGCATCCGACGTGAGTGAGGCCGGGATTATAATCGCGCCCTCGACCCTCCTGCCTATCATCTCGCGGAAGATATCCTCCTCGGACTCGGGCCTGGCGCTGGTCGATGCGTAGAACGACATCGAGTAGCCGGCTTCCCGAATGCCTTTCTCGATTGGCCCCACGCACAGGTCGAACATCGTGGCATCGCTGGCCACGATACCCACAAAATCGGTCTTGCCCAAGACCAGACTGCGGGCTATATGGTTAGGCTGATAGTTGAGTTCCGCGGCAGCCTTTAGTATTCGCTCCCTGGTCGCGGGACTGACGTACCCTTTACCGTGCAGAGCGCGCCCAACGGTGCTCTCCCCAACGCTCGCTGCCCGAGCAATATCCGACGTGGTTGTAGCCATTGTGTCCACCCAGCAGGATCAGTAATTCCACATCTAGTGTACATCGGCAGACGGGTCGGGTCAACAATCGCTAGCTTCCGATGTGGTAGCTTCCGGTAGTAGTCCCTGCCACGTCTGGATTGCCGCGAAAACCAGACGGCTGCGGCGTGAGCATAGCTTGTGCCATCGTTCCGAGAGCGACGGCCTCGAACATCCTGATGTGGTAGGGGTTGATATTGTTGCACTCTCTGTCAAATTCGCGACGCTGGACAGGATGAGGTAGCCCTCAATCTCTGCCACCTGCCGTCATCATTGGAATTGGTGGCAAAAAGCGGGCCGACCCCAGATTTCTTTGCGGTTTTTTTCTTTGCCGCCCTCCAGATTTTTCTCGCGCGAGCAGATAATACCTGTACAAACATCTTTTTCTCCTTCCATAAAGTGTTGTGGCTTTTATTGGCAGGGGCGTTAAGTCCCCAGGCATCCCGCAAGCAGATAAGCTTGCGGGATTTCTTTTTCTCCGGATTGTGGTAAGATATTCGCGCAGCCGACCACAATATCGGGAGTCCACAACATGAACAGATATCGCTTCGCCGGATACAGACTGCTCGAGTTCTCCCTTTCCAGCAAGAGTTCGCTTCAAGAAGTGGCCGGCATACTCTTGCCGCACACCCAGGAGATACTCGACGGCTGGATCGCGCTCCAGTGCGCGGCATGGGAGCCGCCCAATTTCACTCGCGAGGGGCTGCGAGGAATCTTCGGCGAAGTCCTCAACAAACTGCTGACGTGTATGAGCAGGCGGGAACTTGAACTGTGCATATCGGAACTCGAAGATGTCGGCGTTACCTTGGCCCGCCGCCAGTTCCCCTACGAAGCCCTCATTATGAGCCTGCACTTTCTCGAGGAAAGCTACATGCCCATTCTGCTGGCGCGTGCGGTAGATCGCACGCGATTGTTGATCGCCATGGACGAGTTCCTGCACGCCGCGCTCGCCGCTATCGCGACATCTTACTTCGAATCCTTCCGCAAGGAGCTTCTCGACCAGGCCGAGGTGGGACAGATAGTGCAGGAGAGCCTGCTTGCGGACATACCCAAGAGAAGCGCGGACCTCGATATCGCTTCGATATACATATCAGCCGCGGAGCGCGCCCGACTGGGCGGAGATTTCCTGGATTTCTTCGAGATTAGACCCGGCCGGATCGCGTTCGTCATAGGCGACCTTTCCGGCCACGGGATCGAAGCCGCCGCCGACTCGCTAACGCTGCGGGCGCTCTTCAGAGGGTTCACGCGGGAGGACCTGGACATTGGCTCCGCTATGTCCAGGCTGAACCGAGTGGTCGATGCCGAACTCGGGTCAGATCAGTTCGCGACGGCGCTGGCCATCACCTACGGGCCGGCCGGCAAGCTCACCCTCGTCAACGCCGGCCATCCCTCCCCGGTGCTCAAGAACGCCGAACCCGCGCTTCTCGAACTGCCGGGGATGGCTCTGGCGATCGACCCGTCGTGCACTTACCAGACTTACGAAGCGAACCTCGAACCGGGCGGGGTGTTGGTCGCCTACACAGACGGCGTCATCGAGGCCCGAAGCGGCGGCCGCCTTTTCGGAGAACACAGAGTGCTCGAACTAGTAGGCCAGATGAGCGATGCCCCACCCCGGGCGATTGCCGAACGGATCGTCGACGAGGCCCTGCGCCACGCCGGGCGGAAAGTTCCCGGACGACGTGGCGATGCTGGTGGTTAGGAGAAGGGTGTTGGGTGATGGGTGATGGGAATTCCCTTCCAACACCCGATACCTATCACCCGTCTCCCCACACCCATCACCTGACACCTACGACCTCTTCTTCCGAGATATCCGCGCTTTTGAGATGCTCGGCGGCATCCTCCGGAGAAGTCACGTTGATGTAAACCCCGGTCCCCATTTCGAAGCCGGCGGCTATCGTGAGTCGCGGCATCATCTCGATGTGATAGTGGAAGTACGGGTTCGGGTCGCGCTCGAGATTTATCGGGGCCGTGTGCAGCGTGTAGTTGTAGGGCGGGGAGTTCAGGCACTTCGCAATCCGCCGCAGGGAGTTCTGAACTATCCCGGCGAGCTTGCCCATTTGCTCCGGCGTTTCGTCGGTGAGCGCGGACTTGTGCGCCTTTGGCATCACCCAGGTCTCAAAGGGGAACTTGGGGGCGAACGGCTCGAATGCGATGAAGTCGTCGTTCTCCTCGATAATTCGCCGGCCGAAGTTTCTCTCCTGGCGGATCATATCACAGAAGATGCAGCGGTCGTGATACTCGTAAAACCGCTGCACGCCTCGCATTTCTTCCATAACGTCCTTGGGAACCATCGGCAGCGCGATCAACTGCGAGTGGGGGTGCTCCAGCGAAGCCCCGGCGATCTTGCCGTGGTTCCTAAAGAGAATCACGTACTTGAAGCGCCTGTCACGACTGAGGTCGATGATGCGCTGCCTCGCGGCCCAGAAGACCTCTGTCGCTTGCTCGGTGCTGATGGTCGCGATGCACCTGTTATGTTCGGTGGTCTCGATTATGACCTCGTGCGCTCCTACTCCGTTCATGTAGCCATACATGCCCACGCCCTGGCGGTCCAGATTGCCCTCGATGGCCAGCGCCGGAAACTTGTTGGAGACCACCCGCACCCACCAGCCTTCGGAGTCGGGCTTGGTCCCGGGATGGCGAAATGCCAGCACCTCCGGCGGGGTCAGCCCTTCGTTGCCGGCGCAAAATGCGCACTTTTCGGAATGGGCGGGCCTGCTCAAAGCGTCCTCGTTGTTGCTGGCGAAGTCGGTGGGCCTCTTGCTGCGCTCGGTGGCGATCACTACCCACTCGTGGGTGACGGGGTCTTTGCGGAGTTGTGGCATCTGGTATTACCTCGTTCGAAAATAGCTTATAGCACAGAGAGATGAGGGCAGAAAGCCCGGAACCCTCGTCCTTCCGGCGTTTCCAAGCTGACTGGCTGATTCGACAAGTTAATCCTTCCACAAAACGAGCGTGAACCGAAACAATCGAAGGAACAGGTTAAAGGTTACGAAAGTTAAAGGGTGAAGGTTAAACGTTGGAGGATGCCCCAGCATGCTTGCTCCGTTTTCCGCGCAGGGCCTCGACCGCGGCTGCGTACATGTTATCGAGCGAGCATACTGTCTCAAACAGGTCCTTGTGGCGATGCATCGACGTGACGTCCCTTTTCCGAAGTCTGTTTCAGCCATCCGCCCACCATTCTACCGCACTCGACGAGCAGGCCGCGGCAGTACAGGTACTGCTGCTTCGTCAGCAGCCCATGGTCGGTTGCCATCCGAACAGGCCAGCGCAGCACCTCTAATTCGCGGCTGGCCCGTTCCAGTAGCCGCTGCTTGTTGGTGCTGTAAGCTGCCTCCACCAGAAGTTCCAGGACAATGGGCGCCCTGTCCGCCAGCCTTTGGCCGAAGATGAACCGCTGGTTCTTGGGGAAAGGGTAAAAGAACAAAGGACTACGCCTTACGCCGTCCCATGCCCAGGAGTCCTACTACCCCACCAAGCAATGCGATAACCGACGACGGCTCAGGAACCTCGGAGACACGGAACCCGATACCCTCGATGCCGACGTACGCCGGGTCGATGTAGCCGTAGCCGTAGCTCGATGCCTGGAGGTAGCCGTTGTCGAACGAACCCCCGCGCAGGCCGCGACAGAGCGAGTAATATACGGACTCGTTCCAATTCCAGACATTGCCGTTCTGGTCGAACGTGCCGTAGGCGCTCGCGGACCCGGTGTACGCCCCCACGTCAGTCGGGTTTCCAACCGCGTTAGCGTAGTTCGCTGAGTTGGCGGCTCCTGTTGGAGCACAAGCTGTAGGGGCTGTGTTGCTCCGGGTCGCATACTCCCAATATCCCCCCGCGCCGCCGTTCAGGGTGGGGTCGTAATACGCGGCCTTATACCACTCGTTTTCGCTGGTCACTGCCCAGGTCGCTCCGGGGTTGCGAATAACGGAGTTGTTCGCCAGGGCGGTGGACGTCAGGGTGTACGCCCCGTTGTCGGTGGCGGCGTCCTCCGACAGTCCCGTGGGTTGGCCGTTATCGAGCCAGTTGGCGAACCGGCAGGCGTCCCAGAAGGTCACATCGACCACTGGGAGGTTGGCATCAGCCACCGAGTAGGTGTAGCTGCCGGAAGCGCCGTTCTGCGTTATTCCGCAGCCCCAATAATCGTAGGTGGTGTTGGAGTATGACATGTACGTGTTGTAGAGGCCGTACGTGTCGGTGGCTGCCACGGCGTTGAGGAATGCCGTGTACTGCCCGGCGGTCACGTCGTACTCGCCAATGTTGTAGTTGTAGGCCACCGCGCCGTAGCCGGTGGTGTCATTCGCATTCCCCGCATTGCCAACGAATACGGTGGGGATGGTGATGCTCGCCTGAGCGAGGCTGCCCAGGCACAGCAGCGCAAGCGCTGCTGTTACCGCAAATACCTTTCTCATCTTCCCTCCTTCGTGTTGTGCATTGGCCGTTGCAGTATCTATTGCCCGCTTCCGGCCTGAACCACATGAAATTGCTGTAGGACGCAAACTTATCATTGTAAGCGTACCCCCCCCTTGCGAATTTGTCAAGTGGTATTTTGGCGGACTGAGCGTGGGCCCGCGAAAAAACTGGTATTATTACTAGGACGAAGCGGAGAGTCCGGAGCCCCACCGCGCACGACTTGCTTCAGTTGCGTGCAGCCGAAGGCGGGCCCGAAGGACACGCACAGCCCTCTGTTCGGGCGGATTTGCGATCCAGCCCGAAATGGGCAATTGCGGGGATTTGCAATCCCCCCCATCGCAACCATTCGGGTTACAACATCGTTTCGGGCATCAGAGATGCCCAGATTGCTCTTTACGGGCCAGATTGCAAATCTGCCCGAACAGGGACCCTACCAACCCTGTCGACCCTATAACCGTATGCCCTTGTGGCAGGCCGGAAATTCCTGGGGAATTATTGGACAGCCAATTACTGGCCCATGTAGTTGATTGGGTGCAAGTCCGGTGCTATAATTTTCGAGTCCCCCAGTAAGTAATCCCTAACGGTGGTAGGTTTGCCTGAGAAACAACTTCAACTCGGCGAAGACGATGTCTATTTGTCACTACAGAATGCATGGTCGGTGGCGCTGGACGTCCTTGCCGAACAAGTAAATAAGCCCTCTTTTGAGAGCTGGATAAAGACCGCTCACCCGATGTCGGTAGAGGGTGATCTGGTCAGGATCGGCACGACCAGCCGTTTCGCCAAGCACTTCCTCGAAAGCAAGCACCTTTCCCTGATCGCGGACACGCTGGAAGCTCAGTTGAACCGGAAGGTCCGGGTCGAAGATCGAGCTTCTCGATCAGATCGAGCCGATCATAATGGCCGAGAAGCTTCCCAAAAGGCCCAAGCCTTCGCCCAAAGCCGATGAAGATCCTATTTCCTTGCCGCTGAATAACCGATACAACTTCGATAACTTCGTCGTGGGCCCCACCAATCGCCTGGCTCATGCATGCGCCGCGGCGGTTGCCCAGCAGCCCGGCGGGACTTACAACCCGCTGTTTATCTATGGCGGGGCGGGCTTGGGTAAAACCCACCTGATGCACGCGATCGGCGGGTGGGTGGCGCAAAATCACAGCGGCGTGCGGGTGGCGCTCGTTTCCGGCGAGACTTTCACATATCATTACGTCACCGCCTTGCGCGAGCATCGCACAGCGGAGTTCAGGCATAAATACCGCAATGTGGACGTCTGGCTGATAGACGATATTGAATTCCTGGCGGGCAAGGAAGCCACGGAACAAGAGTTCTTCCATACCTACAACGCCATATACGATATGGGCAAGCAGATCATCCTGACCAGCGACCGGGCTCCAAAGGATCTGGAGCTCGACGCGAGGCTCCTCTCGCGATTCGAGTGCGGGATGATGGCCGACATCCGTCCCCCGGACCTCGAGACCCGCATGGCCATTCTCCAAAACAAGGCCGACCTCGAGAATATAACCCTGCCAAACGAGGTCATCTTGTACATCGCCAGGCTGATCACCTCCAATATCAGGCATCTCGAAGGCGCGCTTATCAAGCTGCACGCTTACGCTTCGCTTATGCGCACCGAGGTGACACCCACGCTTGCCGAGGAACTGCTGGGCGAGTGCCTTCGGCCCCGGCGCCCCGCCCGTGATAAACGCGCGGAAGATCCAAGACGAGGTTGCTAAGCGATTCAACGTAAGCCTTGCGGACCTCACCGGTAAGTGCAGGAGCAGGGATATTGTGGTACCGCGGCAGATAGCGATGTACCTCACTCGCAAACTTACCGATACCTCGCTGCCGGCCATAGGCAAGATTTTCGGGGGCAAGGACCATTCCACCGTCATCCACGCCTGCAAGAAAACCGAAGACAAGCTGGCGAAGGACAGGAATTTCGCCGCCACGGTCGAGGACATTTCCCGGCATATCGGCAACGGGAAAACCTGTGAACAGCATTCGTAGAAAACCTGTGCAGCGTTTTGTTGATCTTCTTGTGGATAGGCAAAATGTTGGTAATCTCTTGTTTTTCCCGTTTCGTCCCGAGTGTTAAACCTGCTTTCTCCACAGCTTCCTGTAAGCGTGCTTTAAGCTCCGTGTAATCTATTTTCCACAACATCCACAGCCATAATAACTACCACAACAATCATTAGATAAAGTATAATCAATCCGGTCATGTACCATACGATCGCTGGGGCTTGCTAACTTTAGAAACTACGTGCGGCTTGACTTTCAGCCCTCTCCGAACTTAAATGTTCTGGTTGGGCGGAATGCTCAAGGAAAGAGCGCGATACTCGAGTCCATCTACTTGCTGGCCACCAGCAAATCGCACAGGACCTCGCGCGATACGGACATGATCGCGCTGGCCCAAGACACGGCAAGGGTGCAGGCGAATGTCGCCCGGAGTGTGGAAAACGATGTGTTACTGGAAATAGCCCTGAGCCGGGTAGGAAACAAGCAAGTGAAGATCAATTCCGTGAGGCATCCGCGCATCGGGGACTTGCTAGGCCGGCTCAATGCGGTAATGTTCAGCACGGAGGATATCGACATCGTCAAAGGGCGAGCCCTCGCATCGCCGGCGGTTTCTCAACCTCGAAATCTCGCAAACATCCCCGCGATACGTCTATGCCCTCGGCCGATGCAAGCGGGTATTGGAGCAGAGAAACAACCTGCTTCGAGAGATAAAAATGGGCGCGGGCGGCGCGGAGGGCCTGGAGGCATGGGATGCGCAGTTTGCCGAGTATACGGCAGCGGTGATATTGCGCCGGGCGAAGTTCGTGGAGTATCTGGCGAGGGCAGCGGCAGGAGTATATTCGCAGCTTACCGATGGCGGCCGAGCAGATCGCGATAAGCTACAAACCCAGCCTGGATGTCGCGGGATTGGAGACGGAGCAGGAAGTAGCGGAAGAGTTCGCGGCGGCGCTAGTCAGCAGGAGGCAGGCGGATTTCGCCAGGGGCACATCCACTCTCGGCCCTCACAGGGATGATCTGGACATCGCGCATAGGCGGGCATGCCGGCGCGGGAGTTCGCGTCGCAGGGCCAGCAGAGGACGGCCGCTATCGCGATGAAGCTTGCTGAGATCGATATAATGTGCGAATCAGCCGGTGAGGCGCCGGTGGTGCTCCTCGATGACATAATGGCGGAGCTCGACGAAGCCGAGGCGCGCGAAAGTCCTGGGCCTGACCGTCGGCAGATGCCAGACTCTGGTCACAACCACCCACATAGCGAACTGGACCAATCCGCGCTAAGCGCCGCGGAAGGCTTCGAGGTGTTCGAGGTGAAATCGGGCACGGTGACACGCAAATGAGAGGTCTTTTAGAAGAGGTAAGCTCAGCAGCCTTGGCGGATTGGTGGGAGGCCACTCTCAACAGCCTGGGAATGCGCCAAAAGGTGTTGGAGCACAAGGCTGTCGAAAAATGGGACGAAGTTGTCGGCCCCCAGGTTGCGGCGTCCGCCGGCGGCTGAGCGCATCCGCGACGGCATACTCTACGTGTGCTGCAAGTCCAGCACGTGGAGCAGCGAGCTTGCGCTTTATAAGGACGATATAGCTAAGAGGCTCAACGCCGCGGTGGGCAAAAAGGTAGTCACCGACATCAGGTTTTCCGCCAGGGGTTTCTCACGTTTGCGCCGCGATGACGAAAAAGCTGCTAATGAAGCAGTCCACTTTGGACGAGAGAGCCACGTACTGGAACGTGATGCTTGCTTAAGCGATATGAGTGGGCAACCCCCACTGGGGGATCAGAAAGCCGCGTCGAAGGGTCTTGAGGCCGTGCCTGTGAAAAAAGCCGATGTGGATTTGGCGGCGAAAGTCGCGTCGAATGCCCCATCAGAGGAAATGGCCGAGATAATCAGGCGAGCCGTGATCGCGGGCAAACGGCACGAGGAGAATCGCCGGCCCACTATGCGGCGGGAACGACAAGTAGATCCCGTGTCTCGAGTTGGCACCTTCGAGTTCCCGCTGCAAGGTGGC
>CAWGNL010000083.1:0-313282 GCA_963823885.1 uncultured bacterium
CCGGTGTTTCGGGAATCTTGTTCCCGAAACTGGGGAGTTTCTTAGGAGCGGGTAGCGAGGAATTTCAACGCTACGCCTAGATTCTTGTTCCGCTACGCGAGACTCATGTGAAAGGTTAGATTCCTCACATTCGTTCGGAATGACAGCCATGCGCTGGGTAATCATGATTCCTCGTCAGTAACCGCGCATTCTAGCGTGGTTTCTGTCCTACACTGGCCCGGCCCCGAGGACGGGCACACGGGCTGAGCACTTAACTGCTCCCGCATTATCAATTATCAATTATCAACTGACCCGGCCGGCATCATCACCGCGTCCACCATCCCGTGGATAAGTTTCTTGTCCTTTGGACAGCTTGTGGCCAAGAACGCCTCCGAGCTTGGCGCTGTCACCGGCCACGAAATAATATGGGCACAGCCGCACCCTCGCGCTCATCTCCCGGAGTTCTCCACCGCCGTCGTAGCAGTTTACCCCAACAAGGGCCGCATCGCTAAAGGGCTGGAGCACGTAGGGCGTTTTGCTGAATGCGGCAAGGGCTTCCTCGACCGCCGCGGACCACTGGGCCTCGGCGAGATCGTGGCCCACCTTCACGCCCCGCGCTCCCCAGGCAAGCGGCGAGAAACCCGAAGGCTTGATGACCACTCGCCTGTCCTTCTGCGTGCCCCGGCATATTGCGCGCCAGTCGCGAATCGGCCCGCCGCGCCATCTGAAACCCGAAATCTCGGGCATGCGGCGGCACATTTCGATTGTCGAGTATGAATGTCGGCAGGGCGCAATTCTTCAGAAGCTCGTATCTCTTGGCCCCCATCGAGCCGACCCAGAAATCCTCCAGGGCGCCGCTTGCGAGCATGGCAAGGAGCATCTTCTCCTCCAGAAACGGCTTGTAGGGGGGCGTCACAACCACCAGCTTCTTCCTTGCGGCATAGGAGAATAGCTCGGCCTTGGGGATGTTGAGCAAATCGAACAGCTCGAAAAAGCGGTACAGCGCATCGATCCGCGTCCGCGCCCCATCGGCTTCGATAAAGAGACCTTCTTCGGTAAAGCCAACCTCGCGAGGCCGCACGGTATAGGCCGCAAGACCGGTCTTGCGCAGCTCGCCGGCAAGGTAGAGCATTTCCGGCAAATAGTCGATCGATTCGTCGGAGACCACTATCGCGCACACCGGGTGGGGGAACCCGGCGGCCGAGCGGACCATGGAAGCAAACCCGTCGCGCATTCCCCTTGGGGATCCCACGAGATCGAAGCCCGCCTCCTCGTATGCGGCGGAAAGACAGTCGAGGTGGCCTATTCCCCCCGGCACGCTGTCCAACTCGGTGATAGTGAGGCCGTCATCGGTGACGAGGATATCCGGCCGGATGACGCCGGGCAGGGCGTGCTTCTGGTACTTCATTCGCGCGTGCCGGATAATCTCTTCGCCCTTGCCTATGTCCAGATACTCCCGCGCCCATTCGAAGTCGGACCTCAGATACTCCCTCATTGGCCGCGGAATAGAAGGCAAGCAGCGCGTCCCCGAGCCTCGCCATGGTCATCGTATTGCTCACCTGTCAGCGTAAAAGGCGACGGGCTGATGAGGTGAGGTACCGCTCGCCGGAGGCTGCTCCAGGGACCTTCCAGAGGCCGGCGTCCGCAATAGCGGTCGAAACACGCTGGAGCATGGAATCCGTGCCGGTCAGTAGAATTCATAAATGCATATCCCCCAAGCTCTGCCTTTCACCCAATTTACCCCGCGGGTCACCCGGGCAAACCACACGGGTAAGCCGCTAAGAGCCAGTCTTAAACCGATTGGCGAAGAATTTCAACGGCGGCCAAACTGTGGAGAGAGTTCAGGCAGCCACCGCACCGTCCGCGGGACCGTCCTTAAAACACTGATCGGTCTGATACTTCGCGGGCGTATGCCCCCGAAGCGCCGTATGAGGAGGTGACGCCTCGGCCGGGTATGCGCCTTTGTGGCCGGGCAGAGGTTGCTCCGGGATGCCTTCCGGATGCGTCATTGTTTGGTAATTTGCCGGTATTTCTACTGGCTGGTAATTCTACCGGCCTAACATTGTGCGATATGGCGCTGCTTGGATGGCGCTACCACTCTATGTTATTCCGGTATAATTACCAAGGTGAGGAATCGGACATGTCCCCGCGGAACACAACAGTGAATCCGGCGGGATGGCGGGGTGGCGGTTGACTCCCCCTTCCCAACTTTCCACTTTCGACTTTCGACTTCCCTTCGTATTGACTACTCATCGGATGAAACCCTACAATATATAGGACACTACGTCGCTTCGCTTCGCTGCCAAAGCAACGATCCGCGAGGCCCAGGTTCCCGGGATTTTTCGCATTCCGCTATGATGACGATTCACAAATTCGATACGGTGGGTTCCACCAATGATATCGCCCTGGACATGGCCCGAAAGGGCGCGCCGGAGGGGAGCGTGGTCCTTGCGCGGGGGCAGCTTGCAGGCCGGGGGAGGCGCGGTCGACTCTGGTGGGACGAGCCGGGATCGTGCGTGCTCATGAGCGCCGGTCGCCGCCCGGCAAGCCTCGAGCAAATCTCGCGGCTCTCGATGGTGGCGTCGCTCGCGGTCGCGCAAGGTTTGCGAGACAAGTGCCGGGTCGAGGCGCTGGTCAAGTGGCCCAACGACGTTATGGCAGGCGACCGAAAGATCGCCGGAATACTGGTGGAGACCGCGCAAACCTCGCGTGGCGTCGCGGCGGTCGTTGGAATCGGGGTCAACGTAAAGCAGACCGCGTTTCCCGAGGAGATCTCGACGAATGCGACCTCGGTCGCGATCGAGCGAGGCGAGTGCCCGGAGGTCCCGGAGCTTGCTTCCGACCTTGCGGAATATTTTTTTTCAAATTACAATTGAATTCTCGCCCACGGATGCGAGGAGATTCTGGGGCGATGGATTAAGTATATGTGGGGCGTTGGCAGGCGGGCCGGAGTCAGTGCCGAGGGGTCCACCGTCCACGGCGTCATCGCCGGAATCGACTCGACCGGGGCGTGGTCGTGACCGGGGAATGCGGCGACCGGCACACATTTATCGCCGCGGACGAAATTCGGCTGGACAATTGATAATGGAGAATTGACAATCGCTGCCTGCGGGGATGACAGTTCCCGATTACGAAGCATCGAGCGTCGGAGGTGGGTGCCGGTGTATCGGCACTCCTACCAGGATAGCGCGTTTTCGCGATTAATTCCCTTCCCGACTTTCGATTTTTGACTTTTTTCATTTTTTTACTGTTTTTGCGGAGGATATTTGGATGCAAGTCACTAAGTGTATTCTTGTTATCGCCGATGGACTCGGGGATCGTCCCATTAAGGAACTCGGCAACAAGACACCGCTGGAGGCAGCAGCGAAGCCCCATCTGGACAAGCTTGCAACCGAGGGCGAATGTGGTATAATGGACCCAATCGGCGCCGGAGTGAGGGCGGGAAGCGACACCTCGCACCTGGCGATACTGGGCTACGATCCCTATAAGTACGCACACCGGCAGGGGGCCTTTTGAGGCCGCCGGGATCGGGATGGACGTCAGGAAAGGCGACATCGCATTCAGATGCAACTTCTCCACTGTCGATGAAAAAATGGTCGTCCTGGACCGCCGCGCGGGCCGCATCAGCAGCGGCACGGATCAACTTGCGGCGGCGGTTACGGGAATGAAGATCGACGGAGTCGAAGTCATATTCAAGGAATCGGTCGCGCACAGGGGAGCGCTGATCCTTCGAGGCGAGGGTTTGAGCGCCGAGATCACCGATACCGACCCGCACCACGAGGGGGCGAAGGTGATCCCCTGCGAGCCGATCGACCCAAAGGATGCCGCGAGGGCGAAGACCGCCGCCGCTGTCAATGAGTTCGTGCGAAGGTCTTACGAAATCTTGAAGATGCATCCTGTGAACCGCGAGCGCATCGCCGGCGGGTTGAATCCGGCGAATATTATACTGCCCAGGGGGGCTGGAGTCGCTCCGAGCATGGAGAGCTTCGAGGTCGAGCATAACCTCAAGGCAGCCTGTGTTGCGGAGACGGGTCTTATCAATGGCGTGGCGCGATATGTTGGTATGCGAATCGTCGAGACCCCCGGCGCGACCGGAGGGCCGGATTCCAACGTGCTCAATATGGCCAAGGCCATTGTCGAGCAGCTTAAGGACTGCGACTTCGTCCTGTGCAATGTCAAGGGCGCGGATGTCGGCGGCCACGACGGAAAGCCGCGGGTCAAGATCGACATGGTCGCCAAGCTCGACGAGATGATCGGGTATCTGATGGCAAATCTGGCGTCAGGCTCGGTACATGGTATTAACCGCGGACCATTCGACGCCCTGCTCGGTGATGGACCACTCCGGCGACCCGGTGCCGATAGTGTTCTGGGGCGAGGGTGTCCGAACGGACAGATGCCGCGGTTTCGACGAGCGTTCGGTCACCGCTGGCGGCGTCGGCCGGATCCGGGGGATCGACGTTATGAAGATAATCACGCAGCTTATGAACGTTCAAGCCAAGTTTGGAGCGTAGCCCAAGGCAGTAACGAGTGCTGAGTAACGAGGAACGAGTCCTTCGGCGCGAAAGAAGTCCCTTCTCGTTACTCGTTACCCAGTGGGGCTGCTCTTAACCTGCTAACCTTTAACTCGGGTGTGTCAAACAGTCTAATTGGCGCGAATAGTGGGTAAATAATATCAGGCGAACGTTCGAAGTGGGCATAGTCCGCCTCGAAGATGATTTGCCTTTCGAGTGTGTATCGACTGATCGGGTGAAAAGTCGTTTGACAGTTAGGACTGTTTGCTTAATCGGCAAACTGGGTAACTCTCACTCGGATACCGGTACGTATCTTGTGATAAATCGTACAGCTCTCGGCCTTTATCCAGGCTCAGCGAGTGGGAACGTTGGTAGGGGGTGTCCTCATGGCTGAAGAAAAACCTGGACCCAGGCGAGGGTCTCCCGGTGCGAAGAAAATCGCTGAGGCGCACCGTGGATCTCATAACCACGATCTGCAAGGAGGCTTCGCCGCAAATCCGCAACTGGCTAAAGAAGCCGGCCGGAAAGGCGGCGAAGCCGTGAAGCGCAAATATGGACCGCAGTTCTACCGAGAAATCGGCAAAAAGGGCGGGGAAACCGTCAAGCAGGAACGCGGCTCCGAGTTCTACGCCGAAATCGGTCGGCGTGGAGGCGAAATGCGCAGCACGCGAATGAAAGAGAGAATGGCGCGCGAACAAAAGAAGAAATAGCCCGTGCGCCATCCCGATGCGAAGAACGCAGGATTGCTTACTGACGTGAAGAGCGCATAGCATGTGCCTTGCGCTCTTCACGATGTATGGCTGCACGGGCGCGCGCCCGCCGCTGGGTAACATCTCAGTCTTGGTGTCATCCTGAACTTGATTCAGGATCTGGCGCCTGCAAAGGAGATGCTGAATCGAGTTCACTACCATCCCACAGTTTGGCAAAACGGCCTGTTTTGTGGGTATTTCACGCTCGTCAGCGTGTGACTTTGCAAATACCCATTTTCGGTTTTCTTGGCGGCGCGATTCGCAAGCGTACAGCCCTGTGGACTCCGCGCAAACGCGGCGGCTATGTCATTCCGAGCAAGTGACGGCGACGCTGTCGCCGTTACATTGGAAAGAAACCCACCCCCCGGTGTTTCGGGAATCTTGTTCCCGAAACTGGGGAGTTTCTTAGGAACGCACGTGAGGAATTTCGACCTATCGGTTGATTCTCACGTGCCAAAGGATGATCCAAGCGCAGCGTTGAGATTCCTCACATTCGTTCGGAATGACATGATTTGCTACGGCTGTGGCAAAACCAACAAGGCGTTTCTGGACGGCACGGTTTTCCGTGGCGCCTCCCTGTGGGATGGTAGTGAATCGAGTTCAGCATGACAGGTACTCATTAAGAGTGAGTAATTACACCGCTGGTTGTCGGTTGACGGTTAGCACGACTGTGCAACCGTAAACTGTCAATCATGTTTTTCGTCCAAAAGGTATTGTAGTCGAGCTTGTGTTTGCTCGATGGCAATACCTATCGCCGCGCCGGATTGTTGACCGCTGAGCGAGCGGGCCGACCTTCAAAGACGTCCACTATCTGCTCGGCCACGTCTACTGCCACCTTGGTCTGTGCCTCTTCGGTGGAAGCTCCGAGGTGCGGCGTGGTGATTACGTTTGGCAGACTGAAGAGTTCGTTCAAAAAATCGGGCGGCTCGGTCGGGTAGACATCGAGCGCCGCTCCCGCGCATTTGCCGCTCTTGACGGCGGCCGCCAGTGCGGCATCGTCGATGATCCCTCCTCGCGCGCAATTCACGATTCGGACTCCGTCTTTCATCATCTCAAACTGCTTGGCGCCGATCATGCCAAGGGTGTCCTTGCTCTTGGGCATGTGCAGGGTTATATAATCGCCGCGCTCGAGGCACTCCTCGAAACCGACGAACTCGACCCCAATCGACCTGGCAACTTCCTCGGTAATGAACGGATCATAAGCAATCACCGTCATTCCGAACGCCCTGCATCGCTTGGCAACTTCCTGGCCGATCTTGCCCAGGCCGAGCACGCCGACGGTCTTGCCATAGACTTCGTTGCCGGCGTACTTGCCGCGGTTCCACTCCTTGGCCTTCATCGAGCAGTACGCCTGCGGAATGTTTCTCGCAAGAGACAGCATCAGTGCAACAGTAAGCTCTGCCGCGGCGAGCGTGTTTCCGCCGGGGCTGTTGACAACTATCACGCCTCGCTCGGTGGCGACGGGAACGTCCACATTGTCCACCCCCACCCCGGCGCGCCCGACGATCTTGAGCTTATCCGCCGCCAGGAGCACCTTCGCGGTTACCTGGGTGCCGCTGCGAACAACCAAGCCGTCATACTCGCCGATAATAGCGCACATCTCGCCCTCTGAAAGGCCGGTCTTCACATCCACCTGCGCGCCTTTCTTCAGAATGTCGATCCCCTCCTGAGCGAGCTTATCGCTCACCAAAACCTTTGGCATACAAACCTCCGCATCCAATTTGGAATTCAGACTTGCTTCTAAAATGTCTATTGTACGAGCGGACGGCAAATACCTTCATTGGAAATCAGAGAGCACAAGCGTGCCGCGCCTCAAGCGGCGGGAAGTTGGACCGGAAGCGACTAGGACCCCGTGGCTGTTTCACCGGACTTGACATTTTCCGCATTGTTAGTGACAATATCAACATCAGCCGGCTATTTGATGGCTGGAGACCTTGAGAGCATGCCAGTTGAGAAGCACACCCGACTTTATTAGAAGCTACCCGGACGAAGCGTTGTTGGAGGAGGTGAGACGGATAGCCGGACTTGTAGGAAAGCCCGTGCTTTCGCGTGCCGATTTCCACAAGCATTCCGAGATCTCCACTTATGTCCTCAGGCGACGATTTGGAAGCTGGTACACCGTACTGCATCTAGCAGGTGTCCATTATATGCTTTCGGAGAACGATAAGGACCCTGCACGGCTTGTCCGTCTCAGATTCTCCTACTCGGACGAAGAGTTGCTGGAAGAACTCCGGCGAGTCGCACAGCTCGTAGCACCGATGGTCCTGGGTTTCCGAACCCAAGACCAAGTTCCCCGGATTTGCAATCCCCCGAAACAACCACTCGAATTACAACGTTATTTAGGGCATCAGAGAGGCCCAGATTGTCTTTTGCGGGCCAGATTGCAAATCTGCCCGAACGGAGACCCTGCCAACCTTGCTAACCCTGCTAACCCTATCAACCCTATCCCTTCACTCTTTGTCCGCCGGCTTGATTCGCTGGTCTTCGCGAATTATCTTGCGGCAGCCGCCCTCGTGGCTCTTGGACCAATCCGCCAGGGGGGCGGGGTTGCGAAGCTGATCGAGCTGACCGAGGGCCTTGAGGCGTTCGTATATGAGATGCCAGCCGCATTCGACATCCGGCGAGACTTCGCAGCGGCCGTCTCGCGATCCGCCGCACGGGCCGCTCAAGAGCCCCTTCGAGCAGCGGGTTACCGGGCACACCGCGCCGTAACTTCCCAGCACGCACTTGCCGCACGCCGCGCATTTCTCGGCCCAAATCCCCTGCTCTTCCAAAACGCCGATGAACTTGGTGTCGACTCCGGCGTAGACCGGCTTGGTTGGGTAACGCTCGGCTATGGCCTGAACGCCCGCGCCGCATGCGAGCGATAGCACCGCATCCGCTGCCTGAACCTCCTCCAAGACCTCTTCTATAAACTGATTCTCGCACTGACGCTCGATCGTGGCCTCGGTAATCTCGTGCTCTTCCTTGCTCAGCCGGTACGCGATTCGCAGGGCGGACGAGAGCATGCCGACCTCGCGTTCACCGCCGGCCAGGCACACGGTCACGCACCCGCCGCAGCCGAGCACGAGGATTTTCCTGTACTGGGACAGTTCCTTTTTCAGGTCCTGAACGTTTTTGCGATGTGCGACTATCATGTTAATGGACTCCTTCGAGAATCAGTTGCGCCAATGAAAAGTCGGATTAATTGCAAATCACCCTTGATTTTCGCCCGTCTGTGGGGTATAATATTTATGGAGGCTTTGGAGTGAGCAATCACTACATTGCCTTTTTCTTTTGTCTAGTCAATATCTCCGCCAGTTGCATGGAGATCGTTGATGATAGCGAAGCTCCACACTGTAGTACTTTCTTGTTTGACGACCCCAGTAGCCGTTGTGTTCTGCACCTCATACCGCAAACCTGCCTCACAAACGGTTCCAGATCCAACCTTCGTGCTTTGTACATTCGAGAACCTCTGTAGCCCCAAGATATGATGTACGCCGCTAGATCAGCTAACTGGACTCCGGTAGTGAGGTCGCTGTGAACAAAAAACGGCTCAGGCACGACTCGGCTTGCCCTGTTGCGGCCTTTGGCCGTGTATTTGAAGTATCTGTCCATCTGATCGACCAGCACGCGGCTACGGCTCTTATCAAGTTCGTCAAACACAACAATTTCCATTGTGTCTGGGCTGCGGTCTTCCAGATAATAAAAGAACCGCTCAAACATGTAGCAGTAGTCCTTACGCAGCAGGTTATCTGGCAACGGACACGTAACATTGTTCCGAATGATGCTGGCGACCACTTTGCAATGGTGCTGAGCACATAGATCCAGCGCCTGCCCAACGTAGGCGAGCTTAGCTTGCGCCAAGGCGGTTATTTCACGCGAGCCAGAGTTCTCTCCGCTATCCAGACAGGATTTTGCGAGCACACGCCGCTCTTCTCGGTCAAAGGCGGGACATTGGGACGCCTTCCTGAAAGTCTTGCTGCTAAGGAGTTTCTTGCTCTTAAGTTCCCTGCTTCCAGCGCTGTAGCGGGTGCCGAATGTGTCGATTTCCGCGTCTTGGATTGCGCAAACAAGGTTCCACAAATCCCTGTCCTCTACTGCAACGCCCGCCAGAACCTCGTAAGGTGATTCCCTGTGGTCTTGCCCGCTCTCATCGATGAATAATAGGATCGCCACCGTTGATTACACCCCCACCTCCACGGCCCCGCGCAGCGGGTTTGGCCCGAGTTCCTTCACTCTTTGGGTCATCGTCTCCACGATCTCGGCAAAAGTCTGGCCCTGGGCCGAGGACAGGTTGAAACATCTCCAGCCTCCGGCTGTCGAAGCCAGCCTCTTCCAGCACTTGCTTCGCCAGTCCGACGCGCTTCTTCGCCCGGAGGTTGCCCTCCTGGAAGTGGCAGCCTCCTTCGAGGCATCCGGCCACGATCACGCCATCGACGCCCCTCTCGAATGCTCGCATGATGTAAGCCATATCGACCTTGCCCGTGCACGGCAGCCTCAATACCCGCACATTCGGCGGATAGGTCAGGCGCATCGAACCGGCCAGGTCGGCGGCGGCATACGCGCAGTAGTGGCAGCACAGCGCCAGTATCTTTGGCTCGAATCTCATCAAGTAGTTACCTCCAACAGGGCTTCGATAGCCGCGCTCACCTGCGCATCCATGAAATGCGAAAGCTGGATCGCCTTTGCGGGGCATTCCGAGGCGCAGCCCCCGCAGCCCCCATGCACTTGGCGGCCTGGATTTCCACGCGGTTCTTGCCGTTCACGGGGCTGAGCGCGGGCGCGCCATAAGGGCACACCCTCACGCAGGTCAGGCACGACACGCACTTGCGCACGTCCACCCGGCTGACCATCCCGCCCACAAGCATCGTCTTCTTGCTCAGAATAGTGGCCGCGCGGCCCGCGGCTGCCCGTGCCTGCTGCACGTTTTCGACGGTTGTCTTAGGCGAATGCGCGCTGCCGCAGAGGAAAATCCCCTCGCAGGCGAAATCCACCGGCCTGAGCTTGACGTGCGCCTCCAGGAAGAAGCCGTCGTTGTTGAGCGGAACTTTCGCAAGCTCCGATATTTTCTGGTTGTCGAGCGCGGGCGACGCGCCGGTGGAGAGCACCAGCAAATCAGCTTTGAGATTCATCGGCACGCCAAGCTCCGGCTCCATAAAGCTGATCGACAGCTTGTCGCCCAACGCCACCCGCGGCGGGTCATCAGGTTCGTATCTCACGAACACCACACCCATCTCGCGGGCCTTCTGATAGTAAAGCTCGTTCGCGCCGTAAGTTCGCATGTCCCTGTAAAGGACCACAACGCTTGCGTCCGGCCGCACTTCCTTCAGATGAATTGCGTTCCTAACGGCATCCGTGCAGCAGAACCGGCTGCAGAAAGGCCTCTCGGAATTGCGCGAGCCCACGCATTGGATCATCGCGACAATAGGCCGGGCGGGCAGATCGCCGGCGAGCGCCGGGCGCGATGAGAGCTCCTGCTGCGTCACCACCCTTGGATCGCTGCCATAGAGATACTCGCTGGTCTTGTGCTCTATCCCGCCGGTAGCGATTATTACCGCGCCGTGCGATATAGTATGAGTGCCGTCGGGCGAGTTGATTTCGCTGGTGAAGTTCCCGACAAAACCCGAGAGTTTGGCCACTTGAGAAGAAACATGCACGCTTATCAGCGGATGCCGGCCCACTTCGGCCACCAGCTTGTCCCGCTCTTTGCCGGGGTCCATCCGCCCGCCGAGCTGATCGGTCTTCTCCACCAGGTAGACCTGGTAGCCCTGCCTCGCAAGCGAAATCGCCGACATAAGGCCGCTGGGACCGCCGCCGATAATAAGCGCGGACTGCACCACCGGCAACTGCTCGGTCACGAGCGCCATCAGCCTTGCCGACCTCCCGGCGGTCATCCTTACCAGATCGATTGCCTTTTCGGTCGCGGCTTGCGGGTCGTTCGAGTGGACCCACGAGCACTGGTCCCGGATATTGGCCATATCGACCAGGTAAGGGTTCATCCCGCACTCGCGCGCTGTATCTCGAAAGAGCGCCTCGTGGGTGCGCGGGGTGCAAGAAGCGACGATCAGCCTGTTGAGGTTGTGCTCTTTGACAAGCTCCTTGATGCGGTCCTGAGAGTTGTCCGCGCAGGCGTAGACGGCGTTTTCCGCGTACACCACGCCCGGCATATTCTTCGCGGCCTCCACGACCTTTTCGACGTCGATCACCCCCGCGATATTGATCCCGCAGTGGCAGATAAAGACCCGATTCGTGGGGCGCATCGGTGAAGTCGTGCTCCGGAGGATAGTTCTTCTCGACGACCAGCGTCCCTCGAGCCGGCGCGAGCAATTCCATTGCCATCGCCGCGGCGGCGCTGGCCTGGGCGACGGTCTCGGGAATGTCTTTTGGCTCCTGAAACGCGCCGGCGACGTATACCCCTTCGCGCGTGGTCGCGGTGGAAGCGAAATCATCCGACTTGCAGAACCCGCACTCGTTCAACTCGACCCCGACAGCCGCCGCCGTGCGCAGCGCCTCCTCGCTCGGGCGCATGCCGGGTCCTCAGTATCACCAGGTCGAACTCCTCATCCACGGGCTTGCCATCTTTAATGTACGAAATGCGCAGGTTCCGGCTCGGCCGGCATCTCGACCACGCGAGAGATTTGGCTCCTCACGAAGCGCACGCCATCGGCCTTGGCGCGCTCGTAGTAGCGGTCGAAATCCTTTCCGAACGCGCGGATATCGGTATAAAAAATTGTAGTCTCCAGCCCCGGAGAGTGGCTTTCGGCGACGACAGCTTCCTTGATCGCAGCCATGCAGCACACGGACGAACAATAGGGCCTGTTGTGCTCGGGATCGCGGGAGCCGACGCACTGGATGAAAGCGATCTTTCGGGGCTCGCGGCCATCCGAGGGCCTAGTGAGATGCCCGCCGTAAGGCCCGCCGGCCAAAGCATTCGCTCGAACTGGACGTTGGTAACCACATTATCGCAGCGGCCGAATCCGAACTCGCCCCGCTCGCGCGCATCGAACTCCTCGTAGCCCGGCGCCAGGATAACCGCGCCGACCTCGATCTCGCGAGACACATCGCGCATGTCGTGGTCAATCGCCTTTGCAAGGCACGCCTTCACGCACTCGCCGCATTCGCAGCAAATCCCGCAGGCGAGGCATCGCCGCGCCTCTGCAATCGCCTGCTCGGCGGTGTAGCCCATTTCACGGTCCGTTGCGATGCGTTTGCTGCGCTGCCGCTTCTCGCGCAGTTGAGCCTTCTCGAGCCCCCTGTGGGGGTTGCCCACTTGTATCGCTTGGGAGGATGACGCGTTCAGCGCCGCAAGTCTTTCGTCCGGCGTCGGATTCTGTCCTATAGGTTTTGAATGCTGCTCCTCGGTCCAGACTCTGGGGTCGGCGGTTCGGCCTTCGGCCAGGTCTTCCTTGTTAAGGAACCTCTCGATGGACTCGGCCGCGCGCTTGCCCGCCGCGACCGCCTCGCTCAACGTGCCCGCTCCGGCGACTACGTCCCCTCCGGCGAACACGCCCGGCGCGCCGGTCTCCAGCGTGACCGGGTCGACCTGGATCAGGCCCCACTTGTTCAGCTCGACATTGGCGCCGGCGACCATGCCATATCGGGCGCCTGTCCGGTGGCCAGGATCGCTTCGTCGCACGCTATGATATGCTCGGAGCCTCGCGATCGGTTCCGGACGCCTGCGGCCCGAGGCGTCCCTCTCATCCGAAAGCTTCATCTTCAGGCATTCGATGCCGGTAAGCTTGCCATTGGTCCCCACGAACCGCTTGGGGTTGGTGAGGAAGACGAACTTCACCCCCTCGCCAGCGGCGTCCTCGACCTCGACCGGATCCGCGGCCATCTCCCTTTTCGTGCGGCGGTAGACGATGGTGACATCCTTCGCGCCCAGGCGGCGAGCAGTCCGCGCGATATCCATCGCGGCGTTGCCCGCGCCGATCACGGCCACACGGTCGCCGATCTTCACCTGCTCGCCCAGATTGACCTGCCGGATGAACTCGATTCCCGGCCTCACTCCGGCGAACTCCTCGCCCTTCACGCCGAGCGCCGAACTTTTCTGCGCGCCCACCGCGGCGAAGACTGCCTTGTAGCCGCTAGTGAACAGGCCGTCGATTGTGACATCGGGACCGACGGGACTGTTGAGCTTGAGGTCGACGCCGAGTTTCACGATATCGTCGATCTGGCTGTCGAGCACGTTGCGCGGAAGGCGGAAATCGGGAATCCCCGCCCGCATCATCCCGCCCGGCGCCGCCATGGCCTCGAAGATGGTCACCGGATATCCCCTGCGGGCCAGATAGTCCGCCGCTGCAAGACCGGCGGGACCGGAGCCTATGATCGCCACTTTCTCTTCGCGCCGGGCGGCGGGCTGAGACTGGGCGGCGGCTGCATTCTCGATGGCGAAGCGCTTGAGAGCGCGAATCGAGACCGGGTCGCCGTACTTGCCCTGCTGGCACTCGCTCTCGCACGGCCTGTGGCACACGTAGCCGCAAATGAGCGGCAGCGGGTTATCCTTACGAATGATCTCAGCCGCTTCGGCGCTTTTGCCCTGGGCCAGGAGCGCGATATAGGCCTGAGCGTTCTGCCCCATGGGACACGCCGACACGCACGGCGGCCTCTCGCGCTTGTCGATGACATAGGCGTTGGGCACGGCCTGAGCGGTCACTTTATGAACAGGCCGTCGTGGTCGCGAGGCCCCGGTTGAAATCGTCCGGCACGCGCACCGGGCACACTCTCTCGCAGTCGCCGCAGGAGTTGCATTTTGCAATATCGATATATCGGGCGCTCTGCCGGAGCTTGACCTTGAAATCCCCCGGCTTCCCGCTGAAGATCCTGGATTTGCGCCTGGGTGATGATCTCGATATTGAGATTGCGCGCCGCCTCGACGAGCTTGGGTGAGACGATACACGTAGCGCAGTCACCGGTAGGAAATGTCTTGTCGAGCTGAGCCATCTTCCCGCCGATAGTCGCCGACTTGTCGAGGAGATAGACCTTGTAACCCGAGTTGGCAAGATCCAATGCCGACTGGATACCGGCAATCCCTCCGCCGCAGACCATCACCGCGCCGACGGGCGTCGTTTGAATGTTTTGTTCAGCACTCATAATGTCTACCCTAAGCAGTTTAATCGCGAAAGCGCGAAAGGGCGAAAACGCGAAAACACTTGAAATTGTATCCGTAATGCCGCGGGAACGACGGTTACCGCGTTTCCCCCTCACCCCAGCCCTCTCCCATCCGGGAGAGGGAGCACGCGGTGCCCACACGGTAGGCCTAGCTCTCTGCTCTCTGCTACCTTCCACCCGCTATTTTGGCGGGATCGGTCATCAGCTTGCCGATGCCCAGCGCGCTGTCTGAAATCCCAAAGGCGCGCCCCAGCAACTGCGTAAAGTAGAAAACCGGCAGCCCGAACGCCTCGCCCGCGGCGGCCTCGATATCGGCCTGCCTGAGATCGAGATTCGTCTGGCAGAGTGGGCACGCAACGGCGACGCAATCGGCCCCGCTGTCTCTGGCCATTCTCAGGATATCCGCGCAGAGGCGCTTGACGCTGTCCGTGCGGGTAATCGAAAAGCTTGCCCCGCAGCACTCGGTCTTATAGGGCCATTCTATCGGCTCCGCGCCCGCCGCGATCAGCAGCTCTTCCATAAGCCACGGGTCCTCGGAATCCTCGACTATGCTCAGATCGCGCGGGCGGGTCAGCAAACACCCGTAATAGCAGGCGACTTCGAGACCTCGGAGGCCGTTTGTGACGAGGTCCCGAATCTCCGCCAGGCCGACATCCTCGCGCAGGACCTGCATAAAATGCCTCACTCGGATATCGCCGGCGCAGCTCCTCTGCCGATCACTTCCTCGACCTGCGCGCGAATGCTCTGATCCTTCGCCATTTCGAGATTCGCCCTCGCAAGCCGGCTGTAACACGCCGCGCAGCACACGACAACGTCGCCGCCCATCTCTTTAGCTATAGCGAGATTGCGCGCCGGGAGCGAGACCGCCAGCAGCGAGTCCGTCGCATGGGCGGGAGTCGAGCCGCAGCAAGTCCAGCCGGGTATCTCCTGAAGGTCGATCCCCACCGCCTTCGCCACGGCCTCGGTCGACATTCGGAAGTCCCGGGCGGTCGATTCCATGGAACAGCCTGGAAAGAAAGCGTATCTCACTACCTTGCCCTCCTAAGGCGGCATAGCCGCAACTGAAAAAGGTAAGTGCTCACTCTTCCATGATACCACGTCATTCTGAACTTGTTCAGAATCCATTTGCTCGTGCCGTGGATGCTGAATCGAGTTCAGCATGACAAAGGACCTATCAAGAGTGATCTGTTACCGTTCAAGTCCATTACAACTTGTATAGGATTTCAGTTGTAAGATACTACGGGCGGATGCGGCGGAATATCGAGCCGACCGCCTTGCGCCCCTTCACAAAGGGCGGAATAATCCTCATCTTGCCCTTAACGAGCATCCTCGGGAACTTGCCAAGATCGCTGAACACATCGCGCGTGCGCATCTTGTAGGCGCCCATCAGCCCGAACTCGTAAACCCGCCCGAAGCGCCGCATGGACTTGAGCATCTCGTCGTTAAATATGCGGATCCTTTCGAGATCAGCCGACGGCGCTCGGGTGGTCATCGTGCGCAGTTTATCGACCAGCGCGGGGGTGTTCACGCCCATCGGACAGCGCGCGACGCAGGTGTGGCATGCGGCGCAGGTCCAAATCGCCTTGCAGCCGAGGAGCTGATCGCGCATCCCCAGCAGGGCCATCCGGTTGAGCTGGTGCGGGAGGACATCGGTTTCCTGCCTCATCGTGCAGCCGGCGGAACAGCGAGCGCACTGCAGGCACATCGCCAGGTGCAGTTCCCCGTCCGGGTCCAGTGCCGCCAACAGACTCTGGTCGAGCGCCGCCAGTGGCGGTTGCCCACTCGTATCGGTTGAGCAATTGCCTCGTTCCAATAGGTTATTCTCTCGTCCAAAGTGGACTGTTTTCTCGGGAGTGTTCATCTCATTCCTCGTGCAAGATATCGGGAACCCGCTAGCCCTGAGTGCCCGAGTCAAGCGAGGTGTATCGAAGGGCGGCTACTAGTGCTTAGTTGCATAATCGATCGACATAACGCTGTAGCAGGTGTTTCGGGAATCTTGTTCCCGAAACGCAGGTGTTTCGGGAATCTTGTTCCCGAAACTAAGTGCGTATCGGGAACAAGATTCCCGATACACCGGCAAGAATACTATCAGCCATTTATGCAAGTAGGCACTAGTGCGGCCTGCTTCGATACGGCCCACAAACCGGGCCTACTCAGCATGCAGGTGTTTCGGGAATCTTGTTCCCGAAACTAAGTGCGTATCGGGAACAAGATTCCCGATACACCGGCAAGAATACTATCAGCCATTTATGCAAGTAGGCACTAGTGCGGCCTGCTTCGATACGGCCCACAAACCGGGCCTACTCAGCATGCAGGTGTTGCAGGTGTTTCGGGAATCTTGTTCCCGAAACTAAGTGCGTATCGGGAACAAGATTCCCGATACACCGGCAAGAATACTATCAGCCATTTATGCAAGTAGGCACTAGTGCGGCCTGCTTCGATACGGCCCACAAACCGGGCCTACTCAGCATTGGCGGAGTTGCAGGTGTTTCGGGAATCTTGTTCCCGAAACTAAGTGCGTATCGGGAACAAGATTCCCGATACACCGGCAAGAATACTATCAGCCATTTATGCAAGTAGGCACTAGTGCGGCCTGCTTCGATACGGCCCACAAACCGGGCCTACTCAGCGTGCAGGTGTTTCGGGAATCTTGTTCCCGAAACTAAGTGCGTATCGGGAACAAGATTCCCGATACACCGGCAAGAATACTATCAGCCATTTATGCAAGTAGGCACTAGTGCGGCCTGCTTCGATACGGCCCACAAACCGGGCCTACTCAGCATTGGCGGAGTTGCAGGTGTTTCGGGAATCTGTTCCCGAAACTAAGTGCGTATCGGGAACAAGATTCCCGATACACCGGCAAGAATACTATCAGCCATTTATGCAAGTAGGCACTAGTGCGGCCTGCTTCGATACGGCCCACAAACCGGGCCTACTCAGCGTGCAGGTGTTTCGGGAATCTTGTTCCCGAAACTAAGTGCGTATCGGGAACAAGATTCCCGATACACCGGCAAGAATACTATCAGCCATTTATGCAAGTAGGCACTAGTGCGGCCTGCTTCGATACGGCCCACAAACCGGGCCTACTCAGCATTGGCGGAGTTGCAGGTGTTTCGGGAATCTTGTTCCCGAAACTAAGTGCGTATCGGGAACAAGATTCCCGATACACCGGCAAGAATACTATCAGCCATTTATGCAAGTAGGCACTAGTGCGGCCTGCTTCGATACGGCCCACAAACCGGGCCTACTCAGCATTGGCGGAGTTTCCATCGTCATCATCGATCATGGCTTCTTCGACCACCCTCGCGCACGGCGCAACCTTGCGGTAGACCCGGCGGAAATCGCGCCGCTCGCCATCCACCGTGAGAAGCCGCGAAACCGATATGCCAAAAAGCCGTTCGTTTTCGTCGAGGTACGGTTCGATGATCTTCCAGTCGGCATCGGTGGGTTCGCGATACTCGCCGCCGTTAAGCTGCTCCCCGTCCAAGAGGCGCCGCGGGTCGCGCACGTATATCGCCCCGCCCGAGGCCAGCGAAAAGAGGTTCGAGCCGGAATAAGGCGTATCGAGATCGACCACATTGCCATCCTCGTCGAACCGGACGCCGTTCAATATAACGAACCCGCCGCCCGCGAGCGCATCGCCCGCCATCATCGACTCCGCGAGGAAGTCCAGGCACGTGCCGTTGATGATGGCCTTGGGCCTGCCCACCGCGTTAATGAGGGGGCGACCGGCGGCATTGCCTCTTACGAACACGTCGCCTCCCTTCGCTCCGTACATGGACGTCTGGCCGACATCCCCATGCACCACCAGAGTGCCCTCCTTCAAGATTTGCGCCACCTGGTCCTGCGCGTTGCCATGGACTATCACCGTCGCGCCGTCGAGGCCCGATGCCAGATAGTCACCGGTGCTGCCATAAGCGTCGATAACCACGCCGTCAGACTCCGGTCCGAACCCGCAGCCCAGGAACCTTGACCGACGTAGGCATAGCAAATGAACCGCCTCCAGCCAAGCTCGTAGGCGCGCATCGCAAGGCGCGCGTCGCATTCGTCGCCTTCCGGTGGGAAATCGTGAGCGTTCACGACGAGCACTTCCTCGAGCCCCTGGGGCGCGCGGATCGCGCCGCGAGTCTCCCAATCAATACGCGCATATCTCGAAGCCGCACCCGACGAAATCGAGCTTGTGCCCTCGAAAACCGACTCCAGGCGCCGCGTGACCACCTCCGCCGCATGAGCCCGCTTGTTGGCGCCGCACGGATACCGCCGGTCGATCAAGAGCGTCAGGCCGGCGATGGCGGCGGCTCGCTCGGCGTCCGTTAAGTGCCGGTTTGCAATCTCGGACACAAGTATCGGAGACCGGCCAGATCGGCCCAAGCCGCCTCTGATGTTCCCGCATCGAAGAGGGCTTCGCCGGCCTCGCCGGCAAGGATCGCTCCGACATTCAACCCGCCGGTCGCGTTCACGGGGCCATCCAGGTCCGGGCGCTTGCCGGATTTGACGCAGCGCTCGCGGGCCGAACTTATCGGTGCAGGCTCAGCCGATAGCCGCCGTCGGGAGCGCGCTTGACGGTGAACACGAACGCGCCGCCATCCGTATAGCTGCCGCCGCGCGCGTTCCAATAATCGTCGGCTATGGGGCAGAATCGCGGGTCCTCCTTGGCAAGGCTGTGAAGAGTCGCATCGATCGCCTGCTTCTCGGAGCAGACCAGGCCGATCTGGACTTCTCCATCCTGCAAGGCAAAAACCTGCGGGCGAAGCATAGCCGTATCGGTGATGCCCAGAAGCTGAAATGCGTCGTTGGCGGGGTCGTTGCGCGCGATAATGAAGAACCACGGGCCGTCCGGCGAGGCATGGACGCGGCTCGCCTGAATTCGCCGATAGATCTCCTGCTTGGATTCGGCAGCATGTCGAGGTCGCGCTCGGCGGTCGGCGCCAGACCCTCGATGATATACTCCAGCGGGTACGATAAACCCTGTTCCACAGGTCGAAGACCAGTATCGAGACCTCGGTGTCCGTAAGGAACAGGGGCCTGACGTTGCGCTGAGCGAGATACTCGGTCACCGAGTAGTAGTTCGCGAAGTCGCCGTTATGCACCAGGGCCTCGTTGAGGCCGCAGAACGGGTGCGCGCCGCCGGGGTGCCACACGCGGCCCCTCGTGGGGTATCGCTGATGGGCGATCCACACGTGGCCCTTGAAATCCTCCAGCTTATAATATGTGACTATCTGCTCGGCATAGCCCACGATCTTGAGGATCAGCATATTGCGGCCCTGCGAAAGGACAAACGCCTGCTTTTCGCCCAGGGACGCATAATACTTGGAGTTGAGATGGAATGTGTTCTGATAAACGAACTCGTCCTCCACCTCGCGCTCGGGCAGGCCCGTAAGGCCCCGCTCCCGGGCGAACTGATCGAGCACGGCGGGCTTGACGCGCACGAAGTGACTGGGCCACATCAGGCGGGCAGACATCCAGCCCTTCGACATCGCGGAAATCGTCTATGTGGTCCAACAGCCGGCCGTGGCGCACGTCGAAAACCGGCGTCACGAAGTCCGCCTCGACCGCGGGCTTACAGTCTGGGTCCAGGAGCGCGATCTGGAGCAGATAATCCTCCTCCAGCACCTCCCGCGAAACGCCAAGTTGCTCCGGGGTCAGCCCGACCGCCGCGATGCCGCCGCCCTTGCCGTTGCCGCGATTGTGCATCTGCACGGACGGCTCGTATATGTGCCGCCCGCCCACGGGGATGCTGCACGCAAAGCCCGTAACCCCGCAGCCGCCTTCTTCCTCCGTGTGGGGCGGCCGCGCGAAGTCATAGCCCGCGGTCATCCATCGTCTGCTCTCGATTATTCTATCGGCGAAGTTCATCATGTTCTCGAAGTCACAAACTCGAAAGTCGGGAAGGGAGTCAATCGCGAAAACGCGAAAAACCGTTCGGGCGGATTTGCAATCCGCCCCGTAAAGAGCAACCCGGGCATCTCTGATGCCCTACCGTTCGGCCCGGCAAATACGTACCGCTCCTGCCACATACCCCACAGGCCATGTCATTCCGAACGAATTCCGAAAGAAACCAGCCCCGGTGTTCGGGACACCCTTGTCCCGAAACCAGCAGTTTCTTGCCCGGCGTTTCGGGACACCCTTGTCCCGAAACCAATTGCCCGGTGTTTCGGGACACCCTTGTCCCGAAACCAATTGCCCGGTGTTTCGGGACACCCTTGTCCCGAAACTAGCAGTTTCTTAGGAGCCCTTCGGCTTCACTCAGGGTAAACTCCGGCGAAGGATCTGCTTTTACATTACGGCATAGATCCATGCGGGAGCTAAAAGCAGATTCTTCGTTCTTCCTAAGAAACCTTCCATGCCGCCGGCTTCGGGGCAGTCGCCCGCGAAGCATAGCCTGCCGGGGTGAGTCTCTTTATAACGTGACTCCCGCGGCGCGGGGTCCGACGCTCGGAATGACAGCCATGCCGGTCGGTAGTCACGGTATTTGAAAACTTGCCCTCCTGCGTGCAGCGGGAACTCGAAGGGCTCAACCCAGGCATGGCCTCGAATTGTCGTTCCCGCCGCATAGTGAGGGGGCCTCCCCAATTATCAATTATCAATTGTCAATTATCAATCCCTTCGTAGTCCGAATGCATGAGCAAATCGGTGCGGCCTCGGAGTTCCTCGATATCGCGCATTCCAAACCGGCTGAGTATGTCCACAATCTGCGCGCGCCAGGCGTAGAGCATATTTATCAAGCGCTGAGTGCCCCACTCGGTGGTCATCTTGGCGACCATGACCGGGTCGGTGGTGGCGATGCCTCTCGCGCAGCCTTTGCCGCTTTCACACTTGCCGCAGCGGATGCAGCCCAAAGCCACCATCTCGGATGTCCCGATCACGACGCCGTCCGCGCCAAGGGCAATGGCCTTCGCGGCATCGTAAGCCGTCCGGATTCCGCCGCTCACGATCAAGGTGATCCGGTCGCGAATGCCCTCCTCGACCAGGAACCGCGCCACCTTGGGAATCGCATACTCGATGGGCATCGCGATATTTTTCTTTGCGATTTCCGGCGCGGCCCCGGTCCCGCCATAGCTGCCATCGAGATGCACGATGTGCGCCCCCGCGTAGAACGAGCCGACCGCGACCATATCCACATCCACCGGCGTGGACACCTTCACCGAAACCAGCGCGCCGGGATTGACATGCTTGATCCAGTCGACGTGCTTCTTGTGGTCCTCCACCGAATAGACGCTGTGGAACGGGAACGGTGAGAACAGCGCCGTGCCGGGAACGGCCTCGCGCATCGCGGCGACCGCCGGAGTGTTCTTGTCACCCAGCAGATGCCCGCCTAGGCCCGGCTTCGCGCCCTGCGCGTATTTGAACTCGACGATGCGCGCCATCTTGATGGTCTCCTCGCGCACACCGAAAAGGCCCGTCGCCACCTGAGTTATCATATAATCACTATATGGGAAAAGTCGCTCGATGTAGCCGCCCTCGCCGGTGCAGCTAAAACTGTTCCAGGCCATCGCCGCGCGCGCCTTCGAAAGGATCGTATGGGGGCTCACCGACCCGAACGACATCCCTCCGCCGTAAACCGGCAGATCGATGGTGATTTCGGGGCGGTTATCCCCGCTGCGATTGAGCGGAATCGCCGTCGAAATCTCGCCGGGGTCGGTGCGCGGGCCATCCTCGGGAAACTTGAATGATATCTTGTCGAACCCACCGCCCGAATTGCCGCAGCGGTATCCATCTCGCCATCGGGGACCTCGCCGGTCGCCGCCATATGCCACGTGCTCAGGATCAAGTCCGCGGTCCAGCGGTAGTCGCCCATGGCTTTATACATCGGCTGAAGCTCGATGCGCAGCGCCTTTTGCGGGCATCTGTCCACGCAGTAGGTCCCGTTTTGCTTGCAAAGCTCGGCGGTGCAGCGCCAGTCCTGCCCGGTGAGAAAATCCGCGTAGCCCTCGGGCTTTACGTGCACCCCACGCGGGCACACTTCGATGCACTTGCCGCAGTGCACGCAAGCCTCGTTTCTCCAAACCCGATACTTGCCGATCGAGTTGCGAAACCGGTCCGGCGCGGGCTTGACCTCGCGAACCGGCGGTTCCAGCCCCACTCCGGGCGCCGCGACTCTCGGGCCATCGTTCTTATCTATATCGATAGTAATCGCCATTATTACCTCAGAAACGAAGTTCCGTGCAAGACGCGCTGAATTCTCATCACGAAAGCACGAAAGTTGTTTCGGGAAACCCTTTTCCCGAAACCTTGCGCGGTCGGAGTATCGGGAAAGGGGTTTCCCGATACAACAGGACGCTGAACTTCTTTTCGCGCTTTCCCCCTCGTGTTTTCGTGATTAAATTCCCTTCCGGCTCTGCCTCGTCAGGAATCCTTCCGTCGCCCAAATATCGGGGCGAAGCAGTCGCGTTCCAAGTCGTCGAAGAACATCGCCCTGCCCACTTCCCCGCGAAGCCGCCGCGCCTCGCGAATGCCCATCGCGCCCATCATCTCCAGCATCTGGTTGTGCCACGCGCCGATCAGATTCTTGATTCGCTGCACGGCATACTTCCGGCCCGCGCGAGGCAAATCCACCGGGCACATGAGTTCCTTGCGGCAGTTTTCGCACACCCTGCACTCCAGGGCGATCATAAGAGGTATATCCACGGCCACCAGGTCGGCCCCGCAAATAAGAGACTTGATTACGTGCTCCGCCATCGAAATCCCGCCGCTTGCGATCAAAGTGATCTCATCCCGATTTCCGGCCTGCACGAATGCCAGATGCACCTCGCGGATTGCTTCCGGAATATGCTGCTTCTGCCCATCGGCATCCACGTAGCCAAGCCAGTCGGCGTACAGATGGAGCACGTCGACCCCCTGGCCGCCAGCTCCAGGGAGCGTTTCGCGCAGTCCGGCCCCAAAGGAAGCTTGACCACCGCAAGCACATCAGCATTGGCTCCCTTGGCCTCACGAACGCGCGCGACCACATCCGTGCTGTCCTGCCACTGAACAAACCGCGCCCCGCCTGGAGCATCTCCCGCCGAGCAATCCGGCAGCGCCGGCGGCATGCCTAAAGAGCGAAGCTTCGCAGGTGATCGCGTAAATCCCGAGTTCCCCGGCCGCGTCCAGGATGGCCTCGCGGACCGTCTTTGGGCGTCATGCCAGGGCAGCGTATTGAAGATCAGCGGCAGCGGAATATCGACCAGCGGTGGGAAGTCCCCCGCGAGCGTGCCATCGGCGTTGAACGAGAGCCGCGAAGGCTTGCGCCCGATATCCACCGATGTGCTTATATACTCGCGCCCGTGGATCCCGTCGCGCGTCGGTCGAACGATCTCGGACATATCGGTAAGTATCGAATCGAAGCCGGACCGCGGAACGGCCCCGGATACCCGGCCCGGAAACCGGAATGCGCCCCGTCTCGGCCTGATACCAGGTGCTGGAGACGATGTCCGGGGTCCAGACCTCGTTGCCGATGTCCTCGTATTCGGGATTGACCTCCCAGGTCAGCAGGCCCTTGGTGCAGCTCTGCACGCAGCACAGGCAGCCCTTGCACTCGTAAAGATAATCGACATACTCAGAAGAGGCATGCAGCCGGTCGCGCTCGTCGTCATATACGCTGTAGGCGCACTCGCGCTTGACGCAGTTGTGGCAGGCGGAGCAGTCCTCGCGCCAGTCCACAATGCCGTACTTGCCGATAGGCTTGTTCCGGGGCCGCGTCAGTTGGGTTTGAATGTGATACTTGGCCGGGCATGGCTACCTCGAAAAAGAGTTGTCGGTTGACAGTTGACGGTTGACGGTTTGGGAACGCCGATGGTCCGGCGTTTCCGAACGCCGGACCCGGTTCCCCGGGTTTGCAACCCGCAAGGCCCTTCCGGTGTCAGGTATCGTGATAGAATGGAATGCTTCATGCCGGGTTCCTCCCAAGGCCGCTCGCCTCAAGGACCTGCCGCGCGAGGCCGAAATCCTCGCCGGTCATGAGATGAACTCCCCGCACGCCGTCCACTTTCGCGAGACTCTTCAGGGTTTGGGCGGCAAGCTCGATCCCGGCCGCGCGCTGGTCGGGCGCAGCATCGAGGGTGCCGACGTCTTCGTCGCGGATATCGAGATGGCAATACTTGCGAGCCAGCGAGACCGCCTCCTCCGCCGAAGTCAGCGGCATGACCGAAGCGATGATGCATATTCGCTTCTCGATGCCTCGATCCGCGCACGGCGCTCATCCACGCATTGAACTTGTCGAGGTCGAAGACCGGCTGGGTGATCGCGAAACTCGCCCCGGCACCCGCGGCTTTTCAAGCACCATCACCTGAAGCTCCAACGGATCGGAGAATGGGTTGGTGTCGACTCCAAGCACAAACTCCACCGGCGCATCGAGCGCCTGGCCATCGGAAAGCCTGCCCTTCCTTGCGCATCGCTTCGGCGATGAACGCGAGCTGGACAGGGTCCACATCGAAGACGCCTTTGGCGGCGGATTCCGTCGTGAGCGCCTGATGCCTGCCCGTGGTGCACAACACGTTGCGCACCCCCATCGAGGCCGCGCCAAGAAGCTGGGATTGCAGCCCGATACGGTTAAGGTCGCGAGTGAGGATGTGCATTACCGGTTCCACCCCGGCCGCCGCCAGGTGAGAGCACGCCGCCAGGCTAGCGAGCCGGGCGCCGTCCTCGCTTTCCGGCACGGTGATCGCATCCACCGACTTTGCCAGGGCAGCCGCGCACTCCTTGAGGGAGCCGATCGATGCCCCGCGCGGCGGTCTGAACTCAGATGTCACTATGAAACGGCCGTTACCCAACGCTGTCTGAAAACTATCCATCTTATGCCACCGCCATCTTGGAGTCCGATTGCCTGATTCGGATAAATTCGGCGATGGTCTTCACCACCGCCTCGAGCGCATCCTCGTCCGAGCCATCCGCCATGAATATCTGAAGAGTGGACGGGTCCACGCCCGCTTCCGCCAGGAAATCTCGAACCACCTGAACCCGGCGCGCCGCGCGCAGGTTGCCTTCCATCAGCTTGCATTGCCCCCTGGGGCAGGTGAGCACACACACGGCCGAAGCACCCGATTCGAACGCCTTGAGAATATAGCGCGGGTCGATCCTGCCGCTGCAAGGGACCGGCTCGAGGCCCACGCCCGCAAGCCGGAGCTTATCCAACGCGGGATGGGCCATATTGCCCAGCACCGCATTGCGACAGAAGTAAATGCGTGTTTGGGTATCTCTTTTCAACTTCTCTGCATCCCTTTCGCGCTTCCGTTGTTTCGGGAAACCCCTTTCCCGAAACAAACCGGCACTGACCGTCCGCACCAATGTGCAAAAAGGGCATCTTCGCGACCGCTTGGTCTGCTCGAAGACACCCTCGTCAAGACTAGCTGAGTTCACAGCAAACGACGCGGACGGCTCATTGTCCGCAATTTCAGGAGGCCCCCACGCCTCTTCCGCTCAGGGCGACCATGCCCGAACGGAGAACTCGCAATCCGCCGCGCCGCGACTACGAGACGCGCCAGCCAGCTCCGGCCCCCGTCGGCCAAACTGACACTACCAGTATACCACACCTGGCCAAGCTTGTCAGTAGTCTGTTACGGATTTTTTTCGGGGGAGTGTCGGGAAGGGAGGAGTTAAAGGTTGGCGGCGGCCTTGTTGTTTCGGGAAACCCTTTTCCCGAAACCCGCCCGGAGCCGACTCTGGGTGGCGATTCGGAAATCCCAGAGAGGGGTGTCCGTTCGAAATCGCTGAGACGCTGAAGTGAATGAGAACGCTGAGGACGGGAGCCTCCCTTCAGCGTAATCATCCCCTCTTCAGCGTTTCAGCGATTCAAAGCGCCGCGGAAATCGGCGCTGAACTTATCCACGCTGGCGCTCACCTTGGCAACCGCCTGAGAAGTCTGATTGAGAGTTTCGACGGTCTGCCGCGGGACTTTGTTCACCTCGGCGGCGGGCGGTATCTCGGCGGCCACCTTATCCACCGAAGCGATCGCACGGTTAACCTGACTCTGGATTCCCCCGACGTCGCCGCCCACCCGCGCCGCGATCCTGGCCACCTCGACGAACCGCACATTCGCCGCGTCCATCCCCTGTTTCGTCTCGACCAGCCGAGCGTTGCTCTCCCGTGCCTGGTCGAGCGCAAGCCTGGCTGTGTTGTTAAGGTCGGGCAGGTAATGCAAGTACTGTTCCATCTTCACCAGGCCGGCGTTCGCCTGCTCTACAAGCGCAAGCTGCTTGGAAAAAGCATTCACATCACAAGAAAAGTGGTTAAGCTGCCGCAGGCTCGCCTCTACATGCCGGATCTCACGCGTGAGCGATGTCATCAAGTAAAGGCCATAGCCCGCACCGGCGAGCACAACGACCGCCGCCGCCGACACCAGCGCCGTCACCAACGACGCGCCTCTTGATCTGATAATAATGCGCAATTTTGGCGCCTCGGAAGGTAAGGGTTATAGGGTTTTAGGGGAAGGGAGGGCGCCCGCCGTGTTACGACCCCTGCTAACCCTATCAACCCTGCTAACCTTACTAACCCTATGATGATCACTTGGGGATTATACGTCAGTTGCCTTGGGTTATAAACACGAGAGCACGTGGCACGACACGATGCTCGGGCCGATGCCGTGAATCTCCTCCAGCTTGCCGGCCGCGGCGATAGCGGCGAGGTCTTCGTGCAATCCCTCGATGCGGCGCGCCGCATCTCGATAAGCCCGGATGCGAAAGCCGGTTTGACCCTTCAATTCCAGCAAATCGGCAATCTCGTTGAGCAATTCAGCGGCATCTTCGTTTTTCATTATGTGGACTACCCTCCCTGTTGGATAGAGTTTACCCAACTATATGCGGCGGGGAACGACAAGCCCTGTGCGGCGGGAATGACACCCCACCCTATGCGGCGGGAACGACAAACAGGTCGGGTGATGGATGGATGACGGGTAACAGGCGTTGGAAGGGAGCGCACTCCCTTCCAACACCCATCACCTAACCCCCAACACCTGGTTCCCACCTGTAGAGTCCTTCGAGTTCCCGCCGCACGCATGGCACTTTCTACGCGATGATAATCTTTTCTGGGTGGCGATTTCCGAATCGCCACCCGAACCCTCCCGCCGGATTTCCGAATCCGGCAGCGGGCGATTCCGCTAGGCCGGTGCAGCCGGCGACGTACACATTGTCCGCAACCCGTTCCAATCCCCTCTCGCTCCGCGTACCCAAACACCCGAATCTTGACAGCCTCAACCGGTAACCGTACAATTGAGCCTGGAAGTAATTTACAGGAGGTACCCCGTGGGAAAATCGCCTCAACACGAGCGCAGGAAATGAGCTTTAGTAACTAATAGCGCAGTAGACTGCGGTAGAAGAGTATTATAAGGGAGGATATATGGGACCATTAGACTACGGAACCAAGTACTGGTGTATCAAGGTGCCGCCAGAAATATCCGAGGATGGTGAGATTTACGTTTACGGTGATAAGGTGTCAATCACAGAGACGGGCGCACTGCTAGTGACTAGGTATAAAGAGGATTTTGATCAGGTCAATCTTTCGCTTGCACCCGGTAACTGGACCGTGGTTTTTGCTGCTAGTGTTATGGACGGAAGTGCTGTTGCGGTAGAGCACTGGACCGGTGAGGTCGTAAGGTCGTAAGGAATACGAGTATGGGCGAGGAAGTAAAGTTCACTGACGAGAATATAATTGAGCAGGTCGCATGCGCATTGGCAAACCTACACCCAAAGCATTGTGGATTGACGTGTGAGCATTCTGAGCCAACACGGTGGCCCATTGCTTGGCCCAGGTCTCTAGCCCGCATTATTCACGTAACACGTGTTGGCCTGGCACTTTGTGCTCCCCTCGCCCTCACGGGAGAGGGGTTGGGGGTGAGGGTGGAACGCCGCGCTCGATGAGCCTGTGCCTGATTGCAGCGTCTGCCCCTCACCCAGCCCTCTCCCATCCAGGAGAGGGAGCACGTGGGCACCTGAACCAAAAAGGCTAGTCTATCAATTCACGAATAATGCGGGCTAGCTGGGTCGTGGGAATCGCCACTATCTGCCTCCAGCGGCGATTGGTGTCATGTTTCCACCTGCACAAGCCGATACTGCCCCACTAAATGCCCCAATGTCGCACTCGCAGTAATCGCGTCGTGCGGGATGAGAACGTACCTCCACGGCTTGCCACCGTGCTTTTGCTCGTGCTCAGAGGCAAAGGCACACCACAGGCTGGCGGCACGCGCTTTGTCCTGCACTTCCCTGTCCTGCATCTCCGATTGCCGCTTGACCTCAACGAGCAGTTTCTCGGTTGCGGTTTCTACCACGAAATCGGGGTTGTACTGGTGAGTTTCCCCGTAGAATATGCGCAGTTGACCATTGGCCGGTTTGAACCACTTCAGCACTTCGCCGGAATCCTCAAGAAGCATTGAGAATCGCCTCTCAGGGTCACTGTCGAACCTCTGGGTAGGATAGAGACACCTGCGGAAACCTCCGAACAACATTCCACGAATGTAAAGAGCGTCCTGAACCGGCGTGCGAAACGGGATTACCTCTTGCCCCGCCAGGGCAGCGAAGCTACTCGGCCTCAGCGTCTCAAAGCCTTTGCTGACATTGGCCTCGTAGCCTATTGTCTTCTCCCAGTAGTGTTCCTGCATCTGGGTATGAGTGAACTCCCCAAGCAGGCGCTGATGGTATTGCAGGACGTTGGTTACCTCTTCCTCATCCCTGAGGTAGGACCGAAGATGCTTGACCATCTGGCCGGCGAGGTCATAGAGAAGATTGGCGTGATCGTCATAACCGATGTCGTCATAGTCGATCAGCGCACGAACTATATAGTCCTCCGGCCTTTCCTCCGGTATCACTCCGGTACCGCTCATGAGGGTCAAGCGTTCATTGCTCTGCAGGTGATGAATGAGTATGTCCTTCGCCACAGGTTGGGGTCGGATGCCGCTCACATCGAGAGTGAATGGATGGAAGCCGCATGTGACTTCCCCTTTCGGCGCGACTATGATTCGAGGAATGTCGATTGAGTTCTCAATGAACGTGTCCACGGTCTTCGAAACAATGGAGGCGACATCAAGGCGTTCGGCCATATCCTCAAACTGCGCTTGAGATGGAGCGCAAGCCGCCGTCACTTCGCGGATGATCTGTTCCTGTATCTGTTCTGAGCGAAGGTCAGCCGACCTGGGCAACCGCTCGAAACGCCTGATGACCTCAAGGGTGGCTTGGGCTACCTGCCTCTCAGCCGGTGTCTCGAAAAGCAGCGCCTGCTGGCCGCCGCATTCGTCAGTCGCGGAAACGCGGTTAATGAAGACCGGATTCACCGTCACCGCTTCCCTGCGCTCATCCGGTATGTCGCGGCCTATCACAACGCCGGAGCGGATGATGGAGTTGGGGTTGTTGGCCTCGTCGATGATCTCCTGAAACTTGTCGTGGGCTATGATGGTGAGCCGGTCAACGGCGGGTACGCCGGTTCTCTTGCCGTAAGGAAGTCGCAGCCCCCTGCCAATTGTCTGGTGAACCAGAATCTCCGCTTTCGCCGCTCTCAGAGGAACGATGGTGTAGAGGTTGTTGACATCCCATCCTTCCTTGAGCTTGTTGACGTGAATCACAATCTCGGTTGGCTCACTAGCGCTTTCCACCTGTAGAAGCCGCTCGATAGTCTCATCCCTCTCTTCGCCTCTCTGGTTCGAGTGAACCGTGATGACCCTATTCTCGTACCGCCCCTCGAAGAACGACTCATCCTTGATCGCCCTCTCAAGCGAATCGGCATGGGTTGTGTCTTGGGCAACCACGAGCATGAACGGCTTCACTATCGGAAGCTCATTCTGGCGGGCATACACGTCAAGCTGGACCTTGGTATCCTCGTGGACCCTTACTCCGTCCTCCAGTTTCAGCCTTTCCAATTGCTCAGGCGTGTAGTTGGAGGCATTGAAGTTCTCACGGGTGGCAACGGCAGGTTCCTTGACGAAGCCGTCGTTCATGGCCTCGGAGAGAGGATAGCTGTAGATCACATTCTTGAACGGCACGGGGCCAGTTGCGGAGTCGATCTGAGGTGTAGCAGTCAGTTCCAAACCCAGGATCGGCCTCAGATCGTTGATCGCGCGTACGCCCGCCGTGGCTCGGTATCGGTGTGATTCGTCCATGAGAAGCACAAGATCATCAAGCTCGGAGAGGTAGTCGAAGTAGCTTTGGCCGATGTACTCCGAGAGCCGCTTTATCCTGGGCGCATTGCCGCCTCTCACTTCGGAGTTGATCTTGGAGATGTTGAAGATGTTGACGTGGACGGCATCGTCACCAAACAAGCTTCGGCGTCTAATTCCTCTACCGCTCTCGTAGTTATCTCCGGTAATTATTTCTGGAGGAACCTGGGCAAACTCGCCGATGCCCTGAAATACGTACTTGGGGTTGCCTGGAGTGAAGTCGCCGATCAGCTTGTTGTAGATCGTGAGACTGGGAGCCAATACGAAGAAGTGCCTGATGCCCTTTGCCTGGTACAGATACGCGATGAATGCTCCCATCAGGCGGGTCTTGCCGACTCCGGTTGCCAGAGCAAAGCAAAGGGAAGGGAAATCACGTTCGAAATCCTCGAAACCGTTCCCCGGAAACGCGGACTTGACCGCTTGCAGTGCTTCGGCTGCGTCCTGACCTTTGGTAAGAGGCAGTATCTCCCCAATCCTGGCGAGAATGTCCAGCGATTCCGTCTGCGGAGGCCGCAAGCTGAGCCTTTGGCTTACTGCGTTGGCAATCCGGTTCATGCCTGCACCTCTACTGTCAGGCGTTCAGGGGTTCGGGTCTTCACGGACTTAGGCGTGGGTGCTCCGGCTGCTCGCGCCGACCGCCTGTAAGTGATAAGGCGGTTTAGCAACTGAGTCGCTGATTCGAGGAGCCGGATCTGGGAATCGCAATCCGCGGCATCTATTAGTCCTCGCTCCTTTGTCCTCAGCAGCCAATACCTGGTTTCCCGCGCTGACGCCCTCGCAATGATAAAGAAGTGCAAAGCATCAGCGTGCCCATACCTGCCGTCACCTTCCACCAGATTCGCCCCGATGCTATCCGCCGCCCTCACGAGCTGCCTACCGATTGTATCCCTCTGGAACGGCTTCCATCGGCCCACCGTGTTCCAAACCCAGTCGCCGACCTGGACAAATCGTCGGAAGACCTCCATCTCCTCCATCGGGGTGTGCGCCGCACTACTCATTCCACACCTCCTGGAGTCAGGTCTTCAGGTATTCGGGTATTGGGGTCTTCAGGCCCATCGGTGTGCGGGCCCCCATCGATCAAGTCGAGAAGTGTCGGGCCATCGTCCCGAGCACCCGAGCGCCTGGAAACCTGAACACTCTCCCTTCCTCGAATACCTGGACCCCCGAACACCTGATCACCAGTTCCTTCGGGCGCTTGCGGCAGGCTGGACACCTGGAGGCTGTAATCATCCTTGCCGAACTCGCATCTGTCCAGGACCATCTTCGGAATCTTCCTGATCGTGAGGTTGGAGAACTCATCGCGGTTGGCGCGGAACGCCGTGCAGCAGATGAGCAGAGTCCGTTCCTCTCCCACCTCTTCGCTCAGTTGGGCAAGCTGACCGCGATTGAGTGTTTGAGTGGTCACATAGATGAAGTCGTTTTCAGTGGAGTGGCCGTGCTGCCAGTAGATCGTATCGCTGGGGTCGTAGGTGAAGCTCATGTGCTTGCACATGGCCTCGGCAAGCATTTCGGCGTTATACTCCCGGCTGATGACCCAGTTGCCCCACTTGTCTTTCTGGAGGAGGGATGGCGCAAGGCGATAGTAGCGAAATCCACCTCCGCCTTTCCAGCCGACACCCTTGCTAATCCCGCCCTGATCTTCGCCGTCGATAACCTTCCGCATTCGAGGAATGATGTGAGTCTGGCAGTGGTCCCCAAGCTCAACCATTATCCACCTGCGCCCCATTTTGTGCGCCACAGCACCGGTAGTGCCAGAGCCTGCGAAGGAGTCGAGAACCCAGTCGCCTGGCTGAGCAGACCACCTGATGATCCGTTCCAGCAAGTCCTCGTGCTTCTCGTGCTCGAAATCAGTGATCTTGCCGGAGGTCCTCAGGTCCATCCAGACATCAGACATTATCTTGTAGTTACGCGGAGGCACGTAGTCCTGTGCATTGCCATCAGGACCGAGCCGAACGAAGTCTTTCTTCACTCCGGTTTGCTGCAGCTCAAGGCCATAGTATTCATCAAGCGTGCAGCGGTCGGAGAAGTCGGCTAAATACTCCTCGTAGTTCAGCTTGGCTTTCATAGCCCTGCTCTCGCTCCATCTCCACTGCCCCCTGCCCGGTCTTATGCCGAACAACTCGTAGCGCATCGTGGGTCTGTCGGTTCCACGCCAGAATGTGTCCCATTTGCCCGGTTCCCCCTTCACTGTCGACGGCCTGCAGCTTCGGCAATCTTGTCGCGGAGTTCTTGGCGTACAAGTATATCGTGTCGTGACCAGTGGAGAGTGAGTCTATGGTCTCGAACTGAGACTGAACATTCTTTGTTCCACGCCGTACAATGATCTCGTTCTTGAACGATGCCGGGCCGAACACTTCGTCTAAAACGACCTTCAGCCTTGCACCCTCGCGGTAGTCTATCTGCACGAAGATCAGTCCGTCCGGCGAAAGCAGCGTCCAGAGGCACTCCAAGCGGTCTCGTATGAGCGTCAGCCACGTGGAATGCTCGCGTCCGTCGTCGTAGTGATCGAACGCGGCTCCGGTGTTATAAGGAGGGTCGATGAAGACACACTTGATCTTTCCTGCAAACCCCTGCTCAAGCGACTTGAGAGCCAGCAGGTTATCTCCGAAGATGAGGCGGTTATCGAAGATGTCGTCATCCGTTACCCTATGCTGAGCGTGATACGACAGACTCAGGGTCTTCCAGTAGAATCCTCGGCTCCAGCCTCGGCCTGTTCTCTTTTCCTATCCAGGTTAGTTCGAGTTTGGTGTGGTTGGGCATTGTGTCTCTTCTCTGCGTCCGAGTCGCGCATTGGATGCGCCGCTGCTCATCGACCCCTAGCGGTCCTGCGCCTTGCCTTTCAAGGCCGAGCCATTCAGGGGCAGTCCAGATTCGGCGCGCCTGCGCCGACCTTGGAGATGGCCAATCGCTTCATCGATGAGATTGTGGAGGGCATGAATCGCCTCTATGCTGTCTGGTGACATTCGCTCCCGGCTTTGGAATGCGTAGTCCTGGGGGAGATGAAGAAGCATGCTCAGTATTTCAGGATCGTACCTCCGAGTTCTTATGATGTAGTCCAGGATAGCGCTCAGGATAGGTAAACCGATCTCGTCCGCGCAAGCCTTGCATAGGACCAGCCGCACCTCTGGGTCCGGGGTACGCATTATGGCTTCTTCTGTGATCATAGCTACCTGCCGCGCGGGCTTTCTGTTTCTTGGTGACCTGATCGGGCTCCCGCCCTCGAAGAACATTCTGCTTTGCTCGCGCCACATGAGTTTCATTTCCTCAAGAGCTTGAAAGACCGCAGTTCCAGTGTTGTCTTCGCGGCCCTTCTGGGGTTTGTGCGCGCTCGCAAACTGCTCCGCTTTTTCTCTGAACTCGCCGACGCACCGCCTAATGGCTTCTTCGCGGGGCTTCGCCGAGGTCCCGGCCACCAGCTCTTTGCACAGCTTGATAAGTTCCTTTTCCTCGGTGCCGCAATTCTGCAGGTTGCGAAGGGACCCTGGTAAGCGTCTTCCCTAGGAATCCCAACCGCCAATCCGAACACGCTGCTGTCCGGCTTTGCCTTGCCTAAGCCGGCTTCGAACAGTGTCCATGGACGGCCGATACTGCTCGTCGTAATGACAGCGACTATGTGCCGGGCACGTTCTACATTCGCGCAGATCCACCGAAACCACTCTTCGCCGTACCTGATCCCCTCACCGAGTTCTTTTGAGCTTGATCTGTACGTCGAGACGGCTCCTCCAGTGACATCCGTGACCAAGACCGAAAACGCTTCCGCAATGGCTTCATCCTCATGGACGTGACTTATGAAGACTCCACCTGGCGCAATCGACTCTTGCTCATCCGTCATTGTCTCAGCGCTGGTCCTTATCGACCATGGCTTACACCCCCGTCTTGCTCTGTCGCGCGGGTATTTTACCTAAATGGCCTCGTCAGCGATACCATAAGTAGGTGACTTCAAGTGGCACTCCATCGAATCGCAAACAGTGGGACCGCAAGCACTTCCTGCTTGAGTCGTGCCTCCACCTCCGAGATCAACTGTTCTTTCTGTGCGTCAACCCTGTCCTGCGCCTCGTATAGCGCCCTGCGCTTCGTGTTGCGCTCGCTCTCCAAGTCCTTCTTCTTGCGGTGCAACGTGACCTTTTCATCAAGCGTCGCCGCTAACTTGGCATCCTTGGACACCTGTTTGATCTCCGCGTCCAGGTCCTCGACTCCATCTCCAGGCTGTGCTTAATATCATCCGCCCAACGCTCCAGTTTGTCAATTTCCTCGTCGAAGAAATTTGCCATTGCGCGCGGCGACTTCGCTCAAAGCCGCTTCCCGCAACCGCACGGACACATCAGACAGGATAGGTTAAATGGCTTCAGGGACTTGGACGGCTTCGGAGGCTTTCCCAGGGACCGTAAAGAGCTTCTCACAGGTGTCCGGATGCAATTCGAGCTCCGTCGTCACACACTCCGGCAAGAAGCAGCCTGTCTTCATCCTCTAGCGCGGATATAGTGAGCTTGCTCACCTGAAGCCAACCGGACTTACCTACAACCTCTTCAACCAGGCCGACTTTCTCACCCAGGGTCGTGTAGTCGAAGATCACGTGTGCCGGAAGAAGCTCCCTCGCCTTGGCGCTTGAGACGGCATGCTCGGCAAGATCATCACCGTAGCGGTACACCCGGAAGCCATCAGTGTTTCGGCCAGGCGAAAGAAACTGGTAGTCACCAGCGGAAGCCTTCGGCCAACCTTCCGGTAGGCGGTGCAGGCTGAACCTGAGCGTGGAATCATCAAACTCGGCATGTTCAGAACAGACTCGTGCTTGGTGAGTTCCCAGAAGTACTTTCCAAGGCGGTCAAGGAACGCGGCACTCTCATCCCTGTTTACCCTGAGCTTGTGCCGAACGTCATCGTCGAAGTTCTCAAGCAACTTAGTGCGTGTGTCGGCCATGCGGGCCTGAATCTCTTCGTCAAGATCGAGGCGCAACTGATCGAACGCGCGGCTGATCTCCGCTTCGGACCTGCACGACTGGTATATGTCGGCGATTCGGCGCTCGAAGTCAACGCCGGACTCCAAGGCTCCCAGCACCTCGTCCGAGGAACCAAAGACTCCCTGGAACAACCGAAACTTCTCGTCAAGCAAGCTCGAAGACTCGCATGTCGGCGGCGTTTTTACGGTTGAGGAAGTTGACCACGACAACATCATGCTTTTGGCCGTACCGATGACACCTGCCAATCCTTTGCTCGATACGTTGAGGGTTCCAGGGGAGGTCGAAGTTCACTACAAGTGAGCAGAACTGTAGATTGATGCCTTCGGCGGCGGCTTCGGTAGCTATAAGGATGTCGGCTTCCTTGTCGAAGTGCTCGACAAGCGCCGCTCGAATATCCACGACCTTATTGCCGGTGGCGACAGGCTCCCCACGATGCCGCTCAACCCAGGCTTTGTATATCTCTCGACTGCGCTCGTCCGAGTTGACGCCGTTGATAGTAAGCAGCGGCCTTCGTAGCCGTTTTTGCTGAGGAGGTCGAAGAGGTAGGTTTGCGTTCTCCGAGATTCAGTAAATATCACGGCCTTGCGATTGGCTCCCAACTCTTCCAGCTTTGCGAATCCCTGCTGCAAGGCGGATAGGAGAGCCTGCCCTTTGGCATTGGTGGTTATCGACTTCGCAAGCTCACCGGATTCCGCAAGCTCCCTGATCTCAGCGGCTATCTGCTCTCTCTCCGACGGCTAATGCTCGGCAGTCCCACTGCCTTCCGGCGGAATGCCCTGCTCAACCCACTCCTCAGTCAGTTCCTCCAACCCCTCGAAGTCAGAGGCAGTCATAGCCAGAATATCTCTGTGCTTGCCCTCAAGCCGTTCTCTCAGGGAGTCCAACGTAGCGGCGATTGCGAATGAGGATGATGCAAGGAGCTTTCGCAGAACGAGGGTCATCAGCCGCCGCTGGCTTGTCGGCAGGGCATGCAGTTTTTCTCTGCACAGATACGCCGAGACACGATCATATAGTTCTTTCTCCTCTGGCGTGGGGGTGAAGTCCTGAGTGATCGGAATTCGATTTGTGAACCTCACGTACTCGGTTACCTGCCGCCTGAGGGTACGCTGACAGATAGGCTGAAGGCGGATACGCAACTCTCCCAACTGCCGGTCCTGAATGGCCCCACGCATGTAACGTGACCTGAAGGCATCAAGATCACCGAACAAGTGTCCGTCAATGAAGCTCACGAGGCCGTACCGACTCAAGAAGCGAGTTCTGTAAGGGAGTAGCTGTCAGCAGGAGAAGAGGCCGACTCGATACGGATCGCTTGATGGAAGCCGCTATACGGTTCCCAGGCTTGTAGACGTTTCTCAGGCGGTGTGCTTCGTCAACGATTACCAAGTCCCAAGGCATGCCCAGGATTCCCTCCTCTTTCGCCCAAGCAAAGTGGTAAGAACAGATGACGACCTTGTTCTCCGGCTGGAACGGAAATCCGCCTTTCTTTGTGCGAGCGTTGTACTCACGAGAGTCAACTATCACGGAATCAATGTGGAACTTGTCCGCCAACTCCTGCGCCCACTGTTTCCGCAGAATCGTGGGGGCCACTATGAGGATGTTGCGCTTGTGCTCACACCAGAGCCTGGCTGACGATAAGGCCGGCCTCGATAGTCTTGCCAAGGCCGACCTCATCGGCAAGAATGGCCCCACGAGAGAGGGGCGAACGGAAGGCGAAGAGAGCGGCGTCAAGCTGATGAGGGTTCAAATCGACGGACGCGCCGAAAAGCGACGGCCCCAGCTTGGCTAGGCTGTCCGAGGAGGTACGTTTGGTTAGCTCATGCGCATAGTACGCGGCATGGTAGTTGGTGATCATTTGTGCCAGTAAATCCTTGTTCCAAGTCCGCAACTATCAATCATATATTCGACTACTTTAGCCGTTTCTCCTTCCCAGCAGATTCCTGAATTTGACGGGTGGGGATCTCCGAATCCCTACCCCATCAGCCGGCCTCGGATCCCGGAATCCGGCTGCTATAACCAAAGTTCCGGGGTTCGGAGACCCCTATCTGGCCCTAAGGTGGCGATTCGGAGATCGCCACCTATCGGGCGCGAACCGGTGGGCTGCTCGCGGGTTGCGGAATCCAGGGAACCGGCCCCGGCGCTTGCGAAACCCCGGACCATCGCCCCCCAGCGCACTATGCCCTTGACAGCCACGGTATAATATAATAGTAGAGGCCATGGGACAAGTATGGCGCCGAGGTCGGATCAGGCGGCTGCCCCGACAACGCCACAAATGTTTTTGCGAAACGAACCCAAATCACTTCCACAAAAGCTATTTTGCGAAACGAACCCAATCAGCATCCGGACAGGTGGTGATTCAAGAGTCGCCACCCGGACAGGGATTGCAAATCCCCACATTGACCGTTCCGGGCCGGATTGCAAATCCGCCCGAACGGAAAGTTCTCGCCAACCCCTCGGGCGCTTGCGGGCTGCAAACCCGGGGAATCGGAAGCCCGTCCTATTGGAAGAGATGCATTTTGCGAAACGAAGCCAAACATCGACCCGCCGCTCGAGGAAGAGGCAAAGCCGCCCGTAATGGCCGGCGACCCGCGCGCGTCCTCCGGCGCGTCCGACGAGACAGCCCATTCTTGCGAAACGAAGCCAAACAACTGGCCGACCGGCCACCCTATCCACGGGTGGCTGTGAGTTCCTTGAGCGGCACACCCAAACCTTCTCAACCTTTAACCTTTAACCCACTCGCTGTATAATTATCTTAGAGTAAGATCACAAGGGACATGCAATGCCCGATCTCAATCAGACCCCCTCAGGCGAGCGGGTACATATATCCATATTCGGCAGGCGGAACTGTGGGAAGTCGAGCCTGATCAACGCCCTCACCGACCAGGCCCTGGCCATAGTCTCGGATGTCCCGGGCACCACCACCGACCCGGTCTCGAAGTCGATGGAAATACTGCCGATCGGCCCGGTGGTCGTCACCGACACCGCCGGAATAGACGATGTCGGCGACCTCGGCCAACTGCGCGTCGAAAAGACCCTGCGCGTGCTGGAAAAGACCGACTTTGCGGTGCTGATCGTGGAAAGCGGCCAAGAGCCGGGCGTGTGGGAAGAGGAACTGACCGCGAAGATCAAGGAACGCGGCATCCCCATGCTTGTCCTGGCAAATAAGATCGACGCATGCGCGGACTATTCCGCCGTCAAGAACTGGGCGACCCGCCACAGCCTGCTGTTTACCCCGGTCAGCGCACTTACCAGGCAGGGAATCGAGCAGTTCAAGTCCTCGCTCATCTCCATATCGCCCTCCGGCCTGGGCGAGCCGAGCCTGATCGGCGACCTCATTAGCGAAGGCGATATCGTGGTGCTGGTGGTCCCGATCGACAAAGCCGCCCCGAAAGGCAGGCTCATCCTGCCCCAGGTCATGACCATAAGGGACGCGCTCGACCACGACGCCATCGCGGTCACCGTGAAGGAACGCGGCACTGCGCGCCTGCCTGGACAGTCTCGGCCGGAAGCCGCGCATCGTGATCACCGACTCGCAGGCATTCCTCAAGGTCCACGCCGACACGCCCAAAGACGTCCGGATGACCACTTTTCCATACTGATGGCGCGATACAAGGGAGACCTGGCCCAGTTCGTGTCGGGAGCAAGAGCGATCGATAGCCTCAAGATCGGAAGCAGGGTGCTGATCTCGGAGGGCTGCACCCACCACGCCCAGGCCGACGATATCGGCAGAGTGCAGATTCCCCGCTGGCTGCGGCAGATGGTGGGGGGCGAGATGGAGTTCGGCTTTAGTTCCGGCAAGGACTTCCCGCCGGAGTTCACCAGCTACGACCTGATCGTCCACTGTGGAGGGTGCATGCTCAACCGCCGCGAGATGCTTTACCGGCAGCGGGTAGCCGCCGAGGCGCAAGTCCCGATGACCAATTACGGGGTGCTTCTGGCCAAGGTCCACGGCATTCTCGACCGCGCGCTGCCACCGTTCCCGCTCGCGAAACTCGCCCTCGAAGAGTCCGAACCGGCGGCGGCGCCGAAGGTGAGCATAAGAAGGACGATAAGCTAGAGAAGTAACGAGTGCTGAGTAACGAGGAACGAGTCCTCCGACGCGAGAGGTGTCCCTTCTCGTTACTCGTTACTCATTATAACCCTAGGCGCTTAGCGCCCTGTTAGAAACAATTTGTTGTCGCTAAGGCGGATTCGACGGCGCACCGCCTTTGGGTTTTCCGCTTTATGGTTGTTAAGGGATGGCGGATGAGCTATACCTGCTTTGCCTGGGCGGAGGGTAGGGCAACGCTGGGGCTCCTCCCGAGCCGACTCAGGTGTTGTTCAAGGGATGGGGGTGGAAATCTCCGCCCCCTCCAAATCATCCCTTAACAACCGAAAAGCGAAAAACCCGACCGCCTGCCTTGGTCAACTGCCACCGTAAGGTGGCCACTTTTTCCCCAGCGAAGTCTGGGGAAAAGCTTGGAACCTTAAAACCCTATTGATTAGACTCCTTCAATATCCTCCCGGGCATCTCCTTCAGGGTGACGGTAACGGTAATGGGGCGCCCGTCGCGGAGGATTTTGAGGGTCATCTTGTCGCCCACGGCCTTGTCGCGAAGGACCTTCTGCAAGTCTCCGCCGTCGGCGATCTTAGTCGAATCCGCCGCCACGATTATATCGCCTTTTTTGACTCCGGCAAACTCGGCAGGGCTGTTGGGTTCCACCAGGGCAACGATAATGCCTTCTTTGGCCGGCAGGTTAAAGACCTTCGCGATCTGGTCGGTGATATCACCGTAGGATATCCCTATCCACGGCACGACCACGTGCCCCATCTTGACGACTTCGTTCACGATGTGCCGCGCGGTATTGATGGGAATCGCGAATCCCAGGCCGCCCGATCGGCTGCCGACGACCGCGGTGTTGATTCCGATCACGTCGCCTCGGCTGTCGACAAGCGGGCCTCCACTGTTGCCGGGGTATATCTGGGCGTCCGTCTGAATCAGGTCCGAAAGCGCCGATCCCCCGCCGGGAATGCTCCTCCGGAGCGCGCTCACCACTCCGACGGTGACCGTGCGTTCGAAGCCGTAAGGATTGCCGATGGCAATTGCCGTCTGGCCGACCTCCAGATTATCGGAGTCTCCCATGACAGCCACCGGCAGGTTATCGGCATCGACTTTGATCACGGCCAGATCGACTATCGGGTCCCCACCCAAGCTCCGCGCGGTCAGTTCCTTTCCGTTCGCCAGGGTGACTTTGATCTTGTCCGCGTCGGAGATTACGTGGTTATTGGTGAGTATCCAGCCGTCGGAGGAAATAATCACGCCCGAAGCCGAAGCCGTCTCTTCCCCATTGGAATCGTAAAGCGCTACCGATACGACGGTAGGAGCGGTTCGCTTGACGATATCGATTATCCTGTGCTCCTCCTGCAGAAGGAATCCGGACGGTCCCGCGCCGCCGGACTCGGGAGCTTGAGCATTCAAGGGCACAAGGGACATCAGGGCTATTATCACGAGCAGCACCGCCGCTGCTCCGAAAACCACTTGCTTTGCGTTTAGAGTGATCATATCGCATCCTCCCACTCAGCGCACCCGTGCCGCGCTGAAGCTTCTTCTAATAGCGATATAGTCACTCTGGGCGATTGGCAAACATGAATTTAGGTATTGGGTGATGGGTGACGGGTGTTGGAAGGGAAGGGAGGTATTGGGTGATGGGTGATGGGTGTTGGAAGGGAAGGGAGGTATTGGGTGATGGGTGACGGGTGTTGGAAGGGAAGGGAGGTATTGGGTGATGGGTGATGGGTGTTGGAAGGGAAGGGAGGTATTGGGTGATGGGTGACGGGTGTTGGAAGGGAAGGGAGGTATTGGGTGATGGGTGATGGGTGTTGGAAGGGAAGGGAGGTATTGGGTGATGGGTGATGGGTGTTGGAAGGGAAGGGAGGTATTGGGTGATGGGTGATGGGTGTTGGAAGGGAAGGGAGGAGAGGCGTCCATTCCCTTCCATCACCCAATACCCATCAGCCAACACCCACCTAAAACTCCGGTGGAAGCTCCTGTATCTGGGCGTGGGAGAAAACGGGGCCATCCAGGCAGACAAACTTGTCGCCGATGTTGCACCGGCCGCACTTGCCGATCCCACACTTCATTTTCATTTCCAGGGTGGTGTATATCCGGTCGTTGGTAAACCCCAGGTTGGCAAGCTCAACGAGCGCGAACTTGATCATTATGGCCGGGCCGCAAGTGATTGCGATGGTATTGTCGGATTTGGGAGCAAGCTCTTTGAGGTAGCCGGGGACATGGCCGACGTGGTCTTTCCAGTCATCGTCGCCCTGATCGACCGTCAGGTAAAGCTTGCCCTTCGCGCGCCAGTCTTCGAACTCATAAGTGAAACACAGATCGCCCGGGGTGCGGGCGCCGTAAATGGTGATGATGTCGGCGTAGTCGGCGCGATTGTCCAGGCAGAAGTTGAGGAGCGACCTCATGGGGGCCATTCCGATTCCGCCGCCGATAAAGAGCAGGTTTTTGCCCTTCCATTCGGTGTAAGGGAACCAGTTGCCCAGCGGCGCGCGAATGCCCACGATATCGCCCTCGGAAAGCTCGTGAAGCGCGCTGGTAACGGAACCAAATCGCTTGACGGCGAACTCGATATAACCCTTGCGAGTGGGGCTGGACGTGAGACAGAACGTGGATTCGCCCACCCCGAATACCGAGACCTCCTGGAACTGCCCCGGCTCGTAAGTAAAGCTCTCGCGCAGACCCTCGTCCGCGAAGACCGCGCGGAATGTCTTGGTATCCCAGGTCTCCTCGATGATCTTCTCCACAACGGCCAGTTTCGGCTCGTAAGGATTATCGCACGCGCAGCCGCCCGTGCTGTGTTTGGGTTGGGTATTTAGCATTTGATATCACCTCAGAGCGCGTCCCATTCATCGGGCGCTATTCCTGCCTGCCTGGTACACTATTTCACAAATTCGATGACGTATTTGCCCGTAGGGGCAGGCCGCCGTGCCTGCCCTGAAAGGCGCCCTACTTCGGGCAACCACGGCGGGTTGCCCCTACGAAACATGCGAGCGGAATGCTTCGAAAATGAAAGGCTTTTCCCCTCAAGAAAAGCTTCAGCCACATAGAACATCGCATAGTAAGCTCGCGAGGCCGCATAGCCTGGGTAACCGCGTTCCAATACGTGGCTCTCTCGTCCAAAGCGAACAGTTTTCTTAGGAGCACGTTTTCGTCAGAATATCCCTGACGTCGATATTTACCGGGCAGAACTCCACGCATCGGCCGCAGCCGGTGCAGCCGACCACCCCGAATTGAGCGTGCTGGTTAATGAACTTGTGCAGCAGCCTCTGGCGGGATCGAGGAACCTGGTTGGGGCGGGGGTTATGCCCGTGGCCCATCAGAGTAAAATCTTCGAACTGGCAGCCATCGCGGCACCGGTAACGCTCGACAACCCGCCCGCTGGTCTCGTCCTGAATATCGAAACAACTGCAGCTCGGGCACATATAGGAACACATCCCGCAGGCGATGCATTTTTGAGCTATTTTCCGACCACACCGCATCGCCCCACTCGAGGTTATCATACAGCGCCTTGCCGGCAAACGACTGCCTGGGGATATCCTTGAATGTGTTCCAGAGTTCGTCCTTTTTCGCCGAGTCGGCATCGGTCGGGTCCGTAAACGAGCCATCGATCAGCGCGCCGCCCTTATCGGTCACCGGCTCGAAGTAGTAGAGATCGCCAAGGTCATACATTAGGGCGTCGACGCTCTGCTTCCAAGTCTCCACGTCGTCGACCGAGGTGCAAAACCGACTCCACCGGGACCTCGCGGGTATGGTGGCGATGAGCGTGGTATTCACCCGGCGGGCCGAGTAGTATGGATCGGTGAACCTCTTATCGAGGAACACCCGGTCCAGCACCTGGATGGCCTGGGCGTCGGCAAGCCACATCCCCATCATCACGCGCGGCTTATCCTCGGGGATAGTCGCCGCCACCGCCGTCCGGCCATCATTCATGGTAACTTTGATAAGCGGCTCATAGCGCGGGAGAAGATAGTCTTTGGGCGGCATCATCATCTTATCGCCCGAAAGGACAGGCGCATCGCCGGGCCTCAACTCTCGAAACTCAGCCGGCGAGCCGGCCCTCTCGATCGGCGCGACAACGGTATATTTGCCCATCAGCGTTTCGAGATAGGCGGCTATTTTATCTTTAGGGATCACTTTGTCCATGTTTCAACCTCCGGTTGGGTCATGGGTGACGGGTGTTGGGTGTTGGAAGGGAACCCTATCCCAACGCCCGTCACACCTCATCTGGCACGTTGGCGTATAGCGAATTGCGCAGAGCGTAAAGTTGCCTGCTCAGCCGACCAGCGAAATCCACTAGCTCGATTACCAAATCGCGCGAAACATATCCCAGTCGCCCCGCTATCTCGACTTGAGTCTGCAACTCAGCCAGCGATCCTTGGGCGACCGATAAATAATGCGGGTACTCGCGCAGATGCTCCCGCGCATGACCTTCGGCGATGTTGGACGGGACCGAAACAGCCGCCCGGCGGATCTGGCTCGTGAGACCGTAGGCTTCCCGCTCTGGAAACGATTGCGTTAGGCCGTATACTCTTTCGACCAGTTCCATCCCCCTCTGCCACACTCGCAGGTCTCGAAAGCTGGTCACCTCTTTGGCCGCGGTCCCTTCCCCAACACCCATCACCCATCACCCTTCCCCGGGTCGAAGTCCTCGTTCTTGAACTGTCCGAGGAGCGGCGCTTCCTGGTCGGGGTCGCCGGCCTCGTAGTCGTAGCGTTCCTTGATGATCCTGCCCATCTCCCGCGCCAGTTCCGACACCGGAATATCCACCGGGCAGACCCGCTCGCACTCGCCGCAGCCCACGCACCTGCCCGCCACGTGCATAGACCGCGTCGCGTGGAACATCCACGCCTCCTCGGCGGTGGCTTTCTTCGCGGTCCATTTCGGCTCGGTCCTGTCCGCGAAACACGTGTCGCAGTAGCAGTTCGGGCAGACCTGCCGGCAGGCATAACATCGTATGCATTTCGAAAACTGTTCGCTCCAGTATTTGGCGCGCTCTTCAGGCAGGTCGGGCAACTCGCAAACCGGACACTCCTCCGGCACCAGCGCCTTGCCAAGCTTCACGTCATAGATCGCGGGCTCGCGCTTGATGCACACCGCGCACATCTGCCGCAGGCAGTCCGACCGGGGGACGATGTGCGAACCGGTTCGGGTGACGACGTTCAGGCCGTCGTCGCTCCACTCCAGTGACTGCACCTCCATCAGATGGAAGTCCTCGCTGTCGAGATTGAACGCGTCCACCACTCCGCCGCAGCCCAGGCCGATGATGAAAAGGTTCTCGCGCTTTACCTGCCGCTCTTGAATGAGCGTGACGATGCTGCGGATGTCGCAGGGCTTGGCGACGATGCCCACCTTCGCGTCCCTGGCCATCTTGGGCAGATAGACCGCAAGGTTATTGACGCACGCCGGGTTCCAGACGAGCTTGCCGGCATCCTCGGGCTTCTCGATGAAGACCGGCGTGGTTTTGAACGGCACGCTTCCCGCGCCCCACCCTATCACGACCTTTACGCCGCTCTCCATCGCTCTTTTGGCTTCTTCTCGGATACTGTTTTGAGTTTCAGACATATCAATACCTTTTTAGTCGATAGTCGGCAGTCTCTTAGGCTGACAAAAAGCACTTCCGAGCCCCGGTGGGGGTTACTCGACTCATCGCCTAAGAGATTGTGGCCCCGCGGACGCGACTTTCTCGTCGAGACTGAACAGCTTGGTGGGAGCAGGCACGACTCGCGACTGATGACTGGCGACTGTTTTCTACGGCCCTACTCCCTCGAACGGCCCCATCTCTTTGAGCGTCTCGGTCATCTCCTTCACGAGCGCGGCGAAACGGTTGCCTTCGGACGCGGAGACCCACTCGAAATGGAACCGCTCCCTTGGGATCCCCAGCGAGACGAGCAGGTCCTCCAGCAGCGCGATCCTTCGCCTGGCGTAGTAGTTGCCCTTGGCGTAGTGGCAGTCGCCGGGATGGCACCCCAGCACCATTACACCGTCGAACCCCTTCCGGAAGCCCTTCAAAACGAACATCGGGTCCACTCTGCCCGAGCAGGGCACGCGCACTATCCTTATGGTCTCGGGATAATGCAGACGCGCGCTGCCCGCGAGGTCCGCCCCCGCGTAGCTGCACCAGTTGCACAATATCCCGAGGATTCTCGGCTGCCACTCGCGCGGCTCGGCCGTTGGTTCGCTCGTTGTTTCCAAGGTTGCTGTTTCTTCTTGACATGCCTCTGCCCTTTGCTTCTGTGTCCTCTCTGCTCTCTGCCCTATCTCTTGCCTCCGACAGTAAATCCCGGTCTGAGTTCGCTGACGGTGCAACTCGATGCCTCCACCGTGACCGACTTGCCGCCGGGCACGGGGCTTTCCGCCTCGGAAGTCGCGACTTCCAGTTCCTTGACGACCCCGATACCGTCGGCGACCCAGTAAATCCCGCGGCTGCGACCGGAAGTTATGTTGAATGTCTTGTTCCAAATATCCATTGTCCCGGTGACATCGTCGCTCATATAGACTACTTTCAGGCAGTTCTTGAAAGTGCCCGCCGGAACGGTGACTGTCTCTCTGCCCGGCGCTCCTGGCGGTGATGAGGGTCTTGGTCTCGCAATCGCGCATGGTATCCGACTTCCCACTCTTCCCATTGTCAGCGTCCGCGCCGAAATACAAAAGCGGCGGGTCGTAGGTTTGCTTGTCCGGATCTTTTTCGTCGGAAGACTCGGAAACCGATGAAAGTATCTTGAGCCCAGCCTTATCCGTGATGATTTTCATCTCGGTACTGTCGGTGTCGGCAACGCCGTGGGTCGACTCCACGTCGGTGCTTTCGGTATAGGTGAAGACAGTCGGCACGGAGGCGCCTTCCGAGGAGACTACCTGATACACGCTCGACCCGGAACTGGCGTCGTTCATATAGGCGACCGTGTGTCCTTCGAACCTCACGTTGGCGCGAACGAGTTTGTAGCAGTCGTAAGTCCACTTGTTGCCGACCGCGCAGGGGATGATCTCCACCGCGGCCGATGGCAAGGCCAGTGCAATCAGTATTGCAATTGTCAGAAATTTCTTGAGCAATAGTTTCTCCAGTTCGTTAAGCATCTGAGGGGTGCATCACGTTGATCCCCTCGAATCCCTTAAAATCATCTACGTTGAATGTTAGAATGCTCTCGACTCCGTGCGCCTGCATTACGGCAATCAGGCGGGCGTCATGAGTTTTCTTGCCCTTGATATCGTGCGTACGGACAAGATCCAGCCACAAGTGGACTATCGCCGGGCTGTCATCTAACAATGGAAACTCCCGCATGGCTTCGCTAATTCTTGCAGCGGCCAGTTTGGTGTCCCACCCAAGACCGTTGACCTCCACAGGTCGTGTCGATACCGACCAGAACTCAATAATCACCTGCGGCGTGATGAAGAGCACATCGCCTTGCATGCCAAGCTTGTCAATGGCGGCGAACACTAACTGGTAGTCGTCGGACTCCTCCTGCATCAAGCGGAGAAGCACATTGGTATCGATCAAACAGCCCGCCATTAGTCGTAAAAACTCTCCCTATGCAATGCCTCATCCGGCAGAACCACTGAACGCGGCGTAAGTTCTTTCATCCACCGACGAAAGCCGCGGACCCACTCCCGGGCTTCTTCCTTGTCACGTGTCTGCTTGTGCTCGTGGGCCAATCGCAGGTGTATCACGTCGTCCTCACGCTCGACTTCGTATTGTGCGCGCGGTCGCCTATCACCCAGCGCGTCAGGCGGGAGATGCACGTAGCCGTCGTCATCTGCTTCGATTATTCTTGCCATTGGATTAGCTCCACATCTATAAATTGTCCCGCACCCGGCTCATCACTAGCCGGCACTATGATTCCTTCGACAATCCGCGGCAGCACATTAGTGTCCAGCAAATAGGAGGCCATCAGTCGTATATGCTCTCCCTCCGCATGGCTTCGTCGGGAAGTATCGGCACCACGGGCCTCGGCTGGCCGGCCCAATCGAGAAACGCCTGGACCCAGCGCGCCGCTTCCTCCTCGGTCCGCTTTAGCTCCGCTTTGAGAGGGACCAACTTCAGTGTGTTGCCTTCGGTCTCCACTTCAAAGCGAGTGTGCGGCATCGTCGCGCCCAGCATCTCGCGCGGGAGCACAAGCTCACCTTTTTCGTTGACTTCGATTATCCTGGTCATCGGAGTTCCTCCTCCATATCCGGCGTACGTGCCATGCGTGCAGCGGGAACTCGCAGGCGCCTACCCCAGACAGATGCTCTACTTGTCGTTCCCGCCGCATAGGCGTTTCTCCGCGATGTTTCGGGATTTTCGGGCTAATCACATCCGACGGGCGACGCTAGACCAAATCCCGAAACATCCGCAGGGAGGCCGGATCGCCACCAGACAGCCTGCCCTCTGACCATCCGGCCATCTGCCATCGGGCTATCCGCTACCTACCAGCCTTCAAAAAATCCGCCAGCGCGTCGATCTCCGCCAGGATTTGGCTGCCCTCGAACCCGCGCAGTCTGGCCGACAGACTCCGGCAGGCGGCGGCGCAGGTCCCGCAGCCTTTGCATATACCCTCATTCACTCGAGCGACCACCCTCATGACCTGGTTCTCGCGGGTCGAGCGCTCCCGATCCACAATCTCGACCAGCTCGATCGCGCCGAACGGGCAGACTTCGGTGCACAGGCCGCAGCCGACGCAGGTGTCTTCGTATATGTCGGCGATCATCGGCTCGCTCTTGATAAACTCCTTGCTGAACAGCCCCGTCACCTTGCTCGCGGCGGCGCTTGCCTGCGCGACCGTATCCGGGATGTCCTTGGGATACTGGCAGGCGCCCGCCAAATAAATACCGTCGGTGAGGACCTCGACCGGCCTGAGCTTGGGGTGGGCCTCCGAGAACCAGTTATACTGATCGGTGGAAATCCCGAGCTTGCGCGCGAGGTCCTTGGCGTCGGGCTGCGGCTGCATCGCGGTCGCAAGCACCACTAGATCGACCCGCACCTCGACAGCCTTGCCCAGGAGAGTGTCGACTCCCTTTACCACGAGCTGATCGGCATCGGGGTAAATCCTCGACACGCGCCCCCGCACGTAGTTCGCGCCGTAATCCTCGACGGTGCGCCGCACGAACTCCTCATATCCTTTGCCGTTCGCGCGAATGTCCATATAGAAAACGTAGGTTTCCACGTCGTGGAGCTTGTCCTTCGCCAGCAGCGCCTGCTTGGCATTATACATGCAGCAGACCTTGGAGCAATAAGCATGCCCCATGGGTATCGTCGCGGCTGCCGACGCAGGAGATAAACGCGATGCTCCTCGGAACCTTATGATCGGATGGACGCTCGATGTGGCCGTCGGTCGGGCCGGAGGCGTTACATGATCCGCTCGAACTGGATCGCCGAGATCACATCAGGGTACTTGCCGTAGCCGGTACTCGCCCATCTCGGAGTGGTCCCAGATATCGAAACCGGTCGCGACCACGATTGCCCCGAACTTCTCGGTCACGACCAGGTCTTCTTGTTCGTAATCGATCGCGCCGGTCGGGCACATCTTCTGGCACACCCCGCACTTGCCTCCGGTGAACAAGCGGCAGTTGGCGCGGTCGATGACGGGCTTGTTCGGGACCGCCTGCGGGAACGGCCTGTAGATCGCGCGCCGCGTTCCCGTGAGGGCATCGAACTCGCTCGCGACCCCCTTCACGACGCACTTTTCCAGGCAAAGGCCGCAGCCCGTGCACTTGGACTCGTCGACGCTTTTCGCCTTCTTTCTGATCTTCACCTCGAAGTTGCCGACGAAGCCGTTGACCTCCTCGACCTCCGAATAGCTCCAGATATCGATCAGAGGGTGGCTCGCGCAGTCGACCATCTTCGGCGTGAGGATGCAGGCGGCGCAGTCGAGCGTGGGAAAAGTCTTGTCGTATTGGGCCATGTGGCCGCCGATGCTGGGAGTCCGCTCGACGAGCACGACCGGGTAACCGGCTTCGGCGATATCCAGCGCGGCCTGAATCCCCGCGATCCCGCCGCCGATCACCAGCGCCCGCCTGCCCAGGGCGATATCCTTCCTGAAGAGCGGCTCGTCCTTTGCGACCTTGGCGACCATCATCCGCACGAGTTCTATCGCCTTTTGAGTGGTCTCGGGAGTGTGCTCGTGGACCCAGGAGCAGTGCTCGCGCAGGTTCGCCATTTCCACCATATATGGGTTGAGCCCTGCTTCCGCGACGCATCGCTGGAAAGTGGGCTCGTGCAGCCGCGGCGAACAAGATGCCACAACCACGCGGTCCAGCCTGTGCTCGCTCACCGCTTCCTTCACCATATTCTGGCCCGGCTCGGAGCACATATATTTGTAGTCGGTCGCGTAGACGACCCCGGGCATTTCCCTGGCCGCCTCGGCTACCTCGACCACATCCACGGTCTTCGCGATGTTCGACCCGCACCAGCAAACAAAAACGCCTATTCTTGCCATGTAATCAAGTTCCTTAATTAGCGGAGAGCGGAAAGCTGAAAGTCCGGACTCCCCGACCGCGATCACATTCATCACCCGCCACGCGATCGTCCTATTCGCAAAGCTGTAATCAGCGAAACTCCTATCGATATCGCCGCGACGATTCCCGCGGCTGAACGCAGAGCCGGATTGGCTATGTGCGGGCGGACAGACATCAGGACGACGTAAGTCAGAACGCCCAGTATCATAAGGATAAACAGCTTTGTCCGACGAGTCACTGCTTTCTCCGTGCCCATCAAGCAGCCACTTCAAGGGAAAGCACTTTTGCGAGGCCCCCTTCCGCCGGCGGCTCCAGCCCCTCTTCGGCAAGGCACGAAAGGTGGAACGGTATACCCTCACGCGCCAACTCCAAGACTTCTTCCTCGGTATCCCCGCAGGCAATGTAACCAGGCAAACCGGGAACCGTCAGCGTGAACTTGCCCTCGGGATCTTGCTCAACCACGATTACGAATCGCTTCATTTGCCCCTCCTCGCTTTTTCCAACTCCTGCCGCGTAACACCCGCTTGCCGAATAATGCTTGCTATGTTACCCTCTGAGAGGTCTTGGCCCGGGTGTATGCCAATGGTGACTCGAGCCTCCGGGCGTCCGTTGTGTACCATGCGTACGTGGCTCCCAACCTCGCCGGCGCCGCTCAAAACCCAAGCGCTCCAAAAGCTCTGATAATCTCATGCCCCGTCATTAAGCAAGACCGTCGTTTCCGATCAAGCCGTCGAAGTGGACTCCGAAACCTTCTCCGATATCTCGTACAGAAAATCAGGAGACATATCGGCGTCCGTTGTCCCATACAACCGTGTCCAAGTCCGGCTCCAACCGCAGCGTTCTAAAATAGTCGACATTCTTCAGCGGCTCGAATATCTCGCCCTCCAAGTGATGCTGGAGGTCCGCAATCCGAGTCGAACCGTCTTCAAAGGTCAACCGGACCCTGTATTCACCTGCGTACTCGGCTTGTCTCACGAAATGCATGTGTGCCTCCTATCTAAGAGGAGCAATCTTCTTGAGGGGCCTGCCCGCCGCAGCCAACTCCCAGTCGTTCATCAACTCGTCCCGATGTTCGAGAGCCCACTCAAGCACCAGCAACAGCGCTCTGCGGGGTAGACGGCCCTGACCTTCAGACTCTCTATGGAGAGAACTCCTGTCCGGTCGCCGTACTTGGCATGGAAATGCGGCGGATCGTGGTCGTTATAATATATTGCCACAACGATTCCGAAGAACCGGCTAATCTCGGGCACTAGACCACCTCTTCGATCATCAACTGGCAGGCTTCGCGTATGTTCTCCTGAAGCTCATCCAGGGTCTGACCCTGGCTGAACACTCCCGGCACTTCCCTTATCCTGCCGACATACCACTCCTCGTCAACCCAGTATTCAAGGGTAAAGAATCTTTTCATAGCTCTTTCATTCTCAGCTCTCGTTTAGATCCCCGCCCTGGCTGAATGTTCTCCGGGTGGCGGGCGGCGCCCATTCCCTTCCAACACCCAACACCCATCACCCAACACCTATCCCGCCGGCTCCCTGCCAATCGGCATCCAGCGCGGAGTTCACGTCCACCAGGTGGCTTGCGAAGCACTTCTTGATGCCCGGAATCTCCATCGCGAGGCCGATGATCTCCGTGAAATAGAAAATCGGCATGGTGAGGTCTTCCCCTCGCGCCTTGCCGGCGGCGGCCTGCCTCATTTCGAGGTTCGTCATGCACAGCGGGCACGCGGTCACGATGCAGTTCGCGCCGTGGCGCCTGGCATTGGAGATGATCTCCCCGGTCAGCTTAACCACTATCTCGCTCTTCGACAAGCCGAAACTCGCGCCGCAGCACTCGTTCTTGAAATACCACTCCACAGGCTCCGCGCCGATTGCCTCCATCGCCTTGTCGAGACTCGAAGGGGCTTCGGCATCGTCGAAGCCGAGCACCTTCGGTGGGCGCACCAGCAGACAGCCATAATAGCACGCGGGCTTTAGGCCGGAAAGCTTCCTCGTTACCCCTTCGGCGATCTTCCCGAGCGCATCCGGGGTGGTGAAAACCTCCAGAGCGGAGCGCACGGTGGTCCCGCCGGTGAACTTGCGCGCGAGCCTCTCGTTTATCTTGTCCCGAAGCGCGGCATCGGCCTTAAGCTCGACTTCCGCGGAGCGCATGCGGGTTGTAGCATGCGGCGCACGGCGCGACCACATCCAGCCCCATCGCCTCGGCAAGACCCAGATTCCTGGCCGGCAGGGCGACGCTGAGGGCGTGGTTAAGATTATGCGCGGAAGTAGCGCCGCAGCAGTTCCAATCCTCGATCTCCTCAAGCTCGATGTCCAGAGCCTGGGCCACAAGATGCGCGGACTCGTTGAACTCCTTCGCGGTCGATTCAAGGCTGCATCCGGGAAAATAAGCATATTTCATGTCAGAGTCCTAAGTCCTAACCGGCAGAGCCGGAACCAAATTTAATCGCGAAAACGCGAAAGTGTCCGAAATAAAGATTCGTGGCATTCCTGTCACCAACGCCGCGAACACGTCATTGTGAGCGTCCGACCCCGCTCCGCGGAGTCACAATGTAGAGAAACCGACCTGGGAAGCCCCTGTTGCCTGGCACCGACGTGACGCTCTTGTCATCAACGCCTCAACCACGTCATTCTGAGGAGGCACGACGAAGAATCTGCTTTTACTTCCCGCGTAAATCTATGCCGTAAGCCAAAAGCAGATTCTTCGCGTTCGCTCCTAAGAAACTCCCCAGTTTCGGGAACAAGATTCCCGAAACACCGGGGGGTGGGTTTCTTTCCAATGTAACGGCGACAGCGTCGCCGCTACTTGCTCCTAAGAAACTCCCCAGTTTCGGGAACAAGATTCCCGAAACACCGGGGGGTGGGTTTCTTTCCAATGTAACGGCGACAGCGTCGCCGTCACTTGCTCAGAATGACGTGGTTGCTACGTTCGTTTCGGTTCCGCAAAGCAAATTCTCTGCACGATCTGTTGAGAACCACGCCGGTAAGCGCCCACGAAAGTCAGTCGAAAGTCCCACGCGATGCGGAGGCTCACGCCGCGACCTCCACGGGCCGAATTTGTATGTCCTCGACAGGGATCGGCTCTCCGGCCGCTTTCACGCTTTCGATGTACATATCCATCGCCTCGCGCACGTTTTCCAATGCCTCATCCAGAGTGTCCCCCTGGCTATGGCATCCGTGCAAGGCCAGAACGAACGCGTGGTAGCCGCCGTCATCTTCACGCTCAAGTATGACTGTATATTTCATGTCAGAGTCCTAAGTCAAAAGTCGAAGAGTTCGATAGTCAGATGGTTCGATGGTCTGATGGCTCCATGGCCGAAAAGCCGGATGGCAGATGGGCTGATAGCAGCGGCCTCCCATTAGCTACCGGACTATCTGCCATCGAACCATCAGACCATGAGCGACCTATCGGACCGTCACCCGATGCGGCTATTTCCCAAAGAGCCCTCTCACTTCGCCGCGGCCCTTGATCCTGCTGGGGATCAGCCCGAGCTTGCCTTTCAGGAACATCTGGATTCCCGCGAAGATGTCGTCGAAGAACTTCCGGCTGCGCATTTTGTAGAGTCCGATCAGGGTGATCTCGTGCACGCGGCCGTTTCGGGCGACTTCCTTCAGGAACTCCTCGTGGAACTTGACCACGTTAGGCTCCTTCACGCAAACCGCGGATTTGACCGCGATCTGCCGGCAAGCATCCATTACCTTGGAGAGGCCGACACCGCGCGGGCAGCGGGTCGCGCAGGTTTCGCAACCCGCGCACAGCCATATCGCCGAACTCGACAAGAGTTCGTCCTTGACCCCGAGTCTGCGCCATCCGCATCACGCGGTTGGGGGATATATCCATGGAAAATGCGACCGGGCACCCCGCGGTGCACTGGCCGCACTGATAACAGCTCATTACATTCTCGCCGCAGACCGCCTGGATTTCGCGCTTGAAATTGGGATCGACCACCCCATCTCCCAGACTCAACGAACAGCAGACCTCTTGCTTTTCGGAACTCAACGCATTCTCCATTCCGGCCAAAACCGCCGAACTATTACGCCACTTTTATTGTAACATCGGCGGCGTAGGACGGTCAAATCGCCGAACGGCGAGGCCTGTTCGGGCAGATTTGCAATCTGGCCCGTAAAGGACAACCTGGGCATCTCCGATGCCCCGAACAACGCTGTAATTCGGACAGTTGCTTTGGGGGATTGCAAATCGCCAGATTGACCATTCCGGGCCGGATTGCAAATCCGCCCGAACGGGAAGGGCGCTATCCCTTCCCAACCCTTAACCTTTAACCCTCCAACCTTTAACCCCGTTCGGCAAACGCCCTTTCGAAGGCTTCGATCACCTCTCGCTCCCCGCGGGATGATACCGCCCGATACACTCGCTCGCGAAGCCGCTCGTCCGCCGAGTATATCGAGATCGCCTGCAGCGCTCGGACGGCCTTGGGTGGGCGCTCTTCTTCGATTATGCGCAGAAGGTATTCGATTGCCTCGTCGTCGCGCGTCAACGCCATGGCCAGCAGCAGCGTGGCTCCACGCTCCACGCCCACGCTGCGCTCCCCCGCTTCCCGCAGGACCCGAAACGAGGCCTTATCGTGGCTTTCTCCGATGGCAATCGCCGCGCTCTCCGCCAGGATCGTATCCGCCGAGTCGAGATAACCTGTAACGAACGACCAAAGCCGGTCACTCGATGCGGCGATGAGTCCCAAAAAGCACTTGCGCAGCACCATCGGGTCCTGCTCCCCGGTAAGAATTTCTCATCATTATCAGCGCGTTCCCGCACTCACTGCCCAGGGCCGACAGCACGCCCACCGCGGCAAGACGCGGCGAGACCTCTTCATCCGCGAGAAGACGAGCCATCTCTAAGTAAATCTCCGGGCAGTATCTTCTCGCCAGCATAACGGCACACGTTGCCCGCAGGTCCGCCGCGGTATCCACCTGCCCTCCCCAGACCGGCTCCATTTGCCGGTAGGATACTCCGCGCACGAATGGCTCGCATCCGTCGTAGCCCAGAGCGTCCAGCGATTCCAATATCGCGGTCTTGGCGCGACAGCCCTTATCCGCGGACGCCGGGATACCCAGCAGGCGGTCGAAAGAACTGCAAAGCGCGGGCATAAACGCGGCATCCTTTGCCCGCGCGACGAGTTGCGCCGCGCGCGCTATCAGAAAGTTACTCGTACCCTGCAAAGCCTTGGTCAATTCTTCTCGCGCGGACTGGGATGGCAGATCGCGGGCAACTAATGCCAGTCTCTTGAGTTTGTCTTCAAAGCTGGATGATGTTTTCATCTTTCTCCTACGGAAATAGCGGAAAGCGGAAAGCCCGGAACTTCCGCCCCGCACATGTTGCCGATGGTCCGGCGTTTCCGAACGCCGGACCCGGTTCCCCGGGTTTGCAACCCGCGAACACACGCTGTCATTTTCACTCCATAGTGGCGAGGCCGAAGGCTGCTAAGAAACTGTCCACATCTGGACGAGAGAATCGCATATTGGAATGGGACAGCTTCCTAATCGATGCAAGTGGGCAACCCCCCACTGGGGGTCCGCTTCCCTCGGGTCTGGCAGATTGGTACGTCATTCGCCAATGACAAGACAAATTCACGCCTATTCCGGATGGCGTGCTCTCTCTCGCGGGCAGAAGGTGCCGCGCGTGCAGCGGGAACTCGAAGGGCTTTATGCCAAAGATTATCCCGCCTTGTCGTTCCCGCCGCATAGGGGGGCCGCATGGTCGGGTTGACAGCACGAGCTTAAACCCGGATAATACTACCTTGGATATCGGGTGATGGGTGATGGGTGCTGGAGGGGACCGTTCTTCCCTTCCATCACCCAGCACCCAACACCCATTTGGGGAGCAGTGAATTGGCAGTACCGATAGCGAATCCAAAGGCACAAAACACGGCACTCAGGGACGAGATAAATAGCGCGGTAGCGCAGGTGCTTGACTCCGGCCAGTTCATCCTCGGTCCTAATGTGACCGCCCTCGAGGAGGAGGCGCCCAAGGTCTGCGGGGGGCGCTTGGGTATCGCGGTCAACTCAGGCACCGACGCAATTGTGGTCGCCCTGGCCGCGAACGGTATTGGGCCGGGCGATGAAGTGATTACCACTCCCTATACGTTCGTCGCCACCACCGAGGCCATCATGATCGTGGGCGCAAAGCCCATCTACGTGGACATAGACCCGTCGGACTTCAACCTCGACGCGAGCCAGATCGAAGCCGCTGTCACCGACAAGACCCGCGCGATTCTGCCGGTGCACCTCTACGGCCAATGCGCCGATATCGAGAAGATCGAGATCATCGCAAAAAAGCACGGCCTCAAGCTGATTTCGGACGGCGCCCAGGCCATCGGCTCTACCCACAAGGGCAAAGGCATAGCCGCCTATGGTGACGCATCGATCTTGAGCTTCTACCCAACAAAGAACCTGGGCGGATGCGGCGACGGCGGAATGGTCCTCACCAACAGCGAGGAAATCGCGGCCAAGGCGAAGATGCTCAGGTTCCACGGAATGGACCCCGGCTCATATTCCTACGATTATGTCGGTTACTGCAGCAGGCTCGACGAGATCCAGGCTGCGATCTTGCGCGTGAAGCTGCCCTATATCCAGGCGTGGAATGAGGCTCGCGGGGCAAATGCCCATTACTATCTGGAGGCGCTCCAGGACTTGCCGATCGCACTTCCGGCAAGCAAGCCCGAGAACTATCACATCTACCACCAGTTCACGATCCGCTTCGCCCACCGCGACCGGCTCAAGGAGAAGTTGACCGAGCGCGGGGTCGGTTCAGCAGTATTTTATCCCAGCCCGCTTCATCTGCAAAATGCTTACGCAAAGCTGGGCTACAAACAAGGCGACTTTCCCGAGTCCGAAAAGGCCGCCAGCGAGGTGCTCAGCCTCCCCGTCTTCCCGGAGCTTACGAGCGAGCAGAGGGACGAGGTGGTGAAAGCCGTGAGAGAGGGAATTTTGAATTCTGAATTTTGAATTTTGAATTGGGAAGGGACTTCGGCCGTTTGGGCAGCTTTGCAATGTGGCCCCGGGCCCTGTTCGGGCAGATTTGCAATCCGGCCCGTAAGGACCAATCCGGGCATCTCCGATGCCCCAAACAACGTTGTAATTCGAGTGGTTGTCTGGGGATTGCAAATCCCTGAATTGACTATTCCGGGCCGGGTTGCAAATCCGCCCGAGCGGGTACCGCGAGTTTCCACTTCGGACACTTTCGCGTTTTCGCCCTTTCGTGTTTTCGCGATTAAATCCGGTTCCGGCTTTGCCGCCTTAGTATCTTACAACTGAAATCCTATACAAGCTGTACTGAACTTTGATATGTGACCTCGGATTTCAGTTGTAAAATACTGAAAAGAAACAACCGACCTTCCGAATCACGGAAAGGCCGTATTGATTTTCCGGCGATGGCCTTCTTGGTTCCGGCTTTGCCGCCTTAGGGGGTTGACTATGAAAGCAATGATACTGGCAGCGGGGGTTGGTTCCCGGCTCGACCCGCTTACTCGCAATATCCCTAAGCCGCTTGTGCCGATCGTCAATAAGCCCGTGATGGAGCACATTGTCGAGACTCTGGCGCGCAGTGGCTTTCGCGATATAATGGTGAACCTCCACTACCTGGGCGATCAGATCAGAGAGTATTTCGGGGATGGCGGCAAATGGGGCGTGCACTTGAACTACTCGCCCGAAGACCGCCTGTGGGGAGATGCGGGAAGCGTCAAGCGGTGCGAAGACTTCTTCGACGAGGACACTTTCGTGGTGGTCGGCGGCGACGACCTCTTCGACCTCGACCTCAAGAGGCTCGTGCGTTTCCACCAGGACAAGAAAGCCATGGCCACTATTGCGCTCTCGCTGGTGGATGACCCTTCCGAATACGGCATCGCCCTCCTGAACGACCGAGGCCGGATCACAAGGTTCCTGGAAAAGCCCAAGGGTGAGGTGATCTTCAGCAACTCAGCGAATACCGGCATTTATATTTTCGACCGGCATGTTCTCGATCTGATCCCAAAGGGTGTGCAGTATGGCTTCGGCAACAATCTCTTCCCGATGCTCCTAGACCAGCGCACTCGCTTCTTCGGGTACCTCACGTCCGCCTACTGGAAAGATGTCGGAAGCCTGCGGCAATACCAGGAGGCTCACAAGGACGCCATGAGCGGCCGCGTGGACATCAAGCTGCCCGTCAAAGAGGTCAAGAAATACGTATGGATGGGAGAGAACGTGGAGATTGACCCTAGCGCTGAAATCGGTTATCCTGTTCTCATCGGGGACAATTGCAGGATCGAAAAGGGAGCCAGGCTCCTCGAGTTACTCAGTGCTTGCACCCAATTGCGTGCTCGAGGAAGGCTCGGTGGTGAAGCAAAGCGTCCTCTGGCCCGGCGCCTGTGTCATGCGCAACACTATGCTGGAGCGATGCGTGGTGGGCGACAAGTGTCACGTAAAGTCCAACGCCGCCGTCTTCGATGGGGTGATCGTCGATCCCGTCCGCCGAAACGGCAAAGCGCATGCCTAACACGCGCAAGGTTGAGGTAATGGCGCATCGAGGCGCGTCCGATGTTGCGCCCGAGAACACAATTGCCGCGATCCGCAGTGCATGGGAGGGTGGCGCCGACGCGGTCGAGTTCGATATCCACCTGACCCTGGACAACCGCATTGTACCTGATGCACGATTTCAGCGCATCGCGCACCTCGAACGTGGATATGAGGATCCGCGAGCACACGCTCTCGGAACTCCGGACCATCGACGTGGGCAAGTGGAAGGGCAGCGAGTGGACCGGCGAGAGGATACCCACCCTCGAGCAAGCCCTCTCGACCATTCCTGATGAGAAACGGGTCTTCGCGGAAGTAAAGTGCGGGCCGGAGGTGATTCCCGAACTCGTCCGAGTGCTAAAGAGTTCCGAACCCAAGCCCATCCGGACCGCCCTGATAGGCTTCGACCTGGATGTAATGACCCAGGTAAAGGCTGCTCTTCCCACGCACCAGGTCTACTGGCTCACGTCGTCGATTTCGGACGAGATCATTAGTTGGGCAAAGGCCGCCGGGCTGGACGGTCTCGATGTTCACTCCAGCGGCATCGATGCCGCCCTTGCGGCGAAGACACACGCCGCCGGACTCAAGCTATACGCCTGGACAGTCGGCTCCCCCAACCTGGCTAACGTGATGATTGAAGCTGGGGTGGATGGCATCACTACGAACAGTCCCGCCTGGCTCGTGGGACTGATAGGCGCTTAGCGCCGAAATAATCAAACCGGGGGTAAGAATGAACTACGACGTCAAAGACATTTCCCTTGCCGGCAAGGGAAAACTGAGAATAGAGTACAGCGGAGCAGGAGATGCCCGTTCTGCGGCTCATAAGAGAAAGATTCGAGCGCGAGAAGCCGCTCGCGGGCGTCAATCTCGCGGCGTGTCTACACGTCACAACGGAGACAGCCAACCTGGCGATCACACTCAAAGCCGGGGGGGCAAATGTTTACCTGTGCGCCTCCAATCCGCTATCGACTCAGGACGATGCGGCGGCGGCGCTGGTCGAGCACTTCGGAATTTCGACGTTTGCCATCAAGGGCGAAGACAACGATACGTATTACTCTCACATCGATGCGGTCCTCGACACGGGCCCCAACATAACGATGGACGATGGCGCGGACACGGTGGGAGTGATCCACTCGCGGCGCAAGGACCTGATCAAAAATATCGTCGGCGGCACGGAAGAGACCACCACGGGGGTCATTCGCCTGCGGAGCATGGAAGCCGATGGAGTGCTGGCCTATCCGATAGTCGCCGTCAACGACGCCAATACAAAGCACATGTTCGACAACCGCTACGGCACCGGCCAGAGCACCATCGATGGGATTATCCGTGCCACCAACGTGCTTTTTGCGGGAAAGATATTCGTGGTGGCGGGCTACGGCTATTGCGGAAAGGGCCTTGCGATGCGCGGCAGCGGGCTTGGCGCGAGGATGATTGTCTGCGAGGTGGACCCATTGCGCGCGTTGGAAGCCGTAATGGACGGCTACGCCGTGATGCCCATGGACGAGGCCGCCAGGATCGGCGATATCTTCTGCACCGTCACCGGCGACATCCACGTGATCCGAAAGGAACACTGGGGCGCGATGAAAGACGGCGCGATCGTCAGCAACTCCGGCCACTTCAATGTCGAGCTGGACATTCCCGCGCTGGAAGCGATGGCCGAAAGCCGCAGAATGATCCGCGAGTTTGCCGAGGAGTTCACTCTGGCCAACGGCCACAGGATTTACCTGCTGGGCGAGGGGCGCCTCATCAACCTGGCCGCCGCCGAAGGCCACCCGGCAAGCGTAATGGACATGAGCTTCGCCAACCAGGCTTTGTGCGCCGAGTTCATTCTCAAGAACGGGGGCAGCCTGCAGAAGAAGGTGTACAGCGTGCCGGAACAAATAGACAGCGAAATCGCGAGAATCAAGCTGCAGGCGATGGGAATCGGCATCGACACTCTCACCGAGGAACAGGTGAAATACCTCGCCTCGTGGCAGGAAGGGACTTAGAAACGGGTTAAAGGTTTTAAGGTTAAAGGTTAAAGGTTGGGGACTCCTCTCCCAACCTTCAACCTTTAACCTTTCAACCTTTAACCTTCAGCTCCATGACAATCGGTACCATCCCACATATTGCGTTGCTGGGGGTGAAGGTCCATCGCATCGACATGGACACCACCATGCATATCCTGCTGGACTACATTCGCGGCGGGCAGCCGCATAGGATCGTGACAGCGGATGCATCGGCTGTAGTGATCGCGCACAATGACGAGGATTTCCGCAATATAGTGAACAGCGCTGACTTGGTCACGCCGGACGGCTCAGGCATCCTCAAAGGCGCAAAGATTCTGGGAACACCTCTGTTGGCGAGGGTGAGCGGGGTGGACATCGCTCGAAACCTTTGCGAGTTTTCGGCGACGGAGGGGTTTTCGATCTTCCTGCTCGGCGCTCAGCCGGGGATCGCGGACCTGGCGGCGGCCAGACTCAGAGAGCAGTTCCCCGGACTTGCGATTGCGGGTACTCATCACGGCTATTTCTCAGCGGGCGAGGACGCCGAAATCGTCGAGGCGGTCAGAAAATCGGGCGCGAAGGTGCTGCTTGTCGCGCTGGGAATACCGCGGCAGGAGAAGTGGATTCGCGATCATTTGAATGAGCTGGGAGTGAGCGTGGCGATAGGAGTCGGCGGCTCGCTGGATGTCTTTTCGGGCAAAGTAAAGCGCGCGCCGGAGTGGATGCAGCGACACGGCCTGGAATGGATTTATCGCCTCGCCAAGGACCCCAGCAAGATGTCCAAGGTCTCCACCCTGCCCAAGTTCGCATGGCTCGTGGCGAAGGCAAGGATCTGGGGGCTAGGGGCTAGGGGCTAGTACCTTACAACTGAAATCCTATACAAGCTGTACTGAACTTTGATATGTGACCTCGGATTTCAGTTGTAAGATACTGAAAAGAAACCACCGACCTTCCGAATTATGGAAAGGCCGTATTGATTTTCCGGCGATGGCCTTCTTGGTTGTGGCTACGCCGCTTTAGGGAAGGGACTGCCCGAAGGGAGAACTTCCCTTCCAAGACTTTCGACTTTTGACCAAGGAGCATCCGATGCCTTCAAACGCGGTTCTTATAGTCGGTAGTGTGGCGCTCGATTCGGTGCGGACCCCATCGGGGGGCGTGGAGCGCGCCCTGGGCGGGGCGGCGGTGTATTCGTCGGTTGCGGCCAGCTTTTTCAGCCCGGTCCGTATAGTGGGGGTGGTGGGCGAAGACTTCCCTCGGGAGCACCTCGACTTCCTGTCGTCTCGCGGGATAGATATTCGGGGGGTTCAGGTCGCCAGGGGCAAGACTTTCCACTGGAGTGGAACCTACGAAGGCGACATGAACCAAGCCCATACACTCGCCACCGAACTCAATGTGTTCCAGGACTTCGCGCCCGTGCTGCCGGAGGACTATAAGTCGTCGAGGTATGTTTTCCTCGCCAACATCGACCCCACCCTTCAACTGCAGGTCCTCGACCAGATCGAGGATGCCAGACTTGTAGGGATGGATACGATGAACTTCTGGATATCGGGCAAGCGTGATGAACTACTCGAGGTCTTGAAGCGCGTCGATATCCTCTTCATAAACGATGCCGAACTGCGGCAGTTGGTGGGCACGTCGAACCTCACGCGCGCCGCCGCCGAAATCCACAAGCTCGGGCCCAAGTATGTGGTGGTGAAGAAAGGCGAGCACGGCGCGGTGATGTACTGCGACCAAAGCAGTTGCTTCTCGGCGGCGTCTTATCCGCTGGAGGAAGTGGCGGACCCCACCGGCGCGGGGGACAGCTTCGCGGGAGGGTTCATGGGCTACATCAGCAAATGCGACGAGATCACGGAGATCAATATCCGCCGGGCGGTGGTCTATGGCAGCACACTTGCGTCCTATAACGTTCAGGACTTCAGCCTAAACCGCCTGAAGCGCCTGACGATAGACGAAATCGACCATCGCTACGAGGAGTTCAAACGGATAGTCTTCTTCGAGCCCATGGGGTGAAGGTGGCTGATAGCTGATAGCGCATAGCTACCCCGCGCTCGGTGAGAACGACAGCCACCATTAGGCGGCGGGAACGACAAGTCGAGGTGGTTCTTGGAATGGAGTCCTTCGAGTTCCCGCTGCAAGGTAGCGACACGGCGGGAACCGGGGTAGATCAACATTGCCATGCGATTGCCGGGGGGCGTTCCGCCGCATAGTTGGTCGCGGCGGTCCGATTCGGGAAAAGGGTTTCCCGAAACAACAATTGATGCTCAATTCACCATCACCACGTTCGCCGATGCCCATTTCCTTATTACTCGAATCAATTCCGAGCCCGATAGCTCACAGCCCGATATGCCTGTCACTTTCACGTACTGTCCGGCGGCGACCGCCGCGATGCCGTAGACCTTTACGCCGATATTCCCCGAGCCATCCTGTAAGCGGGAGCCGTCGTCAAGGTAAAAAATCCCAGGCCGCAGTATGTCACCCTCCCCCAGGTGCTGATCAGCAGGCCGATGTTGTTGAGCCCGCTGGCTCCGGTGATCCCCTGCTGTCCGTAACTATTAGAGCCTGTGCAGTAATAGTAGTTTCCACCGCCAAGCGAGCGGTTCGGCATGCCGAGAGCGCCGGGAATGTTGGCGGCGCTGCCGGAGGAATCCGATACCGAACTGGCCTGAATGGCGACTTCCCCGCCGTCCAAGCTGAGCGGCCCATCGACTGTTACGACGTCTCCGGGGTTCACTGCCTGAGAAGAAAGAATTCTTAACCCGGAACTCCTGTCCGGTTCCTCGATATAGAACGCATTACCAAAAGCCGCAGTCACAGGCATGCCTCTAAGCTCGATAGGATAACCCTGCGGTACCGCCCGCGCCTGGCCGCATCGTTCGGATCCAGTAAGGGGTGCCTTGCCACTCGTAGCATCCCATATCCACAGTTCCGCCGATAATGCGCGGATTACCGTCCAGGTCGATGATAACGCCACTGCTGTTCACAAGGAATGGAGGAGCCTTGACCACCGAGTTATTGCCCACGTTTATGCAAGGTGAGCCGGGCAAGAGGTGATAGTCTCCCACCCACGGGGCAAGAAACATCGGGTCGGTTGATATATCGCCAGTTCCGGCGGAGAGGCCGGAGTAGTTGTAGGCGGTGTTGGCGTAAACGTCATTGTTCCCCAAAGTGGGCTTGCCGGACGAATCCGCATAGATTCCGGAAGAGTTGGACGCCACGATATCATTGGACACTGCAGGCGCTGAGCCTTGGCAGTATATCCCGCCGCCAGATTCCGCGCTATTCCCCGTTATGGTGTTGTTCGAGATCGCGGACGAGGCCATCACGCAGCATACCCCACCGCCGGATTCCGCGCTATTCCCCATTATGGAGTTGTTCGTGATAGTCGGCGAGGAGTGGAGGTAGCAATACATCCCGCCGCCCCAGTCGGTCGCGCTGTTCCCGGTTATAGTGTTGTTAGAGATCGCGGGCGACGAGTAGACATAGCAGCATATTCCGCCGCCGTCCTCACCGCTGTTCCCCATTAGGGTGTTGTGCGTGATCGTTGGCGAGGAGTAATCGTTGCAGTATATCCCACCGCCGTCTTCGCCTGTGCCACAGACGCTCGCGCTGTTCCCCGTTATGGTGTTGTTCGTGATCGTTGGTGAAGAGTAGACGTAGCAGCATATTCCGCCGCCGTCGCCGGCGTTGTTCCCCCTTATGACGTTGTTTGAAATTGTCGGAGAAGATGAATTGTAGCAGCCTATCCCTCCGCCACCGGTGCCGTAGCAGGTCGCGCTGTTCCCCGTTATGGTGTTGTTTGTGATCGCTGGCGACGAAGACCAGAAGCAGTATACCCCGCCGCCGTTGTTGTTCCCCGTTATGGTGTTGTTTGAGATTGTTGGCGAGGAGGAGAGACACTCTATCCCACCGCCCATGTATCCATATGCGCTCGAGTACGTCCCGCTCCCGTTTCGTATAGTAAACCCATCGATGCATGTCGCCTGCGTTGCGCCCGACGGCGCTGTTACCACAGTGCCGGCTTGGTTTCCGTCAAGAACGGTGGTGTTCGCATTCCAATCTCTCTGTGATCTCGCCGTCTCCGTTCCGGCAAAGCCGCCATATACCCCCACGCCCGAGGGTAGAATAATGCTCTCGGCGTAGGTTCCTTCGGCCACCCAGACCTCGCCACCCGAAACGGCATTGGCAAGCCCTTCCGTGACAGTTTGGAAGGCATGGTCCCAATCATTGCCCGGTCCATCGCTCGCCGATTGACAATTGACGTAAATGACAGAGGGTGGAGCATCATCACATTGTACGGGCAGGCTAACGTAGGTATAGTTGCCCGCCGAGTCGGTGGCGGTCACTGTGATAGCGTTGCTGCCGGTTTGGAGTTGCAGGCTTGCCGACCAGGAGGTCGTCCCCGTGCAGATTCCGCTGCCACCCCTGCTGTTGGACCAGGTGACACTGGTGATAGGTCCGAAGGCATCGCCCGCGGTTCCGGAGAGAGCAACAGTTGGGCTGCTCACGAAGTATGTGGGGTTGGCGGTGGGAAACCGTGCGGGGTTCGTGGTGATGGGACTAGTGATTACAGCATACATCCCGCCGCTGTATACATTTTCGACTCCATTATTGTCGTAATTTGCCACCAGTAAGTTACCCGTAATTGTCGGCGAGGAGTACCCGTCCCACCATATCCCGCCGCCGTACCAACCCGAGGCGTAGTTCCCGCCTATGGTGTTGTTCGAGATTGTGGGCGAGGAGGTACTGTTCGCAGTATATCCCACCGCCCTCGGAACTCGCGGTGTTGTCGCTTATGACGTTGTTAGAAATTGTTGGTGAGGAGAAATAGGTGCATTCTATCCCACCGCCCTCATCCGCGCTGTTCCCTGTTATTGTGTTATTCGAGATTGTCGGCGAGGAGCCATCGCAGTATATCCCGCCGCCGTAGTTCTCCGTTATTGTGCTGTTCGAGATCGTTAGTGAGGGGCACCCGAAACAGAATATACCGCATGAATTTCCCATTAAGGTGTTGCTGGTGATGGTCGGCGAGCCGCCGGAGGTGACAGCATTCAATCCAGCCTGTACCTGAGTGAAACGCATCATTCCAGTTGTCACCAGGACCGCTGTTGGGTGAGTTCCAATTGACGTAAATGACAGCGGCGTCCGCGCCCGCAATGCAGCAAGCCAGCAGGCCGGCAAGACAAACCAGCAGAAAACCTTTTTTCATAGGTCTCTCCGTATCTCTGCTTTTGCAGTTCGATTGCGCTCCGAATCTCACGCGCTAATCGGGCAAGCACTGTACCTGTAGTTTATCCCACGTTTGGCCGGTTGTCAATGGCAGGTAAGCCTGTAACAGCTCACTCTTGATAGGTACTTTGTCATGCTGAACTCGATTCAGCATCCACGGCACGAGCAAATGGATTCTGAAACAAGTTCAGAATGACGTGGTAGTCATGGAAGAGTGAGCGCTTACATAAGCCTGTTGCGGGCATGGCGCGAGATGACTGCCCGTCCAGATCGTCCCCGACCCAATAAATGTCCCAACCCTGTGTCGACCTTCTGTCGTGTCGTCGCCTTGCCCGCCGCCGCAATCCCGGCGTGCCGAGTGCCAGTCGCGTAATCCCTGCCACTACCCGCGCATTTCGCTGCCGCCACTCTTACGGCGTATTCTCGTCGAGTGAAAGCCTATATATAAAGAAGCGCGTGGGACGCGCAGGCTTCCCCGGCGCACGGCGGGGAGGAGGAGGTTGCTGCGGTGCGTAGCCGTGGGAGTCCCCGAATATATAGATCGCGCCGTCGCCTCCATAGGTGATCCCCTTGACGAAGCAGCCGCCAGGAAGTTTGACATTCCGCGCCCAAATGAACTCCCCTCTGGAGTCGCACTTTATCAATTCCGCTCCGTCGGCCGTCGCAGGGAACCCATACATGTTGAGGTCCCAGCGGTTTCCCATCAGGTACAGCTCGCCCTTGGGATTCTGCGCGGCGTCCTCGATTTCTAGCTGCGCTCCGTGAGATAGCACCCTAGTTTGAAGGGGTTTTCCGTCGCGGTCAAAAGTTGCCAGCACGTAGTCCTGATCGCGCCCGCTTTCGTCCCAGGCACCGTCGTCTTCACCCCAGACGAATTTCGGAGGCCATGCCTCGAAAAGACTGATGATTCGTTTAGGGTCAGCCAGATCACATAGTGAAGCCGCACTAACGCGAGGATGTCGTCCTTTCTGTCGGTCCCAAGCCAGACGGTATGTTCCTCGTCGTCGTCACCCATCCTAAAGCTTGCTCGCGCCCACATCAGGCCGCCCCCGGGCGAGTACTTCGCCGCTACTAGCGCCGCGGCGTACCGATCAAACGCCGCAATGACGTTGCCGTGGGCGTCCACCGCGCAGCGCTCGGTACTGTACTGCTCGCTGGGATTTCTCAACCCTAAGCCACCGCTGTCTGCCACTGACGTCGAACTCGGCTGCAGCCGCGTTGTCCCCGGAACCGCCGACGGCGTAAATGGCGTTCGGCGTCAACAAGGCATCAAGGAAATCGACCTGCGGCTTGGGATTTCGCATTAGCACCGTGGTGGATATTTGGCCCCGGGTACCGACATTAACCCGCAGGTAGTTCCCACTCCTGTCAAGGGTTCCTCCTGTCCCCGAGTAGCAGTTTAGGTGCTCGCACTGGCCCCCGGGAAGCGACACAAGCGCCTCACCGCAGCCCGCGTTTAACCGGTTCTCAACGCGCCAGATCGTGTCCCCGAGCCGGGAATACGCATGATAGAAGTGCTTTCCGTTAGCCTGCTCGACCGTGTATAGTGTGCCATTCCCTTCCACCGATACGTAACGGCCCAGGCTGGCTTTTGGATCGCTGTACTCCCATTCGATATCCAGTGACACCGGCAAGCAGTTCCCGCTCGGTCGGCGTAGCCAGAATAGGACCGCAGCCGCCGCGAGCGCTGCTATAACAATGAGAGCTATTCTCCCCCAGGTTCGCCGTTCCATTGCTGTCCTCCAATAGCGCCCTGGGGCGTAGCCCACACGCCTACAAAGTCGGGTATATATCTTGTGCTGCCCGGCCATATCTTCACGTAATCATCAACCTTTTTGTTTTGGCACACGTACCTGTAGCCCACCTGGCAGCTGGATCCGCCATCTAGCCATATGATAGTATCTATATTCAGATGTATCTTGTAGGGCGCTTTCATGAGAATCTGACAGAAAGGGGCCACCCGGGTGCAGAAAATCCTTCATTGTGTTCCAGGTTTCCAGATCAGCGGATATCAGGAAAAACTCCTCTCCGGTAACGCCACCTGAAGCTAGACGGTTGGGCTGGGACGATCCCCAAACGAGCAGGGTTCGCCAGTCGGCTTCGTTCTTGTCCCGCACTGGGGAGCCAGAATGCGTGTCATCCTTCCGCTGTCCGTTGTAAAGCATGCATATGACGTTGCTTCTAGCGTAATCGAACGACCTGAGCTGGTTGTACTTTTGCATTGGCTGTACGCCATGTTGGCTGCCCAACTCGTTGAACCCGACGCAGAAACGCCAGGGGTGCGTGGCGTCGACACTGTTGTCGGTGGGAGCCATATTTCCTCCGTAGTTCTTCTCCCAGAGGTCGCCGGATATTTCTGTAGGCCCGATATGGGTCTGCTCGTTATACCAGTCGTAGAATGAGCCGTTGACCGCGCCAGTAATCCGGCTCGGCGCTCTGTCGCAGAACCCTTTGGCCCAGTTGGTCGCGGCGTCAATCTGGCCTCCGGCTCTGAAGTGCCACTCTTTATGGGTGGTGTTTGCGAATCGGCCTCTGCACCACACAATGTGAATGGGCTTTCCGGAGGGTAAACCTGTGCACTCGATGTGCTCTATCGGACGGGAGCCCTTCGCCAACGCACCACCCAAAGTGGCAGCCGATGGCGTCGATCCTCCCGAGGGTTGGCTCGACAAGATCTCGTTTGCCGCGCTGTTGACCGTGGTTACAAACACATCGGTTACGTAGGTGGCCGTGTTCCAGAAATCATCGGTCGCGTAAGCCACAATTTGATGAACACCCCTGCCGAGATTGCTGGTGTCGACTGAGAAAAGGTAACTGGAGCCGCTCGTGTACGAATATGGAGTCAATATAACACCGTCCACGCAGAGCTCGACGCTCGTGATGCCATTGTCAGGGAACCGCTGAATTGGATCGGAAGCCGCGACAGTTACGTTCACCGTTCCACTCACAGATTGGTTCTCAGTCGGGCTGACAATGCTCACGGAAGGTAGAGATGTCTTCGTAATCAAGTCAAAGTACTGCGACACGCTTGCGCTTGCGAAAGAGGTATCGCTGGCGGACTCTGCTCGGAAAACGTACTCGCTGTTGGCGGCGAGGCCGGCAAGTTGGACAGCGTGCTGTTGGCCCACGGTGGCATCGTTGGCTGTCTGCCAGCTTAACGTTGAACCCACGCAAGCGTATTCCACGCGCCCGGCTGTGTTGGCGGAACTGCTCCACGTGACGTTTACCGCGGAATCCGACACTGGCGTCACGCAGACATCTCCAAACGATTCACCAGAGCCCGTGGTAACCTGCCCTGCCTGAGACACGGACGTATTGCCGTCCGCATCCTGCGCCACGACCCAATACGTGTATGTGATACCCGAATCTGTTATCGGTAGGTAAACAGTATGGAACGTGGACAAATCCGTTACCGAGATTCTGCCTACAGACGTATCTCCCTCGCTATAAGATACCGCTCCCTGCGTTGGAACTGCCGTCTGCCAGCAGATGGCCACCGATGTGCCAATCACGGTGTTACTGACGGAAGGTATCGCGGGAGAGCTGCCTGACCCGTCTACAGTAACACTCGTGTCGAAAGATGCAGCCAGAAATTCATCGGCGTTCGCCCGGCTTACACGAATGACGTAGGGTCCAGCCGGAACCTGCATGAAGTTACTGTCCGTTCCGTCCCAAGTTACAGTGGCTTGACCTGCGGCAGCCAGGGTGACGCTCCAAGTCTTGATCACTTGCTCGCTGACACCGCCGTTAAGGAAGTCGCTGGCCTTCGTCGGGTTAGCCGGGTCTATACAGGTCGGAGCGTTGAACGGATTGACGATTTCCACATCGAAGGAATCAGCAATCTGCGACGTTAGGGTCACGCTCACCGATTGCCCCCGGACTGGACTGAAACGGCCCGCCTCAGCAAACGGGGCTGAGCCAGGAGCCGTCGTTGGAGCCGAGACCGCGATATCATTTATCAACTCGCTCAGACTTTGCTGTGTGGTCTGCTGAGTCTGTTGACTGGTTGTGTTTAGAGTGATTGTGTGCAAGCCGGGCGTGGAGTCCGTCAGCAAGAAACTGAAACTACCATCCTGACCCGGATTGCAAGCGCCTGATGCCACAACGTTGCCGCCGACACTGTCGGTCCACGAAACGCTGTTCCCCGAATTGGTGGAACCCATTACGGACTCCTGACCATCCTCCTTGTTGAAACAAGCTTGTATCTCACATGCTTGGCTGGGCAGCAACTGTACACTGATTGTGTTGAGGAGCGACTCACACCCCACGCCGGCGTTGTCTTCCGCGACGATTGTGACGGTGTAAAACCCAGGATCCGCGGCATCGCCGTTGTCGTTCGTGCCGTCCCAGACCAGGGTGTTCTGGCCGCTTTGGGAACTGTTGTTGCCGCTGGTATCGATGGAGGCAGTCTGCGCGCCCTCCGCCAGAGTCGCCACAACGTTGGCGTCCATGTCGTAGACCATTGCCGTGACGTAAGCCGCGGAGGCTTGAGGCCTTTGAACAGGCTCCGCGATTTGGTAGTCGATCTCCAGGTATTCCCCAGCGCTCGGGTCGAACGAGTTGGTCTGAACCGGCGACAAGGCTGAAATATCCCACACAGTGGGTGACGCAATCGACAATGGCTGCCCAACTATGATATCACTATTCCCGACTTGGGGGCTAATGGCGATGGGGTAGGCGCCGCTCGCGCAGTAGTCGTTCTGCGTGTCTATCGTGCCATTCCAGGTTACGGCGTTGTCGCCGCTATTGCCAGAGCCCTGGAGGGTTTCTCCATCAACGGTCACGTTGCTGCTAGGCACTTGACCGCTTAGTTGATAATTAACGATTGTTTGGTTTTGTGTCGAGGTATCGTCTCCCGGATAGAAAGGCGAGAAGTCGTATGAATAGACATCATAGACCGTCAGCGCCACATTAATGAATGCGCCCGTCTGCTCCGTTGTGCCATCTAATTGCGCCACGACGGTGTAAGTTCCGATAGGTGTGCCGGCGCTATCCGGGGACCAGACGACCGTGCCGGAACATGCGCCTGAGTCGACCGCCCAGTCCATTACCGTATTGCCCGGCAGAGTCTTGTATGAGGATGGCGGTCACGTGGGGTTGAGCCGAACCCCAGGTTATGGTGGAGGCGTCGGCTAGGGCAGGCTCAATGGTCGATGGGTTGGCCGAAGCGTAGGCAGAGGTGTTAGGCGGGGTGCATCCTGCCACAAACGTCGCGTATCGACAGCGAACCGGTATGTCCGTGAATGGATTTACGCCGACCAGGGCCGTATGCAACGGGCCCGAGAAAAACCATCCCTCGGCGTCGGTCGTCAAAGGCTCCAGGCCGGAATCCACGGGCGATGCGATGACCACTACTGAGTTCGGAGTCGCCCGGCCCATCACGTAGCCGTTGACGTACTTCTCGACAGCCGTGATCGGCCAGGGGCAGGTTATCGGCGCTGTAAGTTGGTCAAATAGGATGTCCGCGTTCAGCCCGACACGGCCCGAGCTTAGGTCATATATGCCGGGGCGAAGCCAGTTACAATGATTTTCCGTTGCGAAAACCGGGCTGCTTGCATATGCCGGGTCGATCGCAACATCGATCAAGGGTGAGCCGTACTTGCTTGGGGCCGGAGTCGCAAGATAGCTGTCGGCTGGAAAGCCGACGATCGCATTGGTCCCAGCCAGGTAGTTCGGCGTATAAAAGTAGCACATATTCTCGGTTTGGGGATTGGTCCCATATTCTAGGGTCGCCGCAAAGAACTCAAATGCTAACATGCCGTCGATGTAGATGACGCCCTTTTGAATAGCCCATCGCGAGTCACCATTCGCCGCGCTGCCGGCAGAGGGGTTCGTCAAGTCCGGCTCCGCATTCGGGTCATTCCACGCCGACTTATGCGGGTAGATGATGACCTTTGCCGAGCCTTCCCCACGTTGAACTTGTAGGCCGGTGAAGCTATAGGCCCCGGCAACCGGCATGGTGATTTGCATGCTCTGCAGCATGCCGACTCCGAGTTGGTTCGGATAGTCTGTCCAGATTGCCGGCGTGGAATTAAGTTGGCCGGGAATCATGTCATCGCTACCGACTCCCTGGTTCGCCGACATATTGAGAGGGGTTTCATATGGCGTGATGCTTTGGAGATCGGATATTTGCCCTACCCAGCCGCCGCTGTCTGGGTTCGCGAGGTCGGTCTTAGAGTTCACCGGCCCCGAGGTCCACCCTTGGGGCGTCGTGAGATTCCAGGTACTTGCTGGGGAGGCCGCTGCCCGCACTCCCTAAGTAGAACCTGACAGGATTGCTTGCCGGTATCGCGGCGGGAGGCGTCCAGGTCACCACGGCGTACCGATAGCCATTGGCCCGATTGTATATGTTAAGGCTTGTAGGAATGCTCTGGAGTAGCGCAGTCGCACCCGCCATCGCACTAAACGTCACCCCGCCCGAGGCTGATGAGGCCGTGCAGCCCGTCCAACTGCCTACGTCCTGCGTGAAGTCCCACAATGTCGAAGGCCCGCCGTGGAGCGTCACGTTTACAAGGTCCGTGAAGGAGAAGTCGCTTCCTCCCCGACAATAGCAGGCATTATCTTCGTAGGCATCCAGTAGTCCGTCATAGTCAGGGTCGAAGCAATCATAGCCGATATAGCCGCTGGGTTCCCAGGGATCGGAAATCGTGGTTCCCTCAAAGACGTCTGATGGCTGATGATCGGGAATCTGTTGCGCGGCCATGGTAGCCCCGTCAAGAACGAAATTCCCATATTGGTCAGGTGTGTCGCCGCCTGTTACAACCCCCGATGTAGCGCATTGTTCCGAGAAATTAGGGCCGCTGATTTCATACTGACCTAGTGCTTAGTTGCATAATTGATTGATAGAATGCTGTAACGGGTGTTTCGGGAATCTTGTTCCCGAAACTAAGTGCGTATCGGGAACAAGATTCCCGATACACCGGCAAGAATACTATTAGCTATTTATGCAAGTAGACACTAGCAATGTTCGCGGACCGCAGAGCGGCACACTTTGCGAGATCGTGAGGCCGGGATAGAAGCCATCGGCCTTATCGACGGTATTACTGGAGCTATCGAGAGTCCATACCGAGGTGTAGTTACTCTGAGGCGTGGTCGCTGTCGGTGTATCTAAATGCGGGGCGACGGTGATCTGTAGACTCTCCTGAGTGTCGACCAGGCTCGCTGGTGATAACGTGCTTCCGTCGATGTTGAGCAACGTGGGGGCTATATCGGTTTGCTGGATGCCCTGTTCGACAACCCCGATCCCGGAGGACCAGGGCGTAAGCCTTCCGTCCTCATTGGGTTGCCCACCTATGGCTGACATTGTTACAGCAAATGTTCCGCCGCCAACATTGCCTGAAGTTCGGTACGAATTGCCAGGAGGACTTCCCCAGCCATCGGGACCATAAGTCACCGAAAACGTGCGATTTGTCGTGGCGATTATGTTGCCATATCCCCAATACGTGCCTGAAGCACTGGCGCCCCCATCGCACGGAAGAATAGGGCTCATACCGCAGCCTGGCTCATATACACCTCCGGATATATATCCGTAAGATAATGGCAGAGCCTGGACCCCGGCGCTTATTGTGAGGCCTGAGTGAGGTTCCCTTAGTCTCCACCGACGTAACTATGGGAGCATGTGTATCCACCTCCCGTCACGGTGACGGTCGGATTAAAGATATGCTCCGCCAGACTGCCCGTGTAGAGTCCCGCATAAGGCGAGATGTTGCCATTGATATTGACCCCATTACCAGCGCCGGTGAGAGTAAAAACAGTCTGCACAATTCCCGTAATCTTTATGTCAAGGGTTATCTCGTCGCCGACAGCATAAACCGCATCCGAACCTCCTAACTCATCATCATCACCAGGGCCGGGCTTGACCCTGAAGCGACCACACTCCGTACTGGGTCTCCGTTAGAGGATCACTACAAGTGAATGGAGACGCCTCAACAATGGCGGTAACCGATTCGGGGCCGCCACCTGGACCTGTGGCCGTTCCATTGGCGAAAGTTACTGACAGTTCACCCACCCCACCGCCAACGGAACCTGATGCATCTATCGATACAGTCGCCGTCAAGTGAGCGACGAGGTGAGGCTCCGAATTAGGCTGAACAACTATGGGAGTGAGCGTCGAACCCATTAGGCCGTCCGCGCCAGCAACCGACGTGGTCACCGCGAGGGCGAAGACAAGCATGAACACTAGCTTGATCTTATTCTGCGTTTTCGAACGGCTAACAGTTCTTCTGATTGACAGTGGTATCATCCCTCTTTCCTCCTATCTTATCGTCTGGTACGCTGAAATCGAGCACATCTAGCCGGGTACTTCGCGGTTCGAATCGAACCGCTTTTTTCACTACTACGTCTGTTCGCCATTTACTGAGTGTTTCCCTCTCTATATTCACTATCCTTGCGCCGAAAGTTTTTGCAGATCTTTTGTAACGGCCAGCTTTAAGAGCCACCCTCACGTTCCTGCTTTCCGGCCGCAAGCCTCATCCTCCATCGCTCGCGCTCCCGATTGAGGGAGCGCCGGTTCCATCCATCGGTCGAATCAGGGTTATCCCTGGTCAGTGTCTTGGGCCCATCCGCATCTTGCCCGCGGGCAGGCTTTCCCATTTCACGTTATACTCGGCATTGGGAGTCGTCACCACCACGGTCCCCGGCCCCGCAAGCTCGAAGCACTGCGCCCTCGCGGGATTCTTATGCAAGAGATATCCCAGATCGGTGGCCGGTGAATAAGTAGTAGTGATGGTTAGAAGCATGTGTGTGACCGGTTATGTTATACATCGGATCGGACGAATTTAGCAAGTGGGCGGGGGCTGGGACAATTTCGAAATTCTGAAATTCCGTAATTTTGGTAACGTCCCAAAGTCCGTTGCTGTTCAGGAGTACGCGAATCATTGCACCGTCAGGCCCTCAGCCACAGGTCGCCCCCTTGTGGCGTATCGCTGTCGCTGAAACACGCAAGCCCTCGCGGGTTTATCGCGTTCTCGTCGAAACGGAAGTCCAGTTCCGTGAACATGGGTACAATTAGCTCGCCTGAGCGGAGGATAGGGCAACGCTGGGGAGCGACCCGAGCGCCGATTCAGGTGTCGAATACGGAAGGCGGGGCGGCCTTGTGCTGCCCCGCACCATTACTTCCGTTTCGACCGAAATGCGATAAACCCAGCTCACTCCGGCTCTCCGCCCTAAGTTCCCAGCAACGGACTTTGGGACGTTATCAGAATTTGTCATCCGGCGGGATGTGAAGGGCGGGTTCAAGGTTACGAGGGGACGAGGTGGCAATTCTGAAATGGCAGGGCTTACGCATTAAAAGGTTGCGGTCGAATGAACCCGCACTGTTCGTGAACTGATAGACTTGCCTTTTGGTTCAGGCACTCACGTGCTCCCTCTCCCGGATGGGCGAGGGGAGCACAAAGTGCTGGGCAAACACGCGCTACGTGAATAGTGCGGATTAGGGGCTAGGGAAGGGACTTGTTCTCTCCTTTACCGTCCCCATCACCCATCCCCTGGTTCCTAATTGCTGCTCCCTTCCCAATCTTGAACCCGCCCGGACCGGCCGTCGAAAAAATATCTGATAATTTGCAGCGCAACCCCTTGACTTGGGTAAAATTAGATGGTAACATATCGCCTGTGCCTGGGAGCACAACCCCCGATACAACGTTCGGCGGCAAAGCACGCCGAAAAAAGTTGTTGACAGGGCTGTGCAGGCATGGTATTATATTATTTGCGCCTGGGCGGGATATACCGCTCGGGGGGGCAGATGTTCCTTGAAAACTGCATAGTGTAAGTGCTAGTATGAGTTTCAACTAGATAATAGTTGCCCCGATTTTTGTCGGGGTGGACAACTCTTCGAGAGTTTGACCTGTGGGCTTTATGCCCACGGTTAAATATTTTCTTATGGAGAGTTTGATCCTGGCTCAGGACGAACGCTAGCGGCGTGCCTAAGAAATGCAAGTCGAGCGAGGTGGAACCGGAGGTCGGGCATCCGGGCTCGGAGATTTTCATCACGAAAGCACGAAAATATGAAAACACGAAAGTTGTTTCGGGAAACCCTTTTCCCGAAACCTGGTGCGATCATTTTCAAACTCCCTTTTCGTGTTTTCCCCCTTTCGTGATTTCGTGATGAGAATTCCCTTCCAGTCTTCCGGGTTCGGATTTCGGACCTCCGGTTCCTTCCTAGCGGCGAACGGTCGCGTAACACGTAAGCAACTTGCCCTGAAGTGGGGGATAGCCCGCCGAAAGGCGGATTAATACCGCATGTGGATGCATCGACGCATGTGTATGCATCTAAAGCAGCAATGCGCTTCAGGATGGGCTTGCGGCCTATCAGCTAGTTGGTGTGGGTAATGGCTCACCAAGGCGACGACGGGTAGCTGGTCTGAGAGGATGGTCAGCCGGACTGGGACTGAGACACGGCCCAGACTCCTACGGGGGGCAGCAATTAGGAATCTTGCGCAATGGGCGAAAGCCTGACGCAGCGACGCCGCGTGACCGACGAAGTCCTTCGGGATGTAAAGGTCTTTTTTGAGGGAAGATAATGACGGTACCTCAAGAATAAGCCCCGGCTAACTACGTGCCAGCAGCCGCGGTAATACGTAGGGGGCGAGCGTTGTCCGAATTCACTGGGCGTAAAGCGCGCGTAGGCGGACCTTTAAGTTGGTGGTGAAATGCCGAGGCTCAACCTCGGAACTGCCTCCAAAACTGGAGGTCTTGAGGTATGGAGAGGGAAGTGGAATTCCTGGTGTAGCGGTGAAATGCGTAGATATCAGGAGGAACACCTGTGGCGAAGGCGGCTTCCTGGCCACATCCTGACGCTGAGGTGCGAAAGCTAGGGGAGCAAACGGGATTAGATACCCCGGTAGTCCTAGCCGTAAACGATGGATACTAGGTGTTAGAGGTATCGACCCCTCTAGTGCCGAAGCTAACGCATTAAGTATCCCGCCTGGGGAGTACGACCGCAAGGTTGAAACTCAAAGGAATTGACGGGGGCCCGCACAAGCGGTGGAGCATGTGGTTTAATACGTCACTAACCGTAGAACCTTACCCAGGCTTGACATCTGGTGTAAGTCCATGAAAGTGGTACCCCTGTATGGAAACATACAGCACCAAGACAGGTGTTGCATGGCTGTCGTCAGCTCGTGTCGTGAGATGTTGGGTTAAGTCCCGCAACGAGCGCAACCCTCATCCGATGTTGCCAGCGTAAAGTCGGGAACTCTTCGGAAACTGCCCGTGCAAGCGGGAGGAAGGTGGGGACGACGTCAAGTCAGCATGGCCCTTACGCCTGGGGCTACACACATGCTACAATGGACGTTAACAAAGGGCAGCAATGCCGCGAGGTGGAGCTAATCTCAAAAATACGTCCTCAGTTCGGATTGCAGTCTGCAACTCGACTGCATGAAGTCGGAATCGCTAGTAACCGCAGGTCAGCTAAACTGCGGTGAATACGTTCCCGGGCCTTGTACACACCGCCCGTCACGCCACCTGAGTTGTCTGCACCCGAAGTCGATGGCCCAACCCGCAAGGGAGGGAGTCGCCGAAGGTGTGGGGAGCGAGGGGGACGAAGTCGTAACAAGGTAGCCGTATCGGAAGGTGCGGCTGGATCACCTCCTTTCTAAGGAATTAGAGGCTCAGATGCCGGGGTTTACGAACCTCAGGGATCGACAGACCTCGACCTCCTAGGTCGGTAACTCATGCTGCGCTTACACTATGGAGCTTTCAAGGAACACATAATGCGTATGACAATGACCCATTGCAAAGCCTTATAACGGCCGATTGGGACAGATGCTCCTTGAGATTTTTCGAGGGGGAAGACGATCTGTCTTCCCCCTTTCGCGCTGTGCGGCGACAGAGTTTCTCCGCACGCGGCGCGCATGAGGCGCCGGGTTCGTGTTCATTGACAAGTATATAATGATGAGAGTGCGCATGCACAAAGCCTTGAGAACAAGGCGGCGGTCGGGGTCGGCGATCACCTTCTGGTGAGTCGACGACTCCAGGACTGTCGACTGAATAAGGTTTTGGTCAAGCTACAAAGGGCGTACGGTGGATGCCTTGGGGCAAAGAGCCGATGAAGGGCGCGGTCAGCAGCGATATGCGTCGGGGAGCAGCAAACATGCTTTGATCCGGCGATTCCCGAATGGGGAAACCCGACACTGGTCATGCGGTGTCAGCGTTAAGTGAATACATAGCTTAACGCGGGTAAGCGGGTGAACTGAAACATCTTAGTAACCCGAGGAAAAGAAAACGAAGTGATTCCGTAAGTAGCGGCGAGCGAAAGCGGAGCAGCCTAAACCAGTACGGCGTGATAGGACGCAGCCGTTGTCGTGCTGGTGTCGTGGGAAATAACAGGCAGAAACTGCGAGTTATGCCGGGGAGTTACAAAAGATCTTGCTAGCCGAAGTGGACTGGAAAGTCTTGCCATAGGAAGTGATAGCCTTGTAGGCGAAAGTAAGATCTCTCCCGTTGTTTTCCCAAGTAGCGCGGGACACGAGTAACCCTGCGTGAATCCGGGCGGACCACCGTCTAAGGCTAAATACTCTTTGCCACCGATAGCGGATAGTACCGTGAGGGAAAGGTGAAAAGTACCCCGGGAGGGGAGTGAAATAGAACCTGAAACCGTATGCCTACAAACAGTCATAGTCCGATGGTATCGGGTGTCAGGTAATGGGTGTTGGGATTCCAGCACCCATCACCTGACACCTAATACCCGGATGGTGGCGTGCCTTTTGCATAATGATCCGGCGAGTTGATGTATGTTGCGAGGTTAAGCACCTAAGGTGTGTAGCCGTAGCGAAAGCGAGTCTAAAATGGGCGACTAGTAGTATGCATCAGACCCGAAACCGAGTGATCTACCCATGGTCAGGGTGAAGTCAACTTAACCGTTGATGGAGGCCCGAACTAGTGTCGGTTGAAAACGGCTTGGATGAACTGTGGGTAGCATGGTGAAATGCCAATCGAACTCGGAAATAGCTGGTTCTCTCCGAAATGCATTTAGGTGCAGCGTTACGTGTTTTGTTCCGGAGGTAGAGCACTGAATGGCCCAGGGGCCCTACCAGGTTACCAAAGTCAATCAAACTCCGAATGCCGGGACATGAAGCGTAGCAGTGAGACTGCGGGAGATAAGTTTCGTAGTCGAAAGGGAAACAGCCCAGACCATCAGCTAAGGTCCCTAAATATTGGCTAAGTGTAAAAGGATGTGAGATCACGTAAACAGCCAGGATGTTGGCTTAGAAGCAGCCATCGTCTAAGAAGTGCGTAACAGCTTACTGGTCGAATGTGGTCTTGCGCCGATAATGTAAGGGGGCTCAAGCCAGTTACCGAAGCTATGGGATCTGGAGGTTGGAAATTAGAGGTTAGAAATTGGGGCGCGGAGTTCCTATTTCCAATTTCCAATTTCCAACTTCCAGATCGGTAGGAGAGCGTTGCCTGCGGGTCGAAGCTATAGCGGAAGCAGTGGTGGACTGCAGGCAAGTGAGGATGCCGGAATGAGTAGCGAAAAGGGAAGTGAGAATCTTCCCCGCCGAAAGCCTAAGGGTTCTTAAGGAAGGATCGTCCTCTTGAGTTTAGTCGGGCCTAAGCCGAGGCCGAATGGCGTAGGCGATGGACATCAGGTGTATATTCCTGAACCAGTGACTAGCGTTATCAGCAAAGGGGTGACACAGCGCGATGGGCCAAGCACGGCGATGGTTGTCCGTGTTGGGCTGTAGGTCTGTTCCGGCAGGCAAATCCGTCGGAAGCATCAGGTCGGCAGTCCAGGAGTGGAGGAGAAATCCGAAGCGAACTGGCCTTGAGGGTTGTCAAGAAAAACCTCTAGCGAGCTAGTTTCTGACCGTACCGCAAACCGACACAGGTAGGCAGGTAGAGGATACTAAGGCGTGCGAGATAACCAACGTTAAGGAACTAGGCAATCTGACCCCGTAACTTCGGGAGAAGGGGTGCCCTGGCGGGACGCGTCTGTAACGACGTGGATTCGTTGGGGTCGCAGTGACAAGGCTCGAGCGACTGTTTAACAAAAACACAGGTCTCTGCTAAGCCGAAAGGCGACGTATAGGGGCTGACACCTGCCCAATGCCAGAAGGTTAACAGGAGAGGTCAGTTAGAGGTCCGATGTCAGAGGTTGGAAGTCAGAACGATCAACCGGTACGTTCGCTGCAGGATTTGCGAGTGTATCGGATGGCGATGGAGTTGGCTAAAGAGGTTCACCAACTGACGCTAGGCTTTCCCAGTTATGCCAGAAATGAGATGGGTAGACAAATGCGTCTGTCGGCGGATTCAGTGCCGGCGAACATTGCCGAGGGGTGTGGCCGAAGCCGATACACAGCGGATTTCAAGCGATTTCTTGTGAATGCTCTGGGAAGCTGCACGGAACTCGGGTGCCAATTGGATATGGCACTGGGTTACGGGTATATCTCAGAGGCAAATCACGAGAAGCTGCAAATGCTCAGAGAACATCTGGGGCGCTCACTTCATGTGATGATACAGAAGTGGCGTGGTTCTCTGACTTCCGACACCTGACATCGGACCTCTAGCGAAGCTTTGAATCGAAGCCCTGGTGAATGGCGGCCGTAACTATAACGGTCCTAAGGTAGCGAAATTCCTTGTCGGGTAAGTTCCGACCTGCACGAAAGGTGTAACGACTTGAGCGCTGTCTCAACGTTGGACTCGGCGAAGTTGTAGCATGCGTGAAGATGCGCATTACCCGCATCAGGACGGAAAGACCCCGTGGAGCTTTACTACACCCTGATATTGGGTTTTGGGATAGCATGTAGAGAATATGTGGGAGGTAGCAATACCGGCAGTGGAATACCACACTTGTTATTCTGGGATTCTAACTAATGTCCATAATCTGGTCATAGGACAGTATCAGGCGGGTAGTTTGACTGGGGCGGTCGCCTCCTAAAATGTAACGGAGGCGTTCAAAGGTTCGCTCAGGCTGGTTGGAAATCAGCCGTTAGAGTATAAGGGCAGAAGCGAACTTGACTGTGAGAGGGACACCTCGAGCAGGTGCGAAAGCAGGACCTAATGACCCTCTGGCGCAGTGTGGAATGGCCAGGGTTCATCGGATAAAAGTTACCCCGGGGATAACAGGCTTATCTTGCCCAAGCGCTCACAGCGACGGCAAGGTTTGGCACCTCGATGTCGGCTCGTCGCATCCTGGGGCTGGATTCGGTCCCAAGGGTTAGGCTGTTCGCCTATTAAAGCGGTACGCGAGCTGGGTTCAGAACGTCGCGAGACAGTTCGGTCCCTATCCGATGCGGGCGCAAGAGATTTGAGTGGATCTGTCCCTAGTACGAGAGGACCGGGATGGACGGACCTCTGGTGTATCGGTTGTAGTGCCAACTGCAGGCGCCGAGTAGCTATGTCCGGCACGGATAACCGCTGAAAGCATCTAAGTGGGAAGCCGGCCACAAGATTAGATCTCTCACAGGGTTAACCTGGTAAGGTCCCCGGTAGACGACCGGGTTGATAGGCAGCGAGTGTAAGCGTGGTAACATGTTGAGTGAGCTGTACTGAATAGACCGAGGGCTTGACCATTTGAAATCATTACTCAAGGCTTTGAGGCACTCTCATCATTATAAACTTGCCAGTGAACCGGTGTTGGGTGTTAGGTGACGGGTGTTGGAAGACACTCCCTTCCCATCACCCAGCACCCAAAACCTGTCACCTGATTTTGGTTTTTCCTGGCGACCATACCGGTGGGGGTCCACCCGTTCCCATTCCGAACACGGTAGTTAAGCCCACCAGGGCCGACGATACTTGGGCGTAAGGCCCCGGGAAAATAGGTTGTTGCCAGGAAAAAAGAAAACGGCCCCGAACGTATACGTTCGGGGCCGTTTTCTTTTTTTCGAGTTCAAGGTTAAACGTTGGGAAGGGAGCCGCCTCCTACATGGGAACGACAAGTCGAGGCAGCTCTTGATATGCAGTCCTTCAGACTCCCGCTGCAAAGGAGATGCTGAATCGAGTTCACTACCATCCCACAGGGAGCCGCCGCAGAAAACTATGCCGTCCTGTTGGTTTGCCACAGCCGTAGCAAATCATGTCATTCCGAACGAATGTGAGGAATCTCAGCGTTGCGCTTGGATCATCCTTTGGCACGTGAGAATCAACCGATGGGTCGAGATTCCTCACACGTGCGTTCGGAATGACATAGCCGCCGCGTTTGCTCCGAGTCCGCCAGGGCTGTACGCTTGCGAATCGCGCCACCAAGAAAACCGAAAATGGGCATTTGGAAAGTCACGCGCTGACGAGCGTGAAATACCCCCAAAACAGGCCGTTTTGCCGAACTGTGGGACGGCAATGAATCGAGTTCAGCATGACAAGGGTACTCACCAAGAGTGAACTCTTACCCAGCGTTATCGGACTTGCTAACGCATGCCAGTAATGCCCGGGCCTTTTTCGTTTGCCACGTAACTTCTACAAGCTCCAAAAGAGAGCGAAGGAGGAGAATGGATGAAGAAGTCTATTTGTGCGGCGGTGTGTCTCGTGTCGCTTGCGCTCGGGCTGGCGGTTGGTACCGAGGCGCAGAGCTACACGGCGGTAGATCTGGGTCCTGGAGTTGCCTACGCCATCAACGACAGCGGGCAGTCTGACCATCTGCCACCCAATTGAAAGAGAGCGGTCCGCCTTCATTTTGTGGTATTATTAACTCAGTAATCGATCCGTATCAGGAGCCCCAGGATGATCTTCCATGTTGTAATGGAAACGGCTGAAGACGGTTGGATAGTGGCTGAGTGTCCGGCCCTGCCAGGCTGCGTGTCGCAGGGTAGAGACGAAGAAGAGGCACTGGAAAACATTAGGGAAGCCATTACGGCCTGGCTGTGGGCGGAGGACCAGAAAGCGGTCTCGGCTCTGCCGCGCAAGCGCAAACGCGGGCCCGTCGTAGTGGCGGTGTAGACGCGTGGGCAAGCTGGCTAACATCAGCGGGAGAGAGGCTGCAAAGGCGTTTCGGAAGGCCGGCTGGTCGGCAATCGGACAAGTCGGCAGCCATTTGGTCCTCGTAAAAGCAGGACTCCGTGTGAACCTCTCGGTGCCGCTGCACAAAGAGCTTTCAGTAGGCAGTCTGCGCGCACTCCTTCGAAGTGCAGGGATGACGGTCGACGAGTTTCTGGGGTTGCTCTGATTCGCGATATTTCGGGAACGATTTTCGGGAATGCGAGAAGTTGTAATTGCGGCACAAAGCAGTTTTTCTGGATAGAGACGGAACCATCAATGCGGACCGCGATGACTATGTGAAAAGCATCGCCGAACTCGAGGTCTTCCCCTATGCCGGTGAGTCCGTGCGGATTCTTAATGAAGCCGGGTTGGAGGTCTACGTGATCTCCAACCAGCAGTGCATCGGCAAAGGCGTGATGGCGGAGGAGGACCTCTTGACCATCGAGCGGGAAGTCGAACGCCAGGTGGAAGCGGGCGGAGGCAAGATATCCGGGTTCTATTACTGCAAACACCTGGCCTCGGAAAACTGTGCATGCCGGAAGCCCGAGCCGGGCTTGATCCTCCAAGCCGCAAGCGAGCATGATATCGACCTGGTGAACTCGTTCATGGTGGGCGACAGCGAACGCGACTCGCTTGCGGGCAAGGCCGCGGGCTGCAAGACCGTGCTCGTCCTCACCGGCATGATCACCCGCGCCGAGGCCGAAACCGGCGCATCCCACCCCGATTTTGTCGCGGAGAATCTGCGGGAGGCGGTCGGATACATCGTGAATGGGTTAAAGGTTCTGGGACGGTTCCCTTCTCAACCTTGAGCCTTTAACCCAGCCAGGTAAAAGCTCATGGATCGTGAGTATAAGCTACCGCATATGTCATTCCGAGCAAGTGACGGCGACGTTGTCGCCGTTACATTGGAAAGAAACCCACCCCCCGGTGTTTCGGGAATCTTGTTCCCGAAACTGGGGAGTTTCTTAGGAGCGTCGGACCCCGCGCTGCGGAGTCACGTTATAAAGAAACTCACCCCGACAGGCTATGCTTCGCGGGCGACTGCCCCGAAGCCGCCGGGCATGGAAGGTTTCTTAGGAGGAACGAAGAATCTGCTTTTAGCTCCCGCATGGATCTATGCCGTAATGTAAAAGCAGATCCTTCGACTTCAGGATGACGTAATCGTTGTGCTAGTGCCCTCTGCATTAAGCAGCTTCCGCGCTCTTCCGAAGAGAGTTTCTTAGGAGCGGGTAGCGAGGAATCTCAACGCCGCGCTTGCATTCTTGTTCCGGTGCGTGAGACGCGTCCGCAAGGTTGAGATTCCTCACATTCGTTCGGAATGACAGCCAGGCGCTGGGTACTCATCATTCCCGAGCACTTACCCAGCCAGCCGCGCCTTCCCTTCCGCCCCGCTGAGTGGTAGACTAGTATAGTAATGCTCTACTACCGGCGCAATATCATTGTACCTATCCACAACGGTTTTTCTGGCGTCGCTGAGTTGGAACCAGGTCCTGCCGTTCCTTTCCCTTTTTCTGGAGAAAGACCTGCACGCAGGCCGCCACGTGCACATGTGGCTGGCCATCGCGTTGACCTGTCAATATGGCGCAAGCTTGATCGGCATCCCGTTTTGGGGCAAACTCGGCGATAGCCACGGAAGAAAACCTATGATTATAAGGGCGGGAATCTGCCTGGCAGCCGTATATTTTGGGATGAGCTTTTGCCGGACGCCGTGGCAGTTGGCCCTGGCCCGGCTCTTGAACGGAGCGCTCACGGGGTTCATGCCCGGGTCGTTCGCCCTGATCGCCACCAACACCCCGAAGGAATATGCTCCTCGATACATCGCGGTGATGGAAGCGGCGCAGAGCCTCGGCGTGATTTTCGGCCCTGCTCTCGGGTGGGAGCTGGGCGCTATATTCGGCTACAGGCTCTCGATGCAGGTGTCGGGGACGGTTGTCCTGCTGGCGCTCGTGATTGTGTGGCTGCTCGTGCAGGAACCCAACAAAGTGTCGCTGACGGAAAGGACCACGCTGTTTCAAGACCTTGTGGCCTCGGTGCGGTCCCCTATCCTACTATCGACGATGTTTGCGATGATGCTGTGCTGGGGCTACGGCGCGGCGATTGCTCCATATTTGGCCCTACACCTGCGAAGCATCTCGGCCGCGCCTTGACGGGATGGATATTCCCGCTTCCGGCGCTTGCGATCGTGCTGACATCGCGACGGTGGATCGCATTCGGGCAACAGCACGATTTCCGCCGAGCGATCATAATCGGGCTAGTGGGTGCCGGAATCGGCACATTTGCGCTCTCCATGGTCCTCAACAAATGGGTTTTCGCCCTGGTTTACTTCGCGACGGGGCTGTTCCTCGCCGCCGTAAGTCCATCGGTCGGCGCTATAACCTGCACCAAAGTGGATCCCGGTTTTCGCGGAAGGGCGTATGGAATTCAGCAGGCCGCGGGCATAATGGGACAGTTGGTGATGTGCTCGCTCGCCGGCCTGGTCGGCTCCTTGATGGGCAATCGGGCCATTTTCGCGACGATCGGCGCTGCTCTGCTGATGGGAGCGGTGATTTTTCGAATACTGGGTTTAAAGTGAAAAAAATGATAATCGGTATACCAAGAGAGATCAAACAGGGAGAGTATCGCGTGGCCGGCGTGCCGGCGCTGGTGGAATCGCTGGCGCGCAGCGGCCATGAGGTCATCGTCGAGACGGACGCCGGCCGCGGGAGCGGGATTAGCGACGATGATTATGTGGAGGCTGGGGCACGGATCGCTGCCGACGCCGCCGGCACGTACTCGACAAGCGAGATGATTATCAAGGTCAAGGAGCCCATGCCCCAGGAGTATCCGCTGATTCGCGAGGGTCAGGTGATTTTCACTTATTTCCACTTCGCGGCGGATGAGGCTATGACGCGGGCGGTGGTCGAGCGCGGCCCGGTCTGCATCGCATACGAAACGATCGAGGAGGCCGACGGCTCACTGCCCGCTTTGACGCCTATCAGCGAGGTGGCAGGCCGAATGGCCGTCCACGAGGGCGCGAAGTACCTCGAGCGGCCGATGGAGGGCAGAGGGATCCTCCTGGGAGGGGTGCCGGGCGTGGCTCCGGCCAAGGTCGCGATAATCGGCGCGGGGGTTTCAGGCTCGAATGCCGCAAAGATGGCCGCCGGACTGGGAGCGAACGTGGTGGTCCTCGATGTGAATCTCGACAAGCTGCGGCATCTCGCCGACGTGATGCCGCCCAACGTGACCACGCTCATGTCCAACAGCTACAATATCAGGGCGGTCTTGAAGGACGCCGATCTCGTCGTGGGCGCGGTGCTTCGCCACGGCGCTCGGACACCCGTGCTCGTAACCCGCGAGATGATCCGGCTAATGAAACCGAGGGCGGTGGTGGTGGACGTTGCAATCGACCAGGGTGGAGTCTTCGAGACCAGCCGCCGACAACCCACGCCAATCCCGTTTACATGGAGGAGGGCGTAGTGCACTACTGCGTCGCCAACATGCCGGGCGCGGTGGCGGGAACATCCACTTACGCCCTCACCAACGTCACCAGCCGGTACACGCTGGAGATCGCAAACAAAGGCTGGAGGCAGGCTCTGCGCGACAACCGTGCCCTGCGCCGCGGTCTGAACATAGCCTACGGCAAGGTGATCTTGCCGCAGATCGCCGAACTCTTCGGCTACGATGCCACCCCCGCGGATGTGGTAATAGGATGAACCGAATTTTCATCACGAAAGCAGAGCCACCGGGCGCTGTCGATATGGGATCGGCGAATGGTATGGCTGGTCGTTCGTGAATCTGTCTCCCCAGAAGAGGCACGAGTTTGCCGCCATCCAGCATCTTGCCAGGAAGGACCGCCCCGACGTCCCCTGCAAGCGGCGCGGCGGCGATTTCTCGTGCGTAAAGCCAGGCGGAGTGTGCTCACTCAGATTTTGCGTCTCCCTTGGCAAACAACCGCTGTCTAAGGCGCCTGGCTCCCCCGCCCCACTCGCATGCCCCGCGTCGAAACGCCTCAAAATGGGAACACTTTCGCCGCAACCTCGTCGTCTGGTTGCACACGAGGTCCCTTCTAACCTCGAACCTCGGACCTCGAACAGCGAAAAAAAGGGGGTTGTGTCACTCAGGACGGGCTCGCCCAGTAATTGGCCCGGCCTTAATACACAACCCCTGTCGATAAAAATGCAACCGGACAATCGGCTGTCCGGCCGCCAGTTACAAGGCTACAAGGGAACAAGGTTACGAGGGTACACGGGATCCCTTGATCGGTCGTACCCTTGTGCCCTTGAAACCTCGTTCCTTCCGGATGGGACGGCGGAGGGAGAATCCGGTTCGCCCAAGATCCGTCATCTCCCTCTTGCCCGCTGCCCCAAATCGCCAACCCTCACTCCATTTTGAAAAAGGGGGGTGAGACGAAAATGTCTCGCGCCTCACCCCCAACTCACCGCACTACGAAGGAGGAGGGATACAGTCTGTCAATCGGGTGATGGGGAATGGGTTATGGGTGTTGGTCGGAAGGGAAGGTAATCCCTTCCCAACACCCAACACCCATCACCCATCACCCATCACCCATCACCTATCACCCCATGCCCAACACCCAGCGCCTCCGCTAACCGGCCGCTGTCGGTCTGCTGCTGCTTAGGGTCGCTCTTGCTGGGAGCATCGGACGGCACCTTCAGATACCACAACGTCTTCTCCCCTATCTCCTGGAAGACGGGCGCGGCCACAGTGGCTCCCCAGTGCGAACCGGTCGGTCGGTTCACGACCACGGCAATTACGATCCTCGGCGGCTGGCCGGCGCAAAGCCCATGAACGACGCCACAAACGCGCCCGGCTCGTAACCGCGGCCGCCTACTCTGGGCGCCTGCGCGCTCCCGGTCTTGCCGGCAATCGTGCGACCGTCGATTCGAGCAGGCTTGCCGGTGCCCTCGTCGACACAGCCCATCAGCATTTTTGTAAGCTCCCCCGCAGCCGCGGCGGATATCACTCTGTGCGCACGGGCTGGTTTGAACGGGCGAAAGATCGTGCCGTCGGCGTTGGTCACCTCGCGGAGCACCGTCGGGCTGACCCGCACCCCGCGGTTCGCGACAGTCGAGTAAACGCTGGCCATCTGCAAAGCCGTCACGGCCATTCCCTGGCCGAAGCCGATATCAGCCAACCGAATGGTCTCCCACTTGTCCGGCCCCACCATTGGACAGACAGCCTCGCACCCGAAGCCCGCGTTTGTCCTATCAAGCAGCCCGAAGCTTTTCTCGTAGCTGTAAAGCTTGTCTGCCCCCAGTTTCAGGGCGATGTGCGCGGCGCCGATATTACAGGAATACCTGATAATCTTATACATATCTACACTGCCGTGGCCGGCCTTGAACGGGTGGTGGAGCGTGCATGGAATTCGCCCGCCCTTAATCTTCTCCATGCCCGTGCAGACCGCCATAATCGCGTGCGGTGACATGCCTTCGTTCAGACCTGCCGCGACAGTGACTACTTTCAATGTGCTCCCCGGCTCGTAGAGGTCGGCCACGGCACGGTTTCGCCACAAGGCGCTCTTCGTGGAGTGCGCCTTGTTCAGGTCGAAGCCCGGCAGATTCGCCAGCGCCAGTATCTCACCGGTATGAGGGTCCATCACCACGGCACAGGCGCTGCGCGGGTGACTATTCTGAGCCATCCTTGCCAGCGCCTGCTCGGCGATGTGCTGTATGTTGATATCAATGGTCAGGTAGACATCTTTGCCGGGCTCGGGCTCACGCACGAGCCTGCGGGTAATCGGGATGATCCGGCGGCCCCCATCCAGCTCGGCTGAAATCAGTCCGTTGCTTCCGCAAAGGAAGCGGTTGAAGACGCACTCCGCGCCCTCCACGCCCTTATTGTCTATATCGGTAAACCCGATAACTTGCGCGGCCACTTGGCCGGCGGGATAAACTCGCTTGGTCTCGGTCTGCGTCCCGATTCCCGGCAGCTCGAACCTGTCTTTACGGACCTCATCCGCGACTTCCGCGGGCATATGCCTTCGCAGCCACACAAACCCTCGCTTGCCGCTGAGCTTCTCTTCGATCCTCTGCGACTCGTCACCCAGCAGGGCCGCCACTTTGATCGCGGTCCGCGGCGGGTCGGGAATCTCCTTGAGGTTCGCAAAGACCGACGCCGTCTCGATATTCACTCCCAGAGCCCGCCCGTTCCGGTCGAAAATGTTTCCTCTGGCCGCGGGAATCGCCAGTTGCCTGGCCCTGATCTTCTTGGCCCAGTCGACGTAACGGTCGTTGCAGGCTATCTGGATGTAAACCAGCCGCCCCGCCACCCCCGCATACAGCAGGGCGAATACAGCAAACAGATAAGTCGTCCTGTTCTTTACAAGTCCCCTATGTCTGGGTGCCATGTGCTTGCTCTCAACTAAGTAACGAGTAACGAGTGCTGAGTAACGAGAAGAGACTGCGCCCGCGGCATCGCGGGACTCGTTATTCATTTCATGTGGGGCGGACTAGCGATCCGCGCCCCAGCCAACAAGTGCGGGGCTTTGAAATCCCCAAAAGCAACCAGTCGAATCAACACATTTGTTAGGGCATCGGAGATGCCCGGATTGTCCTTTACGGGCCAGATTGCAAATCTGCCCGAACAGACCAGGGACGGCGCTCACAGCGCCGCGGTACTCGTTACTCGTTACTCAGCACTCGTTACTCCTCACTATTATCGTTGTGCGCTTGCAACGTTTAGCGGCCCGCGAATGTAATCGTATTGGGTCGCGTAAACCATGCCGCCCTTTTGGGCGGCCATAACCACATTGTGCGGGCTCGAAAGTGATTTGAACTCGACCTTGAGCTGCTCATTCCTGCGGAGTTCACGTTCGTAGGCCGCGGTCAGCCTGCTGCGGCTGTGACCGGTAGTGGCCAGATTTGCGTACACGTTGACGTATCCGAGCAGGAACGCAATCATCAACGCGGAAAGAACCCTTTTGACAAGCATAAGATAATTGTATGGCTGACGGATTGTTCGCCTTCGCCCGGTTACCCGCGTCCGAGCGCGACAAACCCCAGCTTCATCGCGAACGGCTGTCGTTCGCACAGCAACAGTAGCCATCTCCCCTACCCTCCACGTTCCGGTTCTCAACTTACTCTTTGCGCGCAGCGCAGTTTGCCGCTGCGACTACGCGGATTATCCGTCATTTCTTCGGCGCTCGGGACCACTGCCTTGCGAGTTATGATCCTCACGATCTCTCTGGCGCCGCACCTGCACTCCGGAATTCTCGGGGGGCACTGGCAGCGGCCCGCAAGTCGCCGAAAAAGGTCCTTCGATATCTTGTCTTCGAGGCTATGAAAGCTGATTACGCAGACCCTTCCGCCAATCCTCAATGAATCGACGATTGCCCGGCAGACCGGCTTCCAAAGCATCCAGTTCGCCGTTCACCCTTATCCGAACAGCCTGGAATGTCCGGGTGGCGGGATGGATATTCTGCTTCCGGTAGAGATACCCCACCGCCGATACGATCACATCCGCCAACTCTTCGGTGGTCTCTATTGCTTTCACGCCCCTGCGCTCGACGATCGCCCTGGCTATCCGCCGGGAGTATCTCTCTTCGCCGTACTTGCGAATTATCTCGGCAAGCTCGGCTTCGCCGCATGTGTTTACAATGTCCCGGGCGGTGGGGACCCTCTCTATTTGCCCCATCCTCATGTCCAACGGTTCGTCGCGCAAGAAAGTAAAGCCCCTCGGCGAATCTAGCTGGTGAGAACTGACGCCCAAATCGGCAACTGCCCCGTCGATCCTGTCCAGACCTTCGCGATCCAGAATGGCCCTGGTATCTCGGAAGTTGCCGACAACCAGGATCACATTTCCGGCATACGCCGCGAGCGCATTCCTTGCGCTTTCGATTGCATCGGGATCTCGATCGATCCCTATCAAAGTGCCTTCCGGACCTATTCGCTCCAGTATTCGGGCCGCGTGACCCGCACCACCGACGGTAACATCAAGGTATACTCCGCCCGGCTTCGGATCGAGCAGCGAGATAGTTTCGTTAACCAGGACCGGTTTGTGATACGCCGGGCATTCCTGTCTCCAGACGCCCGCGCCGCCGAGACCGCCGCGCCCGACGCGATCAGGTCTTCATCTTTATCATTGTCTTGCTTATAGCTTTCGAGTCTTTCAGGCGACCAAAGCTCGATAAAATTCCCGCACCCGCATATAACGACTTCGGTTCCGATGCCCGCGTACCGGCGATGCTCGGCGCTCAAGACGACTCTAAACTGGCTGTCAGCACCGGTGCTCGACATTTCCCAGAAGAAATGGCGGTGCAGCCGCGCGATATCCGGGTTCAAAAGCAGGTCCAGCGGATTGCCGAGGCTGTTAAGCTCAGCTTCAAGCTTTTGTTTCCAGTCAGCCGTAAAGACGCATAGACAGCCAACGCCGCGGGTGATGTAGAACTCCTCGCCCAGCTCGTAACGGAACTTCTTGGGCATTACGAACCTGTACGCGTCATCTAGACTGTGTCGATATAGACCGCCGAACATTGCGTGCCCCTTGCGCTACCGACGCACCGCGCAATTACCCTTTGCATGCCGGAATGGTAGACCACGATAAAACATGGGATTGATAAACCATTTGCTAGCCACTATCATGTTTGATGGTCTCCATTATGATACCATGGAATTCATTTGTCAAGAGGGTCAGGCGGATTTCGAAAAAAAAGTTGGCTTTTTTTTCGGGGTAGTCGGCAATCATCGGTCAGCAACCCCCGGCAGAGCCGGGTTGCCGAAGCCGCAATGGAAGTTGATGAGGCTGTTATAATGGGATCTCTTGGCAGGGCAAACGCATTAAATCCATCACCACACCGCTTGCCTGCCCCTGCCGGTTGAAACCGGCGCTACAAGACACGAAGTCGGCCTTCGCCTCCAACTTCTAATCTCTAATCTCTAACTTCTAAACTGGGGGACTTTGTGCTGCCGTAGCCGCGAATTCATTCGGCGGATGCTTTCAATGCAATTGCCCTACCCTCCGGCAGGCTTATGCCAGCAACCCGAAGACGCTGGGCGAGCACCCGCGAAAAAGGATAATGGACTTGGGACTCTTTCCAACCTCTTTCGCATGCGAGTTCGAAATCCCAGTGGTGCAGCGTATACTACGACGATCCTCATAGAGAAACGATGCTTCAGAATAGAGCAAACAACAAATCCATGGTCTCGGAGAATACGGAGGAGCGAGGGGCAGTGGATAACGAAAAATACTCGTCGCGATTTTCTCAAAGTCGCGGCAGTTGGAACTGCCAGGCTAATGGGAGCGTGCAGTGGGGTGGTGATGGTGACGACACCTTCGTGTTACAGAAACAAATTCAGTCTAGCGCAAGGTACAAAGGAGGAAGTGACGGCCTAGGTGGCTGAAGCCAATCCATTAAGAATGGCATCATCTCTTCATGAAGGCAAGGGTATCAGTAGTCGGGATGGAAGTTGTTGCGGGTTCAGCAAAAATCGTGATTGACTGTAACGCAACTGTGCGTTATACTTCTGTTGTCAGTTAGCGAGCATGTGCGTGGACGACGCGTGATCGCAAGCGCATTGGACTGCGACCGTGTATATCAGGTAACGCAATTACAAGTTACACATTGCTCTCTTGATGCGTCAACAGACCCGAAAGTGAGGCATTGCCTTGACGAGTAGATCGCTCTTTGGTAGGAAATTCTTGGACCTGCAGGTTCGGGAATCGGAAATTCTCGCGCCGCGCGATGATTATGTAATAGTCAAGGTCCATGCTTGTGGGGTATGCGGTACCGACATAAACTTTGTGCGAGACTGGGAAGGCGACTATAAGCCGCTCGGACACGAGATATCCGGTGAGGTGGTGGAAGTCGGAAAGAACGTGACAAGCGTCAAACCGGGCGACAGGGTGGTGGTTGAAGATCTTACCATTTGCGGTGTGTGCGAGAGTCTGCAAGAGTGGGAACCCTCAACTCTGCCGCGATATGTATGGTCTGCGGGATCAGCCCGGCATGAGCGAATACCTGTCCGTGCGATGCAATAACCTTGTCAAGTTCGATGGGTTGGACTATATCGACGCGTCTCTCACGGAACCTCTCGCAGTTTGTATTGCGGCGGTAACTACCGCGGAAATTCCTCTCGGCGGGAGCGTTGTGATACTTGGAAACGGACCGGTCGGGCTGATGTCGGCGAGACTTGCTCGCGTGCGAGGGGCGGGGTTTGTCGCGATCACAGGGCTTGCCGCCGATACTTGCCTCACAAGAGCGCGTTTCGGTGTTGCGGAGAAGTTCGGTTGTGACGCAATAATAGAAACCGGCAAACACAGCGTCGAAGACGAGATTCTTAAGAAATTCCCCAAAGGTATCGATCGTGTGATCGTCACTTCGCCCCCCGAGAGCATGTATGACGCGTTCAAAATCATACGCTTTGGAGGAGTAATAACGGTCCTCGGACTCAGCTTCAGCGGCGGAAACGTGATCGACCTCGACGTGAACGATTTGATTTTCCGAAAAATAACCCTGAGGAGTGTGTTCGCGGAACCGGCGATCGATTTTCACCTGTCCACGAAACTGCTCAAGGAAGGCATTATAGATTCCGGGACAATGATAACCCACACATTCGGGTTCGATAATAGTCGAGATATTTTGGGCGCGATCGTCGATAGCAGCCGGCCAATCGTCAAGGCGGTATTGGTAACGTCTGACAAGTGAGATTGGACACCGGTTATTGGGTTCGTAAGCTAAGAAGGTATTAGATGGCTGATTCGAAAATGCAAAACCTGGATTATATAGCGGCGAGGTGCGGAGTAAGTAAGATGACGGTCAGTCGGGCGCTGCGCAACGATTCTGGGGTATCCGACGCCACCAGGGAAATGGTAATGCACGCCGCGCAAGAGGCGAATTACTTTCCGCCGGGAGGCAGAAGAAACGCCTCTGATGGGGCATCCGAAGCGATATTACATCTTGTTCCGGAGTGATTACGCCGAAAAGGGCTCGTTCTTCAGCGAGCTTGTTCTCAGCATCCAGGCAGAGATCTTTAATGAGGGCGCCAGTTGCTCGCTTGGCGTTATAAAGCCGGATTACTCGGAGTTTCTCAAACTCTTGAAACTGATGCAGGCTGAGGAAATCAACGGTGTCCTCATCGTTGGAGATGCGCCGATCGATTACCTCAATGCGGTCTTGAAAGCATTCGGAAACGTTGTCTTTGTGGACTATCCTGGCGATGCGAGGCTGTGCAGGCAATGCAATGCCGTCGTATTCGATAACGTTCACGGTTCTTACAGCGCGGTGCGGCACTTGTTGGGACTTGGCAGAAAACGGATTCTGCTTTTGCATGGCCCCCACAACCATTACTTCTCCAGGGCTATGCGGATTGGTTATAAAGACGCACTGGATGACAATGGCCTGGACTTTGACCCCGATTTGCTCGTTGCTTGCGATTTTCAGTTGCAGGGAGGACAACACGCCACGGAGCGCATTATCGACAGCGGCCTCGCCTTTGATGCGGTATTCAGTAACGACATTATGGCATGCGGTTCGATTCTGGCTCTGAATGCTCGCGGTATTCGGGTGCCGGAGGATGTGTCGGTTGTTGGTTTCGACGGGCTTCCTATCGGTGAAGCTATGAGCCCGACGCTGACGACTGTCGTTGCCGACAGGAACAGAGTGGGGAAGCTGGCTGTGCGGAGAATGCGGACTCTGGAGGATTGTATTGGGGAAGATTCCGGTTTTATGAAGCTCAGCGTCTTCCCTGAATTGGTAGTAAGACAATCGTGCGGAGGCAAGATGAGCGATTGTCGATCGAAAGAGACCACGCGGGACGCGGTTGCCGCGAGCTCATCGGACAAGGACGGCTAATTATGATGTCTACAAGTAATTACCAGCGGTTGCTGGAAATGACACAGGTTACTGCCCATCGAGTGTGATCAGGGTTCGTCTCGGGTGGCTGTCTGTCCGGCTATAGGCGGCAGAGTCTTCGCGGAAGTGCGCGGTGAGACAATGCATCGTGTCGATCCGGATTTGGTTGCTAACCCGCTGGAAACATTCAACAACTATGGAGGCAATACGTTTTGGCCCGCGCCGGAGGGCGGCCGATTTGCATTCAATTATGAAGGCGTAAGATGGCGAGTGCAAGAAGCTATAAACCTGCAGCCCTTTGAGGTCGTGCACGGCGATACTGCCTCGGTGGTGCTGGGGAAGAATGTCGAGTTGGTCAACAGGGCCGGTGAGATAATCGAGGCCGCTATGACAAGAGAGGTGCGGTTGTCACAACCCCAAGGCTTGCTTACGGGCCGCAATCTTAAGGGGTTTGTTTCATATACGACAGTCGACTCTTTTGATGTAATCAATCAGGTCTCTCTGGAGAATGCTCTTATCGCAGCCTGGACTTTGGAACAGTTTGATGCCTCGGATGAAACCATATCATTTTGCGCGGTTGTGAACGCCCGAGAGGCCATCAATTTTGACTTCTACGAGCATCCTCATCACCGAATTACTTATTTCGCCAAAGGCTTCTCGTACAGAACGGATGGCCAAAGTGTTGGTCAGATAGGAATCGCAAAAGCTGCCAATTCGTCGTTTATCGGTTTCTATGATCTCTCGCGGGGTGTGCTTTGTATTAGAGAGAACCTGAGCATTGACGATGGTCTCTACTTCAACATAGCGGATAACCATCAGCCGAACGGACCATATTCGGCGGCGGATGTGTACAGCATTTACAATTCAGGCCCCGAAGTTCGGGCGTTGGAACTGGAAACGGTCGGCTCCGCAACGACGGAAAACGGGCTTCTTAGAGGTTCGAAGCTCATTTCCAGGACAGGCATCGGAATCTTTGAGAGTGCCTCGGATTTAGAGGAAGTCATCGCTGAATGCATGGGAACATAGTGGAGGAAAACACAAATGGTGAATCGAATACCCGAGCAAGATTTCAAACAAAGACATGCTATCGCAAAAGAGAAAGTCCGAGAGAGAGGCTTGGATGCATTGCTCGTTCACAGTAACGAGGCGGACTTTGCAAATGTCAGGTATCTTTCGGACTACTGGCCGATTTTCGAGAGTGCTGGTGTGCTGATTCAAGCCGAAGGAGACCCGATACTATTGATCGGCCCGGAAAGCGAGACTTTCGCCGAAGATCACTCCGTCATACCGGATATTCGCAAGATTTTATGATACAGAGAAGCCGCTGAGCCTGATTACCCGGACATTGAAATAAACACATTTGAGGGTGTATTCGCATCCGCCAATAACGGCGGGGGCATTAAGAAACTCGGTATAGCCGGGACTACCGCTATGCCCGTATCGGTCTACGAGCAGGTGAAGGCAGCGCTGCCCAATGCCGAGATTACCAAGGCCGATGACGTTATGCACGAGATGCGGATGCTGAAAAGCGCAAATGAGATAGCGCTTCTCAAGGAGTCGTTCCGCGTCAGCGAATTGGCCGTGGACGAGGTATTGGCAAGGATCAAACCCGGCATGACCGAGTGCGGGTAGTAGGAATCGCTCAAGAGGCTATGTACAGGCATGGCGCGGAGTACAAAGCGCATCCAACTTATGTTCTATCCGGCACAAACAGCGCCCACGCAATCGGACGCCCGGGGCACAAAGTCATCCAAAAAGGAGAGTTGGTCCAGCTCAACATCGGAGCCAGGGTGGGCGGATATTCACCCAGCATCGGAATTCCGATATGCCTTGGGAAGATGGACCCAGCGATGCGCGACCTGGTATCCTTCGGCCTTGAAGCACACAACAAGACGTTGGAGTGGATGAAAGAGGGAGTTATAGCGGGCGAGGTGGCGGTTAAGTTCTTCGATTACGCTGAAAGGTCGGGGCTATGGTGAGTATCTACTGTATGGACCTTGCCACGGACTTGGAATGATAGAAGTCGAGCGTCCGTGGATGGAAACGAACTCGGAGTATCCGCTGGAGGAGAACATGACCTTTCAGGTAGACACATTCCTTTATCGTCCGCGGTACGGTCTGAGGTGGGAGGATGGAGTCAGAATTGCATCCGACGGTCTGGAGGAGTTTTCCACCAGGTTTAGGCAGGTCACGGAGGTCGGATAGACTGCTCTCGGCCGGACACTACTATTGGAGGAAAGATAAAATGGCATATTTGCCTATCGAAGAAAGCCACAAGAGAATTGCGGCACTCAGGAAATTGATGGAGAGCCGTACCCTCGATATCGCCCTGGTTTACTACGATGAGTTCAACATCGGCAACGGCTGGTATCTCACCGGCTGGTGTCCCCAGTTCGAAAGCGGCGCCGGTGCTGGTTCCCAGGACGGGAGAGCCCATGATCCTCGGTGGGCCTGAGAGCGAGCCGTTTGCCAAGCTCGACTGCGCTATCAAGCAGACACGTAACTTCCCTGTATTCATGGTCCCGGACGAGGAGTATCCCAACGCCACGATCATAGATTTCCCGAAGCTCTTCGCCGAACTCAACGCCACGCTCGGCAGCGTTAAGCGTGTGGGGATGGTCGGCGGCGGGAGAATGCCGGTGGAGTGCTACAGCCAGATAGTGGAAGGCTTCAAGGGTGTTGAGATGGTCGACATTACCGGGCCGTTCCTGGAGATGCGGTACGTGAAGACCCCGTGGGAGATCGAGCAGATCCGCTCCGCGTTCCAGTTAGCCGACTACGCATACGATGCAATGAAATCCAAAGTGGCCGTCGGGGCCTCGGAGATCGAAATAGCCGCGGCGGGAGAGTATGCGGCCCGCAGCCGTGGCGCTAGCGGGTTCGGCTTCGGAACTATCGTCGGCAGCGGAAAGCGATCCAATGCGGTCGTGCCCACGGCCGGCCCAAAGAGACTCGAATCGGGCGAAATGGTGATGATCGGGCTTGCTCCCAAGATCAGCGGCTACGCCGGGGTTATGGGCGATGTCCTTCCCGCGTCGGGAGAATACACTGCTGCTCAGTTAGAGTGCGTTAAGCACTTGCAACACGCGCTCTATCTTACCAGGGAGCAGCTTGTTCCTGGCAAGACCGGTAGAGAGGTCGATGCCCCGCCCCGCAAATACTTCACGGAAAAGGGCCTGATCCAGTACCTTGTTTGCCCGTTCGCCCACACGATAGGACTGCACGAAGCCGAATCTCCGTTCTTCGGTCCGAATAGCGACGATGTGATAAAGCCCGGGATGACGGTCTGCGTGGATGTGAGCTTCTTCGGCCATCCTGAGTTCAACGGCACGAGGATCGAGACAGGCTACGAGATCACCGAGCAAGGACCTGTGGCGTTCAGTCCTAAGATGGAGGAAATACTGCTCTCGCGATAGCCGAGACGCGGCCCGAATTCAATGATGATAAAGCCACGGTTAAACAAGCTGCAGAGGTTTCTGGTCCGAAACTGCGGGCTTCTGAGCGGGGGTGAGCTTGCGGAGTATCTTCGCGCCGATGAGGGCGCTCTCCGAAGTTGGCTTCGCGACCTCGGCTTGCCAGAGATGGAGCCGATAGACCGAGAGCGGGCATTCCCGCTGGTCGTCCGGCGCAACCACGACCTGCTTATCGAGGAAGAAATTGCTAAGCTGCTGGGCACGTCCATCGAAGCCTACCGCAAGACGATGCTGGATATGGACTTCCTCGACGTGAAGGTCGGTGCGAAACCGGATGGCTTGGCGGGCATAGACGTCGCCAGAGAAGGATGGGACCAGAGGGCGGCGGAGCACTTCAAATCGCGGACTGAGGGTTACTTCGTCGACTACGATCACTGGGAAAGGTCGTTTAGTTTCCTCGATGAGCTAAGGCAGTTGGAAGAACAAGTTCCCTTGGAACCCAGTGAGCCTGCATGGCTCAAAATGATGTACAGCTACACGGCCACGCACGGCGACTTTCTGCTCACGGGCGAGGAGTTCTATACGGACGGCATACTCAGCCGCCTGCGGAATCGCGGCGTCAACGCGGGATGGATGCCGGCGCTTCTGAGAGACCTGGCGCCGAGTCGCATCTTCCCGCAGTTCGGCGAGGGTCACGAGGAGCGCGTCGCCAACTTACGCAAGCAGGTGGAGAAAGCCCGAGCCTATGGCATAAAGCTGTTCCTTTATCTCAACGAGCCGCGCTTCGTGGCCGAAGAGTTCTTCGCAAACCACCCGGACTCGAGGGGCGCGAAGGCATTTCAGGACGGCTACTATGGCATGTGCACCTCCGAGCAGCGCGTTCGAGATTGGCTCCGAGAAAGCATCGCTTTTGTCTTCTCACAGGTGCCGAATCTAGGCGGAGTGGTCTTGATTACCGCCTCGGAGAACAAGACCAACTGCTGTTCGCACGTACTGGCAAACCACGCCGGCGAGCAGCAGATAATCACCTTCGGCGGCAAAGAGTGTTCCTGCCCGCGGTGCATGCAAAGAAAGCCCGAAGACGTGTTGGCGGATGTCGCCAATGTCTTCGGTGACGCGCTCGATTCGATTGGGTCAAAGGCCGAGGTTATTCAATGGCTGTGGGGCTGGGACCTGGTGCTGGGAGCGGATGCCGTAAAGGGAGCGATAAGCAGTCTGTCTGGCAAAGTTACGGTAATGGTGGATTGGGCCAGGCAAACCAGTTTCAATCTCTTCGGCAAGGAAGCAACCGTGATCGAGTACACCCTTGCCTATCCGCTGCCCTCCGATTGGGCTATGGGCATCTTGCATGCCGCCAAGTCACAGGGGAGAAGAGTGCTGGCGAAGTGCCCGCTGGTGTCGACGGTGGAGATGAATGCTCTGCCTTATTTGCCGGTCTTGACCAACGTGGAGAAACTGCTCCTTGCCATTAGAGAGAACAGGGTCGATGGCCTGCTGGGTTGTTGGATATTCGGCGCCTATCCGGGCCGTAATATGGAGATGCTCGCGTACTTGGGCGACGCGTCGCCCGCCGAGTCTTTGGCCGCGAAGTATTATGGCATCGCGCGGCACGAGGCCATGAGAGCCTGGGATTGTTTCTCTTCGGGGATGGGTTACTTCCCCACTATCGTGTCGGTGCTCTACCACAGTGCCCTCAATAGCGGCCCCGGCACGGAGTTTTCACTCACGCCTGCTGACTGGCCCTTCGGAATGGTCGCCCTGCCCACGGAGCGGATCGAGGAGATATGTCAGCCCCTGGGGGCAGACGTCGTGATAAGGGGATTTCGGGAATGCGCAAAGCTCTTCGCCGAGGGGCTTGTCTACCTGGAAAGTGCTGTCCGCGGATCGGATGTCGAGGAGTTCAGGCAAGACAACCTGAGGGATTACGCGATATCCAAAGCGTGCATGCTTCATATGCTCACGGCCGCGAACCACGCCGAGTTTATCCTGACGCGTAATGAATGGCTGGCGACTCCGGGTGATGATGGGCTGCGGTCCGCTCTCTTGCGAGTCCTCCGGGACCAATGGGGCATCTGCGAAGCGATGCTGGCGCTCTCGAAAGCTGATTCAAGAATAGGCTACGAAGGCTCCATCGGATACTTTTATACCCCCGTCGAGATCATCGAGAGGATATATGATATTAGACTGGCCGTCGAGGAGTTGGAGGCGTAATATGGATCGTAAGGTCTTGCTGGGATTCGACGTGGAGACCGATATCGGAAGCTGGACTCCTTTCTACGAAGGCATGGCAAACGGCACCCCGAGGATACTCGAAGCGCTGGCGGCCCGCGACGCAAAGGCCACGTTTTTCTTTACTGGCGACGCGGCCAGGACCCATCCCGAAATTGTGCAAGTGGTGGCATCCGCCGGACACGAGATCGGCTGCCACTCGATCTATCACGAAACCCTCGGCGACGAACTCTTTCCGATTCCGGGAATAAAGCCCGTTCTACCCGAGGAGTGCTATCGTCGAATAGAAGTGGCATCGGATATGGTCCAGCAGGTGCTCGGTGAAAAGGTAACATCGTTCAGGTGCCCGAGGCTCTGGGGAAGCACGGCGGTCGTGAACGCCCTGGAAGACCTGGGCTATACCTCCGACGCTTCCTACCCCATGTTCTTTTACAAGGACCGACTCACGCCTTATCATCCCAGCCGCGAGGACTGGACCCGTGAAGGCGACTTGAAAATACTGGAGATTCCCAACTTTGCCGATATGACCATCGAGAGCACCGACCCGCACGGCAGAGACCGCGACCAGTGGCCGCTCTTTCGCACCCAGGGAGCCGGCGCACTGATGGCGCATGTGGATTGCATGGTCGAGTATTTGGAACGCAGGGCACTCCCATCGGTTTTCTGCCTGTACCTGCATCCATGGGAGTTCCATGAAATGCCCCAGGGGCTCATTCATTACGGCGAGGGGGCGGTGCTGCCCGATCCGTTCATCATTCAAAACTGCGGCGAGAGAGCCGTCAGAGAGCTTAGCAGCTTGCTGGACATGTTCGCCGGGCAGGGGATTTAGCTGCATCACGGCTAGAGGCCTGGCAAGCCTATATTGAATGTTTTGGAGTTCACAGCCGGAACACGTGCTGGCGCTGCAAATCTCCAACCACTAATACAGGAAAATAGATGCGCTCTCCAGCCCGAAATCAAAGAGGCTGGTAGTCTTGCGTGAAATGCTCCATCTCGATGAACGTGAACCCACTGATGCCGGTTGCGTCCTTTATCCCGGCGCGCGGCGGAGGTTCCCGGCTCTCTGCTCTGGGCTATAAGCTATTTTCCTCGCTCACCCTCACTATCGCGCGCACGACGCCGTTGGTCTTGGCCATCGCCAGCTTGAAGGCATCTTCCGAGCGGTCGAATGGAAAGAAATGAGTCGCGTAAGGGGCCACTTGGACCATTTTCCTCTCCACTAACTCTATGCATCTTTCAGCGGTATTCTTGCTTCGCCGGACGAACTGGACGTTGAGCCCCCGCCTGCGACTCAACGACGCATCGAACGTGTAATCTCTCGCCGAGGGAATACCCACTATTATGATCCGGCCCTTGATAGCGGCCACGCGAGGCGTCTGCGAGATCGCAACGCTGGTCCCCGCGCACTCAAAAACGATTTCCGCGCCGCCGTCGGAGTGCTCGCATATAGCGGCGGTCGAATCAAGGGCGTTGGGATCGATCAGCACATCGGCCCCGAACTTCCCGGCAAGCTCGCGTCTCTCGGCGATCGGCTCGCTGACGATTATCTTCCCCACTCCCGCGATACGAGCAGCCTGAATGACCGACAGGCCTATGGCCCCGGCGCCCAGCACGGCTATGGTCTCCCGGCCAGCGATCTCCGCCAAGTCCACCGCGTAGACCCCGACCGCCAACGGCTCTATCATAGCGGCCTCGTCCACGCTCACGCTTTCGGAAACCGGCAGGCACAGCTCCGCCGGCCAGGCGAGATACTCTCGTAAACAGCCGTCGGTGGGCGGGGTCCCGAAGAACTTCACGTCCGGACAGACGTTTATGTTGCCGAGCCTGCACATCGGGCACTCCCTGCAAGGCCTGGACGGCTCGACAGCCACACGCGCGCCCTCGACAAGCGACCTCACCCGGTCGCCGACTTTGACGACCGTCGCCGAAAACTCATGCCCCAGGACTATGGGCTTCTCGGGGACCTGGTCCCCTATCTTACCCTCGGAGTAGTAGTGGATATCCGACGCGCAAATCCCCACCGAGCGGATCTTTACCAGTACATCGTCAGGGCCTGTCTCGGGGATCGCCTCCTCGTGAAAACGTAAATCGAACGGCTGGTGCAGCCGGAGAACTTTCATTGGTTACCTCTCAGAAAACAGTCGAAAGTCAAAAGTCCGGAAGGGACGCTCCCCGCCGGGTGGCGATTCCCGAATCTCCACCCTACCCTCCCACCGTATTCCGAATCCGGCAGACCGCGCTACCGGTTCGGAGAGTATGGGCTGACACATAACCTCCAAGCGGGGGGCCGGGATTCGGAAATCCCTTATCTGCGTTGGGGTGGCGATTCGGAAATCGCCACCCAGGACAGAGTGGAAAGCCCGGACTCCAATGGCATGCTAGTGCTTAGTTGCATAATTGATTGATAGAATGCTGTAACGGGTGTTTCGGGAATCTTGTTCCCGAAACTAAGTGCGTATCGGGAACAAGATTCCCGATACACCGGCAAGAATACTATTAGCTATTTATGCAAGTAGACACTAGAGTCTGCTTATACTAATGCAGAGGGTTTTCCTGCTTGGGCCTTGGCGCACCCGATCCCTACCAACCCCGAAAGAAGTTTCGGGAAAGGGGTTTCCCGAAACAACGGAGACTGCCCCTGTTTCGGGATTTCCGTTCCGCGTTCGCTTCACTCAAATCCCGAAACACCGGGGTGAAAGTCCGATAGTATATCGCGCGGTCCGTTCAGACCTCCCAAACTCATTCTCGCCAGTTCGTTATACCCAGCGAGGAGGCAAATTCAAGGTCAAGGTCAAGGTTAAAGGTTGAATGTTAAAGGTTGGGAAGGGATCCGATTCCGGCCACAACCTCTCTTCCCGGAAGGCGCGACCCCAGGCGAAGATGAGCGCTCCGGGCTTTCCACTTTCCACTTTCCACTTTCCGCCATTTGCCATCCGCCATAAGCTATAGCTCCTATCTCCCCAGCTTATCGATCTCGCGGGCATACGCCTCTTTATCACATTCCTTGCGCTCCTTCAAGACGTGCCAGAGCTGTCCCGCCAGAAGCCCGGCTATCGCGTGGATTGCGTCGTGCCGGCTCATACCCTGAGCCATCAAGCGGTCGAGGGCCTCTCTGGCTTCCGGCGGGGTGTTGAGCCTGATCTGATTTTCCACAGCGGTGTGCATGGCGACGTGCACGCGAGCCTGGCTGGATTCCTCACTGTAATCGAATATAGCATCCACTCCCTCGAAGTACTGCGCGTATTGCGGGTGCTGTTTTCGCACCCTGAGTATGGTCTCGTCCTCATCTTCGTCGTCCAGGTCGAGTTGCTCGCCTTCTTCATCGTCTTCATCGTCCTCATCGTCCTCATAATCGTCATGCCAGCCGAGGCTATCCTCCACCTCATCCACGCTTTCCCGGAGTTCATCGAGGGTCATCTTCCCTATGCTGACCAGTTCCGTGCCGACATCGTAGATGTCATGCGCAGAAAGGTCGCTGGCAGCCAAATCGAATGCTTTCCGGAGGGGCTCTGCCGCGCTTTCGTAGTCCTTGATATCGGCAAGCATATAGCCGAGCTGAGCGTAGTTCTCAAAATTACCGGGGTCTTCGCGAATGATCTCCTGCATCAGCGCCTCGCCGGCACTGCGATCTCCGCACCTTATCATCACCTCCGCGGCGCCCAGACCGATTGGGTCATAAACTTCCGGATCGGACGTCGCGGCAAGCTCTCCGAGCCTCCTGGCCGTCGCCACGGCGGTCTCGCGGCGGGCTTCGGAATCGCAAATATCGACAAGGTCCATCATACGCCCCTGATAGTCTAAGTTAGGGTCTATCTCTCCGGCGGTGCCCAGACGCGCCAGGGCCTGCCAAACGTAGTCCGAATCACGCAAGCCTTCGGCCAGGTCCGCGAGCAGTGCGAGTTCCACGTCGTAGAATCCCTGGTCCAGCGGCGGTAGTGCCCTGGAAGAGGCTTGGTCTCGTATAGTGAGGAGCCTCTCGACCCTGGCCACGTGAGTGGCCACTTCCCGCATTTCATCCGTCGAATAGGCAGGGCTTTCCGGGGGATCGGCCGTGCAGTGTCTGGAAGAATCGAGTATGCCGTCCCACAAAGGACCCACTCCTGTGGCGGGCATGCAGCATTGCTTGAACTTTTTCCTGCTGCCGCACGGGCAAGGAGCGTTCTTGCCTATCCTTGGCCCAGCCGGGCATGATATGCCTTACTACCGGGTCCCAGAGATCAGTTGGCACGTTAGAGAACTCGGTACTTGGGCAGCGCCCCCACGGCCTGCCCATAAATGTCTAAGTCTTTTTCGCGCATGCGGGCGGTCCTCCAAGTTGGGTGTTTACTGAAGGGAAGAGGAGGCTTTTTCCCTTCACTCCCTTCACTCAACACTAAACCCTAAAGCGGCGTAGCCGCAACCAAGAGGGCCATCGCCGGAAAATCAATACGGCCTTTCCGTAATTCGGAAGGTCGGTGGTTTCTTCTTACGTATCTTACAACTGAAATCCGAGGTGACATATCAAAGTTCAGTACAGCTTGTATAGGATTTCAGTTGTAAGATACTAAAGCGGCGTAGCCGCAACCAAGAGGGCCATCGCCGGAAAATCAATACGGCCTTTCCGTAATTCGGAAGGTCGGTGGTTTCTTCTTACGTATCTTACAACTGAAATCCGAGGTGACATATCAAAGTTCATGTACAGCTTGTATAGGATTTCAGTTGTAAGATACTAAACGTTCTTGAATAATTGGTACAATCTACGTGCCGACTTCGCAAGGCGCGCCGCGCCGACTGATGGGTGGGGATCTCCGAATCCCCACCCCAAAGCCAGTCTCGAATCTCCGAATCCGGCTGCTGTAACCAAGCCTCCGGGGTTCAGAGACCCCTATCCGGCTCTAAGGTGGCGATTCGGAGATCGCCACCTATCGGAAGAGGCCATGCAGGGGAGTTCCCTGCTTTGCCTTCCGCTAAGAGGTGGCGATGCGCGCAGTGGGAGCTCGATGGACTCTCTTCCAAGAGCCACTTCGAATTGTCGTTCCCCCGCCGCATAGTGAGTAATCCCTTCTCGTTACTCGTTACTCAGCACTGGTTACTTCCCGTCCGGTGGCGCTGGACGAGTTTCGAGCGTTTCCTGTAAAATACCAGAGATGCGATAAGCAATGGAGGACAGGCGGTGAGCGACATCTTAAACAAGTACAAGAATCCTGATTACTCTCTACCCGAGAAGAATCTCGCGTGGCAAATGCGTGAGGCGGGAGTCGAAAACTTCGGCAAGGACGGCCCCGATGAGCTTCCGGTGACGCGACCTAAACACGACGAGGTGCTCGTCCGGGTCGATGCCATAGGTATATGCTTCTCCGATGTAAAACTCATCACTCAAGGCGCGAGCCACCCCAGGATAACGGGACGCGACCTGGCCGCGGACCCTGTGATCGCCGGCCACGAAGTGTCGCTCACGGTGGTGGAAGCCGGGGAAGACTACAAGAACACATATAAACCCGGGCATGCGCTTCATTGTGCAGGCGGATGTGTATTTTAAGGGCGTCAACGTCGCCTACGGCTACGCGCTCGCCGGTGGAATGCAGCAGTTCGGCATAGTGGGCGAGCCGGTCCTCAACGGCGACGAGGGCTGCTACCTGATCCCGGTCGCCCCGCATACCGGTTACGCCGAGGCGGCGCTTGTCGAACCATGGACCTGCGTGGTCGCATCCTATCGGATCAAGCCGCGAAAGGCGCTGAAGCCCGGCGGGGTCACATTGATCGTGGCGGTCGACGAACGGGACTACGAGATCGACCCGGCAATCTGCGCGGACGGCGCTCCGGGGAAGCTGATTCTTGCCGGAGCCGGCGGCGCTCTGACCTCGCGCATCTGCAACTGCGAGGGCTGCCGCGCGCAGGTGGTGGAAACCGGCAAACTCTCGGCCAATGATGTGAAGCCGCTTGCGCAGGAGCGCACGGGCGGGGCCGGCTTCGATGACGTTATCGTGCTGGGCACTCCCGAACCCGATCTCGTCGAGGCTCTGGATAAATGCCTGGCGAAAAACGCCGTGGTGGCGATCGCCGGCGACAAGCCAATGAGTCGAAGCGTATCCATCGATGTGGGGCGGGTCCATTATGATGCCATCGACTATACCGGTACCGCCAGCCGGCAAGTGTCCGATGCGTACTCCGGAAGCCGCGACAGCGAGATGAAACCCGGCGGGTCGGCGTGGCTTGTCGGGGCGGCGGGGCCAATGGGCCAGATGCACGTGCGGCGCGCCGCGCTGATGAAGAACGGACCCAGGAAGATTCTCTGCACGGATGTGGACAACACCCGGCTGGATTACCTCAAGGCCGGGGTCGCTGGGCACGCCGCCGCCAACGGGATCGAAATAGCGTTCCTGAATCCGCTTGAAGCCGGCACGGATGCGCTGAAGAAGGTTATTCGGGAGATCACGCTCGGAAAAGGATTCGACGATATTGTCGTGCTCGCCCCGATCCCGGCGCTCATTACCGGATCGGTGGAGCACCTGGCCGTTGGCGGCCTGATGAATATCTTCGCGGGCGTTCCGCGCGGCACTTTTGCCGATATCGATCTGAGCGCGGTGTATTTGAAGGGCAATCGATTCGTCGGTTCGAGCGGGTCGAGGCCGAAGGATATGGTCGATACGCTCGGCCTCACCGAAAGCGGAGACCTGCCAACGCGCGATTCGATGGCGGCGGTGGGGGGAATCGACGCGATGGCGGATGGCGTCATGGCCGTGAAGCACGCGAAGTTTCCCGGCAAGACCGTGATCTTCCCGCACATCCACATGCCGCTCACGGCCCTCACCGACCTGAATGACTCCATGCCCAGCGTCTACGCGAAGCTCAGAGACGGTAAGTTCTGGACCCGGGAGGCAGAGGAAGAGCTGCTAAAGAACAAACTGGAGTCGTAAGGGTTGGGGGCCGGATAGCGGAAAGTGGAAAGCCCGGAGGCCCCGTCCGCCCAGGGGAGGCTCCGGGTTCCATGCCTTAACCGGCAGAGCCGGAAGGGAATTCAACCACGAAAACGCGAAAGGGGAAAAGGGCCGAAACGGGGTCAGCGCCCTGTTGTATCGGGAAACCCCCTTTCCCGATAGTCCGAGCCGCGCAGGGTTTCGGGAAAAGGGTTTCCCGAAACAACTTTCGTGTTTTCGTAATTTCGTGCTTTCGTGATGAGAATTCAATATGTCTTGCACGGAACTTTGTTCCTGAGGGTACTAAAACCCCATCCTCCGCGTAACCAACTCCGCCAGGGCAATGATCGGGGCGGGGTAAACTCCGAGAACAACGATCACCGCCGCGCAGGCGGCAAGCGCGATGCCGCTCGATATTCCGGCGCCCGGCGTGGTCTCCGCCGGTCCCTCAGGCCGGGAATAGATCGTCACCAGCACCCGCAGATAATAGAATGCCGAGATACCGCTGTTGACGAGGCCGACAATGACCAGGGTCCACCCTCCGCCTCGCGCCGCCGCGGAGAATATGTAGAACTTCGCGATGAACCCCGACGTCAGCGGTATACCCGTCAGCGACAAAAGCCCAAGGGCGAATATCGCCGCCAGCACCGGGCGCCTGAACGACAGTCCGCGATAGTCATCCAGCGTTTCCACATCCCCCGCCGCTCGCGAGGCGGAAATCACGGCGATGACGCCGAAAACCGCGATTGTCGTCGCGAAATACGATACCAGATAGAATCCGATCGACGACCGCCCCCCGGCAGCAGGCGGCCAGCAGAGGCACGAGCAAGTATCCGATCTGAGCGATCGATCAGTACGCGAGCAGCCTTTTCACATTGGTCTGAAGCAGGGCCAGCAGATTGCCTGCGAACATCGTGGCAATCGCGAGCACGCCCAGCGCCACGAAAACCGGCGAGTTCCGGCCCAGACCGCCAATCGTCACAAGCCGGAGCAGCAGGGCAAATACTGCGCCCTTCGAGCCGGTGGCGACGAGCGCGGTCACGGGAGCGCTCGCCCCCTGGTATACATCCGGCGACCACATATGAAACGGCACTATCGCAAGCTTGAAGCCGATGCCGGCGATAATGAGCGCAAGCCCGAAGAGCGAAACTATCGACGGCCCTCCACGAGAAAGCAGCGGCCCGATCGCGGCGAAATCCATCGTGCCCAAGTCCGCGTATACAAGCGCGATTCCAAAGAGCAGGAATGTGGATGACGACGACGCCATAATCAGGTACTTTATCGCGGCTTCAAGCGACCCGCGCTCCAGCCGCGCGTAGCCTATCAGCCCGTACAGCGAGACGCTCAAAATCTCCAGCCCGAGAAAGAAGCTGGCGAAATGCGCGCTGGCCGCCAGGGTCTCCATCCCAAGCACGCCGAGAATAAGCAGCACATAGTAGGCATGGCTGGGCCTCTCGCGCGCTTTCAGATAATCGTGGGAGAGCAGCGTCACGAGGAAAGCGGCAATAATAATGAGGCCGGCGAAGTACAGCGAGTATCGGTCCATCCGGATAAGCGGGGTGACCGTCCTCGGAGTGTATGGCAGCGCCACGAAAACACACGCGAGGCTGCCGGCGAGACTCACGAGCGTTAGATAGTACGCGGCAGCCCGCCCCCGCCGGAATGCCACGATTACCATCAAGGCCACTCCGGCATAACCCGTCACCAGCAGAGGCAGCATCGCCAGAAAGTCCGACCTGGTCATTTGCGGACCTCCCGAGATCGGGCGCATTCCCCCGGTGCGTTGCCCGTGAACGCTAGGCGGCCTGACGAATGAATTGCCGGTGTTTCGGGATTTGCGGAGCGGCCACGATCGTCGGCATCCAGCACGGACTTCGCAACCGCTCCGGAAATCCCGCAACGACGCGAGACCCCCTGTTTCGGGATTTCCGTTCCGCCTTCGCTCCACTCAAATCCCGAAACACCGGGCAAGGGGACCTGTTTCGGGAAAGTGGTTTCCCGAAACAACGGGGCAAACAACGGGGACCTTGCAATCGACCGCGTCACGGTGCGGGCGTTCTCGATCGAACGCAAGGGCGGCGCGGCCGTGGTGAATACCGGTTTCGGGTAGAGACCGAGCCAGATGATTATCACCGACAACGACCCGAGTATCGCGATCTCGCGAGGATCGAGGTCAGGAATCGACCAGCCGTTCTCGTTTGGACCTTGCATCGAGGCTTGCATGAGACGAAGCGCGTAAATCACCGACAATACAAACCCCACCGAGGCGACCGACGCCACCACCGGGCTGACCTGGAACGTCCCCAGGAGCACCAGAAACTCGGCGACGAAATTGCCAAGGCCGGGCAATCCGAGCGCGGCAAGGGCGAATAGCAGGGTGAACCCGCCCATCTTAGGGGTTGTCGCCCACAGCCCTCCGAGTCTGTCGAGATCGCGCGTGTGGGTGCGCTCCTGGAGCATGCCCGCGATCAGGAACAAGGCGCCTGTGGAAATGCCGTGGCTGATGATCTCCATCATCGCTCCCTGCAGCGCCAGCGTGTTTCCGGCATAAATCCCCAGCAGCACGAAGCCCAGGTGACTGACACTGGTGTAGGCGACCATGCGTTTGAAGTCGCGCTGCGCGTAGGCAAGCGCGGCGCCGTAGATAATCCCAAGGGTTCCCAGCACCATCGCGACCCCCGCGATACGGCTCGACGCCGCGGGAAACAGCGGGATCACGAAGCGCATCAACCCATACGCCCCGGTCTTGAGGAGCAGTCCGGCTAGAATCACGCTGCCGGCGGTCGGCGCCTCGGTATGAGCGTCCGGAAGCCAGGTATGCAGCGGCGCCATTGGGAGCTTGACCGTGAACCCCACGAAGAACCCCAGCATCAGCCATATCCCGAGCCCCGCTGGAATAGCCGTCCCGATCAGCGCGGGATAGTCGAAAGTGTAGACGCCAGTAGCGCGGCCATGTATTCACGTAAAGTCCGATAATCGAGGCAAGCATCAGCAGGCCGCTGATGAACGTGAACACGAAGAACTTTATGGCGGCGTAGATTCGATTTTCGTGACCCCACAGGCCGATCACCAAGTACATCGGTACCAGCATCAACTCCCAGAAGAAGTAGAACAGGAACAAATCCAACGCCAGGAACACCCCGATTATCCCCGACAGCAGCACCATTAGCGAGAGGTGAAAAAGTCCCACCCGGTCCGTAATCTCCCGCCAGGAGACCGCGACCGATACCATGCCCAGCAGCGCCGTGAGAACCACAAGCAGCAGGCTCAGGCCGTCCATCCCGAGGTGATAGGTTATCCCCAGCGGGCCTATCCAGGGGCTTTTCACTTCGAGGAACATCGAGCCCATCGGGGAGGAAGGTGCCCAATCCATATCACCACCGCAATGCCGAGGTCCACCGCGCACGCGGCGAGCGATATCCACCGAGCCGCGGCCGCGCTCCTGGCCGCCGCCAGCCACGCCAGCAGCCCTCCGATTGACGGTATTAGAATCAAGCAGGTCAAGATCATGATTTCCTTCGAAAACAGTAGTCAGTCGTCGGTCAGGACCTCTCGCGCGGGGGTCGCTCCTCCCCTGGGTGGCGGCTCCCGGATCTTCCCTGGGTGGCGATTTCCGAAACGCAACCCAACCCTCCCGCCCCCGGATTTCCGAATCCGGCAGCGGTGATTCCGTTCGGGCGGATTTGCAATCCCCGAAACAACCACTGGAATCGCAAGGCTGTCTAGGACATCAGAGATGCCCAGGTTGCCCCTTGCGGGCCGGATTGCAAATCTGCCCGAACAGCGCTTGCCCTATCTCAGCAGCACGATCGCCGCCACAATAATCGCTCCCAATACCACGCCCGCCACGTAGTTGCGCACCTTGCCGGTCTGGGTCGCGGAGAGGCCCTTGTTCGCACAGGCAGCCGCCCCGGCGAGGCCGGCAAAGAACGCATCGATAAAGTCGCGCCGGTTCGCGAACGCAACCGCTCGCAGCGGCCTGACGAACACCCAGTCGTAAAGCCAATCGAACCCCCAGCCATTGAATAAGAAAGTATGTACCGCCCTGCCGGCACTCGATCGCGCCACGATTTGGGACCAGCCCGGCCTCCTGTAGTAGAGGTAGGCCAGCCATATACCGGCAAACTCCGCGATGGCCGAGATCGCCATCAACGCCATCTCATGCGCTCCGGTAGCCTGGGGACCGAAGTGCGCGGGCGGCAGCACCCGGTGGAGGAACCTATCGATCGGGTCCCAGTTCGGCCACCCGATATAACCCACCGCAATCGAGAAGAACGCCAGCGCCACCAGCGAAAACTTCATTAGCCCGCCGGGCGGCTTGCCGACCTCCATTTTCCGCTCCCCGAAAAACACCAGGAACCACACCCTGAAAATATACGCCGCCGTGATAAGCGCCCCCACCAAAGCCCCGAGCCAAAGCCAAACGTTGCTCAGGGTCGATGAGTAATCAGCCCAGATGATCGCGTCCTTACTGAAGAACCCCGCCGTCACGAGCGGCAGCGCCGAAAGCGAGGCCGCGCCGGCCAAAAACGTCCAGCAGGCGACCGGCAGGCGGTCCTTCAGCCCGCCCATTCTGAAGATATCGTGCTCCTCATGCAGCGCGTCGATCACCACCCCAGCCGACAGAAAGAGCAGCGCCTTGAAGAACGCGTGCGTTAGAAGATGGAATATCGCACCGCTCCAGGCCCCCACCCCGAGCGCGAGGAACATATATCCGATCTGGCTGATAGTCGAATATGCCAGCACCCTCTTTATGTCCCTCTGCACCAGGGCCGAGAAGCCCGAATAAAGCAGCGTTACCGTCCCGATGTACCGCGACCGCAAGCTGGGCGCCGGAGCAAGAGCGAAGATCGTGTGCATGCGCGATATCAGGTACACGCCGGCCGTGACCATCGTGGCTGCGTGAATCAGCGCCGAGACCGGGGTCGGGCCGGCCATCGCATCGGGAAGCCAGGTCTGCAGCGGAATCTGAGCCGACTTGCCGACTGCTCCGCCGATCAAAAGAAACGCTATGGTCGTGGAAGTTGCGCCCGCCAGAACCAGGGCGCCGGAGCGCCAAGGCGAGTATCCGGGCAATATCGAGCGTCCCGAACTGCCTGTAAAGCATAAACAGCCCGATTGCCAGCGCGGTGTCGCCGATGCGCGTTACGATGAATGCCTTTCGCGCGGCATCCACGTTCGCCCCGACCTTATACCAGAACCCTATGAGCAGATATGAACACAGCCCCACCCCCTCCCAGCCCAAGTAGAGCAAGAGGAGGTTGTCGGCCAGCACAAGGACAAGCATGAACCCGACGAACAGGTTCATATAAGCGAAAAACCGGCTGTAGCCATCTTCGTCATACATCGACTGCAAGCTATAAATGTGAATGAGCAGAGCGACGAACGTGACCACCAGCATCATTACCATTGAGAGAGCGTCGAGGTGCAAACCGATGGCGGCCCGCAGCGCCCCGACATTTATCCACGAATAGAGGCCTGAATCGACCTCCCGCGCCGCACCGGCCAGGACAGCCCCGAGGCAGCCATCGCCGCGACACACGAAACGCCGATCGATGCGCAGCCGATCGCGCCGGCCAGGCTCTTCTTCATCCGTGCCCCGAATATCGCCAATATGAGCGCGCCGGAAAACGGCGCGAATATTACGGTCCAAAGCAGTCCAGTCAGATACAACCCCAATCTTAACTTGACGACCACAACCCACGTATGCGGCGGGGTTACAATCCGCGTCCTTCCGCCCGAACGAAAGTCATCCCTTCATCGTGCTCGCTTCGTCCGCGTCCACGCTCTTCCAGTTATGATAAACGCGCAGCAGCAGCGAAAGTCCGACGGCAACCTCCGCCGCCGCGGTAACCAGAATGAATATCACAAACACCTGCCCGTCCGGCTGCCTCCATTTCGAGGCCGCCGCGACGAAAGCCACCGCCGCACCGCCGAGCATCAGCTCGATAGACATCAACACGAACACCAGATTGCGCCGCGCCATCACGCCCACGGCTCCGATCGTGAAGATCGCGCCAGCCAGTATGAGGGCGTGGCTGGTCGGGATGCTACTCATCGTCATCCTCCAGGCGAACGAGAAACCCGCCGAAGTGCAGCGCGGCCACCAAGCCCGCCAGCAGCAGCACTGAAGCGAGCTCCACCCCGATGATATAGTCTGTAAACAGGCTCTCGCCCACAGCCTTGGGGCCGATCTGGACAGCTTCCATCCCGCCCTGCCGCCCGCCAAGCACGATCACAAACAACACCAGCAGAACCGCACCCAAAACCAGAGGGACCGCCCAGATCGCTCCCGCGAGCCATGTCCGCTCCAATCGCTCTTCTCGCGCGCCGGAGTTCAGAATCATGACCACGAATACGAACAGCACGATAATCGCGCCGGCATAGATCACGATCTGCAGCACGGCCGCGAAGGGCGCGCCCAGCGACCAGAAGACGCACGCAATCGCCAGAAATGTCAAAATCAAGTTAACCAGCGCGTGCATCGCACTCACGCGACTGACCACCATGATCGCGGCAATCACGGCCACGGCTCCCGAAGCATAAAACAACACGTTCACGGCAGCAGGTCCTTTACATCCACCGGAGGTTCCTCGTCGATTCCTTCCCCTTTGCCCTTGCCCTCGATGGCGAGACCGGCGTGACGGTAGAAATTATAATCAGGATACTTTCCCGGACCGGAAATCAGCAGGTCATCCTTTTCGTAGACCAGGTTCTCGCGTTTGTACTCGCTCATCTCATAGTCCGGGGTGAGCTGAATCGCGTAGGTCGGGCAGGCCTCCTCGCAGTATCCGCAAAAGATGCACCGGCTGAAGTTGACTCGAAACCACTCGGGATATCGCCGGCCGTCCTCGGTCTCGGCGGCCTGAAGCGCTATGCAGTCCACCGGGCAGGCGGCCGAGCAAAGGTAACAGGCCACGCACCGCTCTTCCCCATCCGGGTCGCGGGACAGGATTATGCGCCCCCGATATCGAGGCGGCACATAGACCATACGCTCCGGATACTGCACCGTAACCGGCCGCCTGAACAAATGCTTGATTATGAGCCACATTGAACGCAGGTTAGAGAGCATGTTGTTACCCTTACGGGTTGGGGTTAATAGGGTTGGTAGTATCTTACAACTGAAATCCTATACAAGCTGTACTGAACTTTGATATGTCACCTCGGATTTCAGTTGCAAGACACGCCAGAAGAAACCACCGACCTTCCGGATCACGGAAAGGCCGTATTGATTTTCCGGCGATGGCCTTTTTTTGGTTGCGGCTACGCCGCTTTAGGTTTGATAGGGAAGGGAGTTCTGCCCCCTATCAACCCTACTAACCCTAAGAACCTACGCTTTTCCCCAGACTTCGCTGGGGAAAAGTGGCCACCTTACGGTGGCAGTCGACCAAGGCAGGCGGTCGGGTTTTTCGCTTTTCGGTTGTTAAGGGATGATTTGGAGGGGGCGGAGATTTCCACCCCCATCCCTTGAACAACACCTGAGTCGGCTCGGGAGAGCTCCCCAGCGTTGCCCTACCCTCCGCCCAGGCAAAGCAAGTATAGCTCATCCGCCATCCCTTAACAACCATAAAGCGGAAAACCCAAAGGCGGTGCGCCGTCGAATCCGCCTTAGCGACAATAAATTGTTTCTAGGAGGGCGCTAAGCGCCTATCAACCCTACGACCCATTCACCTTCCCACAACGATCAACCCAGTAACCACAATATTGACCAGCGACAGCGGCAGCAGCCATTTCCAGCCGAAGGTCATCAGTTGGTCGAAGCGGTACCTGGGCAGCACCGCCCTGAGCCACACAAACAAAAAGATTATTGCGAACATTTTCACGATGAACCATACGATCGGTGGCAGCACCGGCCCGTGCCACCCGCCGAGAAAAAGCGTGGTCACAACCGCGCTCACCAGTATCACGTCCAGGTACTCGCCCATAAAAAACAGGGCGAACTTCATGCCGGAGTATTCGGTATGATACCCGGCCACAAGCTCGCTCTCAGCCTCGGGCAGGTCGAACGGCGTTCGCCGCGCCTCCGCCACGCCCGCCACTAGAAAAATGAAGAATCCCAACGGCTGCAGCACGCAAAACCATACGTGGGACTGCGCATTCACGATGTCTCTCATTCTAAACGACCCGGCAATGACCACGACCCCCGCAAGCGCGATCGCCATGGGAATCTCGTAGCTGATCATCTGCGCCACTGCCCGCATTCCTCCGATGAGCGAATACTTGCTGTTCGACGACCACCCCGCAAGCGCGATGCTGTAGACCCCGAGCGAAGTCATTCCAAGGAAGAATATGACGCCCACGTTGGCGTCGGAGACCCAAATCCGCGGCGCGAAGGGCACCACAGCGAACGCAAGCAGCACCGTAACCACCACAATGGACGGCGCGATAATATAGATCAGCCGGTCGGCGAACGGCGGACACCAGTCTTCCTTCATGAACAGTTTAAGGACATCCGCAATGGGCTGCAGGAGCCCGCCGGCCCGACCCGGTTTGGCCCCAGCCTGTCCTGGAACCTCGCGAGAAGCCTGCGCTCGATCCAGGATCATGCCGGTCGTGAGGCCCAACAGCGCCGCAAGCACGCAGATCCCGATCACCACGGTCCATATTCCTCTACTAATAAAACTATCAGTTCCCGACGTGGGAATCACGTGTTGGAACGCGCCGTTCTCTCGAACGATATGAGTAGGCAACCGCCACTGGCGGCTCGCAAGCCAGCTATTCATTTTGCCCTCGCTATCTTCGACGCGCATGGCCGGAGCACCGTGGCCGTCTCCGGCAAGCCAGAGGGAACGCTCACGCAATCGGCCGCCAGCCCTGCGTCAAGCCTCGCCGCGAGCGACAGCGCCCGACCGGAAATCTCGATCTCGACGGGTTCGCCGTTCGTCACGCCCAACCTCTCGGCCAGGTCCGGATGGATATGAACTGCCCGGCGTGGCAGAGAGTTCCGCGATGCCGCCGGACATCCTCGAAAGCTCTTCCGACCCGAAAATGTGCGGCTTCGGCACGACCCAGACTTCCCCCTCGCCGAGCGGCGGCGACGGCGCTCCTAAGAGATCACACGCCGGCTTCGCGACGCTCGGCTCGATGAGGCGCTTGCCCGGATTCCCGCCGTGGAGCGGGCCGCCGGTCTCGATCTGGAACTTGGTGGCGGCGTTCTCCGAGTTCCAACCCGGCCACCAGAAACGCGGGATCAGCGACGGCGGAAGCGGGTTCTGGTCGCCCTCCATGGAAAAGGCAAGCGGGGTCTGGGTGTCGCGGGGCTGCTCGGGCTCGAAGACCGTGACGTTCGCCTTCTCGGCGGTGCGGCCGCTGTATCGGTGCGGCATTCGAGCCACTTTCCGGCCCGCCCTCGACCGCCAGGTCGCCGGCTCGGCGGCATCGAGCGCCGAAGCGAACTCGGGCATTTTCGTGCCGAGCCTCGCGCAGAACGTCCTCATAGTGCGCCCACTCCTGGTCGTCGGCGATTTGTTGGACAGCCCACCAGGCGGGTTTGCCGTCGCCTTCGGGCACGAAGACCTGAAAGAACCGCTGCGCCCTACCCTCGCTGGAGACGAACGTCCCATTGCACTCGACATACGCCGCCGCCGGCATTACGACGTGGGCCGCCCCGGTTACCGGGGTCTCGATGCAATCAAGCGATACGATCCGGCGAGCTTTTGACAGCGCGGATGCGAGGCGCGCGGGATCGACCCGGCGCGAAAGGTCGTTTTCGAGCACAAGCACGGTATCGGCGGCTCCGGACTCGATTCGCTCCATCGCCTCGTCAGCCGAAATCCCGCCGAGCATGCCCACTCCTATGGTGTTCGCCTCGGGCACGATCACACAGAGCCAGCACGACTTGCCATTCTCGCAAAGAGACCACGCCAACTCCGCGGCGGCCACAAGGACTTCGGGGCCGGCGGCAATGCTCGTCACAATAAGGGGCTGTCTAGCATCGAGTAAGTCCGCCCTTGCGCGCGAAGAGATCGGGTTGCCCTCGCTTCGAACCATCTTCGCAAACGCCGCGACTTCCGGGTAAGAGGCGCGGACCGACTCCCTGCGGGTTTGCTCGATCTTTGTCGCATATGGAGAAACCACCCAAAGCTTGCCCCTTGCCTCCTGAAGCGCGTTCGCGACCGCGTTTGCATCCCAATCCGGTATCTCAAGCTTTCTTGCGATATCCAGCGGGGCCTTGCGCATTGCCTGCCGTATGGCGAAGTCGAGCATAGGCGCTTCATTGGTCGGGTCGGCGCCCAGGACCAGCACCACATCCGCCAGTTCGACTTCGGCAAGCGAAGGGGTTCTCGCCGGGCCGTTTCGCAATATCGAGAGCGTCATCTCGGTATTGCTATGCTCGTAGGCCGAAAGCCCCGTGGAGAAGTTCGCATCCCCGACGAACTTTTTTACGGCGTAGTTCGACTCGAGCGACGCCCTCGGCGAGCCGATCCCCACCACGCCGTTCGCGCCCCCGATCATCTCCCGCGCCTGTTTGATAGCGGCAGTCCGGGACTCCGCACGCCGGTCCGCGCCTTCGCGCAGTTGGGGCCCGCGGATTCGCCGCTGGGAATTTATGAACTCATAGCCGTACCGGCCGCGGTCGCAAAGGAAGTATCCATTTACGTCGCCGTTGAACCTCGCCGTTATTCGCCTTAGAGAGGCGTACCGCGCGCCGGGAATGGTGTTGCAGCCAAGCCCGCAGTGTGTGCAGACCGAGGGGGCGGTCTCCAGGTCCCATTTTCGCGTGTAGTGCATCGCCGATGTCTTGTCGGTGAAAACGCCCGTCGGGCAGACTTCCACGAGGTTCCCGGAGAACTCCGACTCGAGCACGCCGTCCTGGCGCCTGCCGAAATAGATTCGATTTCTGGAACCGAAGTAGTTGAAGTCCCGCCCGCCGGCAAGGTCGCGATAAAACCTGCTGCAGCGGTAGCACTGAATGCAGCGGTTCATCTCATGCCGGACAAACGGCCCAAGGTATTGGTTTGTATAAGTTCTCTTTCGAAACCTGAACCGCCGGTAGACGTGGTTGCACATTGCGGTCATGTCCTGCAGGTGGCACTCGCCGCCTTCGTCGCACACCGGGCAGTCGTGAGGATGGTTGGTCATAAGCCACTCGATCACATATCGACGAAACTCGGCGGCTTCGGGGTCGTTGATGTCCATCCGCGCGCCATCGACAGCCGGGGTCATGCACGCCATCTGAATTCTGCCCTTGGCATCGTTGTCGTCCTTAAAGATGCGCGCCGCGCACAGGCGGCACGCCCCCACCGAACCCATCGCCGGATGCCAGCAGAAATAGGGCAAGTCCAGCTTGTTGTCCAGCGCGGCCTCCAGCATATTGACGCCCGGCCTGACTTCGTATTCTTTTGAGTCGATGATTACTCTTGGCATAACGAATACAAGTTGAAAGTTGCCCTTCTCCCGTTCGGGCGGATTTGCAATCCGGCCCGGAACGGTCAACTGCGGGGATTTGCAATCCATTGAGGCAACCACTCGAATTACGATGTTGTCGATGGTCCGGCGTTTCCGAACGCCGGACCGCGTTCCCCGGGTTTGCAACCCGCGAGGACACCCACGATTTCTAAGAAAACGGTCAGTTTCGGGAAAAGGGTTTCCCAAAACAACGGGGATGCCCTATCTCCCCGAATGTGAAGGGCTTGTGCCGGATTGCCGCGTTCCCCCCTCACCCAACCCTCTTCCATCCGGGAGAGGGAGCAAATAGTGCCCTGGACGAACAGAGTCCCTTCTAACTTCTTACTTCTTACCTCTAACCTCTAAACCGGAGTCCGGTCTAACCTGTTACCTCTTACTTCTAACGTCTAGTGCTTAGTTGCATAATTGATTGATAGAACGCTGTACCGGGTGTTTCGGGAATCTTGTTCCCGAAACTAAGTGCGTATCGGGAACAAGATTCCCGATACGCCGGCAAGAATGCTATCAGTTATTTATGCAAGTAGACACTAGAACGGGCATCTCTTCATCTGTATATGTCTGTCAAAGTCCTCTCGAAATAGCTGGACCGCGCTCAAGAGAGGCTGCACGGCCCCGAGCGCGAAGGTGCAGTACGTATTCGGCCCGATGTACCTGCCCTGGTCTTCTATCAGGTCGATATCGCCCTCGATTCCCTCGCCCTGCTCCATTGCGCTCAAAAGCTTCTCCACCCACGGCAGACCCTCGCGGCAGGGGGTGCACCACCCGCATGATTCGCGGGCATAGAACATTTGCAGGTTGCGAGACATCGCCACCGGGCAAGTCTTGTCGTCGAGAACTATCGCGGTCCCCGTGCCAAAGAACTTCCCCTTTTCCTTGAGCGTTTCGAAGTCCAACGGAACATCCATCTCGCCGGCGTCCAGAAACTGGGTCGAAGCGCCCCCCGGCAGCGCGGCTCGAAACTCGAAACCCTCGCGCATCCCGCCCGCGTGCTCCTCGATCAATTCCCGCATCGTGGTCCCCATCGGCAATTCCCAGCAGCTGGGCCGGTTAACCCGCCCGCTGACGCCGTAAATCTTCGTCCCGGAATCCTTTGCCTTCCCCAGGCTCTTGAACCAATCCGCGCCGCCCATCACTATATGCGGCACGCAGCACAGAGTCTCCACGTTTTGAACCACCGTGGGCTTGCCCCAAAGGCCGCAGACCTGCGGATAAGGCGGCTTCGAGCGCGGGTTTGCGGGCTTGCCCTCGAGAGCGTTCAACAGGCCCGTCTCCTCCCCGCACATATACCTCCCGGCGCTCACGTGCAGGTGAAGCTCGAAATCCCAGCCGCTCCCCAGCACATCGGGGCCGGTGAAACCCCGGTCGCTCGCCTCGACCATCGCCCTGCGCAGTATTTCCCCCACGCGGCGATACTCGTCCCGCAGGAAGATATATCCCACATCCGCCTGGCACGCAAACCCGGCAATCACCATCCCTTCGATCAACTGGTGCGGATCGCCCTCCGCCAGAAATCTGTCCTTGAACGTCCCCGGCTCCATCTCGTCGAAATTGCAGGCCAGATAGCGAGGCCGCGCCGTTTCTCCGACCGGCGGCACGGCGCCCCATTTGAAGCCCGTCGGAAATCCCGCCCCGCCGCGTCCCCGCAGCCCCGAGTCCGAAACGACCTTGACGAGGTCGGCGGGCGCGGTTTGCAAAGCCTTGCGCAAGGCTTGGTATCCGCCGTTTGCCTCGTAAGCCTCGATCCACACCGGCAAGGCGCCCTTTATGATGTTCCTGGTCAGAACCGGCTCCATGAGAATCCTTCGTTAACTGATAATTGACAATTGATAATTCACTATGCGGCGGAACGACAAGTCGAAGCAATCCGTGGAAGCAAGCCCTTCGAGTTCCCGCTGCGTGGCGGATTACCGCGTTTCCCCCTCACCCCAACCCTTACTCATGGTTAACTATCTACGATATATATGCTAAACTTGCATTGAGATCATTCTGGAGGTGATTCCAATGCGCGCTTTCATATACTGCGGAGTAAGCAGTGAAGAACAAGCCAATGATAATCACTATTCCCTGGAAAATCAAGACAGAAGAGGCAGGGACTACTGCAAGTCCAAAGGCTGGCGAGTTGCTGACATCAGGAAAGACGTCGCCAGTGGCAAAGATGCGAATAGGGACGGCTTCAAGGATCTGATAAAGGCCGTGAGCAGCGAAAATTGCCAACTTGTTGCTTCAGTAAAATGCAATGTATGATGCTCACGTTCTGTTCTCAAGGGGTATTTTGCAGCAGATCTGCATCTGCAATATCATCCAGAGGATACATTGGTCTTGGAATTCTCTTGAACGGTAATGTTTCGATCCGGGCTGTGCTCAAGCCTGGAGCATCCACCATAATTATCTTTTTGGCGATGTCCCTGTAGGCAGCCTTAAACATCGTGGGGGACTTCACCACCACTATCTTTGCATCCTCCGGCTGCAATCCCACGCAGCGATACAGCGCCGGATCAGCAGTGTGCACGCTGTTCTCCATCACAACAATGCTGATACCGTAACTCTGAAAGACCACCGCGCGGCCCATATCGGTCTCATGTCCTTTATGAGAAGGCCCTTCCAGCTTGAAACGTCCTCCGGAGAAGCGTCTTACTGTGCCGGTGACTTCCAGCGGATGATTGCATATATTATCCCGCTTTCCACCCAGCTTTATGGTGATGGATTTGCCTACTCCAACTGAAGCGAGAACAGCTACCGCTTCGGGATCGACCATGGGAACATATACCGGCTTTTCGATTCTTCTTGCCAAGAGTTCCTTCAGGATGGCGGTGCTATCTCCGGGTGAGCCGGACCCGTTGCCGTCGGCCGCATCGGAGAAAACCACCGGTCCATCTGCAAAAGCCATTGCCTGATCGATGGCATCAGGAATTGCCACGAGGATTGGTCTAAGTTCGTTCCTCTTGCACCAGAATTTTCCGGCCATCTCCGTGGCAAGCAACTTCGCCAGTTCCGGGTTCTGTCGATGAACCACGGTTACGCTCGATCCCAGCTCGGGTATGTCGAGCCATGGTTGGACCGGGAATATCGAGACATCGAGTATATCGGGATACTCCCGGACCCAGCTTTCCTGCAGTTCTCGTATCTCCACCATCGGGCCCGTTCCCGAAGTCTGCGCGTTCTCTCCCGAAGCTAGCCCGACTTTACGAAATATTCTTCGTAGGGCGGCAAAATCCATCGTGAAAAGCCGAGTTGTCGGCCTTCCGAGTGTATGACCTAACTCGCCGTAAATCTACCGAGATTTAGCACATTGAAAAGTTGATATTGAACATCGCGCATTTTGCTGGTTGTCGTTACCAGCTTTGGTTTGCCCTTGCCGCGCGGGTAGACGAGCAGCACTTCTTTGATATCGGAGAGTTGCTCATAAGCCTCTTCCGGGCTCAACTTTAAGCCGGATTGCTCTATCCTGCGGTTCAGGAGCGAGCAAAGAGTAAGCGCAAGGACGCAGTAGAAAGCGTGAACTCTGATCTTCTGATCAGTCCAATGGTAAATCGGCCAGAAACTGACATGATGGGGATCTTTCATCTGCTTAAAAGCATCCTCTATCTTATACTGAGCGTGGTAAGTATCCACGATGGCCTTAGCGTCCATGTCCTGCCGGTCGGTGAACAGGACGTTCTTGCCAAACTGCGTTTGGGCGATCCGGGATAGGGAATCGATATCTATGCCGTAGTCAAGCACGACTTGCCCATCTACCTCTGTGACGTTATACCTGATGATGTCTTGCGCGTGCTGTCCCTTGATGATGCCGGAGGCACAGCGCGCCACGGCTGCCGCAGTCGGTTTCCGACCGGTTCGGATCAATCCGTCGCATCTGGCCTGCAACCTTGCCTGCAGGGCCTGGAGCTTGCTCATTCTCTTGGAAAGTTGCTCGCCCAGGCCGCGCATCTGGCATCTAAAGAGTTCTTCGTTCCAGGTGAGGCAGACTACGTGTTCTTTGCCGAAGACCTTCTTTCGTGTCATATAGGCCAGCAAGCCTGAGCCGATTTCCGAGGTACTGCTCAAGTGGTATCGAGAGCAGTTCAGAGTGTTGTGACGCGACAAGTGAGCCAACGTAATGGAACGAATCGCACCGCTGCAGGTTGACATGCGAGTTGTTCCCCTTGTCGAAAACCAGGGTTATGTCCTGGCACTGCCGGGCGAGCTCCGACAGACGCTCACTCAGTTCTTCGATGATACTCGCGAACTGCAATGAGTCGTGGACATTGCCAGGATAGACCTGATGGAATAGCGGTATTCGATGGTCTCGGCTCACCAACAGCGCCAGCCCGATCTGCTTGAGATCGGTCCTTTTCTGTTTGTTGTGCCCCCGCTGGGGGATATCGCCCGCCGTGTCCGTGTCGATGTAAGTGAAAAAGTTGGTGGTGTCGTAAAGCAAGCAACTTAGGTCAACGCCCTCCTGTTCGATTAGCACACGGGCCAACTCTTGCTCAATGGCCTTGATACGCTCCGGCGTGAGCAGAGCCATGTTGTCCCAGAATCTCTGGCTGGTCAGCGCCGAACTCGCTACGGGCGTCAGCCGACGCAGGACAGTGCCGTCGTACCACTGGGCGATTTTGTTCTTGCTTGTCGGCTTAGAGCACCGGTTGATGGCGGCGAGGAGCATGTACTCTCCAACGGAGACGCCTTGCTCCCTCTTCGGACAACAGCGCTCGATTATCTGAACGAGACCGAGCTTATCGGCGATATCGTAGAGTGCCGAGACCAGTCCAAACTCGACGACGTCTGCTTCCGTCGGAGAAGGCGATTCAGCCTGCGTAACCGCGCGGATGATATTCTCGACGCGGCCAAGATGCTTTTGCCACACTATCTTGGGCTTGCCATTCACCCGCCGACACTCTCTGGCGACGTAGTAATCGTGTCCCTTGATTGTTTTCTTAGTTATGCTAGCCATGTTAGGTCATACAAGTCTAGCACGACCGACGCCGCTTGTCAATACATCAGAGCAAAACAAGCGGGACAAAGCTCTGAAATGCGCGATATTCACTTATCAATGTGCAGGATGAGTTAGGTCATACACAATAAATCGATTGCCTGATTACGTAAATCACGCTCAAATAACCGGAACTCGGGCCTCTACAGCCCTTGTTTCCGGGGCAAAAAACCGGTTCCGGAGAGCTATTTCGTAAAGTCGGGTTAAGACAAAAATCAGGTAATATTACCTGGTAATCGCTCGTGTGTGCTGTGCGATTATGTGGCATTAGTGATTTGCAGTCTTCTCCGCCCAACTTCGGATCGCCGATTCAATTACCGGGCGTTTCCATCATAATTGCTGCCACATGCAACGGTCCACAACAAGGCCAAAGCAGACGGAATTGGAGATTCGCGAACTACCATTTATAGCAATGGGTGGAGTATACGAGCAGGACGATCTGGAGGAGGAGGCCAGCGTGATTTCCGGGGCGATAGGTGAGAGTGGAAACTTCTTCCCGCTGCCTGAGGAGAACGACTTCGCCAACGCGGCGGTCGAGCAAGCGCATTTTGTGACTTTCGACCTTCGGACTTCTCGACTCGCGAAGCCGCTATTGACATGAAGCCGGTCTTCGGCTAAGATATGATTGTTGAGCGGGAGTAGCTCAGTTGGTAGAGCGCTAGCCTTCCAAGCTGGATGTCGCGAGTTCGAGCCTCGTCTCCCGCTCCATTTTTGTGTGCCAGAAGTTGCTTCCAGCAATACCGAAGTCGTGCCTGGTTGGGGCCATCGTCGACATCGCGCAGGTGAGCGCCAGTTATCTCGGCTATGAACTTCTTGAACTCCGCGGCGGCCCTGTGCTCCGAGGGCGAAGCATTTTTTGCTACAATGACACAATAGTCACTCTTGCCATCGCTGACCAGCGTGACATTTGCTCTTGCTCCCGTTCCGGCCAACGTAAGCGCCAAAATCGACGCACAAACCCAAACGAATCTCATCTTAAATGCCTCCACATTCTTCTAACGCCTGCCGGTAGTCTGGCCTGTTATGGCGATCAAGATCGGAACGCCGTATCCCTTGGAAATGAAGTCTATGGCCTCTATTTTTGTCTCCGGACGCGGATTCTCCCACGGCATCACGTAGTAGCCGACCACAGCCCCCGTGAGATTGCTGCCTCTCCACGCCACGCGGGCTTCCGGAACATCGACTGGACCATACCAGTCGTGGATATTCGTTTCGCTTTTCCAGGGAATCGTCTCTGTCTTCCCATCCGCGTAATGCACCAGGTATTGGGCGACGACGGTATCCTTGGGTGAGTCACACCAGGCCATGGTCTGAAAGAAGAAGAGCTTTGCAGCCGTCTTATCAACCCTAATGCCTTTGGCCTCCATCGGCAGATACGGCCTTGGCCCGCCGCCAAGCACTATGCACGATTTTGCGTTGTTGCGAGCAGGGTCGATGACCGTAAATGGGATGCCAAGAGCGGTGTTCCTGCCCAGCGGAGTGGTCCTCATGTCGTTGATGCCCTGGTCGGTCCAGCCGCCTTTCTTGTCTTCGGCGACATCGTCCTTGAACTCGGAATTGCAGGACTTGCGCATATCCACCGCGAAGAAATCCCCGGCGCCTAAGTCAAATAATGATGTGCCTCTTGGAGCCATTCTCGCCTTGCTCCACGGGTTTTGCGTCAGGGCATAGCTCAGCACATTCTGCACGTATCGGGTGGCCGCGGAGTCCTGATCGTATCTCCCGATTGCGTCCACTGTGGAAAGGAACATGCTTCCGGCGCCAACCTTGGCCTCCGCCTGCGTCATCACTACCTGACTCGGATTAGTGTTGGTGAATGTGCCGGTGCCGCCGAGCACGTTGGCAGTCAGAGGAGATATCGACCAACTCGTAATCAGCCCGCGGTTTCCCTTCCAGGTATCCCAACACTGTTGAGGAAGATTTATGAATGCCGGGTGATCTTCGCACACCTCCTCGACAAACGTGGCAGGTCCGCTTTTTGCATACTGCCACGCCCGCTGCCAGGGGATATCGCCGGTTATATGCTGCTCGAACGTGATGAGCCTGCCGCCCGAGCCGACCCACTCACTGATCCGCTTGCCTATCGTGCCGATCCGAGGGTTATCGCTCCACTGGTGGCCATCAGCCAGGAACTCCGGGATGATCAACACGTCGCAGCCCGGCAGCTCGCTCACATCGCCTATTCGGCTGTAGCGCACGTGAAGCGCATCCAGCACGTTTTCCACTTTGCTCCTGGCTTTGGTCAGCGGATGATATACGGCCACCTTCCTGGTGGTATCGACTCGTGCCAGGTTATCGCTTTGGGCCAGCACGAAGAAATCGTAAGTGTTTTCGCAAACGGTCTGGCCTTTTCCATCAGCGAGGCTGAGCTTCAAAGTGTATGTCCCGGTTGCCAGATTGCCCGGAACAGCCCAGCGATAATCTACGGTTGTTCTGGTGGTTCCCGCGACAGTCTTTACCGTCCTGGCGTCACTCGCCACAACGTTATCTTTGTTCAGGATTTGCACGTGGACCGCCAGATTGCGTTTTTCGTCCGGAAGGTCGTTGATCACCCACAGCCGCGCGTTAAGGCTCCGGCCCGCGAACACATTCTTGCCGTCAAGATCGGCGCACACGAACAAAGGCTGGTAAATTACCCTTCCCAGCCAATCGGGCACGTTCCAAAATATCGCAAAACCCTCCAGCGCCCCACCTTTGCGGAATTCTTCAGCGACGCGCTTGGCGCATATCGCCCCGCTCTTCTCCAATCCGCCAGGCCGCAGGTATTCTCTTATGCCGATAGTTCTCACGTAGCTGGACGGGTCCAGGAACGGCATCTTGACTATGTTCGCCACTTCCAAATATTGCTCGGGGCTGCCATAACTCCGGACGCGAGTCTTTGCTGTTTCGTCGCCGCTGTACCATACGGACTCGAAGCAGATTATCGGCTTGTCCGACATGCCAAGCGAGGCCAGCTTCTTTTTGACCGATACGTTGTAGTCATTCGCCGAGGTGTATGGTGTGCCGCCGCCGTACGATCCTCTATAGTTGTGAGCGTCGACAAAGTCGGTGGGAAACGGCTTCGTCACCTGGTTAATGGCCTCCGCGCAGAACGAGGATGCAGTTATCGGCCGACCTGATTTCTCGATGCCTTTCGCGTAATTGTATGCCTGCTCCAGATACTTCGCCATACTCGTTTCCTGCATGAACTCGTTGGAGAGAGCGTACATCACCAGACTCGGATGATTGTAATCCTGATAAATCCACTCCCCTATTCCAGCAAGACAAACAGGCATAAACGCGGGCCAGTCGAATGTGCAGTCACTGCCTGCGTTCTCCCAACACCAGTTGTTGTAAACCATTATCCCCATCTCGTCCGCCAGATCGTAGAAGGCAGGTGGAAAGACGCCCTGGAAGTTGGTTCTCACTACATTGCACCTGGTGTCCTTAAGTTGCCGCAAGTAAGCCTTGAGCACGTTCTTATCCCCGATAGCCTGCTCGATAATAGGATCACCCTCGCTACAGTGCCCGCCGAAAAGACGTATCCTTTTGCCATTTAGGTAGAAAGCCCCCTTCTTGGCAACAAACTCTCGAAATCCAAATCTATCGTCCCTGGAGTAGACCATCCGCGAGCCGTCCGCGAGCTCGAAGTGTGAGCAGATACAGATAAGGATTGTCCGGCGACCACAAAGTGGGGTTTGCGGGCATCGGGACCGTCACGTGCACGGTGTTTGACCCTGGGTTAAGCGCAAGCGGCGCTATGTGCTGGTTCGTTCCGCTCGCGGGCGATTTCCATGGAGATACCATACCATAAAGTTCCAGTGTCCGTGGCTGGCTCAGGGTATTGCGCACCACCAAATCAACGCCGAGATCGTTGCCGCTGATGTTGGGATTGATGCAAGCTCTTTCTATGTAAATACTGGGATTATACGTCAACTGAACGGGACCGAGAATGCCGCCCAGAGGAGGAGTCCAGTTTGCCAGGTACGCAATCTTCTGACCCTTCATTTTCGCCTCTGTATTCACATCGTGCACGCAGCGAAGCGCTATCGTGTTGGGCTCGCCCCAGAGTATGTGATCGGTGATATCAAGGGCAAACGGTGTATATCCACCCCGGTGGCCGCCTGCATCGGTTCCATTTACATACACTTCCGCGTTGGTGTCCACACGCTCGAAATTGAGAATAACCCTCTGCCCCGAGTTCTCTTGCCCAGCGGTAAATTTCATCCGGTACCATCCGCAGACATACTGAGCATCCGGCTTGATGGGATAGGCAAAGTACCAGTTGTTCGGCACTTTTGTTTGAATCCACGAAGAATCATCGAAGCCGGGGTTGGCGTAACCCAGCGCAGGCCCTTTGTCCTGAGACTGCTCCGTCAGCTTGGACAAACGCCACATTCCGGAAAGATCAGCGGATTGCGCGTATCCGCCTGATGAAGAATGCTCGGCGGCAGCGCTATCGGACGCTCGGCATTCCACACACGCAAAGAGCATAGAGATGAGAATAAAGCAAAACAGTCTTCTTGCCATTGATAATTCCTTGAGTTCAATACCAGGAAAATACAGATCATTTCCGCAAACCGACGCAACCACGCAAAGAAACGCACGCCCGCAGCGTCTGCTGCCTGGCAACCACGTGGCGCTCGTGCCACCAACGCTGTAAATATGTCATTCTGAGCAAGTGACGGCGACGCTGTCGCCGTTACATTGGAAAGAAACCCACCCCCCGGTGTTTCGGGAATCTTGTTCCCGAAACTGGGGAGTTTCTTAGGAGCGGCTGACCCCGCGCTACGGAGTCACGTTATAAAGAAACTCACCCCGGCAGGCTATGCTTCGCGGGCGACTGCCCCGAAGCCGGCGGCATGGAAGGTTTCTTGAGGAGGAACAAAGAATCTGCTTTTAGCTCCCGCATGGATCTATGCCGTAATGTAAAAGCAGATCCTTCGACTTCGCTGCTCAGGATGACGTAATCGTTGTGCTAGTGCCCTCTGCATTAAGCAGCTTCCGCGCTCTTCCGAAGAGAGTTTCTTAGGAGCAAGTGACGGCGACGCTGTCGCCGTTACATTAGAAAGAAACCAACGCCCGGTGTTTCGGGATTTGAGTGAAGCGAACGCGGAACGGAAATCCCGAAACACCGGGAGTTTCTTAGGAGCGCCCGACCCCGCGCCGCGGAGTCACATTATAAAGAAACGCGCCTGCGAAGCATCTGTTGCCTGGCAAGTACGTGGCGCTCTTGCCAACAACGCCACAATCACGTCATTCTGAACGAATGTGAAGAATCTGCTTTTACTTCCCGCGCGGATCTATGCCGTAACCTAAAAGCAGATCATTCGCATTCGCTCCTAAGAAACTCCCCAAACTCCCCAGTTTCGGGAACAAGATTCCCGAAACACCGGGGGGTGGGTTTCTTTCCAATGTAACGGCGACAGCGTCGCCGTCACTTGCTCGGGATGACGTAATAGTTGCGCTAGCCCGCATTATTCATGTAGCGCGTGTTTGCCCAGCACTTTGTGCTCCCCTCGCCCTCACGGGAGAGGGAAGTACGTGGGGTACAGAACCAAGAGGCTCGTCTATCAATTCACGAATAATGCGGGCTAGTGCCTGTTGCGTTAACCCAACTTCCGCGCTACTCCGAACAGAGTTTCTTAGGAGCGTGTAGCGAGGAATCTCACCACTACGCCTGGATCATTGTTCCGGTGCGTGAGACTCATCCGAAGGGTTGAGATTCCTTTTCCCGTACAGGGCGGATTTGCAATCCCCTAAGCAACCACTCGAATTACATCGTTGTTTGGGGCATCGGAGATGCCCAGATTGCCCCTTACGGGCCAGATTGCAAATCTGCCCGAACAGATACCGCAACCGACGCCCCCGATGTTTCGGGATTTCGGGCTGATCAGGTCCGACGAGTTGGGCCAGGTCAAAATCCCGAAACATCCGCCACGCAAGAAAAAGCTTGACCCAGCCCGCATCCTTGCGGCGGGTCAAGCAGGCCACTTTCCCGATGTTTCGGGATTTCGGGGTGATCAGGCCCGACGAGCTGGGCCAAGCCAAAATCCCGAAACATCCCAACGCCGTAAGACTTACTCCGTGGGGCCGAATTACGTCACTTCCTTCGACGAATCAGCCCAAGTGCGCTTACCAGTCCGCCGAGCAACACCACCAGCCCCGACGGCTCAGGCACCGGCGCTGAATAAGCCGAGAGATCGAAGTTATCGATGTACTCAGCCCAATCCTGATCGCCATAAATCCCCATTCCACCGGTCCCGGCGCCTTCGGTAATGTTGTTAAATGTCTGCGAGTACACAGGGCTATTATTGTTGCCCTTGTCCACTATTGATACTGCAACCGTGTTAGCACCGTTGTCGCTGACCCCCACCGTGTACCACTCGTTGAAAGCGAAGAATCCGGGCAAGGCAGTGGGAGCCGCGATGTTTACCCAAGGGCCGCCGGTGTTGTAATTGGTCCGCAGCGCCACCATAGGAACCTGATTCACCGTATCGTCGTAGAAACACAAGTCGAGACAACCGAGCGCACAATTACGGAAGCACAACTGGATGTCGTTGTTAGCGGGGGAATCTTTCCCAAAGTCAGGTTGCCAATCGTTCACCATGTCGAACTGAGCGGTGAAAGACGGGTAATTGCCGTTCTGCGTGCCGCCGGTAAGATCTAACGGGGCGCTGCCGCAAGGCATAAGAACGTTAACGCCACCGGTACTGCTGCTGCCAACTCGGATACGGCGCGGTCGACCAGGTGCTCAAATGCGGAGTCCAGTTGCTGTAGGTCGAGAAATTGTCCTGCAAATAGTAACTTGTGGCAAATGTCTTTGCCGGCGCGAGGAGCAGGATGCTCAGGAATGCGAGACCTGCCGCCACCATCGCCAATTTCTTCACTGAAACATTACTTCGGTTCAACATTTTCTTTCCCCTTTCGAGAGAGTGATGTGGTTTGTATTGGCCGTCTATCCGGCCTGTATTTGGCTCCGCGGATCGGCTGGGACCCGCGGAGCCAAAAGCGATTACCTATGCTTTCATACCTATGGGTACGGGAACAGCCGGAAGTCGTCGATAAACTCCCAGTAGTCCTGGTTGCCCCAGAATCCCATTCCGCCTTGACCAGCGGCCTGGGTGATGTTGTTGTAAGTGTGGCTGTAGATAATGCTGGAGTCGCTATCGCGCACGATCGATACTGTAACCGTATCGACGCCGTTGTCGCTCACCGTCACCGTGTACCAATCGTATTCGGTGAAGAACTCAGACAAATCTCCAGGTGCGCTTGTATAGAGGTTTTGCCAAGGGCCACTGGTATTGCCATAGTTGGTCATGAGTTCCATCTCGGTCCAGCCATTGCCGTTAGCGTCCGTATACGGGAAGAAGTTCAAGTTGAGACACCCGTTCGAACCGCTACGGAAGAAGAACTGGATGTTTCGGTTAGAGAGAGACTGATTCGCCCAGTCGGTCGCCCAGACCTGCGCCATATTGAACTGAGCGGTGAAAGACGGGTAGTTTCCGTTTTGCGTACCACCCAGAAGCGTCACACTGGGGGCTGCCGCAAGGCATGAGCGCGTTGTTGCCGGGCGGATACTGATACTCCTCCCAGGCCGGATACGGCGGAGTCGACCAGTTGCTGAAGGTCGAGAAGTTGTCTAGCAGGTAGTAGCTCGCCGGCCTGACGTCGTCAGTATCTCTGACTTTGATGACCGGTGTCACGGCGCCGCCTGAGTCGCTCATCGAGATTATGCCGTCCACCACTACCAGGGCGCCGGCAACAGGCCACTGCCAGCTCCGCGGCGTCAGGACTTGCACGTTATGGCCACTTTGGTCGCCAAGAACAAAGCCCGTGGAGTTGGAGGAGACAACCTTGCCCTGCGTGCGCATCAGCAGGCCGACGACGTTGGCGCCTCCGCCTCCGGTCATTCCCTGCTGACCCGCGCCGGTGGCTGGGTTGTAGCTGAGCGGTCCGCAGAAGAAGCGCCTTCGGACCAGTAAAGAACGGGGCGACGCTGCCCGTGCCGACCGGGCCGACCGCCGCGTTGACGACCTCGCGTTCCCCATTGGAATCGGTCGACAAAGTGCCGGTGACCCTTACCGTATCGCCCACGGAGGCATTGGTTATCTCCACCTTGATCCCCATCGACCGGTCGGCGGACTCGACATACATGTGGTCGCTGAACACTCCGGTGACCACCGGGGCCTGCATGCCGCCGAAGCCTATGGGCTGGTTGTCGGCGGCCGTCTTGCATCCGTCGCCGGAACCCAACACGAGCGAGCTAAGTATGTTCTGCACGTACTTGGTGGCCGCTGAGTCCTGCCCGTATAGATCCATGGCATCCACCGTGGAGAAGTACATTGTCCCCTTGCCCACGGTGTGCTGGGCCTGCGTCATGCCTACCTGCCATGTTTCCTCCCACAAACGGGTTCACGAAGCTTCCCATACTGCCGAGCACGTCGGTAGTCAGCGGATAGATCGACCAGCTCGCGACCAGGCCGTGATCCGCGTTCCAGGTGTCCCAGGCGTTCTGAGGAAGACCGGCGAAGAACGGATGGTTCGGGACCACTTCCTCCACAAACGTGGTAGGACCGTTGTTCGTATATTGCCAGGCGGACAGCCACGGGATGTTGCCGGCTGATATGCTGCTCGAAGCAGATCAGTTGGCCGCCTGAGTTGACCCAGTTGTTGATCTGGGCGCCTATCGTCGAGATCTGGGAGTTCTGGCTCCAGCTATGGCCGGTCGTGAGGAACTCGGGGATGATCAGAACGTCATAGTTCGAGAGGCTGTTCGTGTTGGTCAGCTTGGTATAGCTGACCCCGAGCCCGGTCAAGACGCCTTCAGTCAGGCTGGTGGCGCTGGTCAGCGGGTGATATACCGCAACCCGCTTGCTGGTGGATAGGTGAGTCAGGTTGTCGGTTGTGCCGAGCACATAGAATGTGTAGGTGTTCGTGGAGCCGGTTTGGCCGCCGCTCAGACTCAAGTTCAAGGTATATGTGCCTGTCGCCAAATTGCTCGGAACAGACCACTGGTAAGGAATCGATGTGCTGGCGCTTGCCGGCACATTCGCCGATACCCAATCGGTCCACACGGTATTGCCCGGCGCTATCGACAATGTTGATGTTGACCGTCAGGCCGTTCTGCGCGGTCGTGTAGTCGTTGATGACCCAGAGGGTCGGGATAAATGTTTGGCCGGCAAACACATTCGTGGCCGGGATATTGGCGCACACGAACAGAGGCTGATAAAGAATCTGGCCCAGAGGCGTTTCGGTCCCCAGCGAATTGAATGTGCCCATTCCATTGAGTATGCCGCCTCGGCGGAAGGCTTCAATCACCCGTTTGCCTATGACCTCTCCGCTCTCCGGTATACCGCCGGGCAGGAGATAGGCTCTGACACCGATAGTCCTGGTGAACGAAATTGGAGAGAGTACACCAGTGCCGCCGGTGTCCACTACATTTACGTAGTCCGCGGCGCTGACGTAGCTTGTCTGAGTCGTCTTGTGGCTTTCGTCAGGGCTGTAGTAGACACTCTCAGAGCAGATTATGGGCTTGCCGGTCATGCCCAGCGAATTGAGTTGCGACTGCACAGTGCTGATATAGTCTTCTGCGTAGTTCCAGGAGTAATAGCCCTGCATTCCCCTATAATCGTGAGCATCGACAAAGTCGGTCGCGAAAGGCGAGGTTATCTCGGTTATGCCATCACTCACCACCGAGGACGGAGTCATCGGCCGAGATGTATCGATACCCTTTGCGTAATTGTATGCCTGCGTCAGATAGGGAAGGTAGCTCGATTCCTGCACGAACTCGTTGCTGAGCCCATACATCACCAAGCTCGGATTGTTGTAATTCTGGTAAATCCACTCTCCTATTCCGGAAAGATTGACAGGCATAAAGCTGGACCAATTATAGGCGTAATTGCTGCCGAAGTCTTGCCAGACCCACTTGTTGTATACCAGCATCCCCATCTCATCGCATACCTGATAAAAGACAGGAGGATAGGCGCCCATGCCAGTGGCTCGAACAATATTGTACCCGGCGGACTTAAGCCCCAGCAGTTCATCGTAGAGGTAGTCTCTAACGTCAATCTGCTGATCGCAAATAGGGTCATACTCAAACATTTGCCCCTCATAAAGGCGTATCTTGTTGCCGTTCAGGTAAAGAGCGCCGTTTTGGGCAACAAACTGCCTGAATCCGAAGCGGTCCTGCCTGGAGCAGACCACGGTCGAGCCGCTCTTGAGCTGAAGGGTCTCCAAATACAGGTAGGGATTACTCGGCGACCACAAAGTGGGGTTTGAAGGCATCGGAACCGTAACTTGCACGCTGTTCGATCCGGGATTAAGCGTGAGCGATTGTATGTCCACGTTGGTCCCGCTGGATGGCGAGGTCCAGGGAGAAACCATCCCATAGAGTTCCAGCGTCTGTGACTGGCTCTGGGTGTTCATGACCACCAGGTTAACGCCGAGGTTATTGCCGGCGATGTTGGGATTGATGCAGGCCGTTTTTATATACACGTTGGGGTTGTAGGTCAACTGCACTTTGCCGACAATCCCGCCTATGGCCTGAACCCAAGACGCGGGATAGTTGATCTGCATCGACGTTTGTTTGGCGGACGTGAACACATCGTGCACACACTTCACAGCTATCGTGTTCTGTTGTCCCCAAACTATCTGGTTGGTAATGTCGATGGAAAACGGTGTGTATCCGCCCTGATGGCCGCCTACGTCCGTTCCGTTCACATACACTTCCGCGTTGGTGTCGATTCGCTCGAAATTGAGTATGACCCTCTGCCCGGAATTGGCTTGCGTGGGCGTAAAGTACCGTCCGGTACCACCCGCAAACATACGAAGCGTTGGCGTAGATAGGAGTGGTGACGTACCAGTTGTTGGGTACTTCCGTCTGCGTCCACGCAGAATCGTTGAAGGTCTTGTTGGCATAACCCAGCGCCAGGCCGTTGTCGGCTGACTGCTCGCCAAGCGGCGAAAGAAGCCACGTTCCCGAGAGAATTTGCGTGTTCGCCGGCGGACCCACGGTCACCGGGCCGGTATATGGCGACAGGTTGAAGTTGTCAACGTATTCGGCCCAATCCTGGTTGCCGAAAATCTGTATAACGCCGTCTCCGGCATAGGCGGTCACATTGCTAAACGTGTGCGAGTATACGACGCTGGAGTTGTCCCTGCGCACTATCGACAATGTAATTGTGTCGACACCATTGTCAGTTACTGTTACCGTGTACCACTCGTCTTTTATGAAAAACCCGGCCAAATCTGAAGCACCGCTTGTGTAGAGGACATTCCATGCGCCGGGTATGGCTGTCTGCAGCGCCACCTGGACAAACTGACCCGTCGAGTCAGGCTGAAACTGGATGGCCACACCACCACGGCAGACAAACTGTATATAGCTCCCGCGGCTGACAGCCGTAGGCACCCAGTTTGCCGCGACATCCTGCGTAATATCGAACTGACACGTGAAAGATGGGTAGTTGCCGTTCTGCGTGCCACCAGTAAGGGTCACCGCCGAGCTGCCACAGGGCATAAGCACGTTGTTGCCCGACGGAAACTGCTGATACCAGTTTGGATTCGGCTCGGGCGTCCAGTTGCTGTAGTTCAATGGCTCGGGGTTAAAGTTATTATAGCTCGAGAAACCATCTTGCAAATAGTAACTGGTGATGTCCGCGCACGTCTTTGCCGGCGCAAGCGACAACAGAACAAAGAGCATCCCCATTATCACCGCCGCTTTCCGCGCGACTGCATTTCTTGCAACACTCATTTTACTCTCCTTTTCTATTCTCTAAATCTCTAAAGCCAGATTGACAATTCCGCGCACGGTAATCTGATCGTAACGAACAGAAGCGCCCCTGCCGCGGAGTTTCCAAGAGTTACGCCTTAAATGCCCATACCCACTCTCCTTTCTATATTCCTTCATCCAAAATTTGGATAAACTAATTGCTATCTCTGTCTTCAATAAACACTAACCGCCTATTGGTCTAGTGGATACACGGTGCAGAAGAGAACATGTCCCTGCTTCCAGTTTCTCAACACACCGCCTGCGTTGTAATTCTTGACGTGTCCGTCGGCAAAGAGAATATTGGTGGTGATGCCGCCGTCGTGCGGATAGGCAAACACATTCGGCTGGCTCGTCCCGCCGATCCACCAAGTAGTCTGCGTTGTGGTCGTGGTCGCCCCCAAGGGCGCGGGCACTGATTCTCCAACCAGTATTGTGGCGGCTGCTCTCCTGACTGAATCCAGACGCTCCGAAGAAGTTACATGCTGTAACCATGTGGCATTGGTGGCAGGGTCGGGCCAGCCTAAATCTAGATTCATCGCGTACAGTTGCGAGTAGTAGCCGCTGAGGGCAATCGCTGGGTTTTGTGAGATCTGGCGACTGGGACACAAAAATATCCCTTTATTCTGTGCAACGGTGAGGTCGCCTTGATGGTTAGTGCTGGACTTTCCAACATACGGCAATAGCGCGGTGCACCAAAGGGTATCCGGGGTCGTACTATTGCTGTTGACCGGCGGCAGATAGCCGTCGTAGCACTGCGCGTACATCTGGAATCCCTTCCCGATCTCGATCAGATTGGTTTGGCAAACCGACTTTCTTGCGCATTCCTTGGCTGCCGTGAGCACCGGAAACAAAATAGCCGCCAAAATAGCGATTATGGCTATCACGACCAAAAGTTCGATCAGTGTAAACCCGCCTGTTCCCCAGACTCTTCTCATGTTTAACTCCTCGTAACCGGCCGATTCGCGCGGCTGTAAACCTTTGTAATCCCAACAAAGACTACAGGTATTTCACGCATTGACAGTCTTCACGGATTTCCTGATAACCAGTTCCAAATCCATGAGTATTCTGACCGCCGGACTCTTGTCACCTTCTATCCGGCTGACGATCCTCTCGGCACATAACCGGCCGATCTCATACTGACTCTGGCTGACGGTGGTCAGCGGGACGCTCGTCCACTGGCTCTGCAGGATATTGTCGAAACCAGCCACGGATACATCATCGGGAACCGAGATTCCCATGGCCAGCAGCGTATCCATCAAACCGATGGCGACAATGTCGTTCATGCACATCACCGCCGTGATCCTCCCGGTGCGAATAAGATCAGCGACCTTAGGCGCGAGTTCCACACCGGACTCATAAACGAATCCGCCTTCGAGGACAAGCTCGGGATCGTATTTCACCCCACTCGCGGCAAGGCTCTGCATGTATCCGGCAAGTCTGGAATAATACGGCCTGCAGTCTTGTCCTCCGGCGAAGGCAATCTTCCTATGGCCGCATTCGCACAGGTAGTCCGCAACCATCGACGCGCCGGCTGCATCGTCCAGCCCGATATAATCCGCCACGATGTCCCCGGAAGACTGATAGCCCGAAAGAACGATTGGGCTGCCTTCATCGGCAAAATACCTGAGGTTGTCGGATCTTTGCTCGCACGCGGCGCTCTCACTGGTGCACATGATGATCCCGCCACACCGGTTTTGGTAGAACAACTCGACCAGGTCCGCTTCTTCCTGGGGACTTCTCGATGCACACGACAAAGCCATGTGGTAACCCCTGGCCTTCAGCGCGTCATCGATTCCCTTGGCAAAAAGTCCATAAATAGGATTGGAGATATCCGGGATAATTACCCCTATCTGCCTCGATTCTTTTCTTCGGAGGATCTGAGCATTTCTGTTAGGAACGTAATGCAGCCTCTCCGCCGCTTCCTTCACGAGAGACATGGTCTGTTTGTTGACGACTTTCTCGTCACGCAGCGCCCTTGAAACAGTGGAAGCGGATATATTGAGTTCGTCGGCTATATCGAATATTGTCGGCATCGGACACATCCACCTCTAGTTACTTTCACAATGGATTGTAACACCGATTTTCGGCTTTGTCAAGGCCTATTTTCGAAATAATTCCACGTCAGTCAACCTAACCGGCATATCAAAACACCGGCGATCACGACCAATTGGGCCTCGGTAAGCACAATCGATTGCAGGCTCGCTCCGTGCGCCCGCGGATTCCGGAGGCATCCGCTATCCCTTGACTGCTCCAAGCTGAATCCCCTTGACCAGGTACTTTTGGCTTATTACAAAGAGGATTACAAGCGGGAGTATGTTCATGACGCTTGCAGCCATGATGAGGTTGGTCTGCCTGCCATAGTCGGAGCTAAAGAAAAGCATCCCGATCGGCAGGGTCCTAAGGCTCTCGCTCTTGATAAGGATGAGCGGCCATAGAAAGGAACCATAGTTACCCATAAATGTGAATATGGCAAGAGTGATGATTCCCGGTCTCGCCAACGGCAGCACCACATCCCAAAATGTGCGCCAGGCCGATGCGCCATCGATTTGAGCTGCTTCGTCAAGGGCCGGAGGGATAGTCAACATAAACTGCCTCAGCAAAAAAGTGCCGAAAGCTGAAAAAGCGGCGGGAACAATAAGACCCACGTAAGAGTCGATCATGTGCATCTTCACCATCAGCGTGTAGTTGGGAATCATTACCACCACCCCCGGAATCATCATCGTAGCCAAATAGAGCTTGAAAACCAGGTCACGGCCGGGCCACCGAAGTCGCGCGAAGGCAAATGCCGCCATCGAACTTGTGAGGCAGGTTAGAAACGTGACCCAAGCCGCGATGAAGACCGAATTGAAGTAGTACCTGGCAAAAGGAATTTGCCGGAATACCTCCAGGTAGTTCCCCGGCCTCCACACTGTGGGTATTGGGTTGAGGTTCTCCATCTCGGGAACCGATTTGAAACTCGACAACACCATCCAGAGAAAAGGCGCGAGGGTCGTCAGAGCAATCAATGGCAGTATGATATAACTGCCCGCGCCGCGCCACGTCCCGGCAAATCCCGCCCTTTGCTTTCTATTCTCGGCTCTCCGCCCCATCAGTAGTTCATCTCCTTGTTGCCGAATTTCCAGTTGATGAGCGTGACACCAAAAATGAATGCAAAAAGCACCCAACTGATCGCGGACGCATAGCCTATCTGAAACTCCTCGAAGGCCTTGGTGTAAATGTGGTAGCTCATGGTCATAGTGGTCCCGGCGGGGCCGCCACCCGTCATCACTCGAGCTTGCTCGAATCCGCCTTGAAGGCCGCCTATGCAGACTCATAACGACAATAAAGAACGTGGTGGGGGCAAGCGAGGGCCACGTGACACTTCTAAAAATCTGCCACTTGCCCGCTCCGTCAAGTTGGGCTGCTTCGATAAGCTCTTCCGAGACGTTGGTCAGGGCCGCAATATAGAGCAACATGTTGTTGCCGCCGATCGCTGTCCAGATGCCCATGATGATGATCGCGTCCCGTGCGCCGAGCCCCCATTGCCGCGCGGTAATCGCGACACGTTCCACGTCCAGACCCAGCAGATTGGCCGTGGAGAGAAGCCATTGGGGAGCGCCTACGCCAAGGTGCAGCGCGCTCGACAGCCAATTGATTGCGGCGTTGATCGGCCCAAAGTCCGGGTTATACAAAGCCTTCCAGAGAATCATCAGAGCCACACCCGACGTAAAGGAAGGTAAATAGAAGAGAGTGCGATAAACCGTGAGGCCCTTTATCTTCCCGGACAGAAGAATGGCAAGAATCAGCGAGCCGATAATAGCCAGGGGAATGCCGAGCATAAGGTATCCCGTGTTCACCAGATAAAGCCAGAACTCCGGCGCGTGAATGAGGTCCGTGTAATTGCGGATGCCGACCCAGGCGAAAGGCACTGTTCTCTGCAAGTTCCAGTTTGAAAGGCTGACCACCAGCGAGAAGAGAACAGGTCCCGCCGTAAAGATAGCAAACCCCAGGAAGTTGGGGGCAAGAAAGCCCGCCGCCGCGACGATATTGCTCCGATTGACCTTGCGTTTCAATGCATTATTCTCCACATCGCCTATCGCGGCGCAGCCGCAACCAAGAAGGCCGTCGCCGGAAAATCAATACGGCCTTTGCGTAATTCGAAAGGTCGGTGGTTTCTTCTTAGCCCCTTAGCGCGCTCGTAGAAACAATTTGTTGTCGCTAAGGCGGATTCGACGGCGCACCGCCTTTGGGTTTTCCGCTTTATGGTTGTTAAGGGATGGCGGATGAGCTATACTTGCTTTGCCTGGGCGGAGGGTAGGGCAACGCTGGGGAGCTCTCCCGAGCCGACTCAGGTGTTGTTCAAGGGATGGGGGTGGAAATCTCCGCCCCCTCCAAATCATCCCTTAACAACCGAAAAGCGAAAAACCCGACCGCCTGCCTTGGTCAACTGCCACCGTAAGGTGGCCACTTTTCCCCAGCGAAGTCTGGGGAAAAGCGTAGGTATCTTACAACTGAAATCCGAGGTGACATATCAAAGTTCAGTACAGCTTGTATAGGATTTCAGTTGTAAGATACTACGCGGTTATACTCCCGGCGCAGGGATGAATCTCGCTCCACGTTCGTGCATATCTGCTCATTGATCTGCCTCGTCGCTGTCTTCATGGCCGCCTCCGCCGTTTTGCTGTTCGCCCGCACCAGGTCCAACTGCTTAGTCACGATCCGCCAAACGCTGGTGTTGCTGATGAACTGGCTGCTCGTAGGATCCGGAACAGCGTGTTCGAGAGACTCCACCCAAACGCGGTTATAGTCCTCCTGGGGGTAATCAGGATCGTGCAGGAACTTCCGGGTTTGGGAGTACGAGATCACGGGCGCCACGGCGTCCGCCTGGTGGTTCACGAGTTCGTTATATTCCCGGCTCGCCAAGAACTTGAGGAACTCCAGGGCCTCTTTGCGGTGCGGGCTGTTCTTGTTGACAAGGACCGCCCGGCCTACTCCCACAAAGATTCTCTTTCGGTAATACGGAACCTCGACGGCTCCAAGCCGCAGGCCCTTATAGCCTCGCAGGCCGCACAGCCACCAGCGGCCCCCTATTACCATCGCCGCCTTTCCGGCCCCGAACCAGCTTTGGGTCTCCGATCCCCAACCACCCTGCGTCGCAGCGGTCTCGTCGGCGGGTGATTGGGCGACACGATACTTGTAGATGAGGTCGCGCATAAACTCGATAGCCGCGATAGCTTCCGGACTGTCAAGAACGCATCTGGCGCCATCCTGAGTGAAAACGCGGCCGCCCCACTGCAGGACGAACTGGTGCCACCAATACCAATCAACCAGAACGCCGAACTGTTTAGCTTTGCCTCTGGCGTCTCGAATCGTGAGCCGCTGGGCGACCGGCAGGAACTCCCGCCAAGTCCACGGGCCCTTCGGATAGGGTAAGCGATTCTTGTCGAAAAGGCTCTTGTTAAAGAGGATATTGTCCGTTCCCGCATTGCCAGCCAGGCCGTAAACTCGGCCGTCATATTTCATTGCCAGGTGGATCTCAGGCCAGATATCGCTCGTGTCGATTCTCGCCGCTCGGAGTTCGTCTGTCACGTCCAGGGCTACGCCCGCTTTCACGTAGTACGGAAGCTGAGAACTGACGCAGTCGAAGACATCCGGCCCCACGCCGGCAACCGACTGCACGATGGTCTTGGACATATCATACGTGCCGACGTCCAACTTGAGGATGCAGTCCGAATGCGTGCGGTTGAAAAGCGCAATCTGCTCCCTCCTGGCGGGATTATCGTCACTGCTCCAAACCAACTGAACCTTGTTATCACTCACCGAGTCGGGCTGCAAATGCCAGGCCACAAGTGTCAGCAAAAGCAGAACACCAAAAGCGACAGAGAACAGCGTCTTCATCCCCCAACCTTTCGCATCGCAAGCAAACTGCTGGCCAGCCTTACAATCGATTGCGGTACGGCTGCGCAAACAAGATATCGATCACGGGACACCCAACCGCATGATGCCACACTATTTGCGTCGTGTCAAGGAGTTACCCAGCGGATTTCCGGAGCGAATCTCTCCAGGCAACGCCATCAACGCACTTGACAAACGGCCAAAAGAGTGTGATAGTGTATATGTGCAGCGAAGCGACATCGAGCCAATGAGCGGACCGCGCAGTGACATCGATTGTATATAAATGCGCTCTTGTTGAGCTGGGGAAAGGCACATGGCAAAATTGAGCGTTCTAATCGAAAAATCCGAAACAGGCAATACCGTGCTTTGCGAAGAGATCTTTCGCAAAAAGGTCTACTATGGCTGGTGCGGCAAGTTCCTGGGCGGCAATGTGGGGCGCCTTACGAGGGAATTCGCAGCCACGAGACTTATGTGAAGATCGACCGGTCCAGGCTCAACAATTTGCCCAACGATGACGCGGACTATCAGATTGCCTGGTTTGAATTGGTGAAGCGCAAGGGGCTGGGCCTCACCTCGTTCGATCTTGCCATTTTCGCTCGCGACAATATTTGGTATCCATTCGGAGAATATGGCTACTCGATGCGAAACATTCGGATGGGCATTTACCCGCCGACATCCGGAAATTTCAATAACGACTACTGGCACTGCGGGATGGGCTGCCCAATACGCAGCGAGATATGGGCATATCTGTTTCCGCTTTCTCCGAGCAAGGCGGCGGAGTATGCAGTGATGGACGGGCAGGTCGACCACGGGGAGATATCCATCTGGGCGGAGGCGTTCCTATCCGCAATGCAGTCGGCGTGCTTCACTGCCGGCGTCCTGGAAGATGCGATAGAGATAGGGCTCCAATGCATCCCAAATGACTCCGCAATATACTCGACCATCAGGTCCGTGCTTAAGTGGACCGATGCCGGGCTGGAGACTCTCCGCATTCGAGAGATGATAATCAGCAATTATGGGCATCCGGACTTCACGCATGCGCTGCAAAACGTCGCATTCGCGCTGCTCGCCTTGCTCAGGGGAGAAAACGACATCTGGAAGAGTATGGAGATAGCCCTAAATCTTGGCTACGACTCCGACTGCACCTGCGCGACAGCCGGAGCCACTCTCGGCATTCTAGGGTGCAGCCGCTCCATTGATGAAGCTACACTTGCCCTGCTTCCGGAGGATTTCGTCTTGGGAGTGGATATTCCGGTGGAGTCCACGAAGATCACAAAGCTGGCCGATGATGTGGCCGATTTCGCCATTGCGCACGGTGCGCTTGCCGGGCCGCTGGACAGACCAAACTCGCCGGAGTTGGGCATAAGAAGCGGAGCGCTGGTGCAATACAAACCAAAGCCGGTTGTCTCTCCCTTGGAGTGGACCGGCATAGAGGTGATTCACCCCGGCTTCGCGGACGGTTACCTGGTCGCAATCGAAGAGTCTCTGGAATTGAAAACGACGCCCGACGGCTACGCCGTCAAGGTGAAGGCAGAGTGTCGGGAGGTAAAGGACCACTGCAATCTGCGTGTCGAGTGCAACGGGGCGCGGCGGGAGTTCGGCGTCGCCACCGCGATGAAATGGTCACTACCGCGGCCCATTTTTCGATATGGGCCAGAAGAAGGAACACGGCCGCTACAGTCCGCACAGCGCGGGAATGGAACATATTCCTGGGATCACCGAGTTATTTAACAGCAGCGTATCGATCGATAAGCACTACGTCAACGAGTCTGAACTGCTGGACCGGGTCAAGAATCGGGACCCCGCTTTTCTTCGAGGCAGCGAGTTTTTCTACAACGGCGGCGATCTTCTCGATTTGGACAGTCACATCAGGCTTACCGGCCCGTGCTGCGCCTATGTCTACACGTACTTCAAGCTCGACGCCGCGGAGAAGCTTTGGCTGGTTGTCGGCAACAACGCTCCATTTGCCGCCTGGCTCGACGGGGAGAAGATCATGCACGACGCTTCTTGCCGATTCTGGATGCCTTACAATAACGAAAAGCTGGTGGAACTGGATGCGGGTATGCACTCGCTGCTGTTCAAAGTGTTGCGGGTAGACACGCAGATCGCCTTCTCACTTGCCATTAAGGAATTCGCCGAGGTTCACCACCACAGGAGCCACTTCAAGATAGGACTGACCTGGGTCTACTGAGTCTATGAGCGATCCTGTGTCGAGGTCGAGCATTGCCTGCATCACCATCGGAACTGGCATCGGGTGCGCGCTGGTTATAAACGGGCAAATGCACCATGGAAGTTCCGGCACGGCGGGAGAGTTCGGCCATACGATAATTCGAAGAAACGGGCGTCGTTGCACATGTGGGAAGACAGGCTGCTTGGAGGCGTATGCTTCAGGACCGGCAATGCTGGCCACCGCGAGGAGGCGCTATTCTCGCGCGAATCCGTTTCGCGATGGCAACCTCTCCACGCTTACCTGCCGCCAAGTCTTCAATCTCGCGAGAAACAACGACCCCATCGCCACCGCGGTAGTCTCCGATATCGTAGAGATGCCCGGCACAGGAATTGTCAATCTCTGCAATACGCTTGGTCCTGATAAGATTCTACGCTTTGCCCCAGACTTCGCTGGGGAAAAGTGGCCACCTTACGGTGGCAGTTGACCAAGGCAGGCGGTCGGGTTTTTCGCTTTTCGGTTGTTAAGGGATTTGAACAACACCTGAGTCGGCTCGGGAGAGCTCCCCAGCGTTGCCCTACCCTCCGCCCAGGCAAAGCAAGTATAGCTCATCCGCCATCCCTTAACAACCATAAAGCGGAAAACCCAAAGGCGGTGCGCCGTCGAATCCGCCTTAGCGACAACAAATTGTTTCTAACAGGGCGCTAAGCGCCTGCTCAGCGGCGGTATGTGTGACGCGGTTAACCTCATTGTGGAACCGATCAGCAAGTACCGCAGGCGAGAAATTTACTCCCTGAACATAGCGAAAGTGGCAGTACGGAAATCAGCCCTGGGAAATACAGCACCCCTGATTGGAGCGGCTATGCCGCATCGAGCAATGCCGTGAGCCGATTTCGCCAGAATCGAGCAAGATCGGCCACGGCATACCATAGTTTAAGAAGTATGATCGGCAAGCGATATCGGAGTACGCGGAGGCATATCGTAAGGTGGCAAGCCGCTACCTGGACTTGCTGGACGATGATTCGGGTAACCCACCCTTTGTCGGGGGCTGGCACTTCTTTAGCCACAAGGCATAAAAGGCGAAGGCAGCAGCGCAAGCGTGCCAAGACTGGCCCGACCGAGGACCCCGGCAAACACCGACAAATCCCTCTTACTCAGGTACATCTGGCGAGGGGAGTAACCGTCAACCCTCCCTTAGCCCCGCCAGAATCTCGTCGATCTTGGGCTCGGTGAGGTTGCCGATCACCTCGCCGTCGAGCATCATCGCCGGGGCCTGCTCACAGTGACCCAGGCAGACCGTCGGCAGCAGGGTAAACACACCGTCGGCAGTGCTTTGGCCTACTTCGATGCCCAGTTTGGCCTTGAGACAGTCCATAATGGGCTCCTCGCCCATTATCCAGCAGCTCACACTGTCGCAGACCATTATTACGTGCTTTCCCACAGGCCGGCGGAATATCAGGTTATAAAAAGTTGCGGCCCCGTCGAGGTCCGCGCGCGACATCCCCAAGAGGATGGCGAGGTCCTCGACGGCCTCATCCGAGACCCATCCACGATGCCTCTGGACCACCTTCATAGCATCGAGGCAGCCTGACTGCCGCGTGGGCAGGCTCGCAAGCTCTTCTTCGATGTCGCGCAGTTCTTGATCGCTTAACATTCTAACCTGCGTTCCCTGTTTCGGGATTTCCGTTCCGCCTTCGCTTCACTCAAATCCCGAAACATCTGCAAGAAACCGACCCCCCGGTGTTTCGGGAATCTTGTTCCCGAAACTGGGGAAGTTTCTTAGGAGCGGGTAGTAGCGAGGAATCTCAACGCCGCGCTCAGATACTTGCTCCGGTGCGAAAGGCTCATCCGATAGGTTGAGATTCCTCACATCCCGGTGTTTCGGGAATCTTGTTCCCGAAACTGGGGAAGTTTCTTAGGAGCGGGTAGTAGCGAGGAATCTCAACGCCGCGCTCAGATACTTGCTCCGGTGCGAAAGGCTCATCCGATAGGTTGAGATTCCTCACATCCCGGTGTTTCGGGAATCTTGTTCCCGAAACTGGGGAAGTTTCTTAGGAGCGGGTAGTAGCGAGGAATCTCAACGCCGCGCCCAGATACTTGCTCCGGTGCGAAAGGCTCATCCGATAGGTTGAGATTCCTCACATTCGTTCGGAATGACAGCCATGCCCTGGGTACTGGTCATGCTTGAGCGCTCACCTTGATCGCTGAGCATTTTCACCTGTCCACATCCGCCAGGACGAAATCGATGCTCCCGAGGATCGATATCAGGTCCGAGATCAGCCAACCCCGGCAGAGCATAGGCACGCTTTGTATATGTGGAAACGAAGGCGTCCGAATGTGACACCTGTAAGGGTACGTGCCGCCGTCGCTCGTGACGTAATAGCCATAGTTGCCTTTTGCCCCCTCGGTAAGGACCATCGCCTCCCCGGCGGGGATCGGCTGCCCCCAGCCCACTGACTCGAAATGGTTGATAAGGGTTTCGATGGCGACCATTGTGTCGGGCTTGCGCGGAGGCATCGCGTAACGGCTTTCGCTCTTGTAGCTGCCGGCGGGCATGTTCTGGGCCGCCTGCCTGACGATCCGCAGGCTCTGCCGCATCTCCTCCAGCCGCACCATGCACCGCGCGTACGCGTCGCCCTCCACCGCGGTCGGGATTTCGAAATCGAACCGGTCATACATCGAATAAGGACGCTTCTTGCGCAGGTCCCAATCCGATCCGGTGGACCGCAAGTTCGGCCCCGTCACCCCCCACTCGATGGCGGCCTGCCGCGTGTACTTTCCGACCCCTTTGGTACAGATTCTTGAAAATGGAGTTCTTCGCGATCATGGAGTCGTATTCGTCGATGCGCCGCGGAAAGTATGCCAGGAAATCGTCGACCAGCCCTTTCCAACCGTCGGGCAAATCCGCCGCTACCCCGCCGATGCGAAACCACGCCGGATGCATGCGAAATCCGCAGATCGCCTCCATTATGTCGAATACCCGCTCGCGGTCGTTGAATGTGAAGAACACCGGCGATAGCGCCCCCACATCCGCCGCGAACGTGCCGAACCACACGAGGTGATTCGCGATCCGCCAAAGCTCGCTCAGCATCACACGGATCACCTGCGCGCGCTCCGGAATCTCTATCCCCGCTATCTTCTCGACGCTGAGCACGTAGGGCATATTGTTCAGCAAACCGGAGAGGTAGTCGATGCGGTCCGTATACGGAATGAAAGTATGGAACGTCTGCCGCTCGGCCATTTTCTCGGCCCCTCTGTGGTGCCAGCCGATATCCGCCGCGCAGTCGACGATTTCCTCGCCATCGAGCTGCAACACCAGCCTCAGAAGCCCGTGCGTGCCCGGATGGTGCGGCCCGAAATTGAGGACCATGACTTCCTCATCCTCGCCCTGCGCGCTCAGGCCGTAGTCTTCGGGTACCACCTGGAGCCGCTGCTCTTCCTCATTCTCCTTTTGCTCCGGCAGGCTGTAGCCCGGCAGGTCCGTTGCGCGGGCGGGATAATCCTTGCGAAGCGGATGGCCCTCCCAGTCCGAGGGCATCAGTATCCGGCGCAAGTTCGGGTGACCGTCGACCGTGATCCCGAACATATCCCAAAGCTCGCGCTCGTACCAGTCGGCATTCGGCCAGATGTCCGTGACACTCGCGACGCAAGGGTGCTTGCCCGCGAGTGGGACCTTTACGCGAATGTCCGAGTTGTCGTCGATGGAAAGCAGGTAATAGACAACGCTGAAGTCGCACACCGGCGCTCTCTGCTCTCCGCTGCACGCTTCCCGGCGAGCGCGTTCGTCGATACCGGTCAGGTCGAAGAGCATCGGGCAGCGCGACTTGAGGTGGGCGAGCACATCGCGCAGGTTCTCCGGCCCCACCCAGACAGTCGGCGCATCATCCGGGGTCTGCTGCTCGGCAAGTTCGATATCGGAAAAGCGGGCGTTGAGTTCGGCGATCAAGTCTTGCTGGTCGGACATGCCTCAAACCTCGTCCTGGCCGCGAATCCGGGTCATTGCCTGGCGGTCGGAGCGTTTCAGATCGCGCAGGCTCGGCAAATCCGGTTTTATGACCCTGCCTTCGCCCAGCACCCAACTCAGCGGCCTGCGCTCCGCGCGCGCCTGGTTTTGCAACAGCAGCAGGCCCTCCAGCAGGGCGTCGGGCCTCGGGGGACAGCCGGGAACATACACGTCCACCGGCAGAAACCGGTCCACTCCCTGGACCACGCTGTAGATATCGTACATCCCGCCGGAGTTCGCGCAAGAACCCATCGAGATCACCCACCTCGGCTCCATCATCTGCTCGTAAAGCCGCTGGATTACCGGCGCAATCTTAATGAACACCGTCCCGGCTACCACCAGCAGATCGGCTTCTCTCGGCGAGGACCGTATGACCTCGGAGCCGAAGCGGGCGATGTCGTATTCGCTGGTGAAGGCTGTCGACATCTCCACAAAGCAGCACGAGGTGCCGAACCCGAACGGCCAGATGGAATTGCCCCGGCCCCAGGCGATCATATCTTGGAGCCTGGCCGCGAAGAAGTTCTCCCGCACGGATGGCGCGGCGTGCAAGTACGGCGCGGTTCTCGAATCAACGGGGCGAGCAAGCCTCACGGCGCATCACCTCCTCTTCGACGCCGCAAGCCCGGATACCAATCCAACGCTCCCATTTTCCAGACGTAAACCAGACCCGCGACTAGCGTCGCGATGAAAAGGACCATCGCAATATAGCCCGGCCACCCAAGCTCCCGCGCGGCAACGGCCCACGCAAAGACAAACGCCGCCTCGATATCGAACAAGACAAAGAACAACCCCACCAAATAGTATGGCGCGCCATAGCGCACCCGCGCCGAACCGGTCGGCTGGATACCCGACTCGTAAGGCTGATTGCGGCCGGGCGCGCGGTGCCTCTCGCCCAGCAGGTACGAAAGGACCAGAATCCCACCGACCAGCACAAAAATCAAGACGCCGTATACGATAATCGGCCACACTCTCAGGATGGACATGTTCAGGTCCTTATGAAGTAGTTGTCGGTTGACGGTTATCAGTTGTCGGTTCCGTTGTTTCGGGAAACCCCTTTCCCGAAACCCCGGGTTCCGTTCGGGCGGATTTGCAACCCGGCCCGTGACGAGCAATCCGGGCATCTCGGATGCCCTCACACCGCATGACCCGGCAACCATTCCCGCTGTGACACGAATACCCAATGCGAATACAAGCCCAAACGTAAAATGGATGAGGTTTCGTCAGGATGCAGGAGACAGGAGTTAGAATCCGAGAATTCCGGTGGCGATTCGGAAGTCGCCACTCAGGGGTTTCGGGAAAGGGGTTTCCCGAAACAACGGAACTTGGTCCGGGGTTCGGAAACCCCCGGACCATCGACGCCTACTTACAGCCGGCCGGCCTCGACTGACGACTGACGACTGACGACTCACGGCTGTTTTCCGGCGGCTCGAAGCGCATGAGGCGCATCGAGTTGATGATGACCGACAGGCTGCTCGCGACCATGGCCGCGGCCGCGATCAGCGGATGCAGCAGACCCGCAAAGGCGAACGCGATAGCGACGCAGTTGTACACAAACGCCCAGGCGAGGTTTTGCCGGATAATCCGGTAGGTCCGGCGCGACAGATCGATCACCCACGGGATGCGCGAGAGGTCAGCGCCCAGGAGCGTCACATCGCTCGATTCGCGCGCCAAATCGGCGCCTCCTCCGGCGGCAATGCCGACGTCCGCGGCCGCAAGCGCGGGGGCATCGTTGATTCCGTCGCCAACCATCGCCACCCCCAGTGGGGGCTGCCCACATGTATCGCCTAAGACGGTATCGTGTTCAGCGACGTAGGCCTTTCGTCCGGTGTCGGGCACTTTCCGCAAGGCCTTGCTAACGATCTCGGCTTTGCCGGTCGGGCTGCACCGGAAAAAGAAGTCCGCGATCCCAAGCTGCTCCGCCATCCGCCTCACAGGCCCGTCTCCATCGCCCGAGATCATAGCCGGGCGCACCCCCATCTCGTGTAAAGCCCGAATCACCGCCGCCGCCTCGGGTCGAGCGTGATCCGCTAACAAAATGGCCGCGCGAACTCTGCCCTCCCATCCGGCGAAAGTGACCGTGCTCTCCTCCGCGGGTAGCCCAGAGCAGAGAGCGGAGAGCGGAGAGTCTGGAACTCGATGGTCCGGCGTTTCGCAAGCGCGGACCCAGTTCCCCGGGTTTGCAACCCGCGAGCACACGCTCCCGTTTTCATTGATATTGGTGCTCCGGCGGAACATGCTTGGTTCTTCTTCCTGGGTGGCGATTTCCGAATCGCCACCCGAACCCATCCCGCCGGCGTCGGCGAATAAATCCAGCGACCCGACAGTGACGCGCCTGGTCAGTCCCTTGATCGTCACTTCTCCCTCCACACCCTTGCCCGGAATCGCCCGGAATGCCTCGATTTTGCCTCCGTCAAGTCCTCGCTCATCGCAGGCGGTGACAATCGCCTTGGCGATGGAATGCTCGCTGCCTCGTTCGAGCGGGGCCACCCATTTGAGGACCTCTTCGACGTCGTCCGTACCCGTAACGCGCACATCGGTAACAGCAAGGTCGTTCTCAGTGAGGGTGCCTGTCTTGTCGAAAAAGACTCTCTTTACCGAAGACATCCGCTCCAGGGCCTCTCCCGAGCGTATCAGCACACCCTCCTTCGCCGCCATGCCCATGGCGATGCACGCGGCCATCGGAGTGGCGAGCCCGAGCGCGCACGGGCACGCCACCACCAGCACGGCAAGCCCCGACAGCAGCGCCCGTTCGGGGTTGCCGGCAGCGCTCCAGTACACCCCCGCCGAGGCCGCCACAAGCCATACGCCCGGCACGAACACCGAAGCAGCCCTTTCGGCCGCTCGTTCGACCGGCGCTCGATTGCGCTGAGACTCGGCCACCAGCGCCTGCATTCGAGCGAGCAGCGATTCCGACCCGACAGCCTCCGCCCGCACCATAATCAGACCGTCGCAGTTGACGCTGCCTCCGAAGACCGCATCACCCGGCGAGCATGCACGGGGCCGCGCCTCACCGGTGAACGCCGGCTCTTCGACAAAGCACTCGCCGCTTGCGACCCGGCCATCCGCGGGGATTCGCTCACCGGGCTTCACCACCAACACATCGCCCTTCACGACCTCGCTAGCCGGGATTTGGGTCTCAACACCGTCTCGGATCACGCGCGCGGTCGCCGGGGCAAGGTCGATGAGGTCCCTAATCGCGTGAGAGGTCCGGTTCTTTGCGGATGCCTCGAGGAGCCTGCCGATCGTCACAATCAGCAGGAGCATAACGGCCGTATCGAAGTAGATACTGCCGCCGCCGCGGACCACATTAACCGCGCTGACCCCAAAAGCCGCCATCGATCCGGTAACGATCAAGGCGTCGGTGCTGAGCCGGGCGCGCCTTGCGTCGCGCAAGCATCCGGCGATGAACGGCATTCCGAGAATAACAATTCCAGGCGTCGAAAGGATCAAGAGCGCCCAGCGCAGGCCGCGCACCGCCGAGGCGCCAAGCTCGGCGGCGGAGTCGGTGTAGAGGACGACGCTTATCATCATCACGCTCATCGCCAGGCACGCGCCGATCCCCAGGCGAACCAGCAGCCACGCCGCGACTCCCTCCCCGCCCTGGCTTCGCATAATCCGGTGGACAAGGGCGCAGCCGTAGCAGCAGAAGCGATGATCCCCGTATCCGGGACCGGAGAATAGAAGCCCGCAGTAATCGCAGGAACGCGAGTGCTGAGTAACAGAAGGAGAGTGAGGAGTAACGAGCAACGAGTAACGAGTCTTCAACCAATTAGGCAGCCTCGTTGCCCGTACGTCAAAACGCATCAATTTAGGCATGTATCCTCACGTCACTCGTACGAAATCACACACTCCGCACAGTGTCCCTTCTCATTACTCGTTACTTTCCCTTCTCGCAGCAACATGGGGCTGGATTATGCGAGGCGTGCGGTGTGGCAATGACTCCCGTCGCGTGCCCTATGGTCATAAGTCCGATCACGAGGACCACCAAACCCGCCGCGCGCATTCCCACTTTACGGAACCGGCGGTCGAGCCCGGCGCCCAAGATGCCGGCGGCAACCAGGCCCGGGGCCGTGCCGAGGCCGACCCCCATCATCAGGAGAATCCCGTGACGAACGCTGTGCGAGACCGCCGCGGCCGCCAGCATTCCCATCGGCAGCGGGCAGGGCAAGAACCCCACCCCCAGGCCGAGGGCGAGCGCCGCGCCGGGGCCGGGAGACACAAGAAGAGGACCGAAGATGTTTCGCGCGAGAACAGATCCCGCCAGTGCTGAGTAGGCCCGGTCTGTGGACCGTATCGAAGCACGGCCGCCTGAGAGACCGCCCTTCGATACACCTCGCTGCGCTCGGCACTCAGGGCTGGCGGATCCCATATCCCCACAAGACTGAACTCCTGATTGCAGGACTTTCGTTCGGGGCAGCCGTACCCCCAGCATCACGAGGCCAAAAAGCACCGTGACCGAACCGGCAATGATCCGCATCGCGGGCGCCCAGGCCGAAAAGCGCGTATCCCTGAAGAGCACAACCCCCAGCGCGGCAGCCATCGCCCCGAGGAATGTGTAAGTAAGGGTCTTTCCACCCACAAACAGCAGCTGCCGCACTATCGACCGACCGGCGGACGACTTCGGCGATTTCGCCAGATGAATGGGAAAACCGCCGCACATCCCCAGGCAGTGCGGCGCGGCGGCAATGCCCGCGCCGAGTCCAAGCAGGAACGATGTCAACATAACGCCCTCCGGGTGGGTTAAGGTTACAGGTTTTGAATCGCTGAGACGCTGAAATCCGCTGAGACCGCTGAAGCACATCCGACCCGTTTGTTCCCTCGCGGTACAGCCGATCATCGATTCCACCGCTTCAACGCGACAAACCCCTGGGCGCGCGGCCTCAGCGCCCTCATTCCCTTCAGCGTCTCAGCGATTCAAGACAAAGTCGTCGGGGACCTGCCGCGCCCAGGATGTCAGGACGCTTTCGGTGGGCATGTGATAAAAAGTGTTGTTGATCTCCACCGCACCGAGGCGTTCCGAATAGAAGCCCAGCATTTCCCTGGAGGAGACCTTCTCCGGATAGAACTCCCCTTTCCATTCCTTATATGCGTAGCCGCTCGTTCCGACGTGAAAGTCCATGGTTAAAGGTTGGCAATACCCCTACGCCAACCTTTAACCCTAAACGATAAACCTTAAACATCTTTACGGTTCGGGCGCGTCGCCGAATTTCACGGCAATCAAGGATGAAGCCCTTGGCTTCACAACTATGGATAAAGAATAACCTTGGACCGTTTCGGGATTTCCGGAGCGAATACGAGGTTTTTCCCCTAGATTAACAGTTGTGGTCGCTCCTCAAATCCCGAAACACCGGGGGGTGGTGGCGGTTTCCAACTGTACCACAACGGTGTAGGTATATGAATCACTACCTCAAATCCCGAAACACCGGGGGTGGCGGCCGGTCCCAACCGTTAACCGTTCAACCAACAACTATTTTCAGAGGAGAAGCAGTCAGACGTGCCACCGCGCCGGAGCATTCGTTACCCGTTTCTCGTTACTCTCTGCCTAACTCGAGCGCGCAAGCGCCCCGGCTGAACGTGATTACCCTTCGCTGCTCGGGGATCGAGGCCAGGGCGTTGTCGAGTATGTGGAGTCTTTCGACGGCGGAGTCGTAATCGGGAGTGCCAGGCTGGCAGACCCGCAGCTCATCCTCCAGCACCTGCCGGTAGACCTCGAAATGCTCGGGCTTGCCATAGGTACTCACGATCCAGGGTACTCGCACATTTCCCGCGACTTGCCTTCGCGCACCAGAATCGAGACACAGCCGCCCTTGCCGGCCCCGGTCAGTTTTCCGCCCAGATACCCCGGCCCACGCCGCGCGATCACAAGCAGCAGATCGAGCTGCGGAATCGAGATGCGAAAATCGAAGCACAGCACATCCTGAAGCTCATCCACAAGTTGGCCGACCTTCACGCGATACTCGTCGTATTCCGGCGAATCGCAGGCCAGCTCACCCGATGCGACGCGCCGCTCGGCCTCGATGAATATCCGTTCGAGAGCCCGGCCGATCGCGTTTTCCTTGTGAAATACCCTCGCCGTGGTGCGGATGTGATACCCGCCGATGTCCCGGCGCGGTTTCGTGTAAAGCCGCTCGATGGTCCATCGGTCCTTGCCCAAGATGCGGCCGGCGTCATCGGGAGTTATCTTAACAGGCAGCAGCGAGATCAGCTCGAAAATAGCCTCGTCCGGGATTCCGAGAATATCCTCGCAGAGACTGCCGAACTTGCAGAAGTTGCGTTCGATCTTCTCCCAGAGATCGGGGTTCGATTCCAATAGCCGGGGCTTGGCGCCGGCCTTGAACCCGAACTCCTTTGCGACGAGTTTTTCCAGCCAACCATCGCCCGCGGCGGTCCCACGCGCCTGCGCATCTCTCACCGCGGAAACGATCAGGCAGAGCAGTTCACCGCCCATCTGCATCCAGCCCTTGCGCATATTGAAGCTCTGGTTGCCGCCGAGGGTTTTGTTGACCTCCCACAGCGAGTTCGCCAGCACAACGTGTATCCCACGCAGGAACGGAAGCGGCGTGGAGTCGAGATCGGGTCTTGAATGGCGATTATAGAGGACGCTGTTAGCGTGGTTGCGCAAGATCGTGGTCTGATCGTTTGCTCCGCCGTGCGTGCCCACATACCACTCGGCTTCTCCGAGCAGCCGGCAGACCTCCTGCATGCGCCAGGCGGGCAATCGGTCCGCGTTGCAGAAGTGAAGCGCCAGGAAAGCCAGCACCACCAGCGCCGATGACGAACTCGTCCCCGCCCGAAACGGCGCCGTAGCCACCCCGAACGTGAGGTCAGCGCCCCTCAAAGCAAGCGATGGGTTGTCCCAAAGCACCCGCAGGTAAGGGCTCAAAACATAGTTTAGCCAGTGGCCCTGGGGCCGGCCGTAGTGGGGGTAGATAAAGGAGCGGTTGTCCCAATTGTCCACAAGCTCCTCGGCGTGCGTTCCCCAAGGCGCCTTTGCAAACCGTGAGAACTCGTCCGCGATGATGATCTCTTCGGGCCGAAAGAGGGGATTTGCGTTAGCGACGGTGATTCTATCGTCTTGGCGCACCGACACGGCCATCGGAATGTCGCCGTCGATGGTGGTGGACATGTGGTCACCCGCGCACATGTCCAGGTACTCCAGGAACGCGTTCAGCCGTCCCGGCGCGCGCATCAGCACTGTGGGAGCGTCACCGACGCGTTCGGCGTGCAACCGCACGGTCTGGGCAAGCCGCTTCCTCTGCCTGGCGAGGTATTCGGGATCGGAATTGACATAAATCTCGGCTCCCAGATAGCGGTCCACGCCCTCAGAGCCGGCCTCGAGGATTCGCGCGATCTCCAACACCGGCAAAGGCTCCGGCCCGGCACGCAAAAAACGTCACTCATAATGCTTGCCTTACGTCGACGAATACGCCCTTCTCGGCGGATTGCTTCGCCGCCAGGCAGGCGTATAGGCTTTGAAGTCCCGTCCAGATCGACGTTAGCGACGGCGCCTTCCCTCGGATAACATCGAAAAAGTTTACTGCGAGCACGCGGTCTCCGCCGCCGTGACCGCCGCCCTGATCCACCTTGCCAAGAGTCGTGTACGGCGCGTGATGCCGAACGTATTTGATCTCGTTGGTAAACCAATCGAAGTTCAATGTGCCGTCATAGCCGCTTACCGTGGCGCCGCGCGCGGCGGCGTCCCTGCGCGTGAAGAAGACCTGCGTGTAGACTCCCTTGACCCCGCCGGCAAACTCGATTAAGGCGCTGGAGGAATCTTCGTTCATGCCGGTTTCCGGGCTGCCGATGTCGGCGCCGAACACACACCAGTGGTCATCGTACCCGGAGCCCGGCGAGCAGTGCATTTTCCGGTTCCTGGGACTCTCGTTGCACCTATCCGCCTCGTCGCACGCGGAACACCTCAGGCCGGCCGGTTTCTTTCCGCCAAAGACCCTGCCGTACGAAGCCGACGCGGCAACGCGCACGATGCTCGAGTTCAAGAGATAGCTCATATAGTCGAAGTCGTGAGTCGCCTTCTGGAGAAACAGTCCCTGGGTAATGGAGTAATCGCGATAATTATCGTCGAAGTAGACCGTGCCATAGGGCACGTAATTCACCCCGAGGATGTGCTCCGGGTCGCCCACCGCGCCATCGACGATGTGCCGCCGGACCTCCCGACAGATGCTGGTGGCGCGCAAAGGAAAGCTGACGACAACCTGGCACCTCGAATTCTCGAACGCCTTCTCGAGGGCCAGAGCCTGCTCCATCGAAGTCGAAATCGGCTTCTCCAGGTAGAGGGGAATGTCGTAGCTCGCGGCTTGTATCGCGTAGTGGGTGTGCAGGTTGCACCGGGTCCCGACCATCAGGCCATCCAGATTGGCCCGCGCGACCATATCGTCGAGTGTGTCGTAGAAGACCACATCTGCCCTGTCGCTCTCCGCCAGTCGGGAACGCGCCGCCTCCTTGTCCGGGTCCACAATTCCCACCACTTTCCATGTCCGGCTCGACCACGCGCATTTCCTGATCGAGAAAGCCGCTGGCGCGCCTGCCGTTTCCCACGATACCCAGTCTAATCATATTTCCCCCATTAGCCCCTTAGGGCGCTCCTATAAACAATTTGTTGTCGCTAAGGCGGATTCGACGGCGCACCGCCTTTGGGTTTTCCGCTTTATGGTTGTTAAGGGATGGCGGATGAGCTATACTTGCTTTGCCTGGGCGGAGGGTAGGGCAACGCTGGGGAGCTCTCCCGAGCCGACTCAGGTGTTGTTCAAATCCCTTAACAACCGAAAAGCGAAAAACCCGACCGCCTGCCTTGGTCAACTGCCACCGTAAGGTGGCCACTTTTCCCCAGCGAAGTCTGGGGAAAAGCGTAGTATCTTACAACTGAAATCCTATACAAGCTGTACTGAACTTTGATATGTCACCTCAAAAACCTAGCGCGTGACAAGTGCGCACCTCTGCATTTCTCATCTGAGTATAATTATATACCTAAAGGCCCTATCTGTGCAAGGGCGGCCGCCCACCCCACTATGCGGCGGGAACGACAAGGCGAGACAATCCCTCGCATGAAGCCCTTCGAGTTCCCGCTGCACGCGTGGCGCCTTATGCCCGCGAAAGGAGGCGTTGTCTGCATCTGCCCAGCGTAAGTGCTATGAGTGCAGCGGGAACTCGAAGGCGCCGGGTTGAAGCGGACGCTCTATTAGTCGTTCCCGCCGCATAGGGGGGTGGGCGTCAGCACAAATCGCCAGGGTTCAGAACTTGGCCTGGGTCGAAGAGGAGCCGCAGAGACCTCATCTGTTCGATGCCTTCGTCCCCGAACATCAGCTTCAGCAATGGGGCCTTGAGCTTGCCGATCCCGTGCTCGGCGGAGATCGAACCTCCCATACCCGCTACCGAGCTCGCCCAGGATGCGTATAGCGCCTTGCCCGCCTCGTATTGATCGCACGTCTTAGGAATGATATTTACGTGCACGTGATTATCGCCAATGTGGCCGAAAGCCACCCAGTCCAATCCGCTCTTCTCCAGATCCGAGCTGTACATGGCCATCGCTTCCGCGAGATACCGGTCGGGCACGGACATATCGGTCCCAAGCTTGGTGATTTCCGGCCAGTCGGCCTTTCTTTCTCCGACAAGCAAGTTCACGGCTTCGGGGATTGCGTGCCGGAAGGCTTTCAAAGGCTCCATCTCTCGATTGGTGGTGGCGTACCAGGTGTCGTCGTCGCTGCCTCCCAGGTCCGCCGCCGATTCCATCGCCCGCATTACGCATTCTTCGAGCGCATCGTCGTCTTCGCCGTGAAATTCCAGATATATGGCGCTGTGATAGTGCGCCTTCAGCGCCGGGATGGACTCGAACGCAGGGTTGGTGCTCATCCGCCGCAGCAGGTCCAGCGAGTTGTTGTTAAAGAACTCGATCGCGACCGGGCGGCACGGCTTACTCTCACCCGCTTCTGTCTCGGTGGGGATTTCCGGCCTATTCTCGGTGGGGATTTCCGAATCCCCACCGGAACCGCGAGCGCGCCTCACGAACTCCAGCGCCGACGCTTGCGACGGAAGGAACACCGCGAAGCCGTGAACGGCGCCCGGCCTGGCGACAAGGCGCAGCTCGATTTCGGTTATCACCCCCAGCGTGCCTTCCATGCCGGCGAACACATCGATCAGGTCCATATCATCCGATGCGAAGTAGCCGGCGGCGGTCTTGACCCGGGGCAGGTCATAGCCGGGCAGGCTGCCGGAGATCACGCGGACCGCCTTCGGTCGCCAGCGTAAAGGCGCGCCCCCGGGCGAAGTGTTCCCTGCGCCTGATGGACAGAGCGTCTCCGTCGCTTGTAACCAGGCGCAGAGCGCTCACCCACGCGCGCGTCGGTCCGTAATGAAACGAAAGCGCCCCGGATGCATTGCACGCGACCATTCCACCTATGGACGCGGAAGTTTCGGTCGGGTCGGGTGGCAAGAAGACACCGTGCGGATCTATGGCGTCACGCACCTCGGAAAGCAGCGCCCCCGGTTGGACCGTCAGTCGATACTCGCCCGATGCCTCGTCCCTGCGCACCTCGCCGATGTTCTTCATCCGGCTCAGGTTCAGGATGTGCCCGCCCTCCGGCACGGCCCCGCCCACAATGCCGGTGCGAGCGCCCTGCACCGTCACGCAGCGCCCCAGCGCGCGCGCTTCCTCTATCGAGTCGATGACCTCGGCCTCGGTTGTGGGGAACGATATCGACTCAGCCGTGCCGGTCCGGCGCGACTCATCGTGCAGATAATCGTCGAATTCCGGGTTCCAGGGGTGATCACAGGTCTAGTGGCAGCGCTCTGTTTTCTTATCGCCTTTTCCCTGCGGACGGAGGCCCCTCCGGAGGTCTTGCAAAGGAACCTTCACCGGCTGCGGCGGCCGCGGCACAGGGCTCTGCGAGGGCCTTGAAGAACCATGCTGATTGGTATTCTCGGTCATCTATCTTCACCTCTTTTGTTCTTTTCCCCATTTTCCTTTATGGTATCCGGACCCGCAGGGCTGTCTTGGGTCACATCCCGAAGCCTTACTTTCACCGGTTCAGCGGGCTTTTCCTTCTTTGGCGCATTCGAACCGGACTCACTATCCTTCTTTGAAGCCACTACAGTCACTCCTTTATTGAGTTTACCCAGGCCACACTTGTCACACCACGTTGCGTACGCATACGTGCCGATCAAGAGCATCGCTGCGACAAAGCTAACCGTCGTAAAGAACATGGACCGGTTCACCTGTCCTGCCAATCTCTCATTCGTCTCCCAGTTCTCATCCGCGGCGGACTGATAGATGAATGATATCGACCTGTTGATCGTGTCCCTGTCCTTGTCGTAAAGTTCCTCCACATACTCGTCAGACCGGGAGACTCCCTTACACTTTCGGGTCCTCAGCGCAAAGAGGGCAAAGACCACGGCCGCAAGTAGAAACAGAAGAAGCAGAGTGACCAAGAGCAGCGTGGCGGCCTTTATACCACGCGTTGTCGCCGAAAGCAATGACAGCACTGAACCCAGTCTTCCCAGCCCGAAACCCCCGATAAGGGCCGCTACAGCAAATGTCACCTTGGCTTTCTCGGTCAGGAACCTGTATCTCTCCTCCTCTTTTTCGTAGTTTACGCGGGCGAGCTCCCTCTCGTTGGAGTACAGGTCATCCCAGGCCGCCGGTCGGCTGTCGCTTGAAGTCCTTCTGTACCCTGCCCGAACGCATCAGAACCGCACCCCCTCCATCCGCCGTTGAAGAATTGGCGAATAGATCCCGCATACATTAAGTATAGCACGTAAGCGCCTAAGATTCACCGCCTGTCGAAATCCTCCGCCAGGTAATCATCGTGGCGAACGGAGATGTCCGTCTCGGCGGACTTCCCCATTCCGATGAAGGGGTACTTCTCTCCTAAGGTCGGTATCAACGGCCGCCTCCGACTTCCGGGAAACCATCTCCCGCAATATAATAAGCGCGCCGGCCTTGTCGGGAATTCGGCCGCGGGCGCCGGAGTCGAGGTCGGTCATGGCGAAAGCAGGCATGGCCGAACCCACGCACGAGGGGCAGCCGCTCTCGCAGGGACACTGGCTCACCACTTCGTAGACCGCCTGCACAAGCTGCTCGATGGAGTCGGCGCACCTTTGCGCATAACCCATCCCGCCGGGATAGCGGTCGTAGAGGAAGAGCGCATCCTTGCCCAGATTGCTCGAATCGACCACCACGCCGATGTCCTTAACATCGCACATCACGTAAAGCGGAGCGCATTCGACCATCGCATTGGCGATCCCGATCAACCCCTCGGCAAATACCCGCCCGGCCTCCTTGACGGCCTCGACCGCGGCATCCGGCGGGACCAGCCACAGGCTGACCGTCTCCAGCGATTGCGGGGGCATCTCCAACTGCTCGTAGCCCAGGCTGTCCCGCGAGTGGAACTTGATCTTCTTGAACATCGGAATGGTGGTCGTCACGGTGACGTCGCCAAAGCCCACCGCCGACCCGCGCCAATCCCGCGTCTCTTCCACTTCGTCTATCCGAATCTTGCTGACCTGGATCGACTGCGTATAGTAGTCGAGGTCGCGGCGGGTGACGAACGCTATCTTCTTATCGAAATCCAGCGCGTCCACGGAGTAGGTTTCCGCGCCGTGCAGGTAGACAGCGTGAGTGTGCAGTTGAGCGAGGGCGCTGACCTCGTCCATCGTTCCGATAACTCGATTGCCTTGGGAAGCGTCCTGAATCGTATATACCGGCCCCGAGATATTGCGCAGATTGCATCCGGCGGCGGGGTATTCGCTCGATGCCCAGTACCAGCGGCCGTCAATGTGCTTCACGCAGCCGGTTTCCTGAAGCATCTCCAGGATGGCGGTCGAGTATGGACCCGAACATGGTGGCCTGCTCGTCGGAAAGAGGAAGCTCGTAAGTCGCGCTCTTTATATGCCCGATGGCGATGTGGGGATTGTCCGGATCGATCACCGCCTGCTCGGGGCTTTGGCCGAAAAGATAGCCCGTGTGCGCCGCCAGATACTGATCTATGGGGGAGTTCTCCGCGATCATAAAAACCAGCGACTCCCCACCCTTTCGCCCGGCCCTGCCGGCCTGCTGCCAGGTGCTGGCGATGGTGCCGGGATAACCGACGAGTATGGATGCGTCCAGGCTGCCGATATCGATCCCCAATTCCAGCGCGTTCGTGCTCGCCACGCCGAGGATTTCGCCGCTTGCCAGCTTTCGCTCGATCTCGCGCCTTTCCTCGGGCGGATAGCCGCCGCGATAGGCCTGCACCGACCGCGCCAGCCTCGGCGAGATCGCTTGCAGGTACTCGCGGCTGTGGTGCAGGATCAGCTCGGCCATCAGCCTCGTGCGCACGAACGCAATTGTCTGCGCCTGCTCCTTCACGAGCGACGTCATAAGCTCCACCGCTTCCCACAGCGAGCTGCGCCGCTCCCCTCCGGCATCATACGACGCCCCATCGATTCTATGGTCCGCCAGCACCGGCGGGTTCCAGAACACGAACTTCTTCGGCCCGCGCGGGCTGCCGTCATTGTCGATGAGTTCCATGGGCGTTCCGGTGATGCCTTCGGCGTGGGCCTTGGGGTTGGCGATGGTGGCCGAGCAGCAGATAAACTGGGGCGATGAGCCGTAATGCTCGCAGATGCGCTTCGTGCGCCGCAGGACATTTGCCAGGTGCGAACCGAACACCCCTCGATAGCTGTGGACCTCATCGAGGACCACGAACTTCAGATTCGCGAAAAACTTGTTCCAGCGCGCGTGCTGCGGCAGTATGCCCTGGTGGAGCATATCGGGGTTCGTGAGAATAACCGAGGCCTTATCGCGGAGCTTGCGGCGGGCATTGGCGGGAGTGTCCCCGTCATAAGCGCCGGCCAGGAAATCGATCTCGGCGCTCACGTCCCCGAACTTCGTCAGCGCCCGAAGCTGGTCCTGAGCGAGCGCCTTGGTTGGATAAACGAACAGCGCGGTCGCCAGAACATCCTTCGCGATGGCGCTCACGACCGGGATATTATAGCAGAGGGTCTTTCCGCTGGCCGTCCCGGTGACTATGCACACGCCTCGGCCCTCGCTGATGTGCCTGATGGCATCCACCTGGTGGCTGTAGAGCCTGTCGATACCCATCCCGGCGAGCGCGTCCATTACCCGCCGGTCGACCGCTCCGTCCGGCGGATCGGCATAAAGGGCATTCCGTTCGGGCAGTTCCTGCACGTGGACCACCTGCCCCTCGTAATCTTTGCGCAGCTTCAAAAGCTCAAGATAGGCGTCGACATTCATAAATACCGCTTCGCCGCGCGTTTGGGCGAGACCTTCATTTCATTTGCACAAGGCTGAGTGCTGAGAAACGAGTAACGAGAAGGCAAGTGTCAGGCAAGCAGTCATCCTGAACTTGATTCACTACCATCCCACAGTGAGGCGCGGTGCTGGTTCTGCCACAGCCGTCGTAAATCATGTCATTCTGAACGAATGTGAGGAATCTCAACGTTGCGCCTGTATCATCCTTCGGTATGTGAGAGTCAACCGATAGGTCGAGATTCCTCACCTTCGTTCGGAATGACATAGCCGCCGCGTTTGTGCCATGTCCGCGCGGCTGCGCACTTGCGAATGGTAACGCCCAGAAAACCGAAGGTGGGTGTTTCGGGATTTGAGGAGCGGCCACAGCATAATGATAGAGAGGCACACCGACCAACCGCTCCGGAAATCCCGAAACGAAGCGGCGTGCTGTGTGACAAAGGAGGTGGGAGCGCGGGAACAAAGTGGGATTAGAACTGCGGCCTTTGATACCGTGATGATAGGCGGTCGGTTTCGGGATTTCCGGAGCGACTGAAACTCCCGTGCCCATACTGGAACGACTGCGGTCGCTCCTCAAATCCCGAACACCGGCGCTGAGGCCAAGACATAAAAAGAACGAATACCTCCCCTGCGGGGGCATTCGTTCTTTTTGTGGTGGTGCGCTTGAAGGGAATCGAACCCCCGACCTAATGGTCCGCAACCATTCGCTCTATCCCCTGAGCTACAAGCGCACTTCGTCAGGGACATGCTACCAGACCCAACTGGGTAAAGTCAACACAGTTTTCCCGCTCGGAACCATTCACGCTCAAAACTCCCTCGGGAAGTTTTACACAACGCAGAAGTCAGGAGTCAGGGTGTTGGAACGGGAGACCCCCTGTGCCGCGGGAATGTGCCAACGCGGGAATCGGAAGAGAAGCGCCCCTCCCAACACCCAATACCTGCTTGGTTTCCGCGTGACAGGTGATGGAAGGGGAGTGTCCCTTCCAACACCCATCACCTGACACCTAACACCTACTTCCCGCGAGGCGCCTGCCTGGGCATGCCGCCCATCGCGGGGGGCTGCTCACTTGGATGCTTGAACATATTGGCCACGTTCTTGAGGCTGTCGACGTTGATCTGAATATTCGCGGCTTTTTTCTTGTCCTCCAGAGTGCTCTGGAACTCTCCGCTCTGGCTCTTGCTTATGGCTATCATTCCAACCAGCTCGTCCTTGGCCTGAGCGAACTTGATATCTTGCTTCGGAAGCTCCTTGACCACCTTTAGCACGCCGTACTCCGTGCTCCCACCGGGCTGCTTGAGAGCGAAAGGCTTGCTGATACCTCCCACTTTCGTATTCCTCACAGCGTCGGCCAGCGGCTTGGGCAGACCCGGCCGGTTGGGATCGATAGGGGCCTTGATAGGCCCGTTGCTGCCGAACTGGGGAGCCATGAACTCCGCCCCGACCTCATCGATGTTGCCTCCGGCCTTGAGCTTGCTGGCGGCTTCGTCTATCTTCGGTGTCCGGGTTTATTATGATGTTAACGACTTTCTGCGGACCGTGCACGAAGTTCATCTTCATCTTACCGTAAGCAGTCCGCAGATTGCTGTCCGATGCCGGGGCTGAGCTTCTCCTGAAGGTTGATCATCGCCTGCCGCATCTGGAGCATCGATTTCAGCCCCTCCTCTCCGACAGCCTTGACCTGATCCTCGTACATACCGTCGCGCTTGAGGGTATCGATCTGGGCGTTGATTTCGGCGTCGGTAACAGGGACTTTCTCGTCCTTTGCCCATTGCATGATGATGCTCTGCTCGATCAAGCTGCTCAGGCTCTTAGGCCCCGAGTCACGAACGAGCTGAGCGGTCAATTCGTTTGCAGTGATCGGCTGGCCGTTCACGGTGGCCACGGTGCCCCGGAATTCCCGCGAGGGGTTTCTTCCCGCAGCCGGACACTGCAATGGCGAACGCCACGCAGACGACAGCGAGAACCACATACGTAGTTCTTTTCATTATTGATAGCTCCTTTTCGATTGCGGCTTTGCCGCGTTATAGGATTTAGTATCTTACAACTGAAATCCTATACAAGTTGTACTGAATTTTGATATGTCACCTCGGATTTCAGTTGTAAGATACGTAAGAAGAAACCACCGACCTTCCGAATTACGAAAAGGCCGTATTGATTTTCCGGCGATGGCCTTCTTGGTTGCGGCTGCGCCGCTTTAGGATTTAGGAACTAGGGGTGGACTACCCCTGCCTTCCCTGGATCCTGGATCCTAAATCCTAGTTCCTATCTCTTAGCAGATATTCGGCGGCGGGCAGCCCTATTCCTTCCGCATCGAGGCTCCCTGCTTTCCACTTTCCACTTTGTTGTTTCGGGAAACCCCTTTCCCGAAACTCACCGGCACAACCCATCGCCGCATAGGAGAGAGATTTCAGTTCTCCGGGACAGCAACTCCGCCAATGCTGAGTAGGTCCGGTTTGTGGACCGGGTCGAAATGGCCGCACAGGAGACCGCCCTTCGATACACCTCGCTTGCGCTCGGCACTCAGGGCTGGCGGGTTCCGAATTCCCGCAAAACTGAACTCTCTCGCATAGGACCCTTCTTCCCTCTTTTTCGCGTTTTCGCCCTTCCGCGCTTTCGCGATTAGATCCGGCCGCTCTCCTCCCTCCAGCTACTTCGCCTTGGTCTGCAGCTTCTTCAGGGTCTGCTTCAGAGCGTCGATTTCCTTGCCATACGTCGCCCAGTCGCCCGCACGCTGAGCGGCCTCGGCCTTTTCATACTGACTCGTGGCCTGATTGACCAGTTGCGCCACATCCGGGCTGAGGGCAGCGGCCGCCGCCCCCGCGGCGGGGGCTTTGCCGGGCTTTGCCGCCGCACCCGAGACAGCCGCGGGCGCGCCCATCGGCTGAGCGGTCGCAACGGGCGCGCCAACCACCTCGGCTAGCGCCTCGCCGAGCGTGGGCGCCATCGCCACATTGTTGCCGAGGGCCACTATCACACGCTTGACCTCCGGAATCCTGGTGCTGGAAGCCTCCAGGTAGACCGGCATCACGTATAACAGCGATGACTCTATCGGAATCACCAGTAGATTTCCACTGCTAACCTTCGATCCCGTCCCGGCCGTGCTCCAGAGCGTGATCTGCTGCGAGATCGTGGGGTTTTGGTTCGCCAGCGCGACGACCTGCTGAGGCCCGTTCACCTGTTTCTTCGGGAACTGATAGAGCACCAGCCTGCCATAGTCAGCCCGGTCGCAGCGCGCGCACATCCAGGAGACCATGTTCTGCTTGCCCGCGCGAATGAAGGGAGTCATCAGAATGAACTCCTCGCTGCTGCCGTTCGGGAGCTTCATAATCACGTAGTAGGGCTCCATCGGCTGATCGCCGCCGCTGCTGAGCAAGTCCGCTTTCGCCGGTATGTCCCAGAGGTCGCTGTTATTATAGTAAACTACCGGGTCGGTCTGATGGTAGCGCTTGTAAATGAGCGATTGATACGTGAAGAAGTCCTCCGGGTAGCGAATGTGATCGCGCAGGTCGACCGGCATGGCCGAGCAGGGGCTTGAATACGCCGGGGAATATCTTGGCGTAGGTCTCGATCATCGGGTCGCTCAGGGGCTGCTCGCTCGTATAAACGCTTACCGCTCCGGTATAGGCATCCACGACGACCTTCACCGAGTTCCGCATGTAATTGAATTCGGTGCCATCCTCGAACGTGATCTGCGCGGAATACGGATAGGCATCCGACGTGGTGTAGCCGTCGCGCATCCAATACAGCCTGCCCTTCACCGTGACCAGGTAAGGGTCTTTGTCGAACATCAGGAAAGGCAGCAGAGTTTCGACCCTGGTGCGAATATTCCTATTGAAAAGCACGCGGCTTTCCGGTCTGATGTCATGGTCGAGCAAGATATTGACGTCGGAAAACCTCAGCGCGAAAAGCAGCCGCCGCAGGAACCCGCCGACCCTTACCCCACCCCAGCCCTGATAGTGAGTCGCCTTGGTTTCGCCGCCGGACGGGTAGTCGAACTCCGTGGCGCCGGTCTTCACGAGAGCATAAGCGTCGGTCATTTCACCGAAGTAAATGCCGGGCCGGCTGATCGGCAAATCCACAAAAGCCTTGGGAGGAATATCCTTAACGAAGAAGACCGGCATCCCGTCGTTGGTCACTTCGTTCACCGGACTTATGCAGAAGCCGTAACCGTGAGTATACTGCAGGTGCTGGTTCACCCAAGTCTGCGAGTTCGGGGGCAGCAGTTCCTGAGACAGCTCCCTTGGCCCCAGCCAGACCTGGCGGTAACGTTGTTGTGCTCCGGCGCTGTCCGCAAGCCAGTAACGGTCGACGTCGACGTCCGGGAAATGATAGGACTGTTGAATAGTCTGCACCTGCGAGTAAGCCGTCAGGAGGTGGTCCCTGTCCCACAGGCGGATATTCTCGATAGTCGGGGTATTCGCATCGATCTGATCGGCGGTGAGGTTCCATTCGGCGGCGAATGGCCGGACCGCGACCTGAGTTAGGCCATACGCCGCCCGCGTCGCGGCAATGGCGTTGCCGATGTACGGGGTCTGCTTTGCCAGCTCGTTGGGCTGCACGACGAGTCTGCTCGAGCAGCGCGGGGTACGCGGCGCCCACCACGATCGAAAGCCCGACCACACCGGCAAGCGCCACTATGCTCAGGGTCACGCCGCGCCGGTAAATGTTTGCGAGCACCAGAATGCCGCCGATCACCGAGGCTACAAGCAGGACCCAAAATGCCGGCAGATTCGCGTGAACGGCTGTGTAGCCCGCCCCATCGAAGAGCTTGCCAGGCGTAAACAGCAGGTCATACATCGAAAGCTTGTAGCCCCATGCCTTGAGGAAGAACATCGCCGCCACCAGCACGCCGAGGTGCGCCTTGACCCTGGGCGCAAACTGAATTCGGGTGCCGAACACGTCCAGGGCCTCGTCGGCGTAGTGCAGGGCCGCCGCCGCGATAGTCGATGCCGCCAGCGCGAAGAACAGCCAGTGGTAGAAGTAGCTCAGGAATGGCAGCCGAAAGACATAAAAACCAATATCCTTGTGGAAAACAGGGTCCGTGACATGGAACGGCGTTGCGTGGAAATACTTGAGCCATTCTTCCCAATGCGTCGCGGCTTCCAGCCCCACCATCGCCGAGACCACGATACTCCCCACGAACAGCGCAATCCCGATCAGGCGCCGCGCGAATCTCCCGAGCCTGTCCAGAAGCTGCTGCTCCAGGCCCATCGGCGAGGGCGGAGGCGCGATCTTGCGGGCGTACCACAAATTGCCGTAGATAATGGCGAAGAACAGGAATCCGAAGAGCAGCCCGATCTTGATTTTGGTGAGAAGCAGCGTGGCGAAGATAGTGCCGTAGCCCAGGTCCGAAAACCAGAGCCAATCGGTGTACAGCTCGACAATCGCCCCACCGAAGATGATTATCAGAGCGACTATGGCAATTATGATCGGCCATAACAACTTGCGCATATCGTAAATCCTCCCGAATTCGCAAGACCCGGCTCCGGCGCCTTGCAATCACACCCGCCGGATTATACCACCTAAGCGAGATAACGGCAAGCCTGAGTGTCGAAAACCTTTAACCCAAATTTTATGTGTCAGGTAGTTTAGGACGCCGTGTTGGGGGGTAAAACCCCAACAGACTCGCCCAAGTCATCCTGCGTGGGGCCCGTAGCGAAAAATCGCCGCGGGCCCTTGCGCCGTACGGGGTCGCTGCCCAATTGATAATTGATAATGGATAATTGATAATGGGAACCCCAGCTTGCGAGGATCAACTATCCAGTAACATCTCGTCTTATAGGCGCTTAGCGCCCTGTTAGAAACAATTTGTTGTCGCTAAGGCGGATTCGACGGCGCACCGCCTTTGGGTTTTCCGCTTTATGGTTGTTAAGGGATGGCGGATGAGCTATACTTGCTTTGCCTGGGCGGAGGGTAGGGCAACGCTGGGGAGATCTCCCGAGCCGACTCAGGTGTTGTTCAAGGGATGGGGGTGGAAATCTCCGCCCCCTCCAAATCATCCCTTAACAACCGAAAAGCGAAAAACCCGACCGCCTGCCTTGGTCAACTGCCACCGTAAGGTGGCCACTTTTCCCCAGCGAAGTCTGGGGAAAAGCGTAGGAACTTGGAACCCGCCAGTTTCGACCCGGCCCACAACCCGGCCTATTCAGCACCGGCGGAATCTGTTCTCGCAAGACTGATCTCTTACATTATCAATTGTCAATTATCAATTATCAATTTCCCCCGCATTCAGCCTCGCATGTCTCACAACTCCAGCCGGCCGAACCTGCCCTCGGTAGGGTTCACGCTCTCCCGTATCCTTGCGTATGCGTCGTTTATCCGGCAGAGCAGTACTCCGGCTCTCTTTTCTTCTTCCGAGCCCGGCGGAAAACGCTTCGGGTCCGCTCTCCGGGCCAATCGCCTCCAGGCGGCTTCCACAATGTCGAGGTCCGCCCCGACCGGCACTCCAAGCAGCAGATAGTCTGGTTCAAGTCCGCCGGTGATCGCCGGTTGCGCTTTAGGCCTCACTGGAGGCGTCGCGGGCGCGGATAGCTCGACATCTTTCCCCGGCGTCGATATGGCGCCGAGGTTCTCAGCCACCCTCGCCAGATAACTCCTTATCAGAATCGAAAGATGCTGGATCAGAGTCATTTGGGATACCCGGAAAATAGGTTGTGGGGTTCGGGTTCAGACACCCCCGTCCTCGGAGGAGTGAGAAACTCTAATTGCCGCGTTTCCCCCCCCCAACCCTCTCCCATCCGGGAGAGGGAACACGTTGGTACAGACCCAACGCCGCAATTTTAGCAGCAACGTCGCGCCGGAACTCCCCTCGCCCTCACGGGAGAGGGGCCGGGGGTGAGGGTGGAACGCCGCGCGAGTCGCAGTCACACCCCCCCGTGGCCGGGTCCCAACCGTCGACCGTCCGGAACCGTCCCTTCTCGTTACTCGTTACTCATCCCGATGCTGATCGCTTCTTCTATACTCTGCTCCACGACATCGGCGGCCCTCGTAAGCCCGCCGAGTTCGGTCTTGAGCTGCTCGTGCGCGGATGTCCACTCAGCGATGTCGCTCGACTTCATCCTCACTATTCGCGCTCGCAGGCCCGCAAACGAGCATTCTATGCTGTCCAACTGGTCAAGGACGCGGCTCGCCGCGTGTGCTATGGCTTGATAATCTTTGAGTTCCTGCTCCTTGGCTGCGAGAGAGACCTCCATCTCGCCCCTGCGATCCTGGTCGGTTTCCTGGTGGACCCCGGCGCTCAGCGCGTCGATTCGAGCCTGGATAGCCGCGGGATTCGTCTTGTTGAGATAGCGCACGAGTTCACGCCGCTTTTGCGAAAGCCGCAGGCCGCGCTCCACCAGATCGCGGGTCTGCCGCAGGGTATCTTCCAGCTCCTCGGCGATCTGCTCGACCGCGGAGCTTGCGACATCCTCGGCCATTTCGTGTTGCAGTTTGATGATCGACTTCATCTTGATGCGGCTGTCAACGTCAAGCTCCTCGATGCGAAAGGTCATGTTCATCGCGTCCGAGTCCGCCGCATGCTCGCGCGCGTCTTCCAGAGCGGACCGAACGAACTCGCTGTCATTAAGCTTGGCAATGCAGAATCCGGCCGTGCCCAGAATCGCGGCCAGAAGTATCGCCAGTCCGGCAAGACTGTGCAAGCCGAACGCAAGCACCAGACCGGCGCCCAGCAGCCCGACCGCGGTCGGCGTTCGCAGTGCCCGCCTCGCTACGATAAGAAAATCCCTCATCCGGGAGTCAGACATCGGGAACCTCGTTCAGGTGTTAGTATCTTACAACTGAAATCCTATACAAGCTGTACTGAACTTTGATATGCCACCCCGGATTTCAGTTGTAAGATACGTAAGAAGAAACCACCGACCTTTCGAATTACGGAAAGGCCGTATTGATTTTCCGGCGATGGCCTTCTTGGTTGCGGCTACGCCGCTTTAGGTGATGGGTATTGGGTGTTGGAAGGGAGGGTGGCATGCGTCGAGCCACGGGTCCCTTCCAGCACCCAACACCCAACACCCATCACCTACCTCACTCTTTCTTCTCTTCAGGGGGCGTCTCTTCGTCGGCAGCTTCCGGGGTCGAGAGCTTGGATTCGAGTTCGGCGAGTTCCCGCTCCACATCGCTTCCCGGCCCGCCGACCTCCACGGTCTGTGCCGCCCGCGGCGCTGCGGTTCCCATCCGCTGTTCGAGTTCCTGAAGGGCTTTTTCCGCCTCGGCATCCACCGTCACGTCCTGCAACTCGGCCACCTTAGCCTGTATGCTGCTCTGGGCGAGTTCGGCGCGCGCCGATGCTTCGGACTGAGCAGTGCGGATTTTTTCGCCCGCGCGCTCCCACGCAGAAGATTCCTCCTCGAAAGTAAGGCCGTTCAGGGCCTTATCGATCTCAATCTGGATCTGCGCCTGCTTCCACTGGGCTTTCTTTGCGAGCGCTTCGGCCGTGCGCTGGCGGACCATCTGCTCCTGCCCGCGGATCGCTGACTTGACCGCTTCCGAGGCCTGAACCGCCTGGTCGTAGGTGGCTCGGGTCTGGGCAATAGTCTCCTCGAAAGTCAATTTCTCGCGCAGGAGCCTGCGCGCCAGGTCCCTGTCGCCTTTTGAGACAGCCATTTCAGCCTGCGCCTCGACTGCGCAATGCGCTTTTCCTGCTCGTCCAGAAGCGATTTCAGGTTGTTCTTTTGCGTGATTGCCGTGATGGCCCTTTGGCGGTTCGCGGCGAGATTATCCCGCATTTCCCGCTGGGCCTGCTGCAGGAGAACCTCCGGATCCTCCATCTCGTCCAGTTTTCCGAGTACCAGAGCTTTCAAATAGCGCCAAATCCTACCAAACATAGCAGTCCTCCAATTTCTAATTTTACCAGCCATTACGCCGAGCATAACCTGCCACTATGCGGCGGGAACGACAAGTCGAGCCAATCCCTGGCATGAAGCCCTTCGAGTTCCCGCTGCAAGGCTATGCCCACCCAACAATATATAGATTCTATAACTCAGATAGCTTTACCTGCTTGACGTATTGTGTTCTTTGGCATCAAACTTGCAGTAGAGCTATTAGTGTGATCCCCGTACGGCGGGTTCCCTAACCGTCAACTGTCAACCGACAACTATTTTAATGGCAGGTAATCGTTTTGCGAATCGCATTTGTTTGCGCGCTGGCCATTTTGTGGCTTGCGGCTCCGGCAGGCGCCTGGCTCTTTGCCGGGGATGTGCCGCAGGACCTTGGAATCCCGGTTCAGGACGGCGGGTCGGCCGATATGGTCGCCGCCATTTTTGCTGTTCCCTCTGATTCTTATGCGACCTCGTTCGGGCTGGCACTGGCTCGCGTGGTGGGTCCGGCTGGCTCGGGGTTCACGGTGTACTCACTCAGACACTCTACGACTTGCCCGACACCGCGATGGCGACGTTCACACTGGTACCCCAAATGCCACCCTGCAGTCTTACGACGTTCAACCCCAGACTCCGATCTTCTTGCAGGCGAACACGGACTACGCGCTCGTTGCGACGCCGAACACGTCCGGATTTATGGGCGCGGTGTCCTACGCCAGGTTCGGCTACTACGCTCAGGCCAGTTCGGATGGCGGAGCGTCGTGGGGGACGCTGCCGTATCCTCTCGACGTAAGGGTGGATGGATATGAGGTGGTACCGGAGCCATCGTCGGTGGCCGCCATCGCCGCCGGATTGGCGGGGATCTTCACGCTCCGCCGGAGGAAAAGTCTTACCGCTCGATGAAATAGTGATTTGTGAAGATACGGTTTCCGAGAGATATCCTGGCGGCGCTTAGTGCCGCCAACCTCGTGCTGCTCGTCCTCCTCTGGGTCTGCGAAACGGTTGTCGCCGAACGCAATTGGCTGACCACCCTTCTGACATACGCACCGCAACAGCCGTTCGCGCTGGGTGCAATCGTGCTCGGCGTCTGGTCCGTATGGCGCAAGAATCGCCCTGCAATCCTGCTGAACGCATTGGCGGCAATCTTCCTGGTCTTCGTGGTGCTCGGCTTTAATGTTCCACTTGGCGCCGGCGGCTGGAGCGGCCCGACTATCCGCATCCTGACCTACAACATCGACGGTTCGCGTCGGGGCGGCGCGCGGGTGGCGGAAGTGGTGAAGGCAGCCAGGCCCGACATAATCTGTCTGGAAGAGGCGGCGCCGATCCTGCCGTGGTCGGATGCAATCAAGGAGATACATCGAATCCTGCCGCAGTACCAATTTGCCGGGTGCTGGGATGTAGCCATTTTCTCGCGCTATCCGATTATGAAAAACCAGTGGCATCTGGTCCAGCCCGAGGCCGGGCGAAACGTGCAGCAGGTTATGGTCAACCTGAATGGCAGGCCGCTCACCGTGTTCACTTATCATATGGGCACGCCCGTATACGGCCAGTCGTCCGCGCATGGCCGAAGCCAGCTCCCTAACCTATCTGGCGGAATCCGGCGCGGTCCGATATGCTCAGATGCGCCTGGTCCGCGACTACGCCGAGGCAACGCCCGGCCCCGTGGTGATCGCCGGTGATTTCAATACGCCGCCAAGAGGACTGGTTTACACGACTCTCACGAGGCGCTTCAGGGATGTCTTCCGGGCAGCAGGCTGGGGATTCGGTTATACCTTTTCCTCGGACCATCCGGTGATGCGAATCGACTACATCTGGGCGGGGCCGGGGGTAGACGCCCGACGCTGCTGGATCCCCGCTTCGAAAGCTTCGGACCATCGGCCGCTAGTCGCGGAGGTCGTGTTGACTCCCGCCGCGCGCGGGCAGTATACTACCTCCGGGCGGCACGCGTCCCGATAAAACTCGTAAGCCAGCAAAGCCAGAAGGGAATTCAATCACGAAAACGCGAAAGGGGGAAGAAACACGAAATAGGTTTGTTGTATCGGGAAACCCCTTTCCCGATACTCCGACCGCGCGGGGTTTCGGGAAAAGGGTTTCCCGAAACAACTTTCGTGTTTTCGTGATGAAAAATCAGTGCGTCATCAATGCGTCTACTAAAAGGAATCTTCAGCAAGGTCGATCAACTTCTGACCGGCAGGCGCGCGGTCGACGACGAACTCTTCGATGACCTCGAAGAGCTGCTCATCCAGGCGGATTTGAGCATACATACCACCACTAAGCTCGTGAAGGCGCTGCGGGAGGCGGCTCGCAAAGAACTGCTCAGCGAGCCCGAGCAGATCAAAGAGCGCCTTATGGGGCTCTTGACCGATATTCTCGGCAATGGCGACGGCGTGAGACTCAAGGAACCCGGCGAGCGGCCGGCTGTTTACATGTTCGTGGGCGTCAACGGCGTCGGCAAGACCACCACCATTGCCAAAGTCGCCTATCGATTCAAGCGGCAAGGACACCGAGTGCTGCTCTCGGCCGCCGATACATTCCGGGCCGCCGCCATCGACCAGCTCGAGATATGGGCGAACAGGGTCGGGGTCGAGATCATCAAGCACCAACCCGGCGCGGACCCCGGCGCGGTCGTTTTCGACACCCTGCAAGCGGCACTCGCGCGAAAGGCGGATGTCGTGTTGGTGGACACCGCGGGCAGGCTTCATACGAAGGTCAATTTGATGGGAGAACTCGGCAAAGTCGGCCGCGTGGTCAAGCGCACAATCGACCGCGAGCCGGATGAGACCCTCCTTGTCCTCGATGCGACCACCGGCCAGAACGCGGTGTCACAGGCGAAGGAGTTTATGTCCGCCGTGCCGATCACGGGGATTGCGCTGGCGAAGGTGGATGGCACCGCCAAGGGAGGGATTGTAGTCACGATCAAGGACGAGTTGGGGCTGCCGATCAAGCTGGCGGGCTCGGGCGAAAAACTCGAGGACCTGGAAGATTTCGACCCCAAGGCTTTCGTGGAGGCCCTGTTTGAGTGAAGACCCATTCCTGACCCTTTGCATTCCAGCCTATAACGAGCAGGACCGCATTGCGGGCAATCTGGAGACGATCTCCCGTTTCCTGTCCTCGCAGCCTTATACCTGGGAAGTGGTTGTAGTCGATGACGGCAGCACGGACAACACAGGCCGGATTCTTGCGCAACCCGCGGCCGCCGGGTCCTTTCGCGTGATCGCCTACTCTGAGAACCGTGGAAAGGGCTATGCCGTCCGGCAGGGAGTGCTTGCCTCGCGCGGAGAGTACGTAGCGTTTTCCGATGCCGACTTATCCGCCCCAATCGATGAACTCTCGAAGCTCTTCGACGCTCTCGACGAGGGTTACGATATCGCGATCGGCTCGCGGGCGGCGAGAGGCGCGCAACTAATTGTCCATCAGCCGCTCTACAGGGAACTCGGTGGCAAGGGCCTGAACGTGCTGATCCGCCTCCTGGCCGTGCCCGGGATAAGGGACACCCAATGCGGGTTCAAGCTCTTCAAGGGCGATATCGCGCGGGAGCTTTTCGCCAAATCATTTATTAGCGGTTGGGCTTTCGATGTCGAGGTGCTATACCTCGCGCGAAAGAGGGGCTGCAAAATCGCCGAGGTCCCCGTAAAGTGGGCCCACGCCGAAGGCTCGAAGATCAGGCCCTTGCAAGCCGGACTGCAGGTCGTGAAAGACATACTGCGGATGCGGTTTCATAGGTATGGGGACTGGTGATGGGTAAGATGGGTGATTGGTAATAGGTGTTGGAAGGGAAGGGACTCCCCTCCCTTCCAACACCCATTACCCGTAACCCAACACCTGGACTTGGTAGCGGAGGTCGGGCTCGAACCGACGACGCCCCGGGTATGAGCCGGGTCCTCTAACCAACTGAGGTACTCCGCCACGCGTAATCATAGCAGAAGGGAAGTCAAAAGTCAAAAGTCGAAAGTCAGCCAGCCCACTATGCGGCGGAACGACGGCTCCGAATTCTAAATCTTGAATTTTGAATTGGGGAAGGGACCCGTCAGTCCGGTGAAGTCCCTTCAATTCAAAATTCACACTATGCGGCGGGAACGACAAGCCGAGATGACCTCCGGAATAGAGCCCTTCGAGTTCCCGCCGCATAGGGGGCGACGGTTCCCTTCTCGTTACTCGTTACTGAGCACTCGTTTCTCGTTCCTCGCCAACTCAGCCTCACAGTGCCACAAATGGCCGCATCTTCTCCCACTTCTTCGGGCCGATGCCTTTGACCTCACTGAGTTGCTCTGGTTGGCTGAATCCGCCGATTTGGTTGCGATATTCCAGTATCTTTTGCGCGGTGGCCGAGCCGACGCCGGGCAGCCGCTGAAGCTCGCCGGCATCCGCGGAGTTGATATGGACCACGCCTTCTCCGGGGGATTTGAGCTTGCCGCCCGACTCCCGGGAAGCAACTTGAGGCGGAGGCTGCACAGTCGAGGGCTGAGGCCCAACGCCTACTGCCGTGAATGTAGTCGCCCGAACGGGAACATTTATCTGTGAGCCGTCTTGAAGTTTCGAAGCCAGGTTGATCGCTTCCAGGTCGGCGCTCAAGACCGCGCCTCCAGCCGCATCTATCGCATTGACCACCCGAGAGTCTTCGGGCAGCGTGTATACCCCAGGGTTTCTCACGCCGCCGACCACGTGTACGGTAACGGTGCCCGAACCGGGGCGACTCGCGGGGGCCGGGGCCGGGGCCGGTTCCGATCCCGAGACGACGACACTGCCCCCCGGCTCGCGCAATGTCACGCTCGAGGTAGCGCATCCTGTTCGCCGGGCGTGAGACACCGACAGCCCAATCGCGGCAAGCCCGATGAGAACGCAAAGAAGAAGCTTCTGGTTATGGGTGAAGTCGAAACCGGACACTGCGATTTTCCTTAGGAAAATGGTCGAAAGTCAGAAAGTGGGAAAGCCCCCCACCATCCGCGCCGGACTCCGAATCCGGCAGAGGGCGCTATTACGTCAGCACGTTGTGGCGATGGATTGCAAGCGCAATAATATACCTGACACACACCCCGAGGTCTATATGAAATGCGGGCCTAAGCCAAACTGCCCTCCCTTGTCTCTTGACTTTTCGACGCACTACTACCGTTTCGGCCTACACCTGATCTGTTTCTTGCCTCGACAGCACGGCAGGAAGGTTCCTTTGCGAGGGGCTTGAAACATTCTAACGGTTTATCTTTCCTCGTCGGATGCTCCTGGTTAGCCGCTATCTAAAGGGCCTGCCAGGTTTGGGGTCTTCTCTGCGTTTCGGGATGGCGCCCCCGTGCGATTTCTTTACCTGTGTTATTGCCGCACGCACAGCTTCCTCAATGAACCCGGATAGTGTACACCTCTCCCAGTAAGCGGCATCTCTGACACTTTCTATAAGGGCAGAGTCCATATACACGTTCAGTCGTGCCTTTGTATCGTTAGAGTTAGGCGTTTTCAACAACGATCCTCCCCGGCGTTGATACCCTGTTATTATACCATTAGTGTTAATAACGTCAACAGCACATCCGTTTGGGTCCTCCCGCATGTGGAGTTTGCCCATAAAGGCCACAAGTTGTATAATCACATGCAGGAAAGCATGTGAGGACACCTGAGTGACACAATCCCCAAACAAGGTCTACGGCACCGCCAAAGGCCCATACACACAGAAAAGCATTAGGGCACGGATCCTAGCGCTTTTCTTGGACAACGTTGGAAAGATAATTACGCGATCCCAGATAATTGAGGTCGCCACGGACCCCGTGACAGGAAGGATCCCGGAGAACTGGCACCAACGTCTGTCGGAACTTCGCACTGACTCAGGTTACACTATTCTCTCAGCACGGGATCGCAAAGGCCTGGCTGTAAGCGAATATGTGTTGGCGGGCACAGAACAGCGCGTGATAGCGGGGCGTCGCGTGGGACCCACACCCACAACATGGGAAATGGTGCTGGAGAAAGCGGGACGCTGTTGCGAGTGGCAAGAAGGCGGCCAACGGTGCTCCCTAGCAGACGGTGATCCCGATCCTATCGGCGGAGGAACGGTTCGTCTGACCCCAGACCACAAGAGACCCCACGCAGTTGAGCCCTTGGCAGACAGAGACGACCCTGATGTATGGCAAGCTCTATGCGGTCGGCACCAGGTAATGAAGAAGAACTATTGGGACGACAGCACAGGCTGGCTGAATGTGCAGGCCATCATACAGTCCGCTTCGGAAAGGGTAAAGCGTGCGGTGTTTGTTTTCCTGAGCGAGTACTTTGCGTCGGAGAACCACAAGAACAATGAGACTCAGGGATTGTTGGCCCTAGTTCAGGCATCCGAAGAATCGGAAAAGAGAGCCATATTCGAGTTCTTAACTGAGTACTTTTTCGCACAAGTGACCATGTGAAACTGATCCTGCCCCTATCCGACCCCGCGTTATCTCCAGGTAGTCCGCAGACATATCGCCGAGGATAGCGTTGCGGTGAAGACGCTGACAGGCCACTCCGGTAGTGCCTGCCCCACACATGGGGGTCTAGGACAGTGTCTCCCTCAGTGGTAGACATCAGAACAAGAGGTTCTATAACACTGATGGGTTTTTGGGCCGGATGCCCTGTCTGTTCCTGCTTACCAACAAACCCAATGTTCAGAGGAGCCTCAAAGACGGTAGGAGGACCGGGCATATAGCGGAGCTTGCCCTCCGCCAACTTGTGCTTTTGCGCATCGTTGAGAAAATGTTCTGGGTACAGACGAGCGCCTCTACGCCCTATGTGGAGGCACGTATACTGTGCTGATCTCCAGCCGCGCACCACGGAAGGACAGTTCTTATAATACCAGGTGAGCCACGCTACCAACTCAGTCCCTGGAGGCAGGGCATCAATTACCCGATAAATGATGTCTGGAAAGCCCCAGAGAAATACATGCGATGATATCTCAGTAGCAGCCGTCAAAACTTCTAGTAACCACGAATCGTAATTCTCGACAACGCCTCCAATGCCACGGTTGTAACCATGGATCGAGAATGGTTGTGGTGATCTCGTCGTCCACAGAACGAAGGGTCTCTAGAACATCTTGAGCGGGCAGAATCCTTACATAAGGAGCGTCCAGTGTATGCTCATCCAGGCTCAAGTTTTCCAAAGTGAGTGCGGTCATAGCATGGTGTTCCTTTCAAATCCGCTGCATTCCGATTGGTGCTATCAGCACTATTGTAACTAATAGCACCACGGAAGTCAACACGCATGCACGAGATGTCAGAAACTTTTCTGGCAGCCATGCGCAACGCGTAGCAGTTCAATTACTTGATTGTCTATCTCTTCCGGGGACGATAATTTGACAGCACTTGTGATGCCCCTGTATTTCAGCATGCCTCCTGGAATAATCCTGTCCGAACGAAAGCCTCCTGGCAACGCCAGACCCAGGTACATCTCCCTGGCAATGAAATGAATAGAAGCAAACACTCGGTCGGTCTCCGGTTCCACAAAAATGATGTAGACAGTGTGGACGATGACCTTAACTTGAGGTTCGATGCTAAGAATGGCCTCTTGCAAAGAGTCAAAACTGCTTCGCCAGGCTCCCTTATATCCAGAGAAAAACCCCTCTAACCTTCCTATCATTGTGAAAAGCCTCATTTCTTGCCAATTCACCAAGCTCGGGCCGGATTGCAAATCCGCCCGAACGAGGATCGGTCCCCTCGGACCTCCGACTTCCGACTTCCGACCTCTCTAAAGCGTCCCCTTGGTGGAGGGAACACCCTGACACCTGGGATCGATGGAAAGGGCCTCCCTGAGAGCGCGTGCGAATGACTTGAACGCTGCCTCCACTATATGGTGCGCGTTGCTCCCGGCGAGTTGCTTCACGTGAGCAGTGATTCCGGCGTTCGTCACCAGCGCCTTGAAAAACTCCACAGCCAGTTCGGTGTCGAACGTGCCGAGCATCTCCTTCTTCAGTTCCAGGCCGAACTCCAGTCCGCCCCTGCCGCTGATGTCGAGAGCCGTCATCACCAGGCGCATCATCCATCGGGATAACGGATGAGCCGTAGCGCACGATGCCGGCCTTCTCGCCCACGGCGCTTCGGATCGCCTGGCCGATGGCTATTCCCACATCTTCGACTGTATGGTGCGCGTCGACCTCCAGATCGCCGCGGCAGGTAACGTCCATGTCGCACATGCTATGCCTGGCGAAATGCGTGAGCATATGATCGAAGAAGCCGATCCCGGTCGCGATCTTGTTCTCGCCGAAGCCGTCCAGGTTCATCTCGATGCTTATCTGGGTCTCGAGGGTCTTTCTTTCGATAGTCGCAATTCTCTGGGCCATCAGTGCTCCAATCTTATCCTTATTGTATTTGCATGGGCCTCGAACCCTTCCGCGGCGGCCATTTCCGTCACCGTGGGGGCGATTTCGCGCAGGGCCTTCTCGCTGTAGGAGAGCAGCCCCGATTTCTTCAGGAAATCGTCCACGCCCAGGGGCGAGCTGAACCGGGCCGTGCCGCCGGTCGGAAGCGTGTGGTTGGGACCGGCGGCGAAGTCGCACAGAGGGACCGGGGTAAATGCACCCACCATTATGGCGCCGGCGTTCTTGATCTTCCTCGCGACCTCCCAGGGATTCTCGACGATTATCTCCAGGTGCTCAGGAGCAAATACGTTGGCAAGCCGGATGCACTCGTCGAGGTCGCGGGCGATAACCGTCACCCCGAAGCGTTCCAGCGATCGGGCAATATAATCTTTGCGAGCCGCGTCCTCCATCTGCCGCTTAATCTCCTTGATTACCGCATCCGCCAGAACCCGGCTCTGGGTGACCAGCGCGCAGCGAGAATCGGCGGCATGCTCGGCCTGCGACAGAATATCCGCCGCCACGTAAGCGGGGTTTGCCGTATCGTCCGCCAGAATCAGTATCTCGCTGGGGCCGGCGATTTGATCGATTCCGACGACGCCGAACACCTGCCGCTTCGCCTCGGCCACAAACGAACTGCCCGGCCCAACGATCTTATCGACGCGGGGTATCGTTTGGGTGCCATAAGCCATTGCGGCGATCGCCTGTGCCCCGCCGGCTTTGAAGACGGACCTGACGCCGCACTCGCGCGCGGCAACCAGCATCGCGCCATGGACCTTGCCGTCGCTTTGAACCGGAGCGCACATGTATATCTCGGCCACCCCTGCCACAACCGCCAGCGCGGCCGTCATCAGAACCGTGCTGGGATAGGGCGCCAGTCCGCCGGGCGCGTATATACCCACCTTTTCGATCGGCCGAATAATCTGGCCGTAGACGAAGTCTTCGCGCACATCCATCCACGAGTTGGAGAGCTGCCTGCGATGGAATGCCTCGATATTGGACTTCGCCGTGCGAATCGCGGCCAAAAGCTCGGGCTTGATCGACTCGTAAGCGGCATCGAAGTCGGCTTCCGCGACCTGCAGGCCGTCCAGATTGGGACAGTCGAGCTTCCGGCCCAGCTCGAGGACGGCATCGTCACCGCGCTCCCTTACCTCGGCTATGATATCCCGGACAGCGCGCTCCAGCTCGACATTGGGGCCCGCGGCGGCCGGGCTCAACGCAGCCAGAACGACATCAGCCGGGTCCCGGTCAGTTTCAAGGATTCTCATGACGGTTCTCACAGCAGACGTTGGGCCGGATTTGCAATCCGGGCACCGACCGGCAATTTGGGGATTTGCAATCCCCCTAAAGCGGCGTAGCCGCAACCAAGAAGGCCATCGCCGGAAAATCAATACGGCCTTTCCGTAATTCGGAAGGTCGGTGGTTTCTTCTTACGTATCTTACAACTAGTCGAATTATACCAAACGGGCGAAGCGAAGGCAAACTTTTATCACTCTTCATGAGGTACAACCCACCTATGCGGCGGGAACGACAAATAGAGCATCCGATTCAACCCGGCGCCTTCGAGTTCCCGCCGCATAGTGGTGGCTATCGTTCCGACGAAGAGAGTCTGGGCTTTCCGCTTTCAGCTTTCAGCTCAAATAGAAATCGGGCGCTGCCTTACAGCGCCCGATTCCGGAAAAGCCTATTTTACGAAGATGCAATTCTATTGGCTGGCGGGTGGGTTACCGCTGGGAGCCTGACCGCCCGGAGCGCCACCACCGTGCCGGCCGCCTGGGCGCCCGCCCATGCCCATGGGCATCATTTGGCTAAGCTTCGTCTGCTGCTCGGGGGTAAGCTGGGCATTGATCTGATCCGTCATAGACTGATGCAAATCCATCATTTTCTGCCGCCTGGTCTGCGGATCGAGGGTCTTGTCAGCTATGATGGCCTGCGTTTGGGTTTGGTTGTCTTTTACTATGCCCAAGATGGTCGTCTTCTTAGCGTCACTCACATTGAGCGCGGACAGCACCGCCTTCCAGCGCACCATCTGGTCGCGAAGAACGGCTTGAGACAGGTCATTTGCTTTCGCCTGCTGATCGGTGGTAAGCACGGCCTTGATATCATCCATGGCCTTGTCCCTCAGCGTCTTCATCTGCGTCTGCTTGTCCTGTGGGGCAACCGTCGACTGCATCAGAGTCATCTGGTCGGTCTGATACTTCACCGCGATCTTCTCGATCTGGTCCATCTGCGTCTGGCTGAGACCGCTTTGCTTTGCAATGTCTTGCCACGACTGCATCATCATCATCCCGCCGCGAGGGGCGTTCTGGGCGAATGCAACCGCCGTGAACACGAACACGGCCAGCAGCGCTATCGCCAAAGTCCTCAGTTTCATATTGGTTCTCCTTAACCGACAGATATTGAAGCGCTCGCGCTCCTTCAATGATAGACGCAACAGAGTCCGCTTGGTTTCCCAACCGCCCGTATTTTTTCCAGTTTTTTTGGTTACCCACAAAAATGGGGCGCTGAAACAGCGCCCCATTGGAGGTTGGGAGTGGAAGGGAGACTTGCCTATCTTATTCAGATGTCCCAGTGCCTGGTTGTATGCTTGGAATAAGCGACTGGAACTTGGTCAACTGATCCGGTGTGAGCTGGCCCTTGATCTTGCTCAGTTCTTGCTGCCGCAGAGCCTTTAGCTGGGCCACTTTGGCGGCTTTATCCAGAGAGGTATTGGTCCGGATTGCCTTGGCCTGGGTGCGCCAATCCTTGACGATGCCCTGGACCGCCGTCTTCTGGGTGCTGCTCAAGCCGAGCTGACGCAGCGCCGCTTCAAGCCGCGGGAACGGATGGGGCCTGAGAACCTTCTCCGCGAATTTCATCTGAGTGGCCTTGGTGAGTTGATCCGCCGTGAGAACGCCGTTGATCGCGGCGATGGCGCTGTCTCTCAAGGTCTTGACCTGGGCTTTCTTGTCGGCCGCTGACGCGCTGGATTGCCAAACACCCTTGGCATCGCTGTGGAACTTCCTCACGATGGCCTTGATCTGCCCGATCTGCGTCTGACTCAAGCCCAACTGCCTGGCCATCTGCATCATCGGATGCGGCGCGGCGCCCTGAGCCACCGCCATCACCGCGGCGGCGGTGATAAACACTGCCAGCAACGCTATACCGAGTATTCGTAATTTCATTGCAGGTTGCACTCCTTATGACGATATGCGTAATATCGCTTCCAAATGAATAGACGCGCAAGTGCGGAAGCGGTTACATGCAAGCTGGACCGCGCATCGGGAGCCAGCCGTGCATCTCAGGCGAGACCGGCGTCATCACTCGCGCGGCGCACAATACGCAGGCTACCATAAATGCATCCCGCGCGGATTGACGGCAGGCATACGGCGGGCTATAATGGAAGTGTGGACAGGGATTACTTGATATGCTTGGAACGTGCGGCGGAGTTTGTTGAGGCTGCCGAGTGTGTAATGAAAATGGGTATTTTAATGCGGCGGCATCTCGTGCCTATTACGGCGCATTGCATGCCGCGGTGGCTGCGCTGGCGTGTTATACCGAAGATTTGAAAGCGGTGAACATGCTGGAGAGGAGGACGCATAAGTTCGTTCCTGCCGAGTTCGATCGGCGTTTCACGAGGGAGCTCCGGGACGTTTGAAGATCATAAGGGAATTCTACATAAGCTCAGGGAACACAGGGAGGACGCCGACTATAAGGAATCAGTAAACGGTGAGAAAGCTGAGGACTGCACCAGCAAGGCACGCGCCTTGTTCGAAGCAATTACAGGGAGAATGAAGCAAGATGGAATTAGAACAAGCTATTGACAATATTGAAGCCAGTATTCGAGCCAAATGCCCGTCCGCAGAAATCGAACGGTCTGAGAATGATCGCTACGACGCCAGTCTGGTGGTCCGACTTCCCAAGGATTGGTCGGTTAACCAGGTTTACGAGTTCGAGGAGTGGGCGGAGAAGTTGACCTACGATTACCTGATGGACCAAGACCTGGACATAGGAATCGAGGTTTACAACCTCACCCGGAACGAGCAGGAACTTGTGAAGTGGATATGCATGCGTTATCCCGACGTCTCGGTGGAAACCTTGCCGTCCAGCGGGATTCCATATCGGAGGGCATCCGCAATGGAGTTGTTTGAAGAACATCAAAAACGCGTCAATGAGCAAATGATCGAGATTTCCGAGCGAACCAGGAAAGATAGGGATTTCATAACTAGGAAATACGGCGCGCGAGCCGCTTGACCATCAAGCGTTGCTCTAGGATTCCTGATGAGGGCATCGCTTCAGCAGACGCTCGTAAGTTCGCTTGGCCTCTTCGAGCGGTTAGACCGGCATATTGAACACGAACCGGGTATCCGGCAGCGCCATATCCAATAAATCGTATACAGCCTGTTCGTCCAGCCAAGCCATCATCAATACCGTTCTTCCTGAAAAAGCCTCGATGGCAGGGCGAGGTCCGGGCGCCTGAAAGACCCTGTTGATGCCTCGCAGGTTTGGAATGGCGTTAAACATCGGATACTGGTGGTCCGCGGTGGCGCAGCAGTGCATAAATATGCCGCCGAAATCCCTGCTGAGTTCGGTAAGACTGGGTAACACAAATTCTTCGAACATCGCCGGGCTCATCATTCCGACTTCATCCTCGGAAAGCCAGCAGCCCAATTCGGCGGGAGCCCAGGCATAAGGACAATGACAAAGGCAGCAATTCGGAAACTGCGCCTTGAACTCGGAAAGAAAGCTGCGCAGCAAGTCGCGGCACTTGCCTGTAAGCCGCTTGACAGCGTCAGGCTCCTCATACGTGGCTACAAACAAGTCTTCTTTGCGCCAAACCAAAGCCGCGATATCTAACGGGCTCTGGATATCGGGCACACCAATTGGCACATCGGGTCCGAGCCTTTCTCTTACCAGATGACCCAGCTCGAATATGCGTTCCAAAGGGCGGGAGCTAAGATTAGGCGTGGGCAGCCTGTCAGCTTCCGCGGCGGTAGTCACCAGTGGCAAAGCGCAGGGCGGCGAATAGTCATCAACATGCGCGGGACTCCCGAATGCCGAGGCAAAGATTTCGGTCCCGGTAAACAGGTTCGCGTAAGGCACGGCATCGTCACCCACCCCATCGTGCCACTTAACCCTGCCCTCGTACTTTTCCACGATCAACCCAACCCACTCTTTTACGGGCAGGCTTGAAATGGCCGGATCTCCCGCGGACCAATCGTATGGCGCGATTTCGGGGTCCATCGTAATCGCGTGCCCCCGAAACCGGCCGGCAAACAAGTCGGTGAAATAATCGCGTTCACGGCCATATTGCATTCGATACCGCTCCTTTAGCCTGCTATGGGCCCCATCTTGCAGCGGGGCGGAAGCTCCCGGCTCTCTGCCCTCTGCTCTCTGCTCTCAGCTATTAGATCCGATCCCCCCGGCTCTTGCTGATGAGCGTGAGGAGCTCATGCCTGGTGGCCACCGAATCGTGCACGCTTCCAAGCACCGAGGATGTGGTCATCAGCGAGTTCTGCTTCTCCACTCCCCGCATCGTCATGCACAGGTGCTGCGCTTCGATTACCACGCCGACACCCTCGGCATCGACCGAGTCCTTGATCGCGCGCGCTATCTGCTGGGTCAGCCGCTCCTGGATCTGCAATCGTCTGGCAAAGCTGTCGACCATCCGGGCGAGTTTGCTGACGCCAAGAATCTTCCCTCTGGGAATGTAGCCGATGTGGCACCGCCCAAAAAACGGCAGCATGTGGTGCTCGCAAAGGCTGTAGACCTCGATATCCCGCACCACAACCATATTGTTGACGTCCTGCGTAAAGATCGCTCCGTTGGTGATTCTGCCCATATCGGTGTTGTAGCCCTTGAGCAGAAACTCGTAACTTCGCGCGACCCGCGCGGGCGTGGCCAATAACCCCTCCCTGTCCGGGTCCTCACCTACCTCTATGAGTAATTCTCTGATAAGTTGTTCGATTCTTTCAAGATTCATAATCGAAGTTCGATGTCCGAGGTTCGAGGTTCGAAGGGACACCGCCTTCCTCCTGTTCGGGCGGATTTGCAATCCGGCCCGGAATAATCAATGCTGGGATTTGCAATCCCCGAAGCAGCCACTCGAATCGCAATGCTGCTTAGGGCATCGGAGATGCCCTAAGCAGCATTATTCAGGTAGCGCGTGTTTGCCTAGCACTTTGTGCTCCCCTCGCCCTGACGGGAGAGGGGTTGGGGGTGAGGGTGGAACGCCGCGCTCGATGAGCTTGTGCCTGATTACGGCGTTTCCCCCTCACCCCAGCCCTCTCCCATCCAGTAGAGGGAGCACGTGAGCGCCTGAATCAAAGGGCTAGTCTATCAATTCGTGAATAATACGGGCTAATTGCCTTTTACGGGCCGGATTGCAAATCCGCCCGAACGGAGCCAAACCGTCAACCGTCAACTGACAACTGACAACTCTCGCGCAGCGAGCGTGTAAACTCCTCCAGCGGCTGCATAGAGTCCCCCGACATATTTGCCGCGATGGGCGCCAGGGCTATTCCCACGCCCGGAATGACAAGGCCCGGGCACAGCTCCAGCAGAGGCAGCGCAACAAACTCGCGCGTCGCAATGTCCGGATCGGGTATTACCAGGTCCGGTTCGTTCGCGACCACATCATCGTATATGATTATATCAAGATCTATAGTTCTTGGGGAATATTTGTCGTGCCCCCGTCTCCTGCCCAGGGCTGTCTCTATTTGGCGCAGCACCTCGAACTTGAGCGCCCTCGGGCTAAGATCGGTCTCCAGCTTCGCAACGCCATTGTAGAATGGCGCAAGGCAGTTCCCACCAAGCGGCTGGGTGCGGTGGAACGTCGAGACGGCAACAATGGCAGCCCGCTGGGCCAGGAGCCTCAGAGCCGCTCGGACGTTCTCCTCCGGTTCGATATTCGAGCCGATTCCGACGTAGGCGATAGGCATAGGCGCAGGAAGTCGAAAGTCATTCACGCCGAATGAGAGTCTTCGGACCGACGGGGCAGCGGATCCCCGAATAGACCGCGTCGCGGTCAGGATGCTAGTGCCTACTTGCATAAATGGCTGATAGTATTCTTGCCGGTGTATCGGGAATCTTGTTCCCGATACGCACTTAGTTTCGGGAACAAGATTCCCGAAACACCTGCTACAGCGTTATGTCGATCGATTATGCAACTAAGCACTAGTCAGCCGCATTGCCGGTGTATCGGGAATCTTGTTCCCGATACGCACTTAGTTTCGGGAACAAGATTCCCGAAAACACCTGCTACAGCGTTATGTCGATCGATTATGCAACTAAGCACTAGTCAGCCGCATTCTACCTCTATTAAGCCCGTATGTCAACGGCGGCGGCTGAAAGTAAGTGTTCACTTTTCATGAGTAAAACCCAGGTATGCGGCGGAACGACAACCTCAAATTCTAAATTTTGGTAATGTCCCAAGTTTGTTCCTCGGCGCCATGGTCATCGCCACGACAAACTGCCGATTATGATACTTCGCGGGCGTATGCCCCGAAGCGTAACCGCGGAGCGCTAGACTAAGGCGTGATAGCGGTAGATGATCTCGAGTAGGTTTGGGCGGTGGGTTATCTCTTCGCAGCTACCCTTCGGGGCAGTCGCCCGCGAAGCATCAAGGTCCGAGGGTTGGTTGGGTTGGTTCTATGCCGAAGCATAAAAGGTCCCTTCCGACCTTTAACCTTGAACCTTGAACCTTAAACCCTATTGCTCGCCGCGGTAAAGCCGCCAGACCACGGTCTCTATGGCGGACCTGGTTTGCGCCATATCTCGGGCTGTCTGGGCCTCGGGGCATTTTCCGTGGGAGGCTGCCAGGTCCGTCAACAGCCCGCCCAGGTGAACAAGAAGATCGTGGACCACATCCGATCTTTCCGGGCTCGAGGGCCAGGCAGTTCACCACAAAGTTGGCCAGCTCGGGAAATGCGGCGCCCGCGAATGCGCGTTGGCGCTCTTCCTCGAATATCTCGATCCCCTCTCGGAGACGGCCCTTGCGACGGACCGGGTCGGTCGCAATCACCCACCGGATAGGCAGCGCCCATAGATCTTCGATCTCGATCTGCGGCTGCAAGAGTTTGTAGCCGGTCGCGGTTCGCCTTATGTACTCGTTCATCAACTCGGAGTTCAATATGCACAGCAGATATAGATGACTGATCCCCGGCTGGTCAAGCTCCACTGCGTACACCGACTGCGGAAAGATATATCCGCGATGCTCGCCGCGGACGTCGTCCAGGGCCGCCACGAGGCGGCCCGAACTCTTTTGGATCAGTATCTTTGTGCTAAGGTAGCGATCCAGCGGTTTTTTGATACGGCTTCGGGCGATGGCGCGGCCTTCCCAGTCGATGCGGTAGGGTTTGATGCTCTGTCCACCGATGAGCATCGCAAACTCACCGCTGTACATCGTTATCGCCGCCTTGCCGATCTCTTCTCCACGATAGATCGCCTTCACGTTCATCTCGCGCAGAGGCACGAAAGGCGGCTCGTAACGATGAAGCGCGCCGGTCTGCCCGTGTATTCGCCGCACGATGCTTGCAAAAGAGCCTTCTCCGAGCATGTAGAGAAACTCGCATCGCTCTTGCGCTCGAACCATATCCCGACGGACCGGGCGAGACATATCAAGAGCCGCGGCGATGGGATCTTCGACAAACGCGGCGCGTTCTTTCTTGCGTTCGATCCGGGCCACTCGAAAAGTCTCTTCCCTGGCGGCCGAGTTACGGCAAACCGGCGCAACGTTTGCCACATTGGCCCCGGGAAAAAGGCCGTGAATATGCAGGAGCGAGTCGACGCTCCAGCGGGTCATCATTGCTCGCCTGACCCCGGCGGCATTTCCGCGGACCAGCATCGGGTCCGGAAGCACCATCGAAAACATTCCGCCGGGTCTGACGAGCGAATGGTCCAACGCGGCCTCCATGAACCGCAGATAAGAGTCCGATTGCCCGCTGCCCGCGCCGTTGCCCTCAAAGTTGTTTCGGGAAACCCCTTTCCCGAAACGTCCGAGGCCGTTCTTCGATGCGATATACGGCGGATTGCCCACCACTGCATCAAATCCCCCAGCAGGCGGCCGATCGAAGACCTCGGGGAAAGCCTGTCTCCAGTCGAATCCCGCGCCGTCCTCGCCGCGGAGAGCATCCGCGCGGACCAGGTGAGAGGCAAGCTCATCGGAAATCCCCTCCACAAATCCGGAGGCCGCCCAGATACAAAATCGCGCCACCTCGACTGCGACCGGGTCGATGTCGGTCCCATAGACGCAGTTGGCGGCGATCTGCCCACGGCGCTCCCGGCCCGGCAGGTCCCCGGATGCGCGCCCGCACAAAAAATCGACTGCCCTGCACAAAAAGTCTCCGGCGCCCATCGAGGGGTCCAGAATCTTTGGCGCCGCGCCGGAGCCGCTCAGCCACGCTGAAGTCGATTCGATCAAAGGCGAAAGCACGCTTTCGGTGATGTATTCGACAAGGCAGTCCGGCGTGAAGTAAACTCCCCCACCTTTCCGGTGAGAACGGCTGACTTCGAGCCGGTCACCCGATTGCGACGGAGCGTAGTCGAGCATCCGTTGATAGGCGCAGCCCAGCCACGAAAGCGGCATCGACTCGAATCGCTCCGGCTCCGGACCGGCATCGCCGCCCGGACCCAGCAGGGCGCGGGCTGCCTCGGAAAAGCCTCGCGCCGAGCAGACCACCGGCCTGAATATTGCCAGCGAGCTTACCTCGAGCGCAACACCGACCGACTCCACGTAGCTGTCGAGCGGGCCGTCTCCGCTATCCATGGCTGCCTCCGAGATCGCGCCGGCTGCTTTCCGAACAACCGTGCATGCCGCCCGGCCCTCCGGCATCCGTCCGCCAATCGAGAGGACCGAAACCATTCCCAGCACCCCGCCGATGGCTTCGCGGTAGGCCGCGCGCGAGTCGAGATCGTTTCCCGTGCGCGCGCAATCGTAGAGGACGCCCAGGGCCTCCAAGCATCCCGCGGTAAATCTCTCCAGCGTTGTCATGGAATTGCTGCTCCCCGGGGAATAGTTGTCGGTTAACGGTTGACAGTTGACGGTTCGGAACACTCGGCTGGGCAGTGAGTTCCGAATTGCCACCCAGCCCCCGCCGGATTTCGACAACAATCGAAGTTGCCGTATAACAGTAGAGTTATGCCCGGGCAATCATAGGTCCTTCAGAAGATGTGTGCCGGGTATGCGCTCCCTGCTCTCTGGCTGTGCCCTCTGCTCTCTCCCCTCTGCCCTCTCTGCTCGACTTTCGACTTCCCTTCCCACAAACTGGTAATTCGCACAGCGGCCACCCGCATAGGCCCGCGGCATAACTACTACAAATAACAAACGCCCAGCGCGCCTCGCGGATCGAAAGTGATTGGATAGAGCTTATCCCGCGGGACCACCGATCACCGGTTGTCATTGAGCAGGGACTGCCCCAAGGCGGATTTTGCTCAGCGGCAATGGGTTGGCGCGGTGGCCGGCCGTTATGAGCCGGCGCGGCGGGCGCTTACAGGAGGCCCAACGTGCAAATACCTGAGGCAAAGCAATTCCTCGGACGGCAGTGCGCCGTCACCTACTACGACCGCCGCGGCGATGAGATCACCAAAACCCTCCGCATCGACGACATCACTTTTGTACCACTTTACGGGGCGTACCTGATAGGCGACATCGAGGATGTTTGCCTGGACAAAGTCACCAGCATCCACACGCTGTAAGGTCTGGAAATTGAAAATTGGAGATTAGAAATTGGAACGGACCAAGCTCCGAGTTCCAATTTCTAATCTCCAATTTCTATTTTCCAACAATCCCCACCTGGTAACTTTGCCGGATTTTTTCCAAACAAGCAGGAAACGGCGGCCTCTCGACCTAACTCTAAAGATGGGGGTATGCGCGATCGGGCGGCTTTGCCGGTGTTTCGGGATTTGAGGAGCGAGCACTATCGTTTGCGTACAGAGCAGACTCGTAGTCGCTCCGGAAATCCCGAAACGATCTAACGGACCTATAGGGAAGATCGTTTTCATCTATAGTGGTAAAGCCGAAGGCGTCATGCAGGCTGCCGCGCCAGGTAACTGAAATGAGCGAAGCACAAAACACAACACAGCCCACGAGAGCACGCAGCACAGCTCGGCTGTCGAGCCTTATGAAGCGTGCGGGTTCTCTGGCGGAGCAGGGAATGTACGACGAGGCCATCGCCAACCTTAAGGAGGCGATGGCGATATGTCCGCACGACCCCAAGTGCAGCGTGCAGTTGGCAAATATCTACAAGGCGCAAAACAGGATCGAGCCTGCCTTGGAAGAGATGCGGCGGGCAGCCGAACTAGACCCGCACAACGCCTCGGTGCAGGAGCAGCTCTTGCGGACCCTCCTTGAGACGGGCCGATACGACGATGCTATCCGAACCAGCAAGAAGGTCCTCGGAACCTCTCCAACAAACCTCTTCGCGCGTGATATTCTGGGAATAGTCTACCTGCAGCAGGGAATGCTGGACAAGGCCCTGAAAGTCACCGAGGAAATGATCCGCCTCGCCCCATCGGATTCGAGCAACTACTTCAAGCGGGCCGTTCTCCTCCAGCAGAAGGGTGAAATCGCGACCGCGATGGAGTCGTTCACGCGGGCTTTGGAGATGGACCCCAGGGGTGAACTGGCCGACGACGCTCGCGAGGCTATCGCGGCGCTCGACAGCTACCAGTTGAGACAGGTGCTCACGCTGGCGGTCGGCGACCCCGTATTTAGAGCCAAGCTGACAATCGACGCCGAATCGGCTCTTGCCGAACGGGGCTTTCGCCTGAGCGCCGGCGGCGTGACCACCCTCAGGCAGCTCGACCTCGAAGACCTGCCAAGCGAACCGCAGAGCAGGATGTACCACTAATCAGTATCTTATAACTGAAATCCCGTACAAGCCGGTAATGAATCTTGATATGTCACCTCGGATTTCAGTTGTAAGATACACTCTTAAGGTTCAGGACCGCACCCACCTCATGTGATATAATAACAACGTCAGATGAAAACGGGCAAATCCGGGCCGCTTCGCTCTGCGGCTGAACCAACCCGTGCGGGGCGGAAGTTCCGGGCTTTCCACTTTCCGCTTTCCGCTGAACGCTTCTTCGAAGAGGCACATGTGGAAAAGAGCACGTCGCGCCGGGCGAGTACCCGGCCAAAATCGCGAAATACCGGCTACAAAGATTCTTCCCGCAAGCCGCGGACAGAAATTCCGCCGAAACCGTCCATAATATCGAAGCGTCCGCTGCTGTTCGTAGGTCTAGTATGCGCGTTCGCCGTAATCCGCGTGTTCGTGTTCAGCGCGGCCTTTCCGTTCTTCAACAACGTTGACGAGCCGGCGCACTTTGATACGGTCTACCGGTACAGCCAGTTCAATCCGCCCGCGGCTCTCGAGACATACGACAAACTGGCCGTCAAAATCATCCACCTCTATGCAACTCCCGAGTATCTCGGCGGTCCCGAAACGTTCGCGGACGGTGTGCCGGCCCCGCCCTTCAAGACACCGAATGCGACCGCGGACCCTGGGTTCAAGGCGCGCGTCACCGAGTGGAACGCCAAGATCAGTTATGAAGCCGCGCAGCCACCCGCTTACTACGCCGTTGCCGGAATGTGGCTGCGGTTCGGGCGAGCGCTGGGCCTGGGTTGGGGGCAGTCGCTTTACTGGATCAGGTTTCTCAACGTGCCGCTCATCGCGCTGCTCGTGTGGGTCTGCTACTTCGGTCTGAGGCGGCTGTATCCCGATAAGGAGTTCATCTGGTTCGGGGTGCCGCTCCTTGTAGCGTTCATGCCGCAGGACCTGTTCTACTCGATCCATAATGGCGCCATGACGCCCGTGGTCTTCGCGCTCGCTTTCTTCGCCCTGGCTGAGGTGGCCACCTGCGACCGCCGCAGGACGTGGTTCTACGCTCTGACCGGTCTGGCGTGCGGCCTATCGGTGTTGGTGCTGTATGGGAGCATCGCCGCGGTTTTCGCCGCGGTGATTGTCGCCGCGATCGTGCTGCGCAGGGAGATCGGCGCCGGCGAGCGGCGGCGGGGCATCGGAAATGTCGCCGCAATGCTGGCGTGCGCAGCCGTGCCGGTGGGGTTATGGTTCGTTCGGAGCTATTGGCTTACCGGGGCATTCACCCAAGAGCAGGCTCTCGGGGACTTTTGCGGTTGGACCCGAAAGCCGTTATCGATGATATGGAATCATCCGATATTCACATTGGACGGGTTCTCGCAGTTCTGGCATGACCTCACGGTCACGTTCTGGCGGGGGGAGTTTGTCTGGCATGGGTCCAGGCTGGCGCCGCCGTCGATGGATTCGTTCTACGCCACGTCGTCTTCGGTGTTTGTCGTCGCGTCCATAATCGGATTTCTCTTGCTTGGAAAAAGAGCCCACCCAAGAGAGCGGATCGCGGACGCGCTGGGCTACTTCGTTGTGGGGGTATCGGTCCTATTTCTGGTGGCGATGTCGCTCAGATACGACTTCGGCACATGTATGTCCCCGTCCATTCTGCATCCGTTCTTCAGCGCAGCGCGGATGATTGGCGGTATCACCGTGCCTTTCCTCGTGATGTGGGTGAAGGGTCTGGACTTCATAATGGGCAAACTCCGCATCAACATCAGCCGCATTCCGGTTCTAGCTGTAGTCGGCCTGGTGATGGCCGCATGGAGTGCCTACGTTTCGATACCGGTGTTTTCCAGCCCGTACAACTGGTTCCACATGTTCTGATCCCCCAGTGGGGGTTGCCCACCGCCGCATAGTGGGTCGCGCGGCTCGTTTCGGGAAAGGGGTTTCCCGAAACAACGGAATTATCAATTATCAATTTCCCCTGACCTGTCGTTCCCGCCCCATAGTGGTTGTCTGACCACCCTGCCATGCCGCCATCGAACTATCAGACCATCCCGCTATCCGCCGGAACCTTCAAATACTCGTCCACCGGCAGGCATGCGGGGCGTTCGCCCCTTTGCTTGGAGCGCAGGGCATAGAGCAGCGCGCGGGCGGTATCCAGCGAGGTTATGCACGGTATCGAACGCTGAACGCTCGCCTTCCTGATCACCGCCGCCTCCATCTCGATGCGCTTGTCTTTCGATGCCGTGTTGATGAGCAAATCGACCTTGTTGCCGACGATGAGGTCCATCAGGTTCAGAGACTCTCGATCCGCGATCTTGCGCACTTCCACCGTGGCCACGCCCCTGGGTTTCAGATACCGCGATGTGCCTTCCGTCGCGTAGACCTGGTAACCAATCTCCACGAACTCGCGGATTATCTCGACCGCTTCTTCCTTGTCCTGGTCGGCGATCGTGGCGATCATATTGCCGCCCACGGGCACATCGAGATTGCACGCCACCATGGCTTTGTAAAGCGCGCGGGAGAAGTCGCGGTCGATCCCCATTATCTCGCCGGTGGATTTCATCTCCGGCCCCAGCGAGACATCCACCTCGGTGAGCTTCTGGAAGCTGAAGACCGGGGCTTTGACCGCCAGGCTCGGCTGCTGCCTGTAAAGACCGCCGGAGTAACCCTGTTCGGCGAGGCTTTGGCCCAAAACGACGTTCGTCGCCACCTTGATCATGGGCACCCCGGTGATCTTTGACAGATACGGGACCGTGCGGCTCGCGCGAGGATTGACCTCTATCACCTGGACCTCGTCCTCGTCGATCACGAACTGGATATTCATCAGCCCCCTGACTTCGAGGGCCACGGCGAGCCTGATGGCATGAGAGATGATCTGGTCGATAATATCGGCCGAAAGCGTCTGGGGAGGGCAGACAGCCATGCTGTCGCCCGAGTGGACCCCGGCGCGCTCGATGTGCTCCATAATGCCCGGAATCAGGCAGTCGACCCCATCGGAGATCACATCCACCTCGACTTCCTTGCCCATCACGTATTTGTCCACCAGAATCGGTGCATCGGGGTCGGGGCTGATATCGACAGCGTGCTTCATATACTGGGTCAGCTCCGCCTCGGTGTAGACGATCTCCATCGCGCGACCGCCCAGGACGTAGCTGGGCCGCACCAGCACCGGATAGCCGATCTCCGCGGCGACCTCCAGCGCGCCATCCACGCCCGCCACCGCCTGCCGGCGGGCTTGGGAATCCCAAGGTCGGAAAGGAGCTTTTCGAACTTGTCCCGGTCCTCGGCAATATCGATCGACTTGAAATCGCTCCCGAAGATCGGAATCCCCATCGCATGCAGCGGCTTGGCGAGGTTGATCGCCGTCTGCCCGCCGAACTGCAGAATCACCCCGTCCGGCTGCTCGTACTCGATCACGTTGAGCACATCTTCCACCGTCAGCGGCTCGAAATAAAGCCTGTCGGAGGTATCGAAGTCGGTGGAGACTGTCTCGGGGTTGTTGTTGATGATGATCGACTCGTAGCCCGCCTCGCGCAGCGCCCAGGCCGAGTGAACGCTGCAGTAGTCGAACTCGACGCCCTGGCCGATGCGAATAGGGCCCGAACCCACGACAATCGCCTTACGTTTACCGGTTAGTGAGTCCGCTTGCCCGGTGCAGCCGGTCTCGTCTTCGCGCTCGTGGCAGGAATAGAAATACGGCGTCTCGGCCTCGAACTCGGCGGCGCAGGTATCGACCATCTTATAGGTCGGCAGCATCCGCAGCTTCTTCTGGATCCACCGAAGCTGGTTCTCATGAGCGCCGGAAAGGAGGCTGATCACCCTATCGGGGAAGCGCATGGCCTTGGCCCGCCGCAAAAGATCGATCGCCAAGGGGTTGGTTGCGATCTTTCCCGATGTGAGCGCCTTGAGGAGCGCCCCGCCCCGGCGCAGCTCGTTTTCCATTTCGACGATGTTGGCGATTTTTCGCAGGAACCACGGATCGACCTTCGAAAGCCCGGCGATACGCTCGATGCTGTAACCCCGGCGCAGGGCCTCGGCGATGATAAAAAGCCTCTCGTCGGTCGCGACCGCCAGGCCATGGTCGATCTGCTCCAGGCTGAGCTGGTCGGCGTTCTTGAGCCGGAGCCAGTGCAGCCCGATCTCCAGCGATCGGACCGCCTTCATCAGCGCCCCCTCGAGGGTTCGGTCGATGCTCATTACCTCGCCGGTGGCCTTCATCTGGGTGCCGATCGTGCGGTCGGCCTGGTAGAACTTGTCGAACGGCCAGCGTGGAATCTTGGCGACGATATAGTCTATGGTGGGTTCGAACGCCGCCAGGGTCTTGCCGGTGACGGCGTTGGGAATCTCGTCGAGGTTCAGGCCGGCGGCGATCTTCGCGGCGACCCGCGCGATCGGATAGCCCGTGGCTTTCGACGCGAGCGCGGACGACCGGCTCACCCTCGGGTTGACCTCGATTACATAGTACTCGAAGCTCTTTGGGTTCAGCGCAAGCTGCACGTTGCAGCCGCCCTCGATCTTCAGCGCCCGAATGATCTTGAGCGAGGCCGACCGCAGCATCTGGTATTCTTTGTCGGTAAGGGTCTGGATCGGCGCCACGACTATCGAATCGCCCGTATGCACGCCCATCGGGTCGAGGTTCTCCATGGAGCAGATGGTGATGCATGTGTCGTTGGCGTCGCGCATCACCTCATACTCGATCTCTTTCCAACCCAGCAGGCTTCGTTCGACCATGACCTGGCTCTTCAAGGAGAGCTTGAGGCCGCGAGAGCCGATTTCCATAAGCTCGTCGAGATCGCGCGCTATTCCTCCGCCTGTCCCTCCGAGGGTGTATCCCGGCCGCACAATCAGCGGCCATGGGGGCTTGGAGTCGATGACTCGCCGGAGTTCATCTTTGGTCTGCACGATCCAGCTCTCGGGTACCGGTTCGCCGATATCGCGCATAAGGGACCGGAAAAGCTCCCTGTCCTCGGCGTGCATGATCGAATCGAGGGGAGTGCCGAGCAGCTCGACATCGTATTCCTGCAGCACCCCGGCGTTTGCAAGCTCGACCGCAAGGTTAAGGCCGGTCTGCCCACCGAGCGTCGGAAGCAGGCCGTCCGGGCGCTCCCGCTCGATCACTCGGGTTGCGAACTCGACATTGATCGGCTCGATATAGACTTTGTCCGCGACTTCGATGTCGGTCATAATGGTTGCCGGGTTGGAATTGATGAGGACCACCGAAATTCCCTCCTCGCGCAGGGCCTTGCACGCCTGAGTTCCGGCGTAGTCGAACTCAGCCGCCTGTCCGATCACAATCGGCCCGGACCCCACCACCATTACTTTTTTCAGAGAGTCGCGTTTAGGCATTATTCATTTCCAACTTTAGGAGTTGCTGGTTGACAGTTGAGGATTGCGGCCCGGGTTTAATCTCCAATCTCCAATTTCCAATTCCCAATCTCTAACTTCCAGATCCGTGCTCCCTGGAGGCCAAAATCAAACTGTATATGAAAATGGCGAAACCGGCAGCGACTATCGCGATTGCAAGCTGCGGAACGTTTCTAAAAAACTGTGCCACTCCTACCATTGCGATAGCCATCCCGTTGATGATCCGCGGCTTCGAGCCGTGCGCGTAGCCACGAAACGCATAGCGGGCGTCCAAGCCGATGAAAACTATCCCCAGAAAATAATATACAGGAAAATGCATTTTAATTTCTTTCTCTCACGAATTGTGCCCACCCTATGCGGCGGAACGACAACTCGAGGCAAGCTTTGGCATGGAGCCCTTCGAGTTCCCGCTGCCCGCGAGAGAGGGCATGGTCTGCATCTGCCCAACGTGAGTGCTGTGCGTGCAGCGGGAACTCGAAGGTGCCGGCTTGAAGGACGCTCTATTTGTCGTTCCCGCCGCATAGCCGGGGGCACAATTGGAACCTCGAACTTCTACTCAAAAGTGTTCCCAGCCCTTGGGCATAGGTTCGTCCTGGCCGGCGGAGTTTACCAGCACAACCGCGCCACCTCGACGATCTCGCCGATTACGCTTGCCCTGGATCCCGTGGACTCGATCGCGGATGTGACCGAGGCGGAGTCCTGGAATGCGCATGTGAGGAGCAGTTCGTAGTCCTCGCCGACCGGCCGCCGCGAGATGGACGGGGTTCGCGTCGAGCCGCTCGGCCGCCACATGAAGCTCTCTTGAAATGGGAATCCGGTCGGCCAGCACTCTCGCCCCAACGCCCGACGCCTCGCACAGCTTGCCGAGGTCCGAGGCGAGGCCGTCGCTCACATCCATCATCGAGTGGACTTTTCCGGTGGCGACCGCCGCGCGCGCCTCGGCAATCCGCGGCTCGCATTTCAGGTGGCGCTCCACGACCAGCGCCCCGGTGCGGCGCGCGGATTCCAGCCCCAACTTCAGGAGCAACTCGAGTCCCGCGCGGGAATCACCCAGGGTGTTCGTCACGATGAGGGCATCGCCGGGCTTTGCCCCCGACCGCCTCGCCACCATATCCGGTTCGACTGTTCCGGAGCTGGGTCACATTGATAACGATGCCGCCGTCGCAGACAGCGGTGTCCCCGCCGGCGATCGCGCTGCCGAACGCGTTGGAAGCGTCGAGCAGCCCTTCATAAATACCTTCGACAACCGAAACATCGATATCCGGCAGGCCGATGGAGATAAACGAGCACGTGGGCAGCCCGCCCATCGCGGCAACGTCGCTGATATTGACCGCCGCCGCCTTCCAGCCGAGCAAATAAGGCTCGATGATATCCATTCTGAAGTGGGTGTTTTCGATAAGAAGATCGGTTGTGACGATCAGGTATGCGTCCCCGTGGCGGATAAGTGCGGCGTCATCCCCGATGCCGAGCGCCAGCCTCGCCCCCCGCGCACGCGCCGAATTTGTCTCGTATAAGCCTTATGAGGGCGGCCTCGCCGCCGAGTTCCGAGATTTTCATCAGGCATATTCTAGAGCACCGAGGAGGAAAAGACAACCCAGCACCCACTATGCGGCGGATTACCTGGTCAATGGCTCTTCTGAAAGCGACGCGACTCGACTGACCATAGAGATTCGCTTTCGGGATCCTTGCGACATCGACTTCAAGCTGTTGTTTTGGTCGGCGCTCGCTCAGGCACAATGGGAGCTCGGTCGCCTTGACCCTATGGTGGCGGAACAGACGCTGGACTATATCGAAAAAGGCGACGGCCCTACGATGAAAGCGCGAGCGGACCTTCAGCAGGGCCGGGACAAGGTCCTGAGCGACCTTCGTCGCACTCTGGCCTATGATGCGCCGCCCTTTCCAAAAGAGGGCGACGAGATGATCCGGGTACTGCAAAGACAGGTGGGGCGAGGACGCGCTGCACTTGGACTGAAGCGTGCGCTCGCTGGCCGGAGGTCCGGATTCTAGTGCTTAGTTGCATAATTGATTGATAGAATGCTGTAACGGGTGTTTCGGGAATCTTGTTCCCGAAACTAAGTGCGCATCGGGAACAAGATTCCCGATACACCGGCAATTGACTGATAGAATGCTGTAACGGGTGTTTCGGGAATCTTGTTCCCGAAACTAAGTGCGTATCGGGAACAAGATTCCCGATACACCGGCAATTGATTGATAGAATGCTGTAACGGGTGTTTCGGGAATCTTGTTCCCGAAACTAAGTGCGTATCGGGAACAAGATTCCCGATACACCGGCAAGAATACTATTAGCTATTTATGCAAGTAGACACTAGCTCCTAAGGCGGCATAGCCGCAACCAAGAAGACCATCGCCGGAAAATCAATACGGCCTTTCCGTGATTCGGAAGGCAGGTGGTTTCTTTTCAGTATCTCACAACTGAAATCCGAGGTGACATGTCAAAATTCAGGTACAGCTTGTATAGGATTTCAGTTGTAAGATACTAACTCCTATCAATTTCCCCCCGTCTTGCCGAGGTACTCTTCCACGACCTTCATGGCGCAAAAGCTGGAGCACATGGAACAGACATCATCCGATGCGCTCGATCGCGCCTCCCTGACGGCCTTCGCCTTCACGGGGTCGATGGCAAGCTTCGATCTGTTTGGACCAGTCGCGCTCCTTTCGGGCTTTTGCCATTGCCAGGTCCCACTCGGCCGCGCCCCTGACCCCCTTCACGATATCCGCCGCATGGCCTGCGATCCTTGCCGCGATCACGCCCTCTTTGACGTCCTCGACGGTGGGCAGGCCGAGGTGCTCGCTCGGGGTGACGTAGCAGATGAAGTCGGCCCCGCTCATGGCCGCGATGGCTCCGCCGATCGCGGAGGTGATGTGGTCGTAGCCGGGAGCGACATCGGTCACCAGCGGACCCAGCACGTAGAACGGCGCTCCCTCGCAGAGTTGCTTTTGCACTCTGACGTTGGTGGCCACCTGATCCAGCGGCACGTGTCCCGGACCCTCGACCATCGTCTGCACGCCGGCGGCTCTTGCGCGCTTCACGAGTTCGCCGAGGATAATCATCTCCTGAATTTGCGCCCTGTCGGTGGCATCGGCGAGGCAGCCGGGTCTGAAGCCGTCGCCAAGGCTCAGAGTGACGTCGTGCCGCCGGGCGATTTCGAGAACATCGTCGTAGCGCTCGTAGAGGGGATTTTCTTTGTCGTTGGCGAGCATCCATGTCACCAGGAACGCGCCTCCTCGGCTCACAACGTCGACCACGCGGCCCTGATCGCGAAGCCGTTTGACCGACTCGCGGGTGATGCCGCAGTGCACGGTCATAAAATCGACCCCCTGCTTGGCCTGACGCTCGATCACGTCGAAGAGATCCTCCGCGGTGATTTTGGTGATGGACCCGCGGTCGGCGGCGACTTTGACGGCGGCCTCGTAAATCGGAACGGTCCCGAGGGGGACCGGGCATCGGTCGATTATCAGCTTCCTGATGTTGGTGAGGTCGCCGCCGGTCGAAAGGTCCATAACGGCGTCCGATCCGGCATCGACGGCCGTCTTGAGCTTCAAAAGTTCGTCCTTGATGTCGGGATAGTCGAGTGAGGTGCCGATGTTCGCGTTGACTTTAGTCCGCAGGCCGAGGCCGACCCCGCGCACTTGAGCCATCTCCCGGTTGGCGTTGCAGGGTATCACCGCCGTGCCGTCGGCAATTCGCTTCAGAAGGAGGTCCACATTGATTTGCTCATCTTGAGCCACCTTCTCCATCTCGGGCGTTATTCTTCCATTGCGTGCGGATTCTAACTGCGTCAATTTACCAACCTCTGCTTAGGGGCTTAGCGCCCTGTTAGAAACAATTTGTTGTCGCTAAGGCGGATTCGACGGCGCACCGCCTTTGGGTTTTCCGCTTTATGGTTGTTAAGGGATGGCGGATGAGCTACACTTGCTTTGCCTGGGCGGAGGGTAGGGCAACGCTGGGGAGATCTCCCGAGCCGACTCAGGTGTTGTTCAAATCCCTTAACAACCGAAAAGCGAAAAACCCGACCGCCTGCCTTGGTCAACTGCCACCGTAAGGTGGCCACTTTTCCCCAGCGAAGTCTGGGGAAAAGCTTAGTATCTTACAACTAAAATCCTATACAAGCTGTACCGAACTTTGATATGTGACCTCGGATTTCAGTTGTAAGATACTGAAAAGAAACCACCGACCTTCCGAATCACGGAAACGCCGTATTGATTTTCCGGCGATGGCCTTCATGGTTGCGGCTGCGCCGCTTTAGGGGACTGGGGGCTGGGGATCCTTGATCCCCCTACCAACCCCACTAACCTTACTAACCCTATCAACCCTACTAACCCTGAAACCTTACCGACTGAAACTCCCTGATCAGATCGGCTGTGGCCTTGCGCATGTCGCCTGCGCGGGCCACGGCGCTTACCACCGAGACGCAAGCGGGGCCGCGGCGCGCGACCGAGGCGATGTTGCCGATATCGATCCCGCCTATCGCGACCACCGGAACACTCGACTCGGCGCAGACCACGCCCAGCGCCTCCAGCCCCGAAACCGGACCGGCGTCGAGCTTGGTCAGGGTCGGGAATACCGGCCCGAAGCCGACATAGTCCGCCCCGTCGCGCTCGGCCTGCCGCGCCTGCTCGATGCTATCGGTCGAGACCCCGATTATTGCGCGGTCCCCCAACAGCTTGCGAGCGGCATGCACGGGCAGGTCGGTCTGGCCAACGTTCCACGCCGTCGGCCCCAACGGCAGCGGCGATATCCACCCGGTCATTCACGAAGAAAAGAGCATCGAAATCCGACGTGATCTTCCTCAACTCACAGCGACATCGTAGAACCGCCGGTCGGTGGCGTCCTTGTCCCTGAGTTGAATGATCCGCGCGCCGCCCGCCAGGGCGGCCGCCGCGATCTGGGCGTGGGTCCGGCCTGGTGTTAGATTTTCGTCCGTTATGACGTAGAGTCCCCGGAACAACAATTGATAATTGTCAATTGTCAATTCTACCCTTTTATCCCAATCGAGTTGTGCCTTCCCACGCGCTCGATCGTCTCATCGTCGACCGCCACGTCCGGAAGGGAGTCCAGTTTCTTCCATGGGGTAGGGGAACGGGCCGGTGAGGGGTATCTTGTCCACCCACTTTTCGCGGAAGCTGGGGTCTTGCATGCCGCACGAATTTTTGTGTTTGCAATAGCCATCGTGGGCGATTACGCGTTTCCAGAGCGTTTCCACGTCCATGTCGCGTGCGCTGCCGAATGTTATCGGAGTGAAGTCGCAGGGAGTCATGTCGCCGTAAGCCGTCATGTAGAACTGGCACCAGCCCGCGTAGCATCCAACGCCTGTCGGGCCGTTGACGTGCGCCTGCGTGATGACCTGCGGCAGGCCATGGCCCTCGTTATACTCGTCCTCGATCCTGCAAAGCTCTGCCTTGTCTTCGTCTGAGAAGTAGGTGGCGCCGGTCTTCCAGCAGCAGCCTTCCTGTTGGGACGACGTCGAATATGGTTATCTCGTGCGCCTCTATCCGCTTGGCAATATCGATCATCTCCACCAGTTGGCCATTATGCAGCCTTTCGGGCGTGGCGTAGGTCGATATGCCGATCAAGATTCCCGCGTCCCTGGCGCGTTTGAGACCCTCGATAGCCTTGTCGAAGCAGCCGGGGACTTTGCGCATTTCGTCGTGGGCTTTGGGGTCCGGCGAATCGATGGAGACGTGAATGCAGGACAGCCCGGCTTTGGCGAGCTTCTTGACATTTTCATCGCCCAAGAGCAGGCCGTTGCAAAACATCAGCGCGATAGCTTCGTCCTTGTCCACCCACTCGATCAGTTCGTATATGTCGGGCCGGAGCAGCGGCTCGCCGCCAGTGAAGACCACCGTCACAACACCCAACTTTTCAGATTCTCTTATGACCCGCTTCCACTCCTGGGTGGAGAGTTCCTGGCGGTCGGAACGCTTGTGGCGCGCGGCCGAGCAGTGAACGCAGTTCGCCTGGCACTTGGTCGTGACCTGAAGAGTGCAAACGGTGGGCAGCGGGTGCCCGTCAAGTTCGATCGACAGGCGGCTGCCCAGCAGCTTCATGGAGGGCTTGCTCGGCACCGGAGGCTGATATGAGGTGTAGATGAGCGAATCGCCGATCCTGATGATGGGCTTGCCCCGGCTTCTGACCGCTCTCTGCACGCCCTCGACGGCCTTTTGAGCATCGGGGAGCTTACTCATCGGCCCGGTTGCCCAGGCGGAAAAAGTGTCGTCCTCCGCGACTTCGGTCTTCATCCCCAGAAGTTCGATTTCGCCCCCCCTGAGCTTCGAAACAGCCATCGCCGCCTTGAATACGGCGTTATCTTTGATTCTGGATGACAAGACGTGCGCCAAGGGTCCCGAAAATTCCGGTTGATTTCCGGGCTTGACCTTAAGCAGCGTGAATTGCTTTACGCCCAAAAACGAGCCTCCATTGAAAACAGTCGAAAGTCGAAAGTCGGAAAGTGAAAAGTCGGGCCCCCAGCCACGGGCAGCCCCTCCGCTGGGCGGGGATTTCCGAATCGCCACCCGACCATCCCGCCGAAAGTAATGATCTCATTAGACAGTCCGTTTGTCAAGCGGTGAGATACCCAACAACCATCCCGCGGCAAACCGCGGTAAGAGTTGCTACATCGGAAACCTCGTGTTATAATGTCCAGCGTTGAGGTGGATAAATAACCGATGAATAACAGACAACGCTTATATGCAGTGCTGCACTATCAGGACTACGACCGCCTGCCATTGGCGCACTTTGGCTACTGGGGCGAGACCCTGCGGAAATGGGCCGCGGAGGGCCATTTGACTTATGAGGAAGCCGAGGGATGGGCGGATGGCAACGAGGTCCACAAGTCGATTGCGCGCAAGCTCGGCTTCGACTTCGACTACTCAACGGCCATTGGGTTGAACACGGACGTCTACCCGAGCATCGAGAGACGCGTTATCGAGGAACTGCCGGACGGTACTCGCAAGGTTGTCAACGGGCACGGGGTTGTCGTCCTCGAGAGCGACCACGCCACCTCGATCCCGGCTGAACTGGAACATCTGCTCAAAGGGCGCAAGGAGTGGGAGGAGGTTTTCCTGCCGAGGCTTGCGTTCGACCCGGCCCGTGTTTCCATTAACGATGAGACCAAAGCCTATGTGGCCGACCCGGATCGGGAAGAGCCGATAGGTTTGCGGTGTGGGAGCCTGTTTGGGATGATCCGGAACTGGCTGGGCGTCGAAGGGTCCGCTTACCTGTACGCTGATGACGAAGCGCTATTCAGGGAGATGATCGATCACGTCGGCGAATCTGACTTACCGCTGCGCGGAGACCGCGTTAGAGTCCGTCTCCGGATTCGACTTTCTCCATTTTTGGGAGGATATCTGCTTCAAGAACGGACCGCTTATCGTTCCAAGCGTTTTCGATGAGTTCGTCGGCCCGCACTACAAACGCATTACCGAACTGGGGAAGGGGCATGGCATCGACATCGTGTCTCTGGATTGCGACGGCATGATAGATTCGCTCATTCCCACGTGGTTTGCGAACGGTGTAAATACGATGTTCCCGGTGGAAGTCGGCACCTGGGGCGCCAGCATAAAGCCGTGGCGGGAAGAGTACGGCCGGAACTTGCGCGCGGTTGGGGGTATGAATAAGGTCGCATTTGCGTTCGACCGCGCGGCAATCGATGCCGAGATCGAGCGGCTGAAGCCCCTCGTCGAGCTTGGCGGCTATCTGCCATGCCCCGATCACCGCATAGCTCCCGACGCCAAGTGGGAGAACGTGCAGTACTACTGCGAGAAAATGCGCAACGCATTCGGCTAAAAGAGGGTTAAAGGTTGGGAAAGGGAACTCCTTAGGGCGAACGCACTAAAATCTCCGTCGAATGAATTCGCGGCTACGCCCAGCACAAAGTCCCCCGTCGGGGACTGGGATCCCAGTCGGCGAAGGCCGACTTCGTGGTTTTGTAGCCCCGGTTTCAACCGGCAGGAGCAGGCAATCGGTTGGTGAGGGATTTTAGTGCGTTTGCCCTGGGGAACTCCTCCTCCGTTCGGGCGGATTTGCAATCCCCCGAAACAACCATTGGAATTGCGACGTCGTTTGGGCATCGGAGATGCCCAGATTGTTCTTTACGGGCCAGATTGCAAATCCGCCCGAACATGGTACCTTTACTATGCGGCGGGAACGGCGCCCGGCATGGCTTTGACTTTTGACTTTCGACCTTGGACTTCTCGGGCTATTGACTAACGCCGCTCTATCTGATAGCATTATTTTGTTATCACAATCGAGGTGATCCGATCCAATGCCAAATTCACTGTTACATACGCTTTTTTCGCTGCTGCAAATGCTCAGTGCAATAGCGCTCATTGCGATCGTTATGTCTCAGGCGACCAAGAGCGAAGGTTTGAGCGGCACGATCGGCGGCAAATCCGAGTCCGCTTTCCAGGGTAAGCCGGGGTTCGAAGACAGGCTTGATGAAATCACCAAGTATGCCGCGATTACATTCCTGGTGGTCAGCGCGATAGTCGTCTACGTCGTCAAGTAAGTTACTAGGCTTTTCACCGGACTTGGCTGGGGAAAAGTGGCCACCTTACGGTGGCGGTTGACCAAGGCGGGCGGTCGGGTTTTTCGCTTTTCGGTTGTTAAGGGATGATTTGGAGGGGGCGGAGATTTCCACCCCCATCCCTTGAACAACACCTGAGTCGGCTCGGGAGAGCTCCCCAGCGTTGCCCTACCCTCCGCCCAGGCAAAGCAAGTATAGCTCATCCGCCATCCCTTAACAACCATAAAGCGGAAAACCCAAAGGCGGTGCGCCGTCGAATCCGCCTTAGCGACAACAAATTGTTTCTAGGGAGGCGCTAAGCGCCTAAACCGGCAAAGCCGGAAGGGAATTTCAACCACGAAAACACGATAGGGGGAAAACACGAAAAAGATTTCAGAAACGACTTAGTTGTATCGAGAAACCCCTTTCCCGATACTTCGACCGCGCAGGGTTTCGGGAGAAGGGTTTCCCGGAATAACTTTCGTGTTTTCGTGATGAAAATTCAGGGTGGTTTCTTATTCGACGCAAGTGGGCGCTGCTGGGCGCTAAGCGGCGCGCTTCAGTTGCTCCTGGGAGTTGGCCACGTAAGGACACTCGGCGCAGTCGAGTAGATGGCATTCCATGCATTCCTTGCGCTCCGGCTCGGCCGCACTCCGCACGAGAAGGGTATAAAACGTCACCGAGCCCAATACCCACCCGGCAATTATCCCAATCCACATAAGCGCGTTACCTCATCGAAAACAGTTGTCAGTTGACGGTTGTCAGTTTGTCCCTGCTGGCCACAGGCACTCTCCGCTGGGCGGTCGCATTAGCCGAAGCCAGGGCGGGATTCCTCTATTAATTGTCGGCTTCCAGCGAACTTTTCTCAAGCGAGCGGGTCACGCGGCTCCCTTCCCCCACTTTTGACTGTAAGAGCAAAGCTTTGGTGTCATCTTGAACTTGATTCAGGATATGCTTACTGCAAAGGAGATGCTGAATCTCCTGAACTCGATTCAGGATCAGCATGACAGGTACTCATCAAGAGTGAACTCTTACTTCGACTTTTGACCTTTGACTTTTGACTTCCCGCCGTATATAATTACTAAAATCGATTAGCGCCTTTAACTGGGGTCCCGCGAGGCCTGGAAGGTAAATCTCAGACAGCGACCATGTGTTTCAAGCCTTCTTGCCATCTCGGGCAGGGAGGCTTTTGCGTTAACACCCAACACCTATCACCAAGGAGTTGATTGTATGGCAGACAGCGTAACTAAGGTTATGGACGCGACTGAAATCCGCCGCGCGTTGACCCGCATCGCGCACGAGATTATCGAGCGCAACAAGGGGGCGGACAACCTGGTGATCGTCGGCATTCAGAGTCGCGGCGTCCCCATGGCCCAGAGGCTCGCAAAGCTTATTTCCGAGATAGAGAATGTCCGGATTCCCGTCGGCAGCCTCAATGTGGCGCTTTACCGGGACGATTACGCTACCCGATCCGCCCGAACCATCGCCGCCAGCGAGATAGCGTTCGATGTCACCGACCGCACGGTCATCCTTGTGGATGAAGTGCTTTTCACCGGCCGGACCACGCGCTCGGCGCTGGATGCCCTCATGGATCTCGGCCGGCCCGCTGTCGTGCAATTGGCCGTGCTGGTCGATCGCGGGCACCGTGAGCTGCCCATACGCGCGGACTTTATCGGCAAGAACCTGCCCACCTCCGTCAAGGAGAATGTCGAGGTCTATTGGCAAGAGACCAGGGGCGAGGACGCCATTATGATCGCTAAGTAGACTCAGTATCTTGCAACTGAAATCCTATACAAGCTGTACTGAACTTTGATATGTCACCTCGGATTTCAGTTGTAAGATACGTAAGAAGAAACCACCGACCTTCCGAATTACGGAAAGGCCGTATTGATTTTCCGGCGATGGCCTTCTTGGTTGCGGCTACGCCGCTTTATGGGGGCAAGGATGCGACTTCAACGCAAAGACATACTGGGTTTGCAGGAGATCACCCCTGAAGAAATCAGGCTGATCCTCAAGACTGCGCGGTCAAACAAAGAAATCCTCTCCAGGCCGGTAAAAAAGGTCCCGATCCTGCGCGGCAAGTCCGTTTGCACCCTGTTTTACGAAAACAGCACGCGCACACGCACAAGCTTCGAACTGGCCGCGAAGATCATGAGCGCGGACACGACCAGCATCTCCACAGCCGGCTCCAGCATACAGAAGGGCGAGTCGTTCAAGGACACGCTGCTTACGCTGGAGGCAATGGGTGTGGATTTGTTTGTGATCCGGCACGTCGCCGGCGGGGTGCCGCATTTCGCCGCGAAGACCGTCAAGTCGCACGTGATAAATGCCGGCGATGGGATGCACGAGCACCCCACGCAGGGCCTCTTGGACATGCTCACGATTCTCGAAAACAAGGGCGATTTCGCGGGGCTGAAGGTCCTGGTGGTGGGGGACATAATGCACAGCCGCGTGGCCCGCTCGAACCTGTGGGGCTTGAGCAAAATGGGCGCGGAGGTCCGTCTTTGCGGGCCGAGCACACTGCTGCCCTCCCAGGTCGAAAAACTGCCTGTCACGGTCTACACGGACCTCGACGAAGCGATTCGTGAGGTGGATGTGGTCAACGTGTTGAGAATCCAGATAGAGAGAATGAATCGAGGCTTTATTCCCAGCATCCGCGAATATTCCAAACTCTTCGGGATCAATAAGGATCGGCTGCGGCTGGCCAGACCGGATGTGCTCGTGATGCACCCGGGGCCCATGAATCGGGGCGTGGAGATAACCCCCGATGTGGCCGACGGTGAGTTCGCTGTCATAACGGACCAGGTTACAAATGGAGTTGCCGTGAGAATGGCTCTGCTTTATCTCTTGCTGGGAGGTGGCCCGAATGCGGCTTCTGCTTAAGAATGGAAGAGTGATCGACCCCGCTCGCGGCGTGGACGAGATTGCGGATGTGCTCGTCGCCGGCGGGCGGATAGAATCTGCCGGGTCCGCGGGCCGGGATATCGCCGCTGACCTTGTATGCGATGTGAGCGGATTGGTGGTTGCGCCGGGGCTCGTGGACGCTCACGTTCACATGCGCGAGCCGGGTTTTGAGTACAAGGAGACCATCGAGACCGCGGCGATGGCCGCCGCCGCGGGCGGGTTTACCACCATAGTCGGCATGCCCAACACCAGGCCCGCCATCGATACCGGCGCGATGGTGGATTTCGTAATGGGCCGGGGCCGAACGGCGGCCGTCCACGTGCTGACTTCCGGCGCGGCAACCAAAGCCAACGAGGGCGCCGAGATGGCTGAGATTGGGGACATGGTTGCCGCGGGGGCGGTGGCGATATCCGATGATGCTTTCCCAATCCAAAGCGCTAACCTGATGCGTCGTGTTATGGATTATAGCAAAATGTTTGACATTCCTATACTTACGCATTGCGAAGATAAGGCAATGACCGCCGATTCCGCGATGAACGAGGGCATTACTTGCACGATTCTGGGCCTCAGGCCGTGGCCAAGGCAGGCGGAAGAGATAATGATCTGGAGGAACATCATCCTTGCCCATCTCACCGGGTGCAAACTGCACATTCAGCATATCACGACGGCGGGCGGAGTGGAGGCGATGCGCTGGGCTAAAGCGAGGGGAATACGCGTAACCTGCGAGACCTGCCCGCAGTATTTTTCGCTGACGGACGAGGCCCTGATCGGCTACGACACCAATGCCAAGACCAATCCGCCGCTCCGGACGCGGGACGATGTCGATGCGATAAAGGCGGCTCTGGCGGATGGGACGATAGACCTGATAGCCACCGACCACGCGCCGCACGCTCGAGAAGATAAGGAAGTCGAGCTGCAGGACGCGGCTTTCGGGATGGTGGGGCTGGAAACGGCTGTACCTCTGGTGATTACGAACCTGGTGACGAGCGGCGTGCTTTCGTTGTCCGAGGCGATTTCGAAGCTGACCATCGAGCCTGCGCGGCTGCTCGGACTGCCGGCTGGAACCCTCTCGGAAGGTTCGATTGCGGACATCGTGCTGATCGATCCCGACGCGAGCGTGGTGGTGAGGAGTTCGGAGTTTAAGTCGCTGGGCAGAAATACCCCGTTTGAGGGTGCTGAGCTGACCGGCAAGGTCGCGGCGGCCATGGTCTCCGGCGAGATCGTTTACGGGTCGGACGCGCTGAAGCGCGAAGGGGCGAAGGCTGGAGTGTAGCCTCGCCAAAAAGGAGGTGGTTATCAACATGGCGGAAAGAGACTTTTGCGGATACCCGTTTGCTTACGTGGATCAAATCAGGCCGAAGCGGAGCGCGGATGGTCGTCTGGTAGAGAGCGCGCCACAGGATCGCTATCGAAACAGTCGCGGACTGCTCTTACATCGATACGGCGATGGAGTGTTCTGTTGCTTTCATATTAGTGACTGCTCCGGCGGTGAGGGCGTGTACCTCCTGCTTTTGAACGGAGTCGTCGTCTACGTCGGCAAGTGCGAAAACCTGCGCGAGCGGTTCAACGCAGGGTACGGGAACATCTCACCTAGGAACTGCTATGAGCACGGACAGCAGACCAATTGCCGGATCAATAGGCTCATCGAGCCATGCGCCGAGGTCGGTGATGTCGTGGAACTCTGGTTTCATAAAACTGCCGAGCGGAAGAGCGCAGAGAGCACGTTGATAGAGTTGCTACGCCCAGAATGGAACCTGTCGCGGAGGTAGGTATAAAGTGTGCGTCGGAGGCCCTGCTGGGCCACCTTCCGTCTGGCCGGACTCGGAAGTCTGGCGAGAGGGCATGGAGGTTGCGCAAGTGAACGTAGGTGGCATAGTATTTCGCGTGCATGCCGTTAAGAGGATGTTCCAACGACAGGTGAGCGTGGATGATGTGCACAAAGTATTGGAAATTGGCGAGGTCATTGAGGATTACCCGGAAGATACTCCTTTTCCGAGCAAGCTGTTCCTCGGTTGGTCTGAAGGCAGGCCGATACACGTGGTAGCAGCGAGCAACGAGGCCAGCGGGGAGACGATCATCATTACCGTCTACGAACCCGACCCCAACGAATGGGAGCCTGGGTTCAGAAGGAGAAAGCCATGATTTGCGTGATCTGTAAGCACGCCGAGACGCGGCCGGGGATAACGACGGTGACCCTTGAGCGTGAGGGGCTGACGCTTGTGGTAAAGGGCGTTCCGGCTCTTGTCTGCCCCAACTGCGGTGAGGAGTACGTGGACGAGAAGGTTACCCGGCAGCTACTAGCGACCGCCGAAGCCGAGGCCAAATCAGGAGCGCAGGTGGAAATTCGAGAGTATGTTGCGGCGTAGTGACTAGTAGAGCGATTCCTAATTACCATGTCACCCTGAACTTGATTCAGGATCTGGCTGCGTGCAAAAGAGATGCTGAATCAAGTTCACTACCATCCCACAGTTTGGCAAAACGGCCTGTTTTGTGGGTATTTCACGCTCGTCAGCGTGTGACTTTGCAAATACCCATTTTCGGTTTTCTTGGCGGCGCGATTCGCAAGCGTACAGCCCTGTGGACTCCGCGCAAACGCGGCGGCTATGTCATTCCGAGCAAGTGACGGCGACGCTGTCGCCGTTACATTGGAAAGAAACCCACCCCCCGGTGTTTCGGGAATCTTGTTCCCGAAACTGGGGAGTTTCTTAGGAACGCACGTGAGGAATCTCGACCTATCGGTTGATTCTCACGTGCCAAAGGATGATCCAAGCGCAGCGTTGAGATTCCTCACATTCGTTCGGAATGACATGATTTGCTACGGCTGTGGCAAAACCAACAAGGCGTTTCTGGACGGCACGGTTTTCCGTGGCGCCTCCCTGTGGGATGATAGTGAATCAAGTTCAGCATGACAGACCACCGGCAGTATCGCTATTTAGGAATCGGTCTACTAGAAAGGATCCGCGGTGAATACCCTTTACGAAAAGATATTCCAGGCCGGATGCGTAAAGTTCGGCGAGTTCAAGCTCAGGAGCGGGATACTCTCGCCGGTTTATGTAGACTTCCGGGGGCTGATCTCGAACCCGCCACTCTTGGCCGAGATCGGACGGGCGCTTGCCGTCAGAGCCCGGCAGATCGGCTGCGACCGCATCGCGGGGATACCCTACGCCGGGCTGCCGCTTGGGGTGGCGGCAAGCGTGGCTGGCGGTATTCCGATGATCTATGCGCGCAAGGAGGCCAAGGAATATGGGACCGCGAAGCTTATAGAGGGAACCTTCCAACCCGGCGAGAGGGTACTGGTGATCGATGACATCATTACGGATGGCGCCAGCAAGATCGAGGCCATCGAGCCGCTCGAATCCGCCGGCCTGATTGTACGCGATGTCCTGGTGATTCTCGACAGGGAGCAGGGCGGGGCAAAGCTGTTGGCTGACGCCGACTATACTCTCCATTCGTTGGGCACCCTTTCAAAAGTGCTGGAGGCTATGGTGGCGGCGGGCAGAGTGGGTTCCAAGATGCAAGAAGCCGTCGCGCGGTTCATCGCGGAGAATCAGTTTGGGTAGGTCGGCCACTATGCGGCGGGAACGACAAATAGAGCGTCCGCTTCAACCCGGCGCCTTCGGGTTCCCGCTGCACGCATAGCACTCACGCTGGGCAGATGCAGATCAGGCCCTCTCTCGCAGGCAGAAGGCGCCACGCGTGCAGCGGGAACTCGAAGGGCTTCACGCCAAGGATTGTCTCGCCTTGTCGTTCCCGCCGCATAAAGGGGGGGGCTACCGTTCTTAATGAAGACTGAGCTATTACGCTGTGACTCTCTATTCTAGACTTTTTCGCGTTTTCGCGATTAAAATTCGGGTATTCTATGAAATCCATCCTTTTACTTGAAGACGGAACTATATACGAAGGCGAATCCATCGGCGCCTCCGGCACCGCGATAGGCGAGGCTGTCTTCGCGACCGCGATGACCGGTTACCAGGAGATGCTGACGGACCCATCGTTCGCCGGGCAGCTCTTGACGCTGACTTATCCTCTGGTTGGAAACTACGGCGTTAACCCGGAAGATGTGGAGTCGGGCAAGGTTCAAGTAGAGGGATTCATCGTTCGCGAGCTTTGCGAGGAGCCGAGCAACTGGCGATCGAGTATAGGTTTGGGCGATTATCTTACACAAAGCGGCACGGTTGCGATGCAGGGAGTCGATACCCGCGCTCTCACCAGGCACCTGCGCGTGAGGGGGGTTATGATGGGGGCGATGTTAACCGAGGTCTGGGTACCGCCGAACTCAAAGACCTCCTCGATAACTCGCCCAACTACGGCGCCATCAATTTTGTGGAGCGGGTCTCGACCAGGGAGACTTACCAATGGACCGGGGACGAATGCAGCAAGCTCGAAGACTGCCCGCCCGCCCAATGTCACGTTGCCGTCGTGGATATGGGAATCAAGCGCAACATCGCGCGATGCCTGGCTCGCCAGGGGTGTAAAGTGACGATTCTGCCGTGCGACGCCGGCGTGGACGACATCTTGGGCGTGGACCCTGATGGCGTGGTCTTCTCTCCGGGTCCGGGCGACCCGCGAGTCCTGACCAGGAGCGTCGAGACCATGAGCAATTTGATAGGTAGAAAGCCGATCATGGGTATTTGCCTTGGCCACCAAATGCTGGGGATGGCGCTTGGCGGCGGGATATTCAAGCTCAAGTTCGGCCACCGGGGCGCGAACCATCCGGTAAAGAATCTCATCACCGGCAAGGTGAGCATCACCGCGCAGAACCACGGATATGCAGTCGACCCCGCCAGCCTGTCCAGCGATGCAGAAGTTACGCGCATAAACTTAAACGATGGTACTGTCGAGGGCCTTCGCCATAAGAGCCTGCCGGTCTTTTCCATACAGGTACCATCCGGAGGCTTCCGCTGGGCCCCTGGACGAGGGATACCTGTTCAAGGAGTTCGTGGACAGCGTGATTGGATGTAAGTAGCTGGAAGGGAATTTAATCACGAAAAGGGATTAGAAATGACATGTAAGTGCTCACTCTTCATGAGGAGTGAGATGTTACTATGCAGGCTCTGATCAAGACAACCAGCCCCGAGGGCACCGCCACGATCGGTGAAAGGCTCGGCACGGCGTTGAGGGCGGGCGACGTGGTCGCGCTGTTCGGCGACCTCGGGACCGGCAAGACGACCCTTACGCGCGGCATTGCGAAGGGATTGAACGTGCCCAACGAGGTCCACAGCCCCACTTTCACGCTCATTCACGAGCATGCCGGCGAGACTCCGTTATACCACGTCGATTTGTATCGTCTGTCAGGGGAGGATGAAGTGCGCCAGATCGGGGTCGAAGAATATATCGAAGGCACGGGGGTCACGATAATCGAGTGGGCCGATCGGCATGGGATCGGCCCTGCCGCCCGAGAGGCTCGATATCGAACTTCGAATGACCGGCGATTACACGCGGGAACTGACGCTTAGCACCGACTGCCCCCGGCTTTGGGCCGTGGTCGAAGGACTACTCGAGCAATGCTGACACTGGCCATCGACTCATCCACGGACATAGGCGCGCTCGCGCTCGCGCAGGATTCGGAACTGCTGTGCGAGTATCACTACTATAACAAAATGACGCTGCTTCGAAGAATCGTGCCCAACATCAGGCAGATACTTTGCGACGCGGGGCGTTCGGTCGGGGACCTCGACGGGATCGTCGTGTCGCTGGGCCCGGGGTCGTTCACGGGTCTGCGCGTGGGAATCACCGTCGCGAAGTCGCTGGCTTATGTGCTCGGAAAGCCGATTGTGGGCGTGGGCACGCTCGATGCCCTCGCGCGGGGAATCGCGCCGGCGAGCGCCGACGTGATCTGTCCGATGATTCACGCACGCCCCGGCGAAGCTTACTGGGCGCTATTCGACCAATCGGCAGCCGGCCGGCTATCGGAGGTCGCTGTCTCGCCGGTGGACGATATTCTGGCGGCAGCCTCCCAAGGCGGCAAGACCGCGGCATTCTGCGGCAGCGCCGCACGGCGCAGCGCGGCGATTATTGCCGGCACGCTTGGGGACCGGGCAATTGTTTGCGAGTCGTGGTCGGATTTCGCCCGAGGGGCCGCCCTGCTCGACCTCGGCGTCAAGCGCCTGCGCGAAGGCGCCGCCGACAACCCTCTCACCCTCGTCCCGCTCTACGTGACGAAACCAAGGGTTTTAGGGGGTTAGGGTTTCAGGGTTGATAGGGGAAGGGAACAAAGTCCTCGATAAGTAACGCATTCCCTTACCTAACCCTATTAACCCTAAAACCCTAATTTCCGGCTCCCACCACGCCTTTGTCCAGTTCCGGGTCAGATCGGCCGTTGCCCGTCCTTGCCGCGCAGGCGAGCTCCCGCATCAAGTCGGTCTGAATCTCCTGGATCTCGAGCAGGCGCTGCCATTCCTGGTGGAGCAGGTGATCGAGCTTCTGGCTCAGGTTGCGAATTTCGATCTCCGCCTTCAAGTTGACCTGGTAATCGTGTTCAGAGCGCATTCGGTCCTTTGCTTCCTGGCGGTTTTGGCTCATCATGATGACGGGCGCCTGGATAGCAGCCAGGCAGGATAGGACCAGGTTCAGCAGGATGTAAGGATACGGGTCGAAAGGCTTGCGCATCAGGGCGATCGAGTTTGCGACAATCCACACGACAAGTATGCCGAGAAAGATAAGTATGAAGTTCCAACTCCCCCCAAACTCCGCCACCTTGTCGGCCAGGCGCTGGCCGAAGGTCAAGTGGACTGTCGAAATCGGAGTTTATGTTCTTGGAGACGTTCTCTTCCGCCTTCATGGCCTCGACCACTTCCGCTTCAAGGTTGGACAACTCCCCTTTCTCTTCTTCAAGCGATTTCTGGACATATTCCGCCCGGAACTCGTCGAGGTCGTTCTCGCAGATGTAGCCTTGACCCGACCAGGAAGGAATACCTGGCCTTGATTAAATCCCGGATCACCGGCCGAATCGTTTGGGCGGGCGTTGCGTCACCGCGTGAGATTTCGGCATTGCAAATTTCGCATTTCACGGCTTGAGAAACAGGTTCGCTCATGGATCCTCCTGAAAAATAGAAGTTAGCCCGACTTTACGAAATAGCTCTCCGGAACCGGTTTTTTGCCCCGGAAACAAGGGCTGTAGAGGCCCGAGTTCCGGTTATTTGAGCGTGATTTACGTAATCAGGCAATCGATTTATTGTGTATGACCTAACTCATCCTGCACATTGATAAGTGAATATCGCGCATTTCAGAGCTTTGTCCCGCTTGTTTTGCTCTGATGTATTGACAAGCGGCGTCGGTCGTGCTAGACTTGTATGACCTAACATGGCTAGCATAACTAAGAAAACAATCAAGGGACACGATTACTACGTCGCCAGAGAGTGTCGGCGGGTGAATGGCAAGCCCAAGATAGTGTGGCAAAAGCATCTTGGCCGCGTCGAGAATATCATCCGCGCGGTTACGCAGGCTGAATCGCCTTCTCCGACGGAAGCAGACGTCGTCGAGTTTGGACTGGTCTCGGCACTCTACGATATCGCCGATAAGCTCGGTCTCGTTCAGATAATCGAGCGCTGTTGTCCGAAGAGGGAGCAAGGCGTCTCCGTTGGAGAGTACATGCTCCTCGCCGCCATCAACCGGTGCTCTAAGCCGACAAGCAAGAACAAAATCGCCCAGCGGTACGACGGCACTGTCCTGCGTCGGCTGACGCCCGTAGCGAGTTCGGCGCTGACCAGCCAGAGATTCTGGGACAACATGGCTCTGCTCACGCCGGAGCGTATCAAGGCCATTGAGCAAGAGTTGGCCCGTGTGCTAATCGAACAGGAGGGCGTTGACCTAAGTTGCTTGCTTTACGACACCACCAACTTTTTCACTTACATCGACACGGACACGGCGGGCGATATCCCCCAGCGGGGGCACAACAAACAGAAAAGGACCGATCTCAAGCAGATCGGGCTGGCGCTGTTGGTGAGCCGAGACCATCGAATACCGCTATTCCATCAGGTCTATCCTGGCAATGTCCACGACTCATTGCAGTTCGCGAGTATCATCGAAGAACTGAGTGAGCGTCTGTCGGAGCTCGCCCGGCAGTGCCAGGACATAACCCTGGTTTTCGACAAGGGGAACAACTCGCATGCTAACCTGCAGCGGTGCGATTCGTTCCATTACGTTGGCTCACTTGTCGCGTCACAACACTCTGAACTGCTCTCGATACCACTTGAGCAGGTACCTCGGAAATCGGCTCAGGCTTGCTGGCCTATATGACACGAAAGAAGGTCTTCGGCAAAGAACACGTAGTCTGCCTCACCTGGAACGAAGAACTCTTTAGATGCCAGATGCGCGGCCTGGGCGAGCAACTTTCCAAGAGAATGAGCAAGCTCCAGGCCCTGCAGGCAAGGTTGCAGGCCAGATGCGACGGATTGATCCGAACCGGTCGGAAACCGACTGCGGCAGCCGTGGCGCGCTGTGCCTCCGGCATCATCAAGGGACAGCACGCGCAAGACATCATCAGGTATAACGTCACAGAGGTAGATGGGCAAGTCGTGCTTGACTACGGCATAGATATCGATTCCCTATCCCGGATCGCCCAAACGCAGTTTGGCAAGAACGTCCTGTTCACCGACCGGCAGGACATGGACGCTAAGGCCATCGTGGATACTTACCACGCTCAGTATAAGATAGAGGATGCTTTTAAGCAGATGAAAGATCCCCATCATGTCAGTTTCTGGCCGATTTACCATTGGACTGATCAGAAGATCAGAGTTCACGCTTTCTACTGCGTCCTTGCGCTTACTCTTTGCTCGCTCCTGAACCGCAGGATAGAGCAATCCGGCTTAAAGTTGAGCCCGGAAGAGGCTTATGAGCAACTCTCCGATATCAAAGAAGTGCTGCTCGTCTACCCGCGCGGCAAGGGCAAACCAAAGCTGGTAACGACAACCAGCAAAATGCGCGATGTTCAATATCAACTTTTCAATGTGCTAAATCTCGGTAGATTTACGGCGAGTTAGGTCATACACTCGGAAGGCCGACAACTCGGCTTTTCACGATGGATTTTGCCGCCCTACGAAGAATATTTCGTAAAGTCGGGTTAGAAGTTAGAATCCGGACCTCTAACCGCAAGAGGCCATCCCCCTTTGGACTGCAGCGGCTCGACGCCGCTTTTCCCTTCTGGGGGTCGACAAAAACCTAACATGTTCGAAAGCGGCGTCGAGCCGCCGCATAAACCAAGCCGTGACTCGCCCCTGTCCTCGGCCCACCAGCTCATCCGCTTTAGTATACGACGTTCGCGCGCCGGTATCCTCTATTTGATGTTTCGGGATTTCGGACAGACTCAAACCGTAGGGCAGGGACACGTTGCCGAGAAAAGCAGGCTCGCTGGGTGAATGCCGGCCTAAAATCCCGAAACATCGGCATGGCCACCCATGTGGACCCCACTCTCGCATTCAGTGTGCTGTGCACCCGGTGGGGAATTGGCTGGAATCGCCGGGTGTGATATTATGAAATGGCGTCCGTGATGTGCTCATCGCCGTTATGGAGGACGGTTCCGGGATGACCGCGAAGGAGCAGCGCGCGGCCCGCGACACGCAGCAGCCTCCCGCTCATGGCTTGCAGATTCTTAATCAGCAGGCTCTGCTTGCGTTACGGCGGCAGGTCTCGCCTGCGACCGTTCGCCCGCCCGGACGCCGGAACTCTCGTCGCTTTCGCGGTGAAATACACATCGGGTTAAAGGCTAAAAGTAAAAGTTGAAGGTTGCCAGAGCACAGTCATCGTCTGGAAGCCTGAAACCGTGCGGGCGGTCTGGGTCTCTCAGGGATCCGCGTCAGAAATCGAATCTGGTGGGCAGTCTGAACTTGGTTTTAGCAGTCACCACCGGCTTCTTTGCGATGGGAAAGTGCAAGGTGAACGGCAGTTCCCTGAAGCCAAGAAAGGCCTCACGCCTGGTGCTCTCGAATGGCTCTCATATAGGCGGCTATGTGCCGGAACTCACTCAGCAGAAACTTGGCATCGTGCTCATTAAACCGTTCCATCACCCGTGTCACCTCAAGCGCAGCTTCGGTCACTGGATGTTCCTCGTGCGTCAAGAGTTCGTGCACCTCTACCCCCAATGCTCTGGCCACACGCATCAGTACCATCGAACGACGGCGATTTCATGCCGATTTCCAACTTGCCAACATAGTTAGGACTTGGGCCAGCTTTCTCTGCAAGCTGTTCCTGAGTGATGCCCAATAATCTGCGCCGCCTGCTCATACGCATTCCCAGAGTTCTCAGGAGCAAGCCTCTCGCGGTTTGTGCTGTTTGCATACTGAAGTGTATGGGCTTTCAGATTACGCCTCAACGTCCATCACGGCCAGGTCTGCACGGCCACTCTTGACATTACCGTTTATTCCGTTGCATAATGGTAACGTTCGGGCAGTGCGGCAAGTGGCCGGATATCGCGTCCCGACATGGGACCTCATACAATGTCCGCTGTTTAGTCCTACCGAAATGGGCTGGTAGATGTAGAGTAAAGGGGAACAACCTAGCGCTCATACAAGTCTAACGGGTAGGCAGGTTATGTAGCCTACGACCTTTGGTGAGCAGTGCGGTGACGTGGCCGGAGCCGCGCTGCTCACTCTCGTGCGTTTTATCGGTTGGTGGGGGGCGACGGTATCCCCGCACGCTGAACTACACTCGCATCGAATCGAAAAGTCAGAAAGGGAGAAATGTCGTGAAAAGTATTGTTCTCGTATGTGTGGTGGTCGTTTTGGCGGCGCTGGGCGGAGCCACGACGGCGAGCATGCTCGATCCGTTCAACGGACCGGGCTATGGCCTTGGAGTCGGCGAGGCTACGCTGGTCAACGAAGGCGGCTCGTATGTTATTCCGGATGGAAGTCAGGTGAATTTGACATGCGTGTGTTGCTCCAAGATCGAGATTCGGTGTCAGCCGAACTACTGGGACGTCCAGGACGTGGCCTTTGCTCTGGGTGCTGCGCGCTTGAGAATCTTCGGGGCCCCGCCCCGGGAGATAGAACCGTACGAGCCGCTTAACGTTTCCGGCACGCTGAGTACCTTGCCGGACGGAAGCAGAATGCTCAGCAATGTGAGCGTCTCTGCCTACCTTGATGACAGTGGGGCGATAATCTATCACGGCCTGTTCAGGGACACGCTTTCCTCGCCGTGGCCAAACGTGACGGAGCTGCTCCCGCCGGATTGCGTATCGTCCCAATCGCTGCAGAGCGGCTTCGTTCGTGCCTGTGATGATTCCCCGCCAGGAGATGGGGGAGACGGATCCGACTCGGCGGCGGCCCCAATTTTTTGCCCGGACGTACCGACCATGGAATCGGTTTACGACCCCAACAACGCCGTGTTCATCGAAGCGGATTGCATGAATATCTCCAGCGTGGATTCCGTGGGTGAAACCTTCACGATCGTCGATTCGGCTGACGACTCCATTCTTTGCTATTGGTCGCAAAGCGACAGTCTCGACCCTTCGGACATCATTAACACGCTAACGGGTAACATCCAGGCGGACTCCACCGGGACCAACTTCTGGGTTGAAATAGATTACGGACCAAACTGGCTCCAAGGGGATACGGTTGGCGCGGTCATGGCGATTCAGGACGCGCCGACGATCCCCTATGCCTGGGTCTCGCTGCCGGTGGAGGGGCCATCCCTGCAAACCATCAATGGCGTGGTGGTAAGCGCCAACAACGCGGACTTCGGCGGAACATGCTATGTTCAATGCCCGAAGGGCTCGCCTTACTGGGGCGGCATACGAGTGGTCACGAGCAGCGGCCAGATCCCCAGGGGTGAGGTCGTCGACATCGTCGGACAGACCGGGGTGGGTTCTGGCGGAGAGGTTCAGATCAATGCCAACGTGTCGGGCGGGTCCATAGCTGAGGACAGCGCGGGCTTTATTCCGGAGCCGCAGCCGTTGTTCATGGAGACCAAGGCGCTTGGCGGCCAGGCGATGAACCATTACGACTCCGGGATCAGCAGCCCGGACAGTTCCGGAGTCGGCCCCGACAACAAGGGTATGCTGGTAAAAATAGCGGGGACGGTCACCGCCATCGAGCCGACGGACTTTTACGTGGACGACGGCTACGCTCTGAAGGACGCGTCGGGAGACGTCGGGGTCAGGGTGAGTTGGGCCTGGAGTCTGGGAGCAAAGACGGCGCTTACAGCCCCGCCCATCGGTTCCGTGGTAGAGGTCAAGGGGATATCGTCCTGCGACTCGACAGCCGCGGGCTATATTCGGGTTGTCCGGCCAAGAGAGCAGGATGACATAATGATCCTTGCGCAAAACGCCAACTATCCATCCGTGACTATAACCACTCCCCCGGATGGCACGTTGCACGTGGACTCCACCGCCGGCCCTGTGCTGCTGGCGGGCACCGCAGCCGCCGGCTTCGGAGTGACAAACGTTACGGTCAAAGTCGATTCCGCGACGTTGTCCAGTGTGAACTATTCGGCGCTGTCGTCGGTGAACTGGACATGCACCTGGAGCCCGACCGCCGGTACCCACCTGATGTGGGTCGGAGCAACCGACTCCGCCGGGCACGAGGTTGCGATTGAGGAGAGCGTGACGGTAAGCTACGTCACCCCGATTTATGTCAGCGACAGCGGGGGCGGCAGCCCGTTCAATGGAAGCAGTTGGCAGCATCCTTTCCAAACTGTCAACGCCGCAATGAGCGCGGATTCCAGCGGTGGGGACATCTGGGTAGCCCAAGGAAAGTACGAGGAGAACGCAACCGTAGCCCTGGAGACCGGTGTCGGCCTGTACGGGGGGCCTCGCCGGGCAGCGAAGCAGCGCGCGAGCAACGGAACTGGAGCAACAACACAACCACCCTTGACGGTACTAATAATGGCTCGGACTCCGTTGTATGGGCGGGAGGCGTCGCCGGGTGCACAGTCGATGGGTTTACGATCCAGACGGCAGTAGCGGCTACGGTGGAGGTATCTCGTGCGGTGATGGAGCGTCGCTGAGCGTGGCGAACTGTGACATAACGAATAATGTCGCGCTTTACGGCGGAGGCGTGAGCTGCTATACGGCCACGGTAAGCGCATCAGCCAGACCACAATCCAGTCGAACGGCACGCCGCAGAGCGGAGCCGGAGCGGGAATCTTCTGCTGTGCAGGGGGCTCGGTGTCGCTGACCGGTGGGTGACGGTCATGCTGAAACAGCACGGGGTATTACAGCTATGGCGATGGCATTTTCTGCACGGCTATGCCTCCAGCCCGTCGACCCTGACAATGTCGGGGGTGCGCCGTTTCGAGCAACGGCAGCCGGAGTTCGTATGCGTGGGGCGGCGGCGGCGTCTGGTGCGATACAACTAATGTCACGATATCCGGTGCTGCATCGAGTACAACGCCGTCACGGGATTATCTGCGAGGGGTGTCCGACAGTGAGCGTTTCGCGTTGCACCGTTGTCGGGCAACTACGGATTGCTGGTAACGTACGACGACGATCAGGATGAGGACGAGTGCGGAGGCGGTCTGTACTGCCAGGCGTACAGCGACCTTAACGGCTGTCCCTCCTCCCAGCCGGTCGTGAACATATCGGGCAATATCATCGGGGGCGCTACCGCCAGTCTGGCTAACCAGACCGTCAACGAGGGCGGCGGAATCTTCTGCTGCCAGGTCGCCGCGACAGTCGACTCCAACCTTATCGAGGGCAACTTGTGCACCTGCTCGAACTCCACGAGGGGCGGTGGTCTGTCAATGTGGAACTGCCAAAGCCCGGTCATCGGTAATAACGTTTCGCCTATAACTGCACCGGTGGCGGCATGCCGACCTACAGGGCGGAGGCGCCATATACGTGAACCCGAGTATCCCCAGCGGACATGCAAGCCATAGGCAGCGCGGGCGATCCGTCATCGTGAACAACACGTTCGTCTGCAATTCGAGCGCTGGGGGCACTCCGCTAACGCCGAAGGGCTATGGAGGCGCCATACAGATAGACTACAAGGCCAGCCCGGCGGCTAACGCCATTGTTTTGAACAATATTTTCTATGGCAATGTCACCCGGACGGGGTATGGCAACAGCGTGGCGTTCACCGATAGTGCCACTGGCGGCGTTTACTACTGCGATGCATGGGCCGATAGCAGTCCCTATTATTGGGCGCCGGGTATCCAGGCCACGCAGACCAATTGCATTTCCGCCAACCCGTTGTTTACTTCGATCAATCCGGCGAATCCCGCCAATGACAACTACCAACTCAGCACTTCGCCGACCCTGTCCCCATGCGTCGATGCGGGAGCGCTGAACGGAGCACCGCCGTACAACGTGGTGCCTAACCACGATATAAATGGCAACCCTCGACCGGATAGCACGTCGGATCCGGGTGTCGACATGTGGAGCTTACGAGGCAAGTCCTAGCGGCGGATAAGGGGCAACTGGTATCTGGGCTGCAGGTCTTCGCCTGAGCCTGTACAGATTGGCACGAATCCTGCACAGCGTTACCTGTGAATGCAGGCGAGGATAACGTGCCAGGCAATCTCAAACCGAAAAGGAGAAACACCATGAACAGGAATGCAGCAGTAGTTTTATTAGCCTCGCTCTTGCTCCTGGCGCTGGCCGCCGGGCCTCTCTGCGCTCAGGAACCCGTTCCGACCTACAATCCAGACAACTGGCAGTTCAGTGTTGGTGGCTTTGAGACGGGTGACGATGCCAGGCGCAACGGATGATTTCAACGATGCAGGTGGAGGTGGCAACGTTGATCCAACCGGTGGGACGGGCATTTTCACGTGTGCTTATTACCAGAACGGCGTGGCGCCAGGGGATTTCCCGGTCTGGGAGGGTCCGACCGGGTTTTACCCTAGCGATCTTCGCGGGCCGATTGCGCCTGGCGGCAGCAAGACGTGGTACGATATCTACTTCTGGGACCAGAACGTCCCGCTTAGCGTACGGGACAATACGCATTCGGGGTTGAGTCTAGCAATAACACCTGTCCGGCGGGGTGTATGGCGGAGATAGTGCTGGATCAAGTCCCGGCCTCCGCCGATTGGACCGGCCCGACGACGTTCTGGGTCGACCTTACCCAGACAGCAGGAACGGCCGTCTTCATCACGCTGCCGATAGCCACGCTTACGGATCCCAGCCAGGTCTTTACGCAGGGCACGGAAATGAGCGTCACGGTATATGCGCCGGTGCCGGAGCCTTCATCTGCCCTGCCGCTTATTACCGGAATGATCGCAATGGCAGGCTTGGCGCTGAGGCGAAGAAAGCCGTAACCGACGTGGCGTATCTGTAACCTAGAGGCGGTGCAGTCAGACACGGAATCTGCACCGCCTTTTTTCACGGCAGTCGGGAACATGGCAGCCTGCCCGCAAGTCAAAAAGGCAGCACGAATCCTGCACAGCATTACCTGTGAACGCAGGCGAAGCTGCCGTGCCAGGCAATCTCAAACCGACAAGGAGAAACAAAATGAAGAACAACCAAACAGCAGTTCTATCGATCTCGGTCTTACTTCTGGCGCTGGCCGTCGGGCCTCACTGTGCTCAAGAAGCCCTCCGCTGCCCAAACCTTCAACCTTGAACCTTTAACTTTCAACCTTCCATGGCCTTTTTTGTCGGGTAGACGCCGGTTACCCCAAGAACCTTGGGACACTTCGGCACCCCCCACGGAACCGGACGTGCAGTTTTCCCGCATCCGGCTCTTCAGCCAGTTTCACCAACGAGACCATACGTATTATACAGGTTCACGCGAATCCGAGGCATAGGCAGAGTGTGAGCGCGAAGCAAGGCATTGAAGCGCTCCCAGGTCACCGAGCGACGCTGGCTTCGACGATTAAGCCATTTGAAGGCCAACCGCACCGCCAGCCAGTAGTATCGCTGGATCCCAGGGTAATTGCCGCCCACGCCATAGTAGTTGTAGTGACCTTTCAGCTTTAGCTTGAGAAGCCCCCACCACTCCTTGAGCGGTCGCGCGTTCCGCACTTGCCGCAGCCAATCATTCAGGGCTTTAGCCTTCAGCCGGAACTTCTTCTTGCTCGTCTTGCGTCCCACCTTGAACTTTCCGGCCCGACTTAGGCCACAGTAGTGAGTGAACCCAAGAAAGTCGAACGTCCCAGGTTTCTCCCTACGTCGCCTTGCTCGTGCACGGGCATAACGCCCGAACTCTAGCAGCCGAGTCTTCTCCTTGGACAAGGTAAGTCCACACTGCCTAAACCGTGCTTCCAACGCACTCAGGATCATCTTGGCATCGCTCTCAAGTTGCACGCATATTATGAAGTCATCCGCGTATCGGATCAGTTCCGCATATCCCTTTAGCCGCTTTGTCAGGACCTTGGTAAACCACTCATCCAGCGCGTAGTGCAGGAAGATGTTTGCCAATATCGGGCTGACAACCCCGCCTTGCGGAGTGCCTTCGTCCGTTTTAAGGCGCTCACCCTCCTCCATCACACCGGATTTGAGCATCCTGACTACCAGCCGAAGAAAGTTCCGGTCACTCATCCGCATCCCCAGACACTTCAGCAGCTTCGCATGATCGACGCTGTCGAAGAATCCCTTGATGTCAGCATCAAGCACGTAATTGACCCGCCTGGTTATCACGCACCTATCCAGCGCCTGATGGCAGTTCCTCCCAGGTCTGAACCCGTAGGATACGTCGAGGAAGTCCTGCTCGTAGATCGCCTCCAGAATCTTCATCATTCCCATCTGCACCACTTTGTCTTCGACTGCTGGTATCCCCAGTGGCCGCTTCGAGTGAGCATCTTTGGGAATATAGACCCGTCTCACCGACTGCGGGCGATACTTCATCGCACGCATACGGCTTACCAGGTCGCTCAGATTCTCTTGTAAATCCTTGCCGTACCGCCTCCACGTAACGTGGTCTATGCCAGGCGCAGCTCTCATATCGAGCTGCCAATAGCATCTCGCCAAATAGTCCTCATTGAGCAGGTAGGCCAAATTGCTGAACCTGCATCGTGAGTCCGTGCGAGCCATCTCGGATATGACGGCTAGTCGCGTTTCCACCCATGCCGCGTCTCGATGGACACTGGGTGTTTCCCCATCCGTCTGCAACTGACTGCTGACCCCTTCGAGTACACCTCCATACCCCGAACCCGTCGAGGCATCGGTGTCACTGGGCATTGCCCCAGCTACACCTCTACTATGAGTCAGTCCGACTCCCAGAATGCCTTGGTTCCCTCCTCCGCTCTGCGCGTTGTCGGAAACTACCTCCTTGTTCCCATGAGGAACACTCTGGGTCTCCCAGGTTCCTGCTTGCTCCATATGATGTCCTGCCGCGACCTCAGACCCCGGTCCGCCGAGGAGGGCTCACCAAAGCGCCAGTCCTCGTTACTGCCTTCCCGGTAGATGACCCGGTCGGCCCATTGACCACTAATCACTATTTCGGGGCTCAATATCTTCGCTTTCGCTGCAGCCGAACATCTCCTTCCTCCCGGCTTCACACGGCTCGTTACCTCACCATGCGCGGGTATCAGTGCTGGGCTGCTGGTTAGGCTTTACCCAGACCGGACTTTCACCGGCAAGAGCTAAGCAAGCTTAGCCTGGCGCACCTTCTATAGTGATGAAGGCAAAGCCTTCGTGCTTGATTCCTCCGAAAATAGAAATTAGAAGTGAGAAGTTAGAATCCGGATCTCTAACCCGCGCAAGGCCATCCCCCTTTGGACTGCGGCGGCTCGACGCCGCTTTTCCCTTCTGGGGGTCGACAAAAACCTAACATGTTCGAAAGCGGCGTCGAGCCGCCGCATAAACCAAGCCGTGACTCGCCCCCGTGCTCGGCCCACTAGCTCATCCGCTTTAGTATACGACGTTCGCGCGCCGGTATCCTCTGTTTATTCCAAGATTCCAATTCAGAATTTCGCAACTGATGTGCGGTTTGGGGCGTTATAATAGAAGGATATGCTGTAACTGCTGTCATCCTGAACTTGACTTGCGGATCTCGTTATCGCAAAGGAGATGCTGAATCTCCTGAACTCGATTCAGGATCAGCATGACAAGTACTCGCCGAGAGTGACCACGTACGATATGCTTTGGTCTGAGATGGTCGACAAATTGACGAGTGCGCTGGTGGTGCGCGCGGGGGAGGCGCGGGTCGCGGGAATTGCCTGCGACAGCCGCAAGGTGAAGCCGGGGTTTGTCTTCGTGGCGATGCGGGGAGAGGCGTTTGACGGTCACGACTTCATCAGCAGCGCCGTGGCCGCCGGGGCGTCAGCGATTGTTGCCGAGCGCGTCACAAGCCCGGCGCCGGACGGGAAAACGCCGTATGTTGTGGTCCCGGACGGGCGCGTCGCGGCTGCCCAGATCGCCGCGCCGTTTTACGGATACCCATCGCGCGACTTGAAACTCGTGGGAGTCACCGGCACGAGCGGAAAGACAACGGTTACCCACCTGATCCAGGCGATCATGAACGAGTCGGGACGCAGTGCCGGACTGATCGGGACGCTCGGCGCGCGGGTCGGCGGCGAGTTCATCGAGACCGGGCACACGACGCCGGAGTCGGTGGATTTGCAGCGGATTCTGGCGGCGATGGTCCGCGATGGCGTGAAGGTCGTCGCAATGGAAGCCAGCTCACACGGTCTTTCTCAGGGCAGGACGCTGGGCTGCGAGTTCGATTGCGGGGTTTTTACGAACATCGCGCGAGACCATTTGGACTTTCACAAGACCGTCGAAGCGTATTTAGACGCCAAGCTCACCCTGTTTCGAGACTATCCCGCATTGTCGGAAAAAGAGTTCCGCGCCTGTATCAATGCGGACGATGCCGCCGCGGACAAGGTCCGGCAGGCCACCCGCGGACGAGTGCTGACTTTCGGGATCGACTCGAAAGCGGATGTGATGGCGGCGAAGTTAAGGATCAGCGAAAAGTCGGTCGCCTTCGATATGACCTACGGTGATGGCGTGACGCCGGTTCGCCTCGGGATCGGTGGCCTTTTCAATGTCTACAATGCGCTGGCTGCCGCCGCCGCGGCGATTGCGCTCGGGCTGGATGTTGATCGCATCTCAGGGGGGCTTGCGGCGGCAAGGAGCGTGCCGGGGCGGTTCGAATCGGTCGAGCGCGGTCAGGACTTCGGCGTGCTCGTGGATTACGCTCACACTCCCGACGAGCTGAAAAATGTGCTGCGCGCCGCTCGAAAGCTCACGGACAGGCGGCTGATCGCGGTTTTCGGATGCGGCGGCGACCGCGATAAGGGCAAGCGGCCCATAATGGGGAGAATCGGCGTGGAGTTGGCGGACCTGGTGGTGATCACTTCGGACAATCCGCGCACCGAGGACCCCGACTCGATTATCGAGATGGTCCTCGAGGGCATCCCGGCCCAGCGCGGATCGGCGGTGACGGTCCAACCCGACCGCCGGGCCGCCATCCGCGAGGCCCTGGCCGAGGCTGGGACGGGAGACATCGTGGTGATCGCCGGCAAAGGGCACGAGGACTACCAAATCTTCGCCCACGAGACTATTCATTTTGACGACCGCGAAGTGGCGGGAGAGATTCTCTCGGAGATTGTGGGCTAGCCCGCCATAGCGAAGAATAATAGAGGCACAAGCCCTACGGTTGGTCTGCCGGGGACGATGATCTCGAGGATTGCTCTGTTGACCGCATTTGTCACCTGATCCGCCACCACATCCACGGATACTTCCACTCTAGATGGGAAGATGCTCATTAAGACATTGCTTCGCTTACCGCTCGATACGGTCCAACCCTCGGGCAGATGCCAGACCAATTCCATATGACGGGGATCAGGGAGCTTGTTTTCAAACACCAGATTCAGCCTGAACGGGACCCCCGCCTTAATCTCCGGCGCCTGGCAGTAATCGAGGGTAACCGTGGTATGTATAAAATCGTGGCTAATCGCATAAGGCGACCGGCTGCATATCTCTTTGGCTATTGTTTCATCAGCAAGGTCCAGTTGCGCCAGTTCGGAAAGATCGGTTGGCGCATCTTCCACTTTCACAACACAATCAAATGCAGCCAGAGTGTGAGGAACAATATCCATCACCTGATCGGTGAGCACGGTAAGAGTGGGAGGAACAAACATGTACCCGCGGTCTACTGCAATCGTGACGATCCTGTCACCTATAGGCTCGGTCCATTCGGTGGGAATGCTGCTCGCTCCCATGATTATGCCGAGCGTGGCGCCAAGGGTTGCCGCCGGTACAGTCCGTGTCATCGCCGCAGTTAGTCGCGATTATTATGGACTTGCCAAAATCACCCTCGCCATATAGCAATCCCGTGATAAGGAACGCAACATTTCCGGGAGCCTGGAACCAGCCCAAATCCTTGCTGTCTTCAACCACCAGTCGACGGGCCTCTTTCCAGCTTAATCCCTTGGAGTAAGCATCTTGAGCTATTCTAATACTCCGAGTCCTGTGCGGCAGTCCGGTGGAAGCTTGGATAGGCCGATACGAATCAATTCGTCTCGATCACTGACTACAAAAGCGGCGCTCTGTATTGCCGCGGTAAAGAGCGCGGCATAGGCGCCCTCTCCAGTGCCGTGATCCACGCAGGCATCTTCAAATGCATACTTTATCGCAACATCAGGACGTCCCGGAAACAGACATGCCCATATCTCGGAACGTATCCATGCGCCATTCGAGTGCTTCCATCTTTCATTTCGATACTCACCGGACAGAGGAGGAACCAGACCCGCGCGCATGTCGCCCTTGCCCGTTCCATATTCGTTCCAGTAAGGTGGAATATAATTAAGCCAGTACTCACCAAGCAGGCGAGAGTTAATGGCACGAATTCCATTTTCCATAACCGCCTTGAGCCAGACCAACTGAAGGTCCAGATCATCGTTTGCGGCAGGCTCACCGGATATGTTCTTGTAACCCTTGACGTCGTGCATATCGGTGCCGCCCTCGTAAGGCATGCCGAGCGTGCCACCAATAGTCTTGCCGAGCCAGCAGCCGTAGATTTTGTCTCTGAGCTCGTCTCTGTTAATGATCAAATTAGCCAAAACAATTGTCTCCCTCGAAAATAGTGGAAAGCTGAAAGTCGAAAGTGGAAAGCCCGGAACTTCCGCCCCGCAAGCATTTGCCTAACTGCCGCGTTTGCAACCCGCGAGCACACCCTGTCATTTTCATCCATGCTGCCTTGGAGCGGCACTTACGATTATAGTGTAACCACGCCTTCGGCGCAACCACTGGCCCGATCTATTCGTGTAACGTGTGTTTGCCTAGCACTTTGTGCTCCCCTCGCCCTGACGGGAGAGGGAGCACGTGGGTGCCTGAACCAAAGGCCAGTCCGTCAACTCACGAGTAATGCGGGGCTAGTAGAATCCCAGCCGTATTTCGGGACGCTTCGATATGTCCTGCCACTGCATATAAAGGGTGGAACAACCTGATTCAGGCTCCCATTTCACAAGCACGTGGTTAAAACCCTTTTCCAGAGATATGTTGCTAATCCTTGCCTCATCATCCACCAGGCTGGCTGCCGCATATGATAAGCCGTTTACTATCAGGTCGATCTTGCCTTGACCCGCTAGCTGCAAGTATGTGAGAGCCGCCGGATTTGCCACCCCAATATCCATTTGAGCCGCGCTCTTGCGGGCCGTCGGTGAGTCTATGATGTAGTAAAGAAACACTTCTTGCGATGGGTCCAGTCCGGCGGCTGACCACACACCATCATCGGACGATGTGAGCTGCCAATTCCCCGTATTCAGGATTGGCCTGCTTGCCATTCGTTCCATTATTATGCTGGTGCTTTCCAGCATGTCGCTGAACATCTTTTCATCGCACGGGCCGTTGTAAATATAGGCTTTATCCGGGTGACCCTGGCTTTCATTTCGGTCCGCGGGTACCATATCTCCGTCCAGAATACCGCCGGGGAGTTCGGCCCCAAGATTCGACTGAAGTCTATTCATCAACCGGGCAAACCTCGTTACCGATCCATCGGGAGCAAACTGATTGAATATTACCTGGCCATCGCCGAGGCGCACGCGTCCAAGGCCCACTGCTCTCTCCGGTCTTTCGTCGTATAGGAAACGGGATAGGGTATGAGCGCGCAGTGGTTCGGTCTTACCGCCCTCAACGAAAAGCTCCTTAAGACAGCTCTCTTGAGGGGTTTCAAGTATCGGCTCAAGACCATCGGTATGAGCCAGGAAAACCTGCCCCACTTTATGGTTTCGAACATCCGGCGCCGCGTAGGTGTAAGATTCTATGCCGCACGTATCTTCGTTCGAGACTCCGTTTAGAATCGCGTCATTTGCGACTCTCACCAACTGATATACATCGCCGGCATCCTTGATCCTAAGATCGACTCCCAATGCCTGTCCCCACAAACGCAAATCAGACTCCCCCGCGCCATTTACGATTATCGTCCCGCCACATTCCGCCCGTCGAACGCAGCCTTCAATCTCCTTGATGTCCGACGAGTTCACAAGCAGCGGCGAACGCGCGGAATTTGGCCGATAAGAGTCGGCACGCTCGAGCATATTCAGCAGCAGTCTTTCGGCAGCGGGGATGTCGCTGAGTTTGTCACCCAGCCGGAGGTGGCATGCGATTATAAGGCCGTCCCCATGCACAGACTCGAAAAGCGGAGTATAGTCCAGATTTCCACTGCCGAAGCCGCCTTCGCCTGAATCGAGCACCGGCAAGATAAGACTGCCATCGTCTTTGCGGTACATTCTTTCCGCCAGATACGAATTACCGGCGGTCGATGTGTAAGGGTCATCGCTCCAGGCGAAGAGATCGTCGCCGGTTATCCCCGAAAGCAACTCATGCTCATAACACCTGGGAAAAACCTTTAATACCGGCTTTTCTTCCAACGCTATGCCCGGAAACAGCGAATGTTCCTGCTCCAGGAGTATTAATCTGCCTCCACGCCCAACGAACTCTTTTGCGTCCTTATTCTGCGAACTGCCGGGGATTACGGAGTCTGTGTCCATAATCAGCACTTTCGCGACCGCTAGAGATCGGTGATCGAGAGAATCCACACAGTAGTATTCGATATCGAGCAGAGATAATGTACCGGCAATCCGAGTGTTGCCCAACACTGCCACTTTGGATGCGATGAAAGGCCTCCGGGTGCTGTCGAGCGCCCTTGAATGTATTTTTACTTCGCGGTCCCACGAATCCATTACTTTGCCGCCGGCTATAAACCTGGCGGAATATGTGTAAACCCCAGGCGCAATACCCCTGTCCAAAGCGAATTCGACTGCCTGGGATGCAACCTCGCCTCTTTCCACAGACACAGCGCAATCCCGCGAGAATGCGACGCCCCCATCCTTTGCCAGAGACAGTTGCAATTCGCCAGACAATGCTTCGGGAGTATCGTTTACCACAAATACTTCCCTTTTGAAGTGTGCGCCGGCAAAATATGACGACCTTCGACTTGTGTCTATTACCGCCAATGGGCGAAAGGCATGCGCCTGTATTTGAAAACTGTGATTGGGTTCATATCCCTTGCCGGGTTCCCAGAAATTGAACTCGCTGGAATGCGGAGCAACTTGAAAAGGTTTGACGCCGGGACTCGAATAATCATCATAGTGGAGATCGATCTTTTCTTTTGCACGCGCGCAAGTTCTCAAGGCAGGAAAGATTCCACGGGCCAAAGCAGCAGACTCCATTTATTCGCCCGTCTTCTATAATGTATGCCGCGTCGGTAGCCGCCGCTTCATCCAGCGCCTTGAAAGATTTGAATACCAGGTCGCCGCCCAAGTGGAGTGTGCAGTTCGGGCCGGCGTAGTGATACAAACACATCTCCCCGCTGTGCAGAGGCATCGCCCTGTCCCACCAGCCGGTTCCGGAACACTCTTTGCCGTAATGCCTGCTTATGATGTCTTGACGCTTCTCGTTCCACAAAGAACTATCTCCCTCGTGGTATGCGGGCCGCGTCGGGTCAAGATCGTTACAGAGCTTCTTGAGCTTGGGCAGTTCCTGCATAGTGAGATTGGTCTCATACCGATTCCAGCGCATCTCATTTTCCACACTCCAAAGAACGATTGACGGATGGTTTTTGTCACGCTTTGCGAACCGCCGGACGTGGTCCCGAGCATTGGCCCAGTATTCCTCCGAATCCGCTGCTTGCGATCCTCCCGAGCCAAAGATCCCGGTCTCGCCGGTAATCAGTATCCCCTCTTCGTCGGCCAAATCGAGATAGGCTCGGGGATGCGGATGAGTATGGAGCCTGGAATGATTCATATTGGCATCGCGAATCATACCGAACCACTGGCGAATCCAGACTCTCGGTATGATGGTAGGGCGTCGTTTTGTGGCCCCAGTCAGAAAAAAGGTGCATCGGGTAGTCGTTGAGCATGATATTCGGGCCATCGATCCACACTTCCCGGAACCCAAAACGCTCGAAGCTGACCTGCAATAATTCGTTTTCCTGCCTGATGCTCGTTCTAACCCGATAAAGCCTTGGCTTTTCCGGATACCACCACTCGGCGCCGGGCCAATCGATGTCCACCTCAAAAGCCGACAAACCCCTCGGAAAAACTGTTAGAGTCTTCTCGGGCAAGCTCCAGCACCACATCCGCAATCGTCGGGTCGGTATCTTTGGACCAATCCACTACGGCGGAGTCGACGGTAATTGTGCGCTCGCGATCTGAGAGGTTTGTTATCTCGAATGCGACGTTGAGGCTCTTGCGACGCGTCGACGTGCGAACGGTTATGTCGCTGAGATATACTTCGCTTCTTCTTATCAGCCAGACATCCTGCCATATTCCTGAGTTGTTATGCGGTATCCAATTCCCTGTCGGCGCCTTCGCCCAACCATTATTATCCCGCTCAAAATCCTGGATAAACAAGGCGACTTCGTTACTGCCGGACTGTAGATACTCGGTCGCATCGATTTCCAGAGGCAGCGTAGGGTGTATGTGCCGGCACACCTGGCGTCCGTTGATAAACAACGTCGATCTTGGAGTAACCGCCTCCAGGCGCAGGAAATATCTTTGCCCGCGCTCCAGGTCATCAAGCAAGAATGAGCGTCGAACCCACCCCGAACGTGTTTTGCTCCACTCAAGAGGATAACCATAGGCATCGAAGAGGAATTCGTATTGCTCACCATCGAAGACCTCTTTATTCTCTTTGAAGTGGACTTCGCCCGGTTTTCTCACTCCGTCAAATGGCTTGGTCCAAAAAGAAGGACCAGATAGCTGCCTTCCAGCCAGCCGTCGGATGGGACGTGCGCTCCACTATCCGGCGAGTACACGGGAATGAAATCCCACCAACCGTTTAAGCATATAGTATTGTCGGTCTTCACGGATGATTCTACCTCGCTAACTCTCGATCACAACGCTTTCCATTATACCGACACTGCGCACGTGGGCCACGAGCAGACCATCATCAGCCCACTCCCAGGTAAGACCCTCGATGCTCGGTGCAAGATAGACCCGCGAAGGGCGACCCGGACGTTTGATTTCGAGCCGCACATTCTCTATCGGATCCACTTCCTCCACCATCCCCTGGCTCGGCGACATCGGGTTTGAAGAACCGGTATTGAGCAGATGGACTATAGTTGATGTGCCCTGTCGCCTGAGCACTATGTGCAGTTTCGCCGGAGCATCGACACCGACGATGAAACCCGGAGACAGAGCGCTTATCAGGTTGCTCACCAGCTTGCGGCTTCGTGGATAGTGAGTCTGCGCGTAATGCGTGAAGTACTGACTGTGAATTCCAGCCACAACGCCTTTGCCTATTCGATTGAGTGTGATCGCGGGTGTCTCCGAGTGTTTCGCCCCCAGTGGGGGTTGCCCGGTCATATCGCTTAAGAAAACGTCGCGTTCCAATACGTGACTCTCCCGTCCAAAGCGGGCAGCTTTCTTAGGAGAAGGATCGGCATGCTTCAAAACATGCAGCCAGGTCCGCGCGCCATTTAGTGTAACCGGCTGCCACGGCCCCTTTATTGTTGTGGACTGCCCATCGACCTCGATATAGAAGTGACCGTCCCGCGAATCTCCATCCGCGATGGTTCCTGTCAGATTGCCGAAATCGGTGGCGGCGTTTGTGCCCGAAATCAGAACCCTCCCACCTGCCTGCACGTAGTCGCTCAGCGCGCTCAGCAGTTGGGCGGATGGATTTGTCTGCTCGGCGACCACCACGAGAGCGTAGTCCGAAATGTTCGCGATCAGATTGTCCTGGGCCAGCACATCCACCTGACAATGGCAATCGAGCAAACAATCCAGAGCGCCCTCAAGCGGCTGCCTGGCCGGCGACCAGCATTCCATAAGGAACTCGCCATTTGCGGCGTAATAGTGCGAAGCCGAGTGCGGAATTGCAACCTGGGGCACGGACTGGGTTCCCCGCACCCACTGCTTGCGCGCTCTAACAAAATCAGCCACATCCGCCATTATATCGTGGTGCCATCCGGTGAGAAGACCATTTCTGTCGGGCTGATCGTATATGGAAACCGCGCCGCCCTGGGAGATAACGACGGCTGCCTCCTGGCAGATCTGAGCAGCCCCTTTGAATGTCCAACCGCCCATTTCCTTTTCCATAGTGAGAAATCCCCAGGCCATCAGGTCCCAGTTCATACCACGGCTTGCAATGAATCTCGATTCCAGCGAGGCATTTGGTAAAGCCCACACAGGCGAGAAATCGCCGCTGATGTAATCGACCGGCACACTCACCTGGCTTGGGTGGCACACCGAGTACATCCAGTTGCTGCAAACAGTGCACTCAGGCTTGCGAGCTTTCACAGCCTCGGTATATCGCCTGACGTGTTCTTCAAAGCTGTGCCTGTGAAAAGCCGCCCACTCCCGCCAGTGAGGCTGCGTGGGTTCCAGCGGGATATTCGTTACACCGGTTTGCTGCGTAAAGGCGTGCTTGCACCTATCGCAATAGCAGAATTTTGCCCCCCAGCAATCTCCATCGACCCAGAATCCGTCAACATCGTACTTGTCGATTACTTCCAACATCTGGGGTATCATCAATTCATCCGTATATGGCCCGAGACTGCACGTGGAACCATGAGAATGCCAGCCTTTGGACTCTGATCCATCAGCCGATACTCTGCCCCAGTCCGGGTGCAGTTCGACCGCTCGAATATCTATAACGCCTGAGTAGTGCGCAATCAGAGGTATGCCGAGTTCGCGCGAGACATCTCTATATATGCGCAGAGAATCTTTGACCACGCCCGGAGATGTGCTGCCCACTTCCGTCGGCCAGCTTGTATAACCCGGATGGCCTTTGCAGTCACACTGGACCCAGTCCGGCTTCACCTTTTCCAGCTCCACCCTGAGATGCTCATGGGTCGAGCATGGCGCCGAGTTGGGTATCCGTCGCACCCGCGTGGAGATCGTAGTGAAGCCCGAAAAGTACGCCATCGTGCCAACTCGAACGTTTGATTTGGGGGTTCTTAACTGAAGACATGCTCGATTCCTTTGAAGATAGAAGTTAGGAGTTAGAATCCGGAGTCCCAACCGGCGACGCCAAGCTTCATCCGTTCGGGACATTACCCAGCGTGACGCTACGGCTTATATTATAGCAGCGCCGTCCTTAAGAGCAATACTTGGTCCCCGCTCATCGATATGCTCGCCGGATTGACTGCCCGACCCGTGATCAGGTCCGTGAAGTTCGGTGCGGATCCGCTATGCCGAAGCGCGAATTGCACGCTTGTGGAGTTCGTATTAGCCAAAAAGATCAGATAGGCTCCGTCCGCCCGCGGCATCGACCTTATTTCCACGCCCCAGGTTGGCGAGGAACCGGGACCTGTTGCAAACGCAGGGGAAATGCCAGCGGACGAAAATATCGACGCCCAATACGAACTGTAGCCGCTTGCAGTGGACTGAGTGTTTTCCTTGTAGCAATTCGACGAATTGTAAATGCTCGAATACGAAGAAAACGGCCTCGAATTGCCGTATTGGTCATAACCCAGATTCTTTCCTATCCATACAATATGCCCGCCGGCATTGATATAATTCCGCAGGCCCCTCACGGTATTATTCGATACATACTGAGCCCCGGCCAGTATCAGCATCTTCTGGGTCGGTATCCGGCGGGCAAGCATCGACTCGGTGATAACACCGAGCTTCACGTCCCGATATATGAGACTCTGATAGACCAGGAGTGCATTGGCTTCGTATAAGCCCCCGGGGTTAGAAGTGCCCGGCACGCCAAAATCCGCCGCGTTATCGTAGAAAATCAGCACATCGGCGGCTCTATCCGCGAAGCTGTCTATCGGATTAACCAGGCGTCGAAGATCCGCTGATGTTTGACCGTACGCATCAACAACGTTGGGCCACTCTCCGATATTCCAGTGCCAGCCATCCTCGGTCACGTTCCAATACGCGGGCTGTGAAAGTGCCGAGCATAAGTATATCAGGTTCATTCGCTCGCCATGAACACACCTTTGGAACAGCCCCCGGCGTATTTCCGCCCCTGTCGTGCTGCCGCTGTAAGGCTCCGCGTGCATCTCCGAACTGAATATGGGCTTGTTCGGACAGATGGACTTCATAAGGTCATATTGAAAGAGCGTGCCTACCCAAGTGTCGCCTCGAATTTCGCTGTCATCGGTCCCAATCAGGTCCGGAATCGTGATTATCTGCTGTGGATCGGTGCCATTTATGAAGTTGGCCGCCAGGGTCCTCTCGGAGTACGACGAAAAGCAGCCCTTTATATGAGTGAGCAAACCGGGAAATTGCTTGTGAAAATCATTATTCATCCACGATGCCACCTTGGCTGCTTCGGCGGTGTTGTAGTTGCACCAATCCCACAGCGCCGCTCTTTTGTTATAAGGAGCGGTCGGGGTTGTCGCGGCGGTGCAGGCCGGAATCGGGACAGCGGCAAAGGATGAGTAGCTGGTGCCCCAGGACGAGTTCAGCGCCGATATGGCGCCATACCTGGTTGCCAACCAGGCAGGGAAGTTGGCTTGGGCCGTGGCGCCCGCCGACCAGAACGTCCACTCATTAGCAAGGTCCATTGTCTTGATGCTTGGGACATTTGCGAAGGCTATATAGTCTCCCTGATAAGTCAGATCGAGTAACCGCCGTCCCTGGCTGGTATCCGTCCAGGCATAACTGTCGCTTACCCCGTTTGCCTTCGCCCAGAGTAATAAACCAGGTGGGAAGATACGCGGGCTGCGTCATCATATCTATCACCTCACCGGCGCTGGCGGCGATGTTCCCCCAGTTTATCTGACAGGAAAACACATTCGGGATATTCGAAACGAGGGTATAGTCGGTCGGCAGAAAATTCACCGGGCCGACTTCCTGATACTCAGAGTTCAACCCCAGGTCATAAGGGCTGTAGCTGGTATCCACGTTCCCATATTCCCAAATGTAGCCGCAGGTATAAATCGGAATCCCGCCCGCGAGAATGTTATTGCCTCGAATGGTCCAGGGCGCCAGAAGATTGGGTGTTGGAACGGAAAACTCCGGTCTGCTCGATGGCTCGGGCGCGCCGTCACAGAGTTTCCGGGCATCCGCAAGCAAAGCAGGAACACTCGACCGAATGTATTCAATCGCCCGCTCACGAATCGCCGGGAAAGTCATCCTTGTGCCGTCTGCTTTGCTGTAACCGCGTTCCGCCAGGTCCGCGACATTCAACGCATATCGAAGGCAATTTGCGCGAATCCGCATGTAATCGGCCGCACACCCCTTCCGCTGAGCCTGCCGGATGAGATCATCGACCTGAGCTAGAATAACCCGGGCCTGTTTCAACCCCTCCGTAAGTTGCTGTGAGTCGAATATGACCGTTCCGGTCTCGGATTTCGACAGCACCCTGCCGGTGGAATCCAATAAATCCGCATGGATCGGCAGATCGCCAACCGCAAAGCCGCCGCCGTCGAAGTCGATCGATGTGTAATCGGCGACCGTCTCGACCTCGCGCTTCAGATCTCCCGCGGTCACGCTGATTCGCATCCCGGAATCAGCGTTGCAAGTGCTGATGAAAAGCCTCACTCTATCGGAACGCTCGATCCTGGGCGCGTTCGCAAAAACATGTATCTCTGGCACACCCCTCGGATTCCGCGCAAATACGGCGCCGCAATTTCGACGCATCAGGACCGTCCCCAATGCCATCGGAAAGTTGCAGCCACCCTCGCCTGCCATAACCGTCATTGTCATTAACGATAGCGTTAAAGCCAAATTCCTTGTCCCGCAGCGGATCGATCTTGCCCAGATACCGCCAGGGTATAGCCACGATATACGTCATCCTGGCGCCATCTCAAATCACTTCGAATGGAACGTTCCAAATATCGCTGGGATAGCCGTCCGGTACCTGGGTGGGTATCACGCACCGCCCGGATGGCAGGTCCGCGGCCCCAAGGAAAAATGCTTCGCCGCTCACGGGCTTTATCCCGAACTGAATGCTGTCGCCCTTCCAGAAACTCGCTGTCCGGTCGCTCGGGCAGAATATGGGATCGTCAACGAATGCAATCACAAAGAAGTAGCTCGCGTTCCATGCAATGGCGACTTCCGCGGATATGTCACCCGCTTTGCCAAGAGTAAAACCAGGCCCGGTCGACAAGGTTTCCCTGGGCAGTTCGCGCCACCGCCCGTATGGCGTGCGGGCATCATACAAATCCGGCGCCTGGCTGCATTTCAATTCTTGGGCGAACGCGGCTGCTGGCAGTACGGATAGCGCCAGAGCAAGCGCCGCATATTTGGTTATCCAAAGTCGAGAAATCATGTAACCTATCCCTGCAAGAGTTCACTCGTGATGAGTACCGTCATGCTGACCCTGAACTTGATTCAGGGATTCAGCATCTCCTTTCGCAGGCGCCAGACCCTGAATCGAGTTCAGGGTGACACGCCGCCGCCCGTAAGACTGAGCCGATACATAACGGAAGGGGATGTGGGGGCTTTGCCCCCACATCCCCACCAGGGAACAGGCGGTCCCTGGACACCCCGCTTCGCGCGCACCCTCACTCGGTGAACGCATAGAGCCGGTCCATTTTGGAGCGATTATCCGATCGACAAGAGCTATACCCTGTTATCCGAAAAATCGGAACATAGGCAAGCCGCAAATTACTCCAGGGCAAACTTTACGTCAAAGTTGACGTAGTTGTCGGGATTCAACAGGTAGTGGTTGCCGTTGGGGTTAAGGTCATAGAACAACCCAACCGGCCAGCTCAGCGAATACGGGTCCAGATTACACTTCAGATATAACGTCGAAACGATAGGATAGTTCGTGGAATCCGGCCCGTTCGTATATGCATTGTATACGTCATAACCCGTTGCCTGGGTACCTGTGAAACCAGTTGCGCTCGTGGTAGTAACTGGACCGACGAACGGATACCAGTGCACCGCATCAGGGCTTACCGACCACGTGTAACCTGTGTTGCCATTGCCGGCGCTGTCAAACCAGTCCCATGTGTCTACGATAGCAGTAGAAATCCTGAATTGTCTCCTCCTTTTCGTTGAACAACGGGGTGAAATGGAATTTCCAGACGATATTTGCGTACTCTCCGTCCTTGTACCGATCCACCATAGGGCACGTACCCGAGGGCCGTTGCGTACACTGACTCACGACCCAGATACATTGCTTGACCGCTGGCGTCCAGATATCCTGGTTGACCGTTGCTCGGTCCCGCCGGTTCCACGATTCTAGCCATATTTCTGCTGGTATATACGCAGCTTGCCCAACCGGCCTTATATGGTGTATACACCGGGCTGGATGAACCGCGGTTCACCGTCGCATATTCATCGGCGGTAACGGAATACGCCAGTTCGTAGTAGTCGGGTCCGCCAGTGTTGTAGACACCGGCCGTGTCGACCACCACCGGACCTCCGATGGTGACAATACCTTCTGTCGGAATAATCATGGCCTGCCTGCCGCCATCACCCGTCCAGAACGATGAAATGCCGGTCACCCTCACCTCCGTTCCGGCGCTCGTGATCCACGTGCTGAGAGGGTTGATATTAGCAATCTTGACTCCGACTCCGAAGCCGTCATCTATAGTCAGAACAGTTCCGGCGGCAACGGTTTCGAAGCCGGTTATCTTGCCGGTTGTGGTGACCAGGAGACCCAAATTGTTGAGGCCGGAACCGCTGGTCACTCCGGTTACACCCTGGCTGGCGTTGCCGCCGCCCAACTCCTTGTTGGTAAGGAACAGCGAAGTGGGAACGGTAGCCGCGCCAAGGTTAGCAATCGATGTGGGGTTATTAAGAACTCTCTCGCCGTTGACGGTACCCATAGTTCCGCAAACGAGTACAGATTCGCCAAGAAGCTGGTTGCCACTGACGCGCAGCCCGCCTGTGCGACCCGCATCTTCAATATAGCAGTACCCAAGCGGATTACCTGCCGTATCCGTGAGTGAAGTTGTAACAATTCCAGCTACAGTCACTGTCGAATTATCGCTCTGCGTCTTTGCAGCGGCCGGGGTTAGTTTTGAAATCGTTGGGTTCAACGTGACTGCGATGTCTAATGCTCCCCAACCGCCCCAAGTGCCCAGTGAGCGGGCGAACTCAACATCGCCCTGTCCATAGTACGGATAAGCGTGCATCTCCAGTAAGAAAGTACTGGCCCCTACGAGGTTGGGGTAAAGGGAGGTCAGATTGTAGTTGGGCGAGCTCCATAGCCATGGCGACGAACCCGGGCCTACCATGTGGGCGTAATTATACCAGGTGGCCCCCTCGTCACAGCTTACGTCCCAGTCCGCGTTCGAGCCAACGCCGCCATCCGGAGTGCAACAGGTCATGTCCGTGCAGTTCAGTTGTTGTATGGTCCTGCCGGTGCCGGTCAGGTCGAACCTGTACTCAAAATAGCCGTCCCACCCGCCTGTCATGCCGTTCGCGTCATTTAGGGTCCGAACCACGGCCCAGGTGCCGCTGCCAGTGTCAACTTCAATACGCGACATATTCTTACTGCCGCTAGGGTCGTAATAGACCGCACTACTCCAGCCTGAAAGCGTTCCGGCGGTGCTGCCGTTCTGATCGTATTTATCGGCATTCGCGGAATACCAGAACTGGTAGTCGACGTCGGTCAACGTGACTTGGTTGGAGCCGGACCACAAGATTACCGTCTGGCCTGGATCCACATCACTTGCGGCAACGTGGACACCGGCGCTGTCCACGGTGAAACCCGATGCCGGACCGATCGGCACAACGGCTGCCGCCAGCATAGCAATTACGATAAATGTTACTTTTAGTGTGTTCATTCGAATCTCTCCTTTCGGTATTCAACTGCAAGATATCTATTTGATCCTAAGCATAACTGTAAATTATTGAATCGGCCCTCCTTTCGATTACCTGAAACTTCCAAGAATGATTCAGCCCGAGAATGCAACATATCCGCAATGCAATGCGAAGAATTGTAAGTGCTCACGGATCGTGAGTACGTGTCACGGCATTATGTCATTCCGAGCAAGTGACGGCGACGCTGTCGCCGTTACATTGGAAAGAAACCCACCCCCCGGTGTTTCGGGAATCTTGTTCCCGAAACTGGGGAGTTTCTTAGGAGCGGGTAGCGAGGAATCTCAACGCTGCGCCTGAATCCTTGTTTGTGCGTGAGACTCATCCGAAACGTTGAGATTCCTCACATTCGTTCGGAATGACAGCCACGCGCTGGGTATCATGACTCCCCGGCTGAGCACTTACGAAGAATTCCCAACCGGCCACCAGTCAGGGAAGCGCTCCTCAGGCTGAAACCGATAACTTTAATTAGTGACGTACGTTGTCTGGACCGACCGGACCATTCTCTGCATGCCGCCATAGCCTGTCCATACGGCTGCAATTCCGGTGACCATCACATATTGGCCCGCGGTCCAACTGCCGTTGCTAACGTTGGTAACGATGACGCCCACCCCCGAGCCGTCATCTATGGTCAGTACCCGTCGAACCTGGAATGCTGACGGTATCAACTGATGTAATCGCGCCGGTTGTAGTCACAAGAAGCCCCAGATTGTTGAGGCCGGCGCCGCCATCCACGCCCTGGACCGGACCCACGCCGGCGCCGCCCAGCGCCATGTTGGTAAGGCCCAACGGACCGGCGCGCGTGCCGCCGGCGCTGGTCACTGAGACCGCGGTGTTTTCAAGAACTCTCTCCCCGCTGCTTGTAGCCATCGTGCCTGACGCGGTGACGACATCGCCTACAGACGCGGAACCATCGATGAGCATCCCCGAAATGCGCTGGCTGTCTTCAATATAGAAGAAGCCATCAAACACGGCGGTTACAATGCCGGTCACGGACGTATATGTGGTATCCACCTGTTGTTTCACGGCATTGGGAGGACCCGGAAGACCGGTCAGGGTTATGTAATAGTTGCCCGAGGGCCTGTACACGTTGCCGGCGCTGTCGACAAGGCATGACGTCCAGATGTTATCCGTGCCGTAAGTTCCGGCGGAATCGACTCCCCAGATAGTCAAAGTAACGCTCTGGCCATAAGAAAGGGTGCTGTTCAATGTGAAATCCGATAACTTCTGCTTGAGAGTGCTAAGACTGCTCGCCCACTCACCGGCCTGGAAGAATCCATAAGGCCTGCTTCCAGCCACTGGGCTTGCAGCGCCGCCGGTAAGGACCGGGTACGGTGTAAAGCCGCTCACAAAAGTCACTGCCGGCGAACTGAGCACGCTCTGGCCGGACTGAACGGCGTTACATCCGTAACCCGTCGTATTCCCATACCCGATCATCAAGTTCACTATAAGTCCGGGAATATTGCTGCCTGAACGATACCATGCCGACATCGTGATCGGCGTATTGGTGGGGACGCTGACGGTCGTTCCGCTCGTTATCATCAGGGTGGAACCGTATGTCGACAGCCAGAACGTTATCGCTGCGTTGCAACTTCCAGCAATCATCAGGGTCGCAACTATCAATATAACTCCCAGAGAGTAGACTTTTCTCATTTTGTCCGGGCCTCTTGCCTTTTTCATTACTGAGTCTCCAAATTGCCCGTAGTTATTTCTCACGATCGCCAGATCGTTAACGTCGACAACGCCGTCCCCGTTCAAGTCAGCGGTGGCATTCACGATCGGGATGGTATAAGGTTCCATGCCGAGGACGCTTTCCACCCCCAGGATATCGAAAGCGTCGATCACATTGTTTCCGTCATAGTCTCCGTTTGTGAAAGTAGCATTCATGCCGGTGACGTTAGAGGTCACGTTCATGCTCTGGCTCACCCAGCGCAGCCAGTGACTCGGTTTTACGGCCATGCTGTATTGCCCGCTCAGGGCAACAGGCACGCTGTAATTGCCGCTTGAACTCAGGTTTACAACCCTGCTTACGGTCGGGCCGTTGCTCTGGCGCACGTCGACAATAACAGGCACGGAAGCCATGGCCGCCGGTGAAATTACCCAGCGTGATGTTACCGCTTATGTTGTACATCGCCGTGCTTAAGATCAATACTTGGTCCCCGCTCATCGATATGCTCGCCGGATTGATTGTCTGACCCGTGATCAGGTCCGTCAAACTCGGTGTTGGCCCGCTGTACTGAAGCGCGAATTGGACGCTTGTGGAGTTCGTATTAGCCAGGAAGATCAGATAGCTGCCGTCCGACTGCAACATCGACCTTATTTCCACGCCCCAGGTTGGCGATGAACTCGACCCTGTTGCAAACGCCGGGGAAATTCCAACGGAAGAAAATATCGACGCCCAATATGAACTGTAGCCGGTTGCAGTCGACTGCGTGTTTTTCACGTAGCAATTCGACGAATTGTAAATGCCGGAGTACGAAGAAGACGACCTCGAATTGCCGTACTGGTCATAACCCAGATTGTTTCCTATCCATACAATATGCCCGCCGGCATTGATATAGTTCTGCAGGCAGGTCACGGTATTATTCGATACATACTGAGCCCCGGCCAGTATCAACAGCTTCTGGGTCGGTATCTGCTGCGCAAGCATCGACTCAGTGACAAAACCAACTTTTACGTCGCGATATATAAGACTCTGATAGACCAGGAGCGCATTGGCTTCATAAGAACCTCCGGGATGCGAGCTGCCCGGCACGCCAAAATCGGCCGCATTGTCGTAGAAGATCAGGACATCGGCGGCTCTACCCGCAAAGCTGTCTATCGGACTGACCAGGCGCCGAAGATCCGCCGATGTTTGACCGTACAAATCGACCACGTTGGGCCACTCTCCGATATTCCAGTGCCAGCCATTCTCGGTCAGGTTCCAGTCCGACGGCTTTGAAAGTGCCGAACACAGGTATATCAGGTTCATTCGCTCGCCATGAACACACCTTTGGAACAACCCCCGCCGTATTTCCGCTCCTGCCGTGCTGTCACTATAAGGCACCGCATGCATCTCAGAACTGAATATGGGCTTGTTCGGACAGATGGACTTCATATAGTCATACTGAAAGAGCGTGCCTATCCAAGTGGAGCCTCGAATTTCGCTGTCATCAGTCCCAATCAGGTCCATAATCGGGATTATCTGCTGTGGATCGGTGCCATTTATGAAGTTGGCGGCCAGGGTCGTCTCGGAGTACGAGGAAAAATCGCCCTTTAGATGAACGAGGAAACCGGGACATTGCTGATGAAAATCATTATACATCCACTGTGCCACCGTGGCTGCTTCGGCGGTGTTGTAGTTGCACCAATCCCACAGCGGCGCTCTTGTTGTATAAGGATAGCTCGGAGTTGTCGCCACGGTGTAGGCCGGAATCGGGACAGCGCCAAACGATGAGTAGCTCGTGCTCCAGGACGAGTTCAGCGCTGATATCGTGCCATATTTAGTTGTCAACCAGGCGGGGAAGTTGGTTTGGGCCGTGGCGCCCGCCGACCAGAACGTCCACTCATTAGCAAGGTCCATTGTCTTGACACTTGGCTGATTTCCGAACGCTATGTAGTCTCCCTGATAGCATTGATCGAGTAAGGCCCGTCCCTGGGCGGTATCCATCCAGGCAGAACTGTTGCTTAGCCCGTTATTCTGCTCCCAGGTGGAAAACCAACTGGGAGGATACCCAGGGTCCGTTAATATATCTATCACCTCACCGGCGCTAGCGGCGCTGTCCGCCCATCTTATGTAAGCAGAAAACGCACTCGGAATATTCGAAACGAGCGTGCCATACCCTGTAGTGCTGTTGCCGGTCGTCACAAAATCTACCGGGCCGACTAACAAAAACTCAGAATTCAACCCCAGGTTATACAGGCTGTAGCTGGTATCCACGTCCCCGTATGTCCAAATGTAGCCACAGGTGTAAACCGGAATCCCGGCCGCGAGAATGTTGTTACCCTGAACGGTCCATGGCGCCAGAAGATTAGGTGTGGGAACGGAAAACTGCACCTGGCTCGATGGAGTGTAAATATCCGCGGAAACCGCCGCTGTAAAAGCCGGGCCCGCGGAAGTGATATAGTTATTTGCCTGTGTCTGGATGGCGGTCCATCCGTTGGCTGCCGCCAGTGACGATACGCTGTTTGCAAAATTCAACAAGTTCTGGCGTATAACAAGGTAATCGACCACCCTGCCCTGGGATTCCAGTTGACTGAGACCACTCGTTTGGGCATTTGCAGGCGCGCCCGCAAACAGAAACACAATTGCCAACGATGCCCAGTTGCTTCGCATAAACTTGTACATTATTAGTCAAACCTCAATCTAGTGTCGGATCTAAACCCAATACAGTTTACTTAGTCCACAAACCAGATTTTCATCGCGAAAGCGCGAAAGGGATAGTAACAGCTCACGGATCGCAAGCACATGTCACCGCATATGTCATTCCGAGCAAGTGACGGCGACGCTGTCGCCGTTACATTGGAAAGAAACCGACGCCCCCGATGTTTCGGGATTTCGGGTGATCAGGTCCGACGAGCCGGGCTAGGCCAAAATCCCGAAACATCTGCAAGAAACCGACCCCCCGGTGTTTCGGGAATCTTGTTCCCGAAACTGGGGAGTTTCTTAGGATCAAGTGACCTCGGCGTTGCCGCGGTCACATTAGAAAGAAACCGACCCCCCGGTGTTTCGGGAATCTTGTTCCCGAAACTGGGGAGTTTCTTAGGATCAAGTGACCTCGGCGTTGCCGCGGTCACATTAGAAAGAAACCGACCCCCGGTGTTTCGGGAATCTTGTTCCCGAAACTGGGGAGTTTCTTAGGATCAAGTGACCTCGGCGTTGCCGCGGTCACATTAGAAAGAAACCGACCCCCCGGTGTTTCGGGAATCTTGTTCCCGAAACTGGGGAGTTTCTTAGGAGCGGGTAGCGAGGAATCTCAACGCTGCGCCTGGATTCTCGCTCTGCTGCCTGAGACCCAACCCAAAGGTTAAGATTCCTCACATTCGTTCGCAAGTGACAGCCATGCGCTCGCCACCCGTTGATAGGTAAAGGGTCCAATACCGAGAGTTCCGTGCCTCTCCGCCTTAGTCCCTTTTCGCGATTTCGCCCTTTCGCGTTTTCGCGATTAAATCCCTTCCGTCATGTTAAGTGAACCGCATTGGATCTAAACCGCATTATTCGTAAAGTGTTGCTTCGCGCCGCACGGCGACCGAAGCCTACCTCTGTCCATGAATAATGCGGGCTAATGGATCAGTTATCACAATCCAATGTTACGTTGCAGCCGGCATAAGGGTCGTTAGGAGGGCATACCATGAACCAGTTTGGGTCGTTGCCAACGACTCCTGGGAAGCCGTTGTTTTCATCATTGCCGATCATCTTGTTGTAATGAACTGCATGCCCATCCGCGAATATCACGTTAAAGCAGCGAGTGCCCTTTCTATAGTCCCAGAAACCCAATTGTGCTCCGTGCCAGTCAAAAAGCTCATGAAACACGAACTCCTTGGTTGGACGTCCGAACATGGATGATTTAATCGGCCCGCGGATATCCGCGTCGTAAAGGACACACCACCTGAAGCAATACGAAGGGAAGAATGTCGACGTCTGAGTCTGAGAGTATGCATCGGAATAGAGCGTACGTTCGCTAGCGCTTGGACAATATCTGACACCAAAGTTTCTAGTGTAAGGAAGCAGCAGATCGTGAATCGTAAAATAGGCGAATTGGTCGCCGGCGTACAGACCATTCGCCACAACACTCACCGGCGAATTGCCCCTCGTTACGCTTAAGCCGGCTGCGATTGGGCCGGGTATGCAGTCATCGGGCCATGTCTCGTCGTAGTTATCGGTGTACATCATCAAAGCCAGGCCTATTTGCTTGCAATTGCTCAGGCACGCAGCTTTTTTTGCCGCATTCCGTGCGGACGTCAGCACGGGGAACAGCATCGCCGCAAGAATTGCGATTATGGCAATCACAACAAGCAATTCTATTAGAGTAAAACCCGATTTGTCGCGCTTCATCATGATATCATCCAATCCAAAAGGATTTCCGATGGGGGACATACAAGCCCCCCATCAGAACACTCAGATACACTTACTTAATTGAACTATTTCCTGCGTCGCAGGCCGCAACCTGCCAGGCCGACAAGCCCAGTCAAGAGACAGACGAGTCGAGCCCGGCTCGGGAGTTAGCGTTACCTCAGTTTCAAACGCTCCCCAATCGGCGTGATCGCCGCCTGAGCGGAAGAGCTCGAGCGTCCATGTTTCCATAGTATGGCGCGAACTCCGTCTTCACGTAGAAAGCAGTCGCCCCCGCGAGGCTGGGAAGGACGCTACTATTGATAACCCAGTAAGGCGCAGCCTCAGTATTACCAGTACCAGCAGTCCACGATGTTGACGGGACTGCCGAAGTGGTGTAGAAGTTATACCAGTTCGAGCCGTCGGTGCTGATATACAGGTTCATCCATCAGCCGGCATTCCCGCTATCCAGAAAGAGCCAGGTCGCGGCCGACAGGTCCACCTGGGTTATGGTCCTCCCGGTGCCGGCAAAGTTGAACTCGTAATCGAACTGGGCATCATAGCCGCCCGGGCCACTGTAATTGTTAAGCGTCCGAACCACGGCGTAGCCACCACTGCCGTCGCTGAGACGCGAACAAGCCTTACTACCACTACCCATACCGTTAGACAAGACCGCATTAGCCCAGCCGCTAGTTATATTCGTCGAGTAGTTCTCGTTCTGAGCGTACTCATCCAGGGTCGAATCATACTGGAACTGCCAGCTATACCCCGAGAGCGTGTTGCCGAAAGTATCATTTCCAGCCTGCTCGCTCTGGTTCATAATGACATCACTTGCGCCAACCGTGACCACGCCACCGGTGATAGTGAATGCCATTGCGGAGCCACTCACAAGTAATACCGCCGCGAATATCGCGGCTACATAACTAACCATCTCAATCGTTTTCATTGTTCTATACTCCTTCCAATGTTGTCTTGATGTGCTTGCACATCTTCTGTCTTAGTGATCTATACCTCTTCATCGAACAATCAGCTTTAATGCATCCCTCCTCCTTTCCACCGGCAAAGCCGGCAAGATCGGCTCAGCCCAGAGACTCTCCCTCTCTAAGAACCGGGCGAACGTACTCAACTCTTTTGCCCGGTTCATTGCCGGGGATTAACTGACGAAGCATCCTCCAGGCTTCCACTGAAACCTCCTTGGGGTCAAACTCCAAACGGGTTAAATCAACGGGAAAGTGAAAATCCCGGCCCATATTGGCATGGGTTATAATCGCAAGATCTTGCGGGACCCTGATTCCCAATTCGGAGATCGCCCTGCACGCGACATCGCAGACGTTGTCATCCATGAAGAAAATCGCGTCAGGTCTGCCCGGTGACTTCCACCATTCCTTGAATGCGTCAGTTACTGGTGAAAGATGTGTCGGCGAATCGGTCTTCACCGTGATCAATCTATCATCTCGAAATCCCACCGCTGCCCTAAGAACGTAGGCGAACTCGTCATGCGCCCTCATATCGAACACGTATTGAGGCAGTGAAGTATTTTCCATCCACATGAGCGCGAAATCATCGTAGCCGTTAGCTCTCAGCGTTTTCACAGCCATTTCAGCCATATAACGATAATCCAGCACCACACAATGCTCGCCGACCGGATGCACCATGTCGACTGTTACAACGGGAATCCCTCTTGATACCAGGTGTCTCTCTATCGAGCCGAGGCTCAGGTAGCTGACAACACCAACTACATCTCTGATGACGGCCTTGTCCATCAGAGAAATAGAAGATAATTCTTCCTCAGTTCCCCCCTGCCCGATCGATAACACCGGCCTGTAGCTGGCGGACGAAACCGTATTCCCGCTTCCTCCAGCAATTTCTGTTGAAAGAAACCGGAGGGTGACGCGAGCGTCTCCGCTCGCGCAATCAGAGCAACTACTCCAGCGTCCAACGCACTGGAAACGAAAGTACCCAGACCCTGCTGTGAAGTGACCAGTCCCTCGCTCGCCAACGCGCTCAATGCATGTCTCAGGGTTGTCCTGCTCACACCCAGGTGGCCGAGCAGATCGTGCTCACTTGGAAGCAGTTGGCCCGGCTTCCACTTGCCATTGATAATCTCTGTTCCAATGTAATGTTCGACTTGTTGTGCTTTAGTTGCAATAACCATCCATGTAACCGCCTGTCTTTGTCCGGAACCAACTAAGCTTTATTTGCAGATGTTTCGGGATTTTGGCCTGGCCCGGCTCCTCGGACCTGATCACCCCGAAATCCCGAAACATCGGGGGCGTCGAGAACTTATACGCTGCACTTGTATGTTAAACATACAAGTGCACGCAAGCCAACACAAGATTATACATGTGTATTATCGCCTATGTTTTGCCGATTGTCAAGGGCTATTTTCAAAAAAACTTTTTTGCGCAGGCGAAAGTTCAGTTTTGCAGATGTTTCGGGATTTTGGCCTGGCCCGGCTCCTCGGACCTGATCACCCCGAAATCCCGAAACATCGGGGGCGTCGGTTTCTTTCATGATTCCTGGAACACTTACCCAGTTACAGTAAGCGCCCTCAAAAAGCACCGCCTCATGTATTCGCAGGCGGTCCAATTGCACGTGACACACGTCGTTTTCCATCTTCCAGATGACGGCGGCGTTCTCGAATAATGGCCGGACCGCCGCGGGAGTCCGCCGCAACCGCACACTAAAGGCTATGTCCGCCAACAACGGATGCTCATCCAACAGAGCGTCCAGAGCTTCGGGCTCGAAACCCGGCACGGCGTTTACCGCATGAACGAGCAAATCATCCCCACGGCGGTTCAATACGAACTCGATTCCGGGCGCCGCATCAGATCTTATTTGCCAATGCTCACCTAAAGCGCACTGGAGGGCTCTGCCAATAAAGCGTCTCAGGTATGGATGCGCGACGTTTAGGTGCTTGCCATCCACAATTCTTTCGCCATACTCGGACAGCGAATCGGTCAACAGCCAGTATAAGCTTCCGAGGCCGATACGGGAACGCACAAGGAGTGGACCGCCGGCGGTCCCATTCAAGTCATTGACGCGCCAGACCGGTTCATATTCCCGTGTGGGCACGTTCAAGGCGCCGAGCCATATCACCTCACCGGATTCCCAGTGCTTTGCCGAGGGGCGCCCGGTCTGGGAATCGAGTCCCGAAAACACGGGAGAACCGGCTTCGACAGCCCACGGCAAATCCACGACAGGCGCGCGGCCAATTACAAGGACCGTTCCGCCGGACTCCACGAATTTGCTTATGACCGCCGCGGTATCGGGAAGCAAAACATTCACCTCACCAAGCACGATCAAATCGTAGCGATCCAGCCGTCTCGCGAGAATATCATCGTGGACCAGATCCGATGCGATATGGCTCATAGTCGATATCTCGTGCAATACTTCGAGTTTTTTGTTCGAGGCGCAATAACGGTCGGGCAACCGGAGGTTATCAGCCTGGCTTGCAAACAGCGCAACGTTGGCGACACTGTCATTGCCCACACAGTAATCCGCTCGCTGCCTGACAAAATCGGATGCCCTGGCGGCGACAACCGCTTTGTCTTTGCCGATAGTTCCGTCGGCTTCAACGACGTGATAGAGGCAGATACGGTTACCATACGCCAACTGGGACGCGCATTCGGTCAGAATCTCCTTCATCGGGCGAGGTCTTAATCCGAACGTGGCGTATCGGTCAAAATCACAGTCTCGAAAGATTACCACGTGCTCGCCGATCATCAAATCCGACGGAACACCGCAAGTCGAGCGATAAGCGCCCTCGTACTGAACTCTCTTCAGATTGGACCCATTCGCGCCGTCGCTGCTGGCATAGTCCGAGAACTCGCGCGCATCCCTGAGGTAATAGTGGTCGGGAGCATTCGCAAAATTAATCAGTATGTGAGGATCACGCTCTTTAAGAGCCGTCCTGATCCTTTTCATGCAGTTAACAAAACTCTTCTCGCTGAAAGCAGCTATCCGCGCGCGCTCGTTGACATTCGCCGGCGGCGTGAGGTCGAATCCATGCTCCTCCTTGAATGCCGCCTTGCACCTGTCGCAATAACACAGCCTGGTCCGTGTGCCATCAAACCATATCGCGCTTGGAGTAAAGCGATCGATTGCTTCCAGACAGAATGGAATGAAAAACTCAGCGTCCCAATCGCCGTTGGGACATGCCAATCCCCTCACAATGCCCGCCTCGCCGACGATGTAATATCGATCGACAGGCGCCATCTGATTTGTCTCGAACGATGCTATGTAAAGGCCAAGCCTTGCATTCTCTTCGTCGCAAATCCGGCGCCACGTCTCGATATACTTGCCGTCGTATCCGTCCAGGCTCGGCGCGATTTCGGAGTCTGTACGCGGCGTAGCCGAAACAACCCAAAGCCGGCGCGTACACCAGTTCCGATCGGCTTGCGCGCAAATAATCTCTTATAGTATCCGCGTCCGTGTTTGCCCCATATCGCGGGGTGGTCTTAGGATTAGGATGATAATCGAAATGCGTTAGAAACGAGCTTTGCTCATACCACGACTTGCTCGGGCACGGGCACGCGTCCGTCTCCACTTCCCCGGTTTGTTCTCGATGCATCGGCACATCCTCCGCAAATTAAATGTGGGATAATACGGCTGTCATTTGTCGCGCGCAGCCAAGGCGGCTTATCGACAATCCGCGACAGCGGCTAGCCAACGGCGGTCCGCGGATCTGGGGTAGAGCATCGCGAGAGCTTCCGGCACGTTCTTGGTCACAGGCACGGTTTCGTTGAGCCTGAGCAGTTTAAACGACCGCTCCATCGACGGTGGAAGTCCCGCTACAACGAGTGTCTTTCCGCTTGATTCCAACTGCCTGAACTGGCGAACGATCCACCGGAAGCCGGGGGTTTCGACATATCTCGAGTGGCTGAAATCGACCACGAGATTCTTGTATTCCACGAGGGAGGAACTTACAAAACTGGCCAGGGCTTCGATTTCGCTCTGGTTGCACGGGCCTTCGGGCCGCACGACGGCGTAATCGCCCCAGACTCGATAGTGAATGCGGTGATTGCGAATGCGTGCTACAGGCACTTTTTACCTCTTCTTGCAGGTGGTGTGTGTGGACCCACATGATAAGACGAAACAGACTCTTGCGTGGTTCCTGATAGTCTATACCGTAAATCGGGGGAAATATAACTGGGCCAATTGGCGGGGACCGGGTGAATGGTGATGGGTGTTAGGAAGGGACTGGGCTCATCCCGGCATGCAAGGAGACGTGCAATAGACAGATCCATTCTCTCGCACCCAGAGAAGGTGAAACCGCGCGGGAGTCTGGAGCCAAGCCACCCTCGAGGCCAGCATCTGGTACCGGGGATAGTCGGGCAGGGCCAGGGCCAGTTCGGCTTGGGGATCTTCGCCGCGCCAGGACACCACGTCAAACAGAGCGTCGCTGAACCAGTGGGCGGCCTGTAGAGATGGGTTAGTCTTGGGCGTGCGCAGTGGGTACCCCTTTACCGCGACCCACAACGTGTTGGTACCCTTCCGGGCTTCTACGTCCTTCCCGTGCTCTTTGCTGGCGGTGTCCGCTGCTCGGATAATTTCGTACCCTTCTGCCTGAAGGAAGCGAATCACTGCGTCTTGCACGTTGCCCTCCCAACTCCAGGGTCGCGGGCCATCGACCCTCGCTGCCTCTTGCGTCCTCTCGGTCACAAGCGGAAAATTGTGGATTCTGCCGCTGACCTGTCTCCGCTCGATAAGTTGTTCAGCCACTAACTCGCGACACCGCTGATTGACCGAGGCGTGGTTCTTGATCCCAAGGATGGATTGGATTGCTCCGTCATCTACCCCCTCCGGATGCCCGCAAACGCAGTCCATGTATCCTGTTTTTCATGAGTTCCATTGGTTCATTCTCCCTCGTCGTCTGCCCTTGCTTACGCAATGCCTTTGAGACGCCGTCTCACTGTTTCCTCCAGGTCTTTATAAACCTCTTTCCGATGTCCCCCTCTAAGGACGATCACCAGAAGCTTCTCATCCCGAACTGCATACACCACTCGGTAGTCGCCCTTCCGCAGCCTGTAGCACTCGTTCAAGCCCTTCAGCCTCTTGGCCCCTTGCGGTCGTGGGTCCTGGGCCAGCCCCCTTAGAAGTGCGATCAAGGCATCAGCCACCTTTGCTGGCATCGCGTGCCCTTCCGCCCTGGCTTCCGGTGTCACTATCACCTGATAGCTCATTTACGCGCCCGCAATTCCTTCTCGAACTCTTCCAGGGTTATCGCGTCGCCGGTCCTCTCATATTTTTCAAGCCGCTTCTTGATGGTGGGCAGGTCGATCTCGTCCTCCAGCGCGTCGAGCACGCTCTCCATGAACTCCAGGTCTTCTATCGGCACCAAGGCCATGACTCGCTTTCCGCGCCTCGTTACGGCCATTCGCTCGTTTCGGTATGCCACCCGATTGATAAGTTCCCCCAATTGGTGTCTGACATCTTCAGAAGTAACCGTAACCATTCTTGCTGCCACCTTTCGACTCTACCAACTGAATCGACTGATTCACACGGTTAGTATACCACAAGGGCAACAGGTGATAGGTGACGGGTGTTGGGTGTCAGAGGGAAGGGAGCGGGCTCAGGCGCGAATGAGCCGTGCCGGCCATCACACTATGACCCTCAACGCGCGGGATCCCTTCCATCACCCATCACCCAATACCCATCACCTAGTAAGCTTTCCCAAAAACCGCCACTTGCGTCGACTCTCCGCCGCAGCAGATGCACTTGCCGGCGCCGCCGGGCTGGTCGAGGGGAATGCAGCGGTTGGATGCCTTGGTCCGGGTCTTGAGGGCGTCCTCGCACTGGGCGCCGCCGCACCACCAGCATAGGGCAAAGCCATTTTCGACGGCGGCCTCGAACTCATCCATTGTCTCCGGCCTGGCGGTGTGCTCCTCGCGGAATGCAAGCGCCTTGTCGAAGAGGGCTTTCTGGACGGCGAGTAGCATCTCGGATAGGTTCGACTGCAACTCGTCCCACCCAGCGAAACTCTTTCCATCCCTGCCGGGAATGTCCCTGCGGGCGAGCACGGCGCTGCGGTTCGCCACATCCTTCGGCCCGATCTCGATGCGAACGGGCACCCCTCTCATCTCCCAGTCATTGAACTTCCAGCCGGGGCTGAGTTCCCAGCGGGCATCGAGCTTGGCGCGGATCCCGGCCGACTCGATATCGGTGAAGATCTTCTGGGCTACGGGCATAACGGCGGCGCGCTCCTCATCGGATTTGGCGATCGGGGTAATCACCGCTTGCAGCGGCGCGAGCCTTGGAGGCAGGATCAGGCCCTTGTCGTCCCCGTGAGTCATGATTATGGCGCCGATCATTCGCGTGCTGACTCCCCAGGAGGTGGTCCAGCAGTGCTGGAGTTCGTTGTTGGGGTCGAGGAACTGGATATCGAACGCTTTCGCGAAGTTCTGGCCCATGTAATGCGATGTGCCGGACTGCAGCGCCCTCGTGTCGCTCATCATCGCCTCGATCGTGTAGCTGTTCACCGCGCCGGCGAACTTCTCCGAGTCGCTTTTTCTGCCGGTGATGACGGGAATGGCGGCCTCGTTCTCTGCGAAATCCTTATAGACTCCGAGCATCTTCAGGGTCTCTTCCTGTGCCTCTTCCGAAGTGGCGTGGGCGGTGTGGCCTTCCTGCCACAGAAACTCCGTGGTGCGCAAGAATAGCCTCGTGCGCATCTCCCAGCGGACTACGTTGGCCCACTGGTTGATGAGCACCGGCAGGTCGCGATAGCTCTTGATCCACTGAGCGTACATGTCGGCCGAAAATGGTCTCGGAGGTCGGCCGCACCACCAGCGGCTCGTCGAGTTTCTCGCCGCCCGCGATAGTCACAACGGCCAACTCCGGCGAGAAACCTTCCACATGCTCCGCCTCTTTTTCCAGGAATGACTGGGGAATGAACAGCGGGAAATATGCGTTCACATGCCCGGTCGCCTTGAAGCGCCTGTCGAGCGCATCGCGAACATTTTCCCACAGGGCATAGCCGTAGGGCTTGATGACCATGCAGCCCCGCACGGGCGCATAGTCGGCCAAATCGGCCTTCTGAACGACATCCGTGTACCAGCGGCTGAAATCTTCACTTTGAGGGGTCACGCCTTCTGCCAATGCAAACACTCCGGTCTAGAAATTAGAGATTGGAAATTGGAAATTAGAGCTTCCAACCCGATAGATTGTAACAGATCATCGGCGGGGAAGTCGAGCGAGGCCGGGCGGGGGAAGTAACGAGTGCTGAGTAACGAGTAACGAGAAGGGAGCACTCACTGTGCGGCGGGAACGACAATTCGAAGTGGCTTTTGGAATGGAGTCCATCGAGTTCCCGCTGCGCGCATCACCACCTTTTAGCGAAGCGCAAAGCATGGAACTCCCCCGCATGGCTTCGCCTTTCGACCTTTGCCTTTTGACATTCGACTTCTCGGGCATGCAGGACAACCAATCCAACCTGCCGTATAATATATATGTTTTCGTGCCGGGACACTGTGGGAATTGTTCCGTTGAAAAGAGGTGCGACTGTTGGCTAACTTCGATTATCCTTTGCTCGTCGAACCGATAAACGTTCCCAGGCCGTGGGGCGCGGGGAGGGCATGCAAGCTCTACGACAGGCCGTGCGGCGAGTCCGAGCAGCCTATCGGCGAGACTTGGGACATCAGCACCTGGCCCAGGGACCCGGGAAATCCGGATCTGGCGACTGTCACGAAGATCACCAACGGTCCTTTGGCAGGTACCCGCTCGATCGGGTAGTCAGCGTGCCGGTGGTGGTAAAGCTGCTGGATGCGGCGGAGAAGCTCTCCGTCCAGGTGCACCCGGTCTCGACCGATGTCCACAAGGATGAAATGTGGTACATCCTCTATGCCGAGCCCGGCGCGTATCTTTATCGCGGCCTGCGGGAGGGGGCGGACAAGGCCGAGTTTTGCAAGCTGGTAAGCTCGCCGAATCCGAGGGAGGAAGATGTCCTGGGCATGCTCTATCGCGCGGAGCCGATCGAGCCCGGGCATGCATTTCAACGTGCCCACGGGGACCATCCACGCGGTTGGGCCGGGGGTGGTCGCATTCGAGATCAGCGAGCAGACACAGGTCACCTACCGGCTCTACGACTACAATCGCGGCCGGGCGATGCGGATCGACGAGGGATGCAAGGCGGTAATGACCGCCCGGCCCGACCTGCCCGTGCTGGACCCGGGCCTTGTGATTAAGGGAGCGGAAAATGCGGAAACTATTACTGAGTTTCCGACATTTTGCGTGGTGAAGGCGGCTGGTGACGAAATCACGGTGGAGTCCGCTCGTAATATGAGCCTTGTTACGGCAACTATGGGCGACTGCAAACTCAGCGGGCCGAACGCCGGTTGGAATGTGCTGCTGAAGCACTCGTTCACGGCCCTCGTTGGACCGGTGGATGAGCCTTATACCATCGACACGTGCGGCAGCGGCGAGGTATTGATTTCGCCGCTCAGGTCTTGAATTGCGGGAAAGAAGGGAGATCGAGTATGACCGAACGATTAGTAAAGCTGCACCTGGAGCGGCTGCCCGAGGGTCTTTATCTGGCGACAAGCGAGTCCCTCCCGGGGCTTGTGGCGCAGGGGCGAACGGTGGCTGAAACTCTGGAGATAGCGCAAGATGTGGCCCGAAGGCTCATCGAGTCGTACGTTGAGCACGGAGACCCGCTGCCGGAAGGTATCCGCCAGGTCTTGCCCGATCGGTTCGACCTGTCAATTTCGGTGGCAGCGTGATGGGAAGACTGTCGGGCACGACGGCGGCCACGGTCATCCGTAAGCTTAGGCGGGGCGGTTTTGTGTTCGATAGGATGGCCAAGGGAAGTCACGAGATTTGGCGCAATCCCGATACTCGGGTATATGTAGTGGTCCCAAACCACCCTAGTCGTAGGAGATACGGATATGAAAAAGCGGAAATCGATTACTGTCTTAACACTGCTGCTGGCGCTTGCGGCCGCGGCGGCTCTCGCGCTGCAGACCGGCCTGAGGGCGCCGAACTTCAAGCTTACCGACCAGTTCAACAAGATATGGTCGCTGGATGCACAGAAGGGCGTGGTCACGGCGCTGATTGTCGCCGACCGTGATTCGGGCCGCGCGATGGGGTCCTGGGTGGACAATCTTAAAACCAAGTACGGCAGCAAGATTCAGGTCTTGGGCCTCTTGGACTTGCACTCTGTTCCGGGGATAGGCCGCGGAATCGCGCGCTCGCGGATCAAGAGCGAGACCAAGGACCCGCTGATGCTCGACTTTGATGGAAACATATCCAAGCAATACGGGGTATCGAGCAAGAACCCGGCAGCGGTCGTGATCGACAAGAACGGCATCGTCCGCGCGGTGGAGACCAGCTACTCGGCGGCGACTTTCGGCAACGCAACATCGGCAATAGACGCCGCGCTGAAGGCGAAGGGATAGCCCCTTAGCGCCCTCCGAACGACAATTTGTTGTCGCTAATAGCGCGCTAAGGGGCGAGAAGACGGTCCTAACCTATCGGGTTACCCGAACGCCGTAGTGATTTTTCGATTTGACTGCCACCGTAAGGTGGCCACTTTTCCCCAGCGAAGTCCGGGGAAAAGCGTAGTATCTTGCAACTGAAATCCGGGGTGGCCTTTGAAATTCGGTACAGCTTGTATAGGATTTCAGTTGTAAGATACTACTAACCCTATGATTGACCCATTACATCCCAAACTCCCGGCTGACATTGAGGAAGAATCCGCTGAGGCGCTGGGTGTCGTTCGAGTAGAGAAGAGCGGGGTTCAGGACAGTCTTCTGGTCCCGCATCACGAAAACCGCGCCCAGGCTCACCGCGTTTCCCTTGCCGCTGATCCAATCGGCCTGGAGCACGTCGCTTCCATTGAGCTGCAGATCGGTGCCCAGGAAGGGCTGGAGCACACCGCCGCCGTCGTAAGTAAGGCCGATGTGCGCCCTGCGCCCCAGGAGCTTGCGGTTGCGGCGGTGGTGGGCTTTGAATCTTTCCTGCTCCTGCTGAGCGTAGTTCAGCGTCTTGGAAAGCGTGAAATAATATCCCGCCTTCTGACGGAATGCCACGTTCCAGGCCCCGAGCGCGACGCCGGGACGGCCTTCGTTCTCGTCGAAAAGCAAGTACTTCGCGTTGAGAGTGGTCTCCTGATGGTCCACACTTGGCGGCTGAATCCAGTCGGCGCCGGCCTCGAGTCGCTGGCTGAGTCCGAACTGGGTCTGGAATATCGGAGAAGACACCTGGTAGAATGCCGGAGCGGACAGGCTGGAGTTGCCGTTTTGGACCTGGCCGACCCAGTTGTGCAGCGGCACGATATCCGTGGTGGGGATTGTATTCAAGCCGGTCGGGGCCGCCGCCGCGCTCGAGCAGATGACGGCGATGGCGAACAATGCCCGGCACGCCGCAAGCCGGACCGAGTCGTTGTCTCGCGAGGCGTTTCATGTCAGTGGCCTGCTGTCTTCCTCGGGCGAACAGTCTTCACCCGGCAGGCAGAAAACACTCAGCGCGTCGGTCAGTTCTTTCGCCTGCGCGCGAAGATCAGCGAGCTGGGCGGGGGTCAGCGGATCGACTTCGAGCACGCGGCGGATAGCCTGGGAGTGTTCGCGCGCCTCCTCGATCCTCGAGGCGAACGTTTCGACCAAACCATCCGCGGCTTGGGCGATCTCTTGAAACTCGTCGCGGCGGCGGAACCGGATTTCGTGGGTCAGGTTGCCGCCGCCGATCTCGTGCAGGAGCCGATGGAGCCTGTGCATTGGTCCGGCGATGCGGTGCGCGTCCACAAGCGACCAGAGGCCGAATATCAGCACGGCCACGAATGTGACCAGCCCGGCGACTTTAACGCCGTTTGTCAGAAGCTCGCGGGTCTCCTTTATGGAAAGGTGCGCCGAGTAGAGGCTGTCGCCGATCTCGCGGTTGCCGAGGTAGTAAAGGATGCCTATCGCCGCCAGCGCCGCGAAGCATGCAAACACAGCATCATCCAGCACAAGGCGCAATCGAACGTCGTAGTTGACCAGTTGACTGCGCAGTCGCCTGCGATTTCGCCGCGGCTCATTTTCGCCTATGGTCATGGTTTTCCTCCCTCTGAAAATAGCGTTTAGTGGAAAGCGGAAAGTGGAAAGTCCGGAACTTCCGCCCCACCCTTCCCTTTCTAACCCGGCACAGCCGGAAGGGAATTTAACCACGAAAGCACGAAAGGGGATTTCAGAAATGAATTTCGTGCTCTCGTGATGAAAATTCGGTGTCTCCGTTGCAGCAACTGAATGTCTGCATTGCGGGTAGGGCACTCCCTCCCTTCCCTAGTCCCTAGCCTCTAGCCCCTAACTCCTAAAGCGGCGCAGCCGCAACCAAGAAGGCCATCGCCGGAAAATCAATACGGCCTTTTCGTGATTCGGAAGGTCGGTTGTTTCTTTTCAGTATTTTACAACTGAAATCCGAGGTCACGTATCAAAGTTCAGTACAGCTTGTATAGGATTTCAGTTGTAAGATACTAACTCCTAAAGCGGCGCAGCCGCAACCAAGAAGGCGATCGCCGGAAAATCAATACGGCCTTTTCGTAATTCGGAAGGTCGGTGGTTTCTTCTTACGTATCTTACAACTGAAATCCGAGGTGACATATCAAAATTCAGATACAACTTGTATAGGATTTCAGTTGTAAGATACTAACTCCTGCCTCACAAATCATCGTGGCAGCTAAGGCACAAGCCGCCGTGCCGGTTACTCTTGCGCAGCAGGTTGCCGAAGCGGTCCTGCTGGTCGTGCCCGACGTGACAGGTAATGCAGGTGATCTTGCCATCCGCGGATAGCGGCAGGTCGGACGCCTTCTTGAACTTATTCGGCAGCCCGATAGGGTGAGTGATGGGACCGTCGTAATGACACCGAAGGCATTCGGTGTCGATGTCGGTCTTCATGACGTGTGACTGTGATGGCCCGACATTCGATCCCGGCAATTTAATGTCTGCATGGCACGACGCGCAGGGGCGGTTGGACTTGTGAGCATCGGAAATGGCGTGGCTTCCGTAGTGGCAGTTGCAACACAAACCTTTCTGATCCCTGGCCAAAAAAGCCTCGGAGCGGCTCTTGAAGCCGGGTGTGTGACAGGACCCGCAGGTTATCTCGCCGCGGTCATCGAGCACGACCTTGCCCCGTCCGGCCCAGTCCATCTTGACCAGTTCGGGGTGCGGCGCGCTGCAGCCGCTGGGGTGGCAGCCCTTGCAGTAGGCCACTTCACTTGTCCCCCGTGGCACGCGAACCGAACCGGCGGCGTGAGGGTTCGCATTCTCCGCCGGCTTTCGCGCGCCGGCCGCGGCAATGCACGCCATAACCACCGCTCCTGCAACAAGCGTTGCGTAGACAATTGTTCTGTGACCGCGCAAGGAGTATCCTCAGGAAAGTCGAATGTCAAAAGTCGGGAAGCCCAATCCGCTAATGCACTAACTATCATTTCTACAAGCTCGGCGGTTTTCCTTCCGCCGGTTGGCGCCAAGTGGGTCGTGTGTATGCCGGGCCGCTCGCGGCCCAGGGATCATCCTTCGACATGTGAGATTCAATCGATAGGTGGAGATTCCTCACGTTCGTTCGCAATTGACATGACTTGCGGTCCCTGGGGCGAGGGGTTCAGCGGTTGCGATTAGGAAAATCCTCGTGGCGAGTCGTGAGCTTGGGTTCCAAAAGTGCGTGTCGAATCCGGGGGATGCCGGGGGTTCGAACGCCGGTCCGGGTCCAGGCTTTGCCAGTGCGCCTCGGTGGAGTCCAAGGCGAAAGCCGTCGGAGGAAGGCATAGGGCCGGCGCCGCCGGCTTCCCCGGATTCGATCCGCACTCCACTTTGCATTCTACTCCGGCAATGGGGATTAAATGGGGCTGACGTGACGAAGCGTACCCAGAAGCAGATGAATGGTGACTCGAAGGGGGACGGTAAATTTCTGAATAATTCTAAATTTTGATAACGTCCCAAAGGTTGTTGCTGCCCAAGACCGTGGAGTCATCGTAGGCCGAAAGGCCGGTGCCAGTCCCCTTCCAAGCAAGGTTACGTTGCGGCCAGCTTTGGGTTTATCGCGTTCTCGTCGAAACGGAAGTCCAAACGCGTGAGCATGCTATAATGAACTCGCCTGAGCGGAGGGTAGGGCAACGCTGGGGAGCGACCCGAGCGCCGACTCAGGTGTCGAATACGGAAGGCGGGGCGGCTTGCACCCTCCTGCGAGGAGAGTTTCTTAGCAGCAATTGACGGCAACGCTGTCGCAGTCACATTAGAAAGAAACCAGCCCCCGCTGTTTCGGGATTTGAGTGAAGCGCAGGCGGAACGGAAATCCCGAAACATGCAATTGCCGCCCTATCCCGGCTCCAGCCACGACCTGTACGGCGCGCGAGGTGAGAATATTTCGCGGGCGAGCGCCGGTACCACCGGCCCCCTTATCGGACATTTTACACGCCTCGAGCAGCCGCGCGTCTCCGGGGGCGAGGTAGCCCGAGTACAACTTGGCAAAGGTCCGGACATCCATCTCACACACATTCGAAGAACTCGGCTTGCACTCACGGATGCATCCATTCTCTACTTCGATACCGAATGTATGCCCCGCCTCGAAAACCGGGTCGCTGATCTTGAAAGACATCCTGCCGGATACCGACTCATCTGCCTTGAGCGCGAGAATCGCGCCCTTCGGATCGACAACCCGGAAGCTGAACGACGGGGTCACCGCAACGTGGACCGCCCTCGGATCGGGAATCTCGTGGAGAAAAAGATCGTTGACGGGCGTGTCGAACTCCAACTCGGAATCCGGAAACTTGCGCCCAAGATAAGCCAGCAAGTCCCGCCGGGTTTGAAGCTGGTCGAACACAAGTTCCCTGATCTGCACGGCGCAGGCGTCCTCCAGGGAGGCGAGGGTGTAGAGCACGTAGCCATCCGTGCCCCTCTCGCCGGCGTGCACCGCGGCGCCGTGCCCGGACTCCGGCTTGAGGTAGTCATCGATCCAGCACACCCTTTCCCACCACTGTCGAGAGCGCCGGCTAAGACAATTGTACCTCAGCTTGAACCTATCGTAAATCACCGCGACGGCGTCGAAATCGTCGAGGGCGGCCTCCCGCACGGTATTCGGCTCGCCCGTCGCGCTGAAGAAGCCGCCTTTAGCGGAATATATCCGGCGTTCCGCGCCGACCTCCCAGCCGAACTTGCGGTAGTAAGGAAATGAAAACGGCCAGAGCGACGAAAGGCAGATGTTCTCGGAAGAGAGGATCTCGACGCATCTCGTCATCATCGCGGCGGCGCAGCCCCGCTTTCGATACTCCGGGAGTGTAGCCACTGCTCCCACGGACGAGTGCGAGACGCTCTGCTCTCCGAAATACACAGGCGCGGGGTGGCACAGCAGCGCCGACACTATCCCCCCATCCATTTCGACGACCACTATGAACCGCGGGCCAAACATCTCGACGGTCTTGGTGAAGGATTCTCGCCAGTGCTCCTGAGTGTTATTGCCGAACGCTATCCACGCCACATCTCCGGCTCGTTCGACTTCAAGTTGGGTTGGGTTTCGTAGAATCATTTTGACGCCTCTGAAAGTGGAAAGCGAAACGGCGAAAACGCGAAAGTCTCCGATGGAAACATGCTCCGCCACCGATCGCCTCCATTATATTCCAGGGGCGAGGCGGGACTTCCTCCATGGAAACCTAAGTCGGAGGGGGATAGGCCAGCCCACTATGCGGCGGGAACGATAAATAGAGCGTCCGCTCCAACCCGGCGCCTTCGAGTTCCCGCTGCATAGTGGTTGGAGGTTCCGGGCTCTCCGCTCTCTGCTCTCAGCTATCCTCGAGCAATCCCCTCAGGCGAGAGCAGTTTTCCTGAAGAGTCCCACCTCTCCTGAACACGCTTGAAGACCCTCCCACGAGCATATTCACTCCGCGCTCCACCATCTTCGGCGCATGCTCGAAGCTCACATTGCCATCGGCTTCTATTTCCACCAGCGGGTTGCAGCTTGCCGCAAGCGACTTCATAGCCTCTATTTTTTCAAACGCATACGGCACCAAAGTCTGACCCGCAAAGCCTGGTTCAACCGTCATCAAGCACACAAAGTCCACGATCGGAAGTATGTGTTCCAGCGTGCTTACCGGAGTAGACGGGTTCAAAGCCACTCCGGCCTTGACTCCCGATTCCCTGATTTCCAGGACCGAGCGGGTGAGAGGAACGCATGCCTCCTGGTGGATGGAGAAGTAATCTCTTCCGGGGACCAAATGCTTCAAGAAAGTGTCCAGGTGCCGCTCGGGGTTTACCGCCATAAGGTGCACATCTATCGGCAGGCTGCTCATGTCCTTTACCGCCCTCACGACATCGGGACCAAGCGTAAAATTAGGGACAAAACTGCCATCCATTATGTCCACGTGAATCAGATCGACACCCGCCTCCCGCATCTCGCGCAGGCTCTGCTCCAAATGTCTGAATGAATCACACATCAGGGACGCCGCGATTTTTACTTGGATCATGGGTTCACCACCACTTTCAGACCTGCTCTGTTTTCATTCGATGATATTGCCTCGACGATTCTTTCAAGCCCGAATCTGTGCGATATATACTCTTCGGCGTTCACATAGCCCTTCGCGATGAAGTCCAGCGCCATCTTGTGGTGCCTGGGAGTGGAACCGTGGCTTCCCGTTACGATGCACTCCTTGTAGTGGATCGTGTTGCTCGGGATGCTCAGGTTTCGGCTGCCCTTCGCAAGCCCGCCGAAGAGGTTAACGCAGCCTCTTTGCGCCACCGCTTCAATTGCCTGCTCGTGCGCTTCAACCGAGCCGCACGTCGTGATTGCGCAGTCCGGGCCTTTGCCCTGGGTCAGCGCGCGCGCGCGCTGGACGAGGTCTTCGTCCTCGGTGCAAATGTATGCATCCGCGCCGAATGTCTTCGCGATCTCTAGGCGGGTCTTGCCCCTTTGGGCCATTATAACGTTGGTGACTCCCCAATGTCTTGCAAGCTCTATCATCATGCAGCCGATGGGACCCGCCCCGATAATGAGCATCGAGCAGCCCGGCAGCACGCGTCCCACCTCGAAGCCGTTTATCGCGCAGGCTAAAGGCTCGGCGAGCGCGGCGGCGTCATAAGAGACGCCATCGGGGATCTTGTGCACCGGCCCGAATGAAACCGTGGTCTCGTTCAAAAGTATATATTCGGCGAATCCGCCGGGGAACTGGTAGCCGATGGCATAATTGACGGAGCAATTGTTGCCGAGGCCCTCCTGGCAAATGGCGCACTTGCCGCACGGAACATCCGCCCCGATCGCTACCCTGTCGCCGGCACGAAAGCCTTCGACCCTCGGGCCTGCCTCAACAACATCTCCCGATGCCTCATGGCCGATAATCGCCGGAGGGGTCACCCTGGGGTTGCCGTGGTGAAATATCCTGACATCCGAGCCGCAAACCGCACAGGAGCGCACTCGAAGCAGAATCTCGCCCTTACCCACCTTTGGAGTCGGCACTTCCTTTACGGTTATTTGATTCAGGGCCTCTAAAACCGCCGCTTTCACATTTTCCTCCTCGAAAACAGTCGTCAGTCGTCAGTCGGGACCTCTCGCGCACGGGCGGCCCCTTCCGCTGGGTGGCGTACCTGGCGCATGGCTGTCATTCCGAACGGATGTGAGGAATCTCGAAGCTCGGATGAGTCTCACGCACCGGAACAAGAAGGCAAGCGCAGCGTTGAGATTCCTCGCTAACCGCTCCTAAGAAACCTCCCATCCCGGCGGCTTCGGGGCAGTCGCCCGCGAAGCATAGCCTGCCCGGTGGGTTTCTTTAGAAACTACCGTGTGCCTGTCGCACGGTCGGGTGCTCGGAACGACATGCCTCAGTTCGCGAATAATGCCGGTTAGCACTCGATCATCACCCTGTTGAAAAACTCTTTGTTGTCCCTCATCATCTCGAGCGCCGTGCCCACCTCATCCAACGCGAACCGATGGGTAATTAGCCCATTGAGCTTCAAGTCTCCCGACGCAATCGCATCGAGGGTTACTTGCCACTCGTTGACGGGTCCGCCGACGGTCGAGTTCCACGTGCCGTGAATCGAGAGCTGCTTTCGCAGGATCTTGGAGACAACCGCGCGCTTCAAGACCACATCGCCGGCGGGATTTCCAAGAAAAAGGACCCGACCGTTATTGTCCGCATACTCGATAGCCAGGCTGTAGCGGGACGGCGACCCCGTGCCTTCGATCGTCAGCGAAAACTTTCTATTTCCGATGCGTTTCTCAAGCGAATCCGCGGAGTGTCGATGAACTCAAAATCAGGGCAAATGCTTCGACCGGCCCGGATTCTACCTTCGGATATATCCACAAGGGTCACGGCGGATGCGCCCATAATACACGCCCATGGCCGGGAATAAGGCCAATCGCTCCTGCTCCGAAAATCAGCACGCTGTCTCCCCGGCTTATTCCGGCGGTCCGCACGGCGTGCTGGGCCACTGAAGCAGGCTCGCACAATGCAGCCAACTCAAGAGGAACGCTGTCAGGCACGCAAACCAGGTTGAAGTATGGGACCTTTAGATATTCGCTGAAGCCGCCGTTGCATCTGGAGCCGAAGTAATCGTATCTCTCGCATTGCGGATACCGCGCATTTTTGCAGGACGGACAATCGAAGCACGGAAGCAGGGGGTAGACCGCAACGCCCTGTCCGACTTCTACGCCCGAACCGGCTCCCGTCTTTTCAACTATGCCTGCAAACTCGTGCCCTGGCACCAGAGGCATCGAGTAAGTGCCGTCTCTGAAGACCCTCGCTACATCAGACCCGCACACACCAGCATGTTTGATCCTGACAATACATGCCTTCTCGTTTTCTTCAAGCTCCGGTTTTGCGACCTGATCAATCTTCAGATCGCCGATCGGATGCAGCACGGCAGCTTTCATCGCATCATCGCCAGTCCGGATCTGAATCTCGACATCGCTTCTCGCCAGTACCTGATCGATTCCTGAAAATCCTGGATGACCGTATAGTCCGACGGCCACCGCTCTCTGTGGGCAAACTCGAGGATCAGCGTGTTATCCGTGCTGCCGGGCGTCGAGCAGGGTCCGGAGGACCCTATCCGGTTGGATTCTACCGTGGGCGTTATGTTCGGCGGTAAAGGGATGATGGCCGCTCATATCCAAGCGGGACTGCTTCAGGTGTATGACCGGTGACTGACGCGCGAACACCTCCAGCCATTTGTAAGGGTTCGTATCATCGGGGTCGGGAGACCCGAGATCGCCGTGGTCGACATCCAGGCAAAGCACCGTGGGGATTTTGGTATGCTGATTGGCCAGATCAAGGATTACTTGTGTTTCGTCGAGGGTGCCCGCGAACTCGCGAGGGATAGACATCGGCTCGAAGAAAACATAGCGCATCCCCTTTTGCGCGGCATAATCGGCGACTTCGGCCCAATTGCGGCATCCCTCTCGAAGCATGCTCGCGCGTCTTGCCGGATCGTCATTGTCACGAAACGATAGGCTTCCGAAGTGGCTTCCGATCCCCTCGGCTCCCATAATCTCAGACATATCCACGAGCCTTTTGAACCACTCGATCCACATCCGCCGCATCTCACGGTCGGGAGATGTCAGGTGATTGAGGCGAGTGAACGCATCCGTGAACGTGGTTTGGATGTGGATACCCTTTTGGTCGCACAATGTCCTGATAAGTTCGCTCTGCCTCATCACATACTCTTCCGGCCATCTGGGATCGAGTAAAGTTGCAGTGAACTGGACCACATCGACTCCGAAATCATCGGCGACGATACTTGTCCAGACATCGGGCTCGGGATATCTGTTTATGGCAAACCCCGTATTGACTCCAAGCTGAAACATCTAAGAAACCCATCCTGTCATGTACACAATACTACATGAGTAATATATATCGCGACAGGGGGATTGTCAAGAAGGGAAGGTAAGTGCTCAGCCTGTGTGCCCGTCCCTCGGGGGCGGGCCAGTGCGAGATAGAAACCGTTGATTTCTGACGGGACGAAAAGTACCGCCAATGCTGAGTAGGCCCGGTCTGTGGGCCGTATCGAAGCATGGTGGCAGGAGGCCGCCCTTCGATACACCTCGCCTGCGCTCGGCACTCAGGGCTGGCGGGTTCCGAATTCCCGCAAGACAGAACTCTCTCACCCTTGGTTTCTGACGAGGAATCATGATACCAATCGCATGGCTGTCATTCCGAACGAATGTGAGGAATCTCAAAGCTCGGATGAGTCTCACGCACCGGAACAAGAATCCAAGCGCAGCGTTGAGATTCCTCGCTACCCGCTCCTAAGAAACTCTCTTCGGAAGAGCGCGGAAGCTGCTTAATGCAGAGGGCACTAGCACAACGATTACGTCATCCTGAGCAAGTGACGGCGACGCTGTCGCCGTTACATTGGAAAGAAACCCACCCCCGGTGTTTCGGGAATCTTGTTCCCGAAACTGGGGAGTTTCTTAGGAGCGAAGTCGAAGGACCTGCTTTTACATTACGGCATAGATCCATGCGGGAGCTAAAAGCAGATTCTTCGTTCCTCCTAAGAAACTGCTGGTTTCGGGACAAGGGTGTCCCGAAACAACGGGGCTGGTTTCTTTCTAATGTAACCGCGGCAACGCCGAGGTCACTTGCTCCTAAGAAACTCCCCAGTTTCGGGAACAAGATTCCCGAAACACCGGGGGTCGGTTTCTTGCAGATGTTTCGGGATTTTGGCCTAGCCCGGCTCGTCGGACCTGATCACCCGAAATCCCGAAACATCGGGGGCGTCGGTTTCTTTCCAATGTAACGGCGACAGCGTCGCCGTCACTTGCTCGGAATGACATATGCGGTGGCATGTAATCACGATTCGTGAGCTGTTACAAGGGAAGTCGAAAGTCCAAAGTCTAAAGTCCAAACTCGGGACCCGCCCAAGCCGGTCCCATCGCACGCAAAATGTTGTATAATGTTGTTGTAGACTACATTGTGGCTCGTATGCCTTTCTGGCGGTAAGAGATGCAGCAGCAAAGGTTGGATTACATAGCTAAAGCCGTCCGAACCGGCAGGTACGTCTCTCTTCGAGAGATAGTGGACACGTTCGGCGTCAATATCCAGACAGCACGAAGGGATGTCAGTTGGCTTGCGCGCTCGGGGGTGCTGGTCAAAGTGCACGGTGGAGCGATGCCGGCATCCGAGCCGGATGCCTACAGCATCGATGACCGCATGTCGTTTCACGATGCCGAGAAGGCCGCCATCGGCGAAGCAGCGGCGGAAATGGTGGCTGACGGCGAAACAATCATCATGGACGGCGGATCGACCACATCCTACATGATCCCTCATCTCAGGGACAAGAAGATTCAGATCATCACGAACTCCATATCGCTGCTGTCTTTAGTCGAGGACCGCAAAGATATCGATGTCATACTCACCGGGGGATATTACTATGCAAAGTCCAGGCTGCTCTTGGGGCCTCTTGCCGTGGAAAGCATCGAGAAAGTAAACGCAGACAAGGCATTCATAAGCGCGGCGGGAGTCAACTCGACCGGCACATATAACTCCAATATCCTTGTGGTCGAGCTTGAGAGGGCAATGATCCGGCAGTCAAGGGAGACATTCCTGCTTGCAGACTCATCGAAGTTCGGCAAGAACTCTCTTGTGCGGCTGTGCGGGTTTGATGAAATATCCGCCGTGATAACCGACAGAATATCGAGACCTGACCTGGCTCAAGTGATTAGAGAAGCGCAAGCAGCCTTGATAGAGGCGCCTAGCTACCGATCGTTAATTATACCAAGTTCCACGGCTCGCTTGAACGCCTGAAACCGGTTTGAAACGCCCAGTTTTACGTAGGCTCTGCCAGATGAAAATCCACCGTTCTCTTACTGACCTGCATAACCTGGGCGACTTCGGTGGAATTTACGCCATCGAAAATGAGCTTGAGGATCTGCTGCTCCATATCAGTGAGCGCAGACAGGATCTCTACGTCCGCTTGAGTCAACTGCGCCTTATGGGCACCGTCCATACTTCCCACGCCCCCCTCCAAACTGATCTCAAGTAAACTGCGAAACCCCGAGAATTTCGGGGTTTTCGCAGCTTGCTTTTTCACGTCTCGAAGTAGGTTTCCAGCCAGTTCCTCGTAACCGCCATTCGCAGCTTCTTTAAGGCTCGGGACTCCAATTGCCGAACCCGCTCCCTGGTAATGTTAAGCTGCTGACCTATCTCCTGGAGGGTCGCTGTCGAACCGTCAGAGAGTCCGAAGCGTTTCTCTACAATCATCCGCTCCTGAGGACTCAGCCACGACATCAATTGATCGAGCACCTCCAGACCTTCCCTTTGGAGGGCATCATCCTCGGGATTGGGCGCACCCATAAAGGTGAGTCGCTCCAGGAGTGAGGTGGCGCCGTCATCGCCGACCCCCTCATCCAGTGAGACCAGCGCTTCGGAAGCCTCGAGCAGACGTACTACCTTGTCTCGCGGCAGTCGCGTCAAATCGCATAGTTCCTCCACGGTAGGATCTCGTCCGTTCAAACTCAGAAAGCTGGAACCCGCCTTGTTGAGTTTACGTATCGCCTGAATTACGTAACTGGGCACCCGGATCGCCCGGCCTTGCCGCTCGATCGCCCGGGTAATTGCCTGTCGAATCCATGCAACAGCGTACGTGCTGAACCGAAACCCCTTGTCAGGATCATAGGCATCCACGGCCCTTATAAGACCGATGTTACCCTCCTGAATCAGGTCCGGCAGCGGAACACCCGAGCGCGAGTATACCTTTGCCACGCTCACCACAAGTTTCAGGTTCGATTCCACGAGCTTGCGCTTGGCCGAATCGTCACCGGTCTTGGCTCTTCGCGCGATCTCGCGTTCTTCCTCGACCCCTAAGAGCGGCCATTTGCCGATTCGAGTGAGATACATGTCCATCGAATCGCCAACTTCCGGTGCTTCAGGCAGCGTTTCTTCTGCGTCCGGCTCTGTCAATTCCAGCATGTCGCTCGTCATGACAAGCCTCCTTCCTCCGACTACCTAACGGCGTAAAACGATATATTCCTCGTCATGCCACTATGCGCCAACGCACTCTACGGTGCGTTTGGCTTCGATCGATCGCTGCCTGCCCGCAATCCGACCGCATAACCGCGGCCGTATACCTCTAAAGTACTGCCATTACTTCACTCAAGGACCCGGACGATCGGCGAACCACGCCGAAACTCCCGCGCCACACGCGCCGACGGGCTTCCGACACACGCGGTGACACTTTCTTCTCGGCAAAATGGGAGAGAAGCTTTGCTTGTGGATCGTTGTTCGTAGAAGAACTCCACCGGTAAGTAGGGGTTTTCGGGGGTTCCGGTCGGTGTAATAGCCCTTTGCCCGGCCGCATTATTGGCCGACGACGAAAACTACATCGACTGGTCTTCCTCAGATGCCACACGGACTCACAAGAAGCGTTCATCTCCCGGATCAAAGCACCCATCTCCCAGAGAAGACTCGACCTGCCCGCGCAACCCTGATTGCTATCCAACGCGTTTCCGGCTTCTGTTCTTACAAAACCGCGGATCGAACGCAGCCCGGGTATTGGATAATGCACGCTAGATAGTTCCCATCGCGCCTGCATATCCAAACCGGCCCTTGCTCGAACGCTCTATGCAAGTCCACCTCCCAATTCCTACCCTCGCCTCACGAGCGGGGCACACAGCCCCATGGACATACTACGACACCGGCCCTAAAACATCCTCTTTATAATCCATGAAATGTGGTTATCACTCAAATCTACAGCAAGAACAATGCCAATTCACCTTTTCGCCACCCGTCTTGCCGAAACCTGGTAAACTTTGCGCGGCCTCGTCGAGGAAATCATCGTGGTCATCTTGCACTTTGCGCCTTTAATGTTACCTCAACCGTTCGGATTTCAAACATTCGTAGGGTTAACGGTTGTGGGAAATTGATAATTGACAGTTGACAATTGATAATGGTGGGATGCCTAGCTCCTATGCGGCGAACGACAAGCCAAGAGAAGTTGATAATTGACAATTGATAATGGTGGGATGCCCCCACCCATATGCGGCGGGAACGACAAGCCGAGATGACCCTCGGAACAGAGCCCTTCGAGTTCCCGCTGCACGCGTGGGTTGTAATGATGAAGGCTGAGCACTTACCCCGGTCCGGCGGCCTTGACATCTCCTCCCCGCGTGAGTATGATTTTCAGCGTGAGGCCCTGCGGTCTTTCGGGTATTGGGTGCCAGGGTTTGGGAAGGGACTCCCCTCCATCACCTATCACCCAACGCCCAACACCCTACCTTCCCTGGAGGCGTTATGCTTGCTGCTTTATCGGACGCCCTTCGCGAGCGCGAACAAAGGGTCAACGAGTACTTCCGCCAGGAGAGATTCCGCGAATGGTTCAAGCCGCGGGATTTGCAGGATGCGGTTTTCGCCTACGTGTCCAGATCGGGCAAGAGACTGCGTCCCGCGGTGCTGATGTGGGCCTGCGGGGCGGTCGGCGGGGACGAGACCACCGCCCTACCCGCCGCCTGCGGCGTCGAGATGTTCCACACGTGGACGCTGGTCCACGACGATCTCATAGACCAGGACGACCTGCGCCGGGGCGGGCCCACCGTCCACAAGCTCGGAGAGCTCGCCGCCCTTAAGCTGGGCTACGCCGGCTCGAAGAGCGTGGAATACGGGCGGGACCTCGCGGTGCTCACCGGTGACTCGCAGCACGGCTGGACCATCAGCCTGTTCTGCGAATGCGCCATGAATAGCAAATCGACGCGAGGGTAGTCCTGGACATCATTTACTACCTCGAAAGCCACGTCGTCAACACACTCATCGAGGGCGAGACACTCGATGTGCAGGTACGCGCACACTCCAATCGAGGAACTCACCAGCGAAGACATTCTTTGCATGCTTTGGATGAAGACCGGCGTGCTGTACGAGTTCGCCGCGCGCGCGGGCGCTATGCTGGGCCTCAACGACTCGGATGAGAACCACCCCTACGTGGCGGCTCTCTCTCGCTTTGCCAGCAGTTGCGGGACCGCTTTTCAGCTTCAGGACGATATCCTGGGCCTGATGGGCAAGGAGAAACAGCTTCGGCAAGCCGATCGGCTCCGACGTGCGCGAAGGCAAGAAGACCACTATCGTCTATTACGCCATGAAGTCAGTCAGCCAGGCCCAGCGCGAATTCCTGCTCTCGGTGCTCGGCGACCGCGATGCGTCCGATACGGACGTTCGCGAGGCCACCGGCCTGCTGGTGTCGCTCGGGGCCGTGCGAAAGACCGCCGACCTTGCCCTGAACCACGTGAACAGAGCACTGCCGGAACTCGATTTGCTGCCCGATTCCGAGGATAAGCATCTGCTCGCGTCCTGGGCGCACCATATGATCGATCGGGAGTTCTAGCGAGCCAATTCTAGAGTTCAAAATTCAAAATTCGCCGTGAGGAGTACACGTGTCCCTTGATCTAACATCGATGAGAAAAGCCATCGCATCGCTTGAGGCGGTTCTCGAACGAGCCAACGATGACGCCCTGATGTCGTCTCTGGACGATGTCACGCGCATGGGACTGCGGTCGGGAGCTATCCAGAACTTCGAGTTTACCTACGAGCTGTGCTGGAAGTTCATAAAGCGCATGCTTGAGGAGAACTTGGGTTCGTCTTATGTGGATGGCGTATCGCGGCGCGAGCTGTTCAGACTTGCCGCGGAAAGCAGACTCATAGACGATGTGAACCTGTGGATGGACTATCACCACGCCCGCAACGAGACCTCGCACACTTACGACGAAGTCAAGGCCCAAAAGTCTTCGACATCGCTAACAGATTCGCCCGGGACGCCCAGCGGCTATTAGAGGCAATCGAGATGCGCAATGATTGACCTGACCCCGCGTCAACTCGATGTCGTCAGACAGATACTCGACGAGCACGTCCCCGAGTGCGAAGTCCGAGCATTCGGCTCTCGCGTCACCCGCTCCGCCAAGAGCTACTCCGACCTCGACCTCGCCGTAAAAGGACAAAATGCGGTTCCTCAGGAACGGCTCAACCGCCTGGTCGAAGCATTCGAGGAATCCGATCTGCCGTTTCGCGTCGACGTTGTCGACTGGAACGACCTTTCCGATAGCTTTCGGCAAGTGATCGATAAATGCTGCGAAGTGATTCGAAGGCCCAGCCCACCATACGGCGGGAACGACAGCCCCGAATTTCTAAATTATGAGTCAGTAACCTCCGGCAGCAACATCTCACTCTTCGTGAGAATGGCAGCCACCACTATGCGGCGGGAACGACAAGTCGAGGCAGTCTTGGAATGGAGTCCTTCGAGTTCCCGCTGCACGCGTGGGCACATTCCGCCGCGAGAGAGGACATGGTCTGAGCCCGCCCAGCGTGAGTGCTATGCGTGCAGCGGGAACTGGAAGGCGCCGGGTTGAAGCAAACACTCGATTTGTCGTTCCCGCCGCATAGGCGCCTTCAATTCAAAATTTGGAATTCAAAATTCGCTGCAAAGCAGCGCCCTGCCACACAATGGTAGGCCAGTAGAATTACCAGCCAGTAGAAATACCGGCAAATTACGAAACAAACTCCCAAAAGGAGACCAAAAATGACACATCCGGAAGGCATCCCAGAGCAACTCCTGCCGGCCACAAAGGCGCAGACCCGGCCGAGGCGTCACCTCCTCATACGGCGCTTCGGGGCATACGCCCGCGAAGTATCAGACCGATCAGTGTTTTAAGGACGGCCCCGCGGACGGTGCGGTGGCTGCCTGAACTCTCTCAAACCAACCGCCTCTCCGTCGCCCCCGACTTTCCAAAACTCCTCCGCGTGATTCCCTACCCCGGCTGGGTAACTAGTAATCAGATATTGATGGCACGTCAGTTAAGGACGAGGGTTCCGGGCTCTTTCGCTCTCTGCCCTCAGCTATTCCCGAGGGAGGCCCAGCCATGTGCGACAAAAACAAACTATCACCTGAAGACCTTACTCATCCGTGCGATCCGCAAAGCCTCGGCTTTGAAACGACCGCCGATGTCGCCGCGGCCCAGAGCACGGTCGGCCAGGAACGCGCGACCAGTTCCATAGATTTCGGCCTCGGCATCAGGACCGAAGGTTTCAACTTATACGTGGCGGGCCGCCCGGGTACCGGCAGGAATTCCAGCGTCAAGGCCATCGTCGGCTCAAAGGCCAAGAATGAAACCCAGCCCTCCGACTGGTGCTACGTCAACAACTTTCAGGACCCTTACCGCCCCAAGGCCATCCGGCTGGGCGCGGGAAGAGGTCCGGAACTCGCTGGGGATATGGCCGAGTTCTTGAAGGTAGCACGCGTAGAAATACCGCGCGCATTCGAGAGCGAAAACTACGAAAAGAAGAAAGCCGATCTTCTGGAGATGGCCCAGCATAGAAGAGAGGCAATGTTCACTGATCTCCAGCAAAACGCGACCTCGCTGGGGTTCTCGATCGAGGCCACCCCGGTGGGTATCGCGTCCGTCCCACTCACATCTGACGGCAAGTCCTACACCAGGGAGGACTTCGATCCGCTTCCGGACGAGCAGAAACAGGAGATCAAGAAGCGAGGCGCGGCTCTCCAGGAAAACATCAATGGATTCGTCGCCAGGACCCGCCAGCCTCGAAAAGGATACCCAGGAGAAGCTGCGCGAACTCGACAAGCAGGTTGCGCTGTTCGCCGTCGGCCACCTTCTCCAGGACCTGCGCGTCAAATACGAGACGTGCGACGGGTTCGGCGACTGCAAAGAGATACTGGCGTATCTCGACGAGGTCGAAAACGATGTGGTCGAGCACCTGGATGACTTCAGATCGCCCGAAAAAAGGCAGCAGGCCATGCCCGGCGGCGTTCGAGGAACTGGCGGAGTCGGCGTTCGATCGGTACAAAGTGAATGTGTTCGTGACCCAGCGCGATCACGAGGGCGCGCCGGTGGTCCGCGAGAACAACCCCACTTACAACAACCTGATAGGCAAGATCGAGTTCAAGGCGCGGTTCGGCTTTATGACGACCGATCACAATATGGTCCGGGCCGGCGCCATCCACCGGGCAAACGGCGGTTACCTCGTTCTTCAGGCGCTGGATGTGCTCATCAACCCGTTCTCGTGGGATGCGCTCAAGCGAATCCTGCGCGCGAAAGAAGCCGCTCCCGAGACGCTGGCCGAGCAGTACGGCATGATTCCGGTCTCCGCCATCAAGCCCCAGCCGATTCCGCTGGATGTGAAGGTGATACTGGTGGGCAGCGCGCAAATCTATTACCTGCTCTACGCGCTGGACGAGGAGTTCCGCAAACTGTTCAAGGTAAAGGCGGACTTCGACATCGAGATGGCCAGAAACGATAGGCACATCGGCCAGTATGCCGCGTTTATCGCCGAAAGGTGCAAGAAGCTCGATCTCAAGCCGTTTCACAAGAGCGCCGTCGCCGAGGTGGTGGACTACGGTTCCCGCCTGATCGAGGACAAGGAGCGGCTTTCGACGCGGTTCATCGAAATTTCGGATATCGTAAGCGAGTCGGCCTACTGGGCGGACCGCGCGACCAGCGATCTTGTGATGGGCGAGCACGTGCGCCAGGCTTTGGAGCAAAAAGAGTATCGCTCGCGAATGATCGAGGACAAGGTGCAGGCTTTGATCGAGGAAGGCACCATTATGATCGACACCGAAGGCGCGGTCGTGGGGCAGGCGAACGCCCTCTCGATTTACAACCTCGGCGATTACAGCTTCGGAAGGCCTTCGCGAGTCACGGCGCGAGTGGCCGCCGGCAGGGGGAAAATCGTCGACATTCAGCGCGAGGCCGCAATGGGCGGACCGATCCACAGCAAGGGCGTGATGATCCTCACCGGTTATCTGGAAGGCAAATACGCTTCCGACAAACCGATAGCCGCGACCGCTACAATCGCTTTCGAGCAGCTCTACGAGGAAGTCGAGGGCGATTCGGCATCGAGCACGGAGCTTTATGTCCTTCTGTCCGCGCTTTCGAATATCCCTGTCAGGCAGGACCTGGCTGTGACCGGGTCAATCAACCAGCGGGGGCAAATCCAGCCGATCGGGGGCGTAAACCGCAAGATAGAAGGCTTCTTCGAGGTCTGCAGGGCCAAGGGCATCACGGGCAGCCAGGGGATAATTATCCCCAAGACCAACGTCCGGCACCTGATGCTCAAACGCGAGGTGATCGATGCCGTTCGCGAAGGGAAGTTCAACGTCTGGGCCGTGGAGACAGTCGACGAGGGCATCGAGATATTGACGGGGATTCCCGCGGGAGAAGAGCAGCCGGACGGGACTTATCCCGAGGGCACGGTGCACTACGCGGTCGATAAGCGGCTGCGCAGCCTCGCCCAGACCGCGAAGGAGTTCGCCGCCCCAGCGCCCAGCCCCACGCCATCCGAAGAAGAAAAGGAACCCGCGCCAAGCGTTCCACCGACGTGAGGTTGGGCATATTGAACCTGGTGCTCTCGCGGTGCGTCTTCACATCAACTATGTAGTAACAGCCGTTGGGGTCTTCGAATGCCAAATCCGCCATGGAACGTCTGGCAAATGAGGCTGAGTAAGTTGCGCATACATCCGCGCCCAAGATACGCTCGCAGTGTTCCGCTAAGATATCTTGTATAGCGTCTCCGACCGCCCGCGTGCTTTTTGCGGTGCTTTCCGACAGAAAGTCGTCCTGCTCATTCAGAAAAGACCGCATCTGATCCTCCGCCTCCCGGTACCTGTCCTGTACCGAACAGAATGCTAACCAATCCACCCTCCTTAGAATTCTATCAGTGAACGTTGTCCCTGTTCAGACCGCCTTTTGACAGCAGAGCCGCTGTTCCGCTCCCAAAACACTCCGTCTCGGTATCCCTGAATGCCAGGATCCCGCTCAGCCAGTTCAAGCCTGTACTCTCGCCCACAGGCAGTACTGCTCATCGACCTCGACTCCAAGAAAACGGCGCCCCAGCTTCTTGGCAACGACGGAAGTTGTGCCGCTTCCAAGGAACGGATCAAAAACGAAGTCGCCCTGGTTGGAACTGGCGAGCATCAGCTTGGCAATCAGCTTTTCGCTCTTCTGCGCGGGGTGGTCCGTATTCTCGGGCATCGACCAAAAGGGAATGGTTATGTCCACCCAGAGATTTGATGGATGGGTGTCGCGAAAGCTGCCCTCTTCGGTTTGCACCCAGTCCTTCGGTTTGCCGTCGACGTCCGTGTAAGGAGCCATTACTCTTCGTCTCAACTTAACAGCGTCTAAGTTGAAAGTGTAGTCATCAGATGCCGTACAGAACCACACATCCTCACTGGTGTTCTTCCAGTTGCGCTTTGCCCCGCGTCCCTTTTCGCGCTCCCACGTAATTCGATTCCGCACGCGAAAATGCTTCGCCAGCACCCGGTAGACCGACTGCGAAGTCATCCAATCGCAGCACGCGTAGACCGATCCATTGGCCTTAAGCAACGGTTTCAAGACTCGAATCACATGCTCGAACCAGGATGAATAATCCTCGACGGTCGTTCTTGAGAACTTACGTCCGTTAAACCCTTTGTCCAGATTGTAAGGCGGGTCCAGAATCATTAGATCAACAAACGCCGCGGGGAGCACCCCCGCCCACGCGATGCAATCGCCGAGTATAGTTCCGGTCGGCGGTATTGCCAGACCGGAAGCTGGCATCCCGCTTATCAGGCGCTTTCTCAATGTGGCGGTCTGCTTATCATCGAGACAGATCGTTTGGTTCCTCGGAGCACGCTGCAAGTGCGCGGCTGACGCTGTCTCGACTAGAATGTTGCGATCAATCACCTGCGTTTCCATATTTTGCATTATAGCAGATTACGGTCGCGCACGCACCCCGCTTTCCGGTAAGAATTTATTCCAATTTCGCGGTTTCGCCCTTTCGCGATTTCGCGATTTGATCCGCCTGCGTAGGATTTTGGGTATCGACTGATGAAGGATACCCAAGTTCGAATTTCCAATTTCCAAAAACCCGGAGGTGTAAAACCGTGACTTACAGAATCTTCGTGGATAGAGTGAAGTGCCAGGGCATCGGGGCGTGCGTGGGCGCGGCGCCGGACGTGTTCGAAATCGACAACGAGGGCAAGGCTATCGTCATCAATAGCGAAGGATCGGATGACGACACGATCCTGCAAGCCGCCGAAGCCTGCCCGCTGGAGGCGATCAGCCTCTTCGACGAACAAGGCGGGCAGGTCTATCCGTAGGGAGCGAATTGATAATTGACAATTGACAATTACGCCTCCCGCGGGAGGGCTCGTTACCCGTTACTCGGTGCGGTCCCGACTGCCGACTGCCGACTGACGACTATCGACTGACGACTGTTCTCCGGAGAAGGAAGTTCCACCATAGATAGCTAACTCCTCAGTTTAGACCAGTTCGTGGGGGAATAGCAACTAATGGATTATTTTCTGACTGAAGAACAGGTATTCATGAAGGACGTGGCCAGGGACCTTGCCCAGAAGAAGATCAAGCCGGTGAGCGCGCATTACGACGAGGCCAACGAGTTTCCGTGGCCGATTGTCGAAGCGATGGCCGAAGCCGATATTTTCCGCGTTTTTATAGACGAGAAATACGGCGGGATGGCCGGCGACAGCCCGATCATGAATATGTGCGTGGTGACCGAAGAACTCTCCAAGGTGGACGGCGGCATTTCGCTCTCGTTTGCGGCGACCGGGCTGGGGACATTCCCGATCCTGATCTCGGGATCCGAGGAACAGAAGCAGCAATGGCTGCCGAGGATCGCCGATGGCACGATTGCGGCATTCGGCCTTACCGAGGCCAACGCCGGCTCCAACGTGGCGGGAATTCAGACCCGCGCGGTCGAGGATGGCGACTACTACATCATCAACGGCACAAAGCAGTGGATCACCAACGGCGGCGAGGCAGACATTTACAGCGTCTTCGCCGTCACCGACGCCGACCGCGGCCCGAGAGGGATTTCATGCTTCGTCATGGAGAAGGGGACCGAGGGGTTGAGCTTCGGCAAGAAAGAAGACAAAATGGGCATCAGGGCCTCGGCCACACGGGAGTTGGTGTTCCAGGACTGCCGCGTGCCCAAGGAGAACATGCTCGGCAGGCGCGGCACGGGGTTTTTCACCGCGATGAAGACCTTCGACCAGTCCAGGCCGGGAGTCGCCGCGCAGGCTCTGGGGATCGCAGCCGGCGCGCTCGAACTCGCCATCGACTACTCCCGCGAACGCAAGCAGTTCGAACAGCCGATTTCGACGTTCCAAGGGCTGCGATTCATGCTCGCCGACATGGCCATGAAAGTGGAGTCCGCAAGGGCCCTGGTCTACTCGGTGGCCCGCTGGATAGACTCCAACCCCAACGAGAAAGTCACGGCCTACTCGGCTATGAGCAAGTGCTGGGCATCCGATGTGGCCATGGAAGTGACCACCAACGCGGTGCAGGTCTTCGGCGGATACGGTTATATGAAGGAATACCCGGTCGAGAAGATGATGCGCGACGCCAAAATCACCCAGATATACGAAGGCACCAACCAGATCCAGCGCGACGAGATCGGCCGCGGCCTGATCGCCGAGGCCGCGAGGAAGAAGGAATAGCGGCGGTTGTTCAGATGGTTCGATGGTTCGATAGCGGCACGAAACCGCGGGGTTTGTTCCCGACTAAAGCGGGTAAAACAGCCTCGCGTATGGCAGTGAACCATAGCTATCCGCTGCCCGCCAGTCCTGGGGGAAATGTCCCTTCGGCACGCAACCGTCGATGAAAACGAGGGGGTGTGCTCGCGGGTTGCAAACCCGGGGGACGGGGAAATTCGCCGCATAGGCTGGTCCCCGATGTTTCGGGATTTCGGGCTGAGCAGGTCCGGCGAGCCAGGCTATATCAAAATCCCGAAACATCCGCAAAAGACCTTGGACCGTTTCGGGATTTCCGGTGCGAATACGACACTTTGCCCTAGATCAACGGTTGTGGTCGCTCCTCAAATCCCGAAACACCAAGCGTGGTATATGTGGCTGGCGCTGCTCTCGATCCCGCTTCCGCTGGTGGCCAATGAGCTTGGCTGGATAACCGCCGAGGTCGGCAGGCAGCCGTGGATCGTCTACGGACTCCTGCGAACCCGCGACGCGATATCGATCAGTGTGCCGGCGGGCAGATTCTGATGACGCTGATACTCTTCTGCCTGATCTACGCGCTGCTATTCGCCGCGTGGATCATGGTGCTGCGCAAGCGCATAGCCGAAGGACCTTAGAATAGTTCCGTTGTTTCGGGAAACCCTTTTCCCGAAACCGCTGGGCTGGACCCCATTCTTTTTACACACGTGCCGAAGCCGAAGGCCTCACGCAGGGCTTGCTCGTATTGCCGCTTACCCTACAGATCTCGTTTTGTCACCGTCACGCGACTAGGCGCTTAGCGCCCTGTTAGAAACAATTTGTTGTCGCTAAAAGCAGACGGGGCGGCCTTTGGGTTTTTCGCATTATCGGTCGAAACGGAAGTTTAACCCAGCGGGATTGGCCAATGTGGCCGCGGCCCTGGATCCTGCACTTTCCGTTTCGACCGAAAAGCGGTAAACCCGACACGTTTTCGTGTTCGGCTCCCCGAACGCTTTCGGGGCACTTTTCCCCGGCCAAGTCCGGGGAAAAGCCTAGACCTTGCGGCCGTACATGTGGCCGAGGCCGGCGCGTTCCAGGATAGCGCGCCAGCTTCCGGTTTTGAACCGGACCTTGAGGGTGTTGACGCTCATGCCGGAGTGTTTCTGGAAATCGGCCCTCCTAAGCACTGGCTTTACCTGGAGGCGGGCAACCCGCCGGAGGGTTTCGAGCGCGCTCTTCATCGGTATGCTTCCTATGAGCGAGGCTTAGTGCGCCTTCGACTTCTCGACAATACATATGGCCAAGGCCCGCGCGCTCCAACCCCGCCTTCCAGCTTCCGAATCGCCTCAAGACGGTGTCGCATTTGGCCTTGCAGTTATTGTTGAAGTCCTCCCTCGTCAACGTCGGCTTATTTACGAGCATGGCCACTCGATGGAGCTCCTTGAGGAGGTATTCGTCCGAATATCTCATGGGGTTGATTGTGCCCTTCCTCATAGGATCGAGGTACATATGACCAAGCACCGGCACGTGTCAATACATTCTTCCAGGCGCCGAACCTGGCCCTGAGCGAGCTGATGCTGCCGATCGCGGAGTGCCGTGCAAAAGCCTTCTGTGTGAGAAACCCAGCATCCATAAGCCCCGCAACCCGCCGCACTTCCGCCAGCAGCGCCTCATCGGAATCGGGGACCCGCCAACCGGAATACAGATGTCCCAAACCGGCGCGCTCCAGTACGTTCTTCCAGCCCCCGAACCGGCGCCTATAGGTTTCCCGAACATTGCCGACGTGTTTGTGAAAGTCTTTGGACAGGAAAACGGGCTTGTCCACCAGTTTGGCAACCCGGCGGACTTCGTCCAGCAAGACCTCGTCCGGGCACGCCTTGTAGCAGATGCGCCTGGGCGCCGCGCTGTTAGCGGGACTGCTTTCGCCGTGCTGACTGTCATCTTTATCGGGGTCGCACCGGCCGCACAGGGTAAGCAGGTTCTCAATCAGGGTTTTCCCTCCTTTTGATAAAGGAATCGCATGTTGGACGTGCAACTCGGTCCCGTCCACGCCCGCCGGGCCGCGCCCGCAGGCCACACACCGGAAGTTATCTCGTTTCATACTGCGAAATCTCAGGGCGGGTCCCGCATCCGGGCTGCCCGGCTCGACGGCGCGTTGGACGTCCGAGTTTATCCATTCGAGGAACACTTCCAGCGTCTTGCGCAAGCCGCCCCACCGCTTGTCATACACGCCCGCACTTACGCACGACGCGGAACCGTTCAATTCCTCGTACCACGGTGGCCGTCCGAAGTATTCCCAGAGGTTCGCGATGTTGGCGAGGCACTTCTCATCCGGATACGCCTGTATGATGCGATATGGAAGTCCGCACCAAGACCGCATTCTCCCAGCCTCCAAAAAGGCGCCTGATGACGTGAATGGTAATGCCCGTCTCGGACTTGAAATTGGCAAGACTGAATTCGCTTGGGTCCGTCTGGGTGGCAAATTGCCTTATCAGGCAAAGGAGGCGCTCGGCGGTGGGGAAGCCGGCCAGCTTTATTGAAAGTCTGTGTTCCAAGCCGGCGCGCCGCAGCAGGTTCTCCCAACCCCCGAACCGTTGTGCAAGGCGATGGACGCTCAATTTAGAGTGGTTCTTGAAGTCGAGTGTTGTGAGTGTCCGCTTATCGACAATTCCGGCCACCCGACGCACCTCCGCCAGTAGTTCCTCGTCCGTGCGCTTCCGGCGTGCCCCCTTCACATGACGACAGTATCTATAGCCGACCCCTGCCAGTTCCAATACCGAGCGCCAACCTCCAAATCGCAGGCGAATCGTCTCGGGGTTAATCGTGGAGTGCCTGCCGAACTCCTGACACGAGAGCACAGGCTTGTCTACAAGCGCGGCCACTCGCCGAACCTCGTCCAACATGACCTCATCAGGATAGCCGATGACAGGCTGGACTACTAACTGAAAATCCAACCGCTCCAGGCCCGCACGCCGCAGTGTCTCGCTCCATCCTCCGAATCGCTTACGCAAAGTGGAAGTGCTGAACTCTGAATGCCTCCGAAAATCTTCCATCGTGAGCACCGGCTTGGACACAAGTCCCGCGACTCGCCGGACTTCTTCCAGCAGGTCCTCATCCATACAGCCGGCGCGAGGCCGGAGAATCGGCGCGGAATACAAGTGTCCCAGACCCGCCCGCTCCAACGCCGCTTTCCAGCCACCGAGCCGATCTCGGAGAGTGGCATAGCTGAACTTGGAGTGTTCGTCGAACTCAAGTTGGGTGAGAATCGGTTTTCCTACAAGCCGGGCCACTCTCTGCATTTCTTCCAGCAGGTCCTCGTCTGAGTATACGCGGCGAGACTGTGCGCGCGTCGTAGGCCATATGGCCCAAGCCCGCCCGGTCTAATGCGATGCGCCATCCCCCGAATCTCCCCAAGAGGGTGCCCAGGTCTGTCTTGGAGTTCCTCTTGAAGTCGCCAACGGTCAGGACGGGCTTCCCCACAAGCTCAGCCACTCGCCGAATTTCGTCCAACAAATCGTCGTCCGTATAAGGAAGTCGACGGTTGCGTTTCAAAGCCTCGGTTGGCCCGCCGGAGTACAAGTGCCCCAGGCCCGCGCGTTCCAGCGTGCCCTTCCAATTTCCAAAGCGACGCGCGAATGTGGCCAAAGCGGTCTTGGAGTGATTGCGAAAATCTTGGTAGGTGAGCATCGGTTTCTTTACAAGCGCGGCCACCCGCCGGATCTCCTCCAACATCGCTTCATCTAAGAGACGCCTTGGGGAAGCCGCGCTGCGATTCTTGGGTACGTTGTAGAACATGTGGCCGAGGCCGGCCCGCTCCAACGCGCCGCGCCACGTCCCGAATCGTCTTCGGATGGCGCCCCGGTAGATCCCGGTAAGGCGGCAAAAGTCCTCGGCCGTGAGCATCGGTGTGTCCACAAGCCCGGCTACACGCCGCACTTCATCCAAGAACTGCTCTTCGCTGTAGGCGGCGTCGACCGCGCGCCTGGGCCGTGGGGCATCTTCATAACACATATGGGCCAGACCTGCACGTTCCAACGCATACTTCCAGCTTCCGAACCGATTCACGACGGTCGCGCCACAGACCATGGCAAGCCGGTCAAAGTCAGACTGGATAAGCACGGGTTTACCCACAAGATCGGCTATACGCCGGAGTTCCTCCAGCAACGCCTCGTCCGGCAAAGTGTTTCGATAGCGGGTAGCCCTTGCTCCGGCTGTGGCATTCGCCGGATCACAGCGACACACAAGGCCCGCAGGCTGTCCGCCGTCGTTTGTCCGCCGTCACCCGGAGGAATTGTGTGTGCCACGTGCAGATTGACCCCGTTCCTGCAAGTCGGCCGTTTATTGCAGACGGCGCACCGAAATCCGCCGCGCCTGATCACATCGAACGCCAGACTAAGATCCACCTCGGGGCTGTTCGGGTCGTTTACGTGAGCGACGGCCTCCAGACTCTCCGCCCAAACATAAAACGCCTTCATCATCTCGCTCCACTTTTGGTCCCATAAGTGCAAATACGCCCTGCGCAACACCAGTGACGGCGGATCCTGCGTCTCGACCAGCACTGGTGGCCTACCGTAGTGCGCCCACAGCCTGCCTATATTGCGAAGGCACTCTTCCTTGGAGTACTCCCGACGATGCTTGTTAAACGAAAACCCTGCTTCCTCGCGCGCGTGTCTCCAACTCTCGAAAAACCTGCTGACAGTCGCATAGCCAATGCCTGTCCTGGACTGGAAAACCGCCGCGTCAAGATCATCTCTACCAGCCTCCTGAGAAACCTCGCGGATCAGATCGAGAATCTCCTCACGTGAATGTGTTCTGAAGCCACACATATGGCCGACCCCGGCCCGCTCCAAAGCCGCTTGCCAACCGCCGAAGCGCTTGCATACGTAGGCCGCTGAGATTCCGGTGTGTTCTTTGAAATCGCGTGCGTAAAGCACGGGTCTGTTTGCGATCCCAACTACTCGCCGGATTTGGTCCAGGATACAATCGTCTGAGTATTTCCTGTGTTCTCTCTGTGGCGGACAACCAAGCCCTGCACGCTCCAGCGCCGCCAGCCAGCTACCAAATCGTGTTACCACAGTCGAAACGCTGATGTCTGAGTGTATGGTAAAAGTGCTGGACGAGAGATGCGGTTGTCCCAGGACCTTCGCCACGCGCTGGAGTTCTTCCACCAGTTGCTCGTCCGAGTACTTCCTGCGGGAAAGGCGCTTGAGTCCCTCGACACCCGACGGGCACATATGCCCCAGGCCCGCCCGCTCCAGCACGTCGCGCCACCTGCCAAATCGTCGTGCAAGCACGTTGGCCGAAATCCCGGAATGCTTGGTAAAGTCGACGGGCCTGAGCACAGGTCCGCCCACAAGATCGGCTACCCGCCGCACTTCTTCCAGTAGCGCCTCGTCCGGATAATGCTTGAGAAACTCAGATGCGGTCGAAATGATATCCCCTTACGCATACGGCCATAGACAGCCGCATGATGCCAAGGGCCAGCAGCGACCCTGCTATTGAGTACAGTTCGAGTTTTTTTGTGTAAATCCCTCCACTGATTTCCTATGGATGGCCCCTGTTTCTTGTATTGCCATGAACGTGTAGGCATGGTATAATACTGAAGTCAGGATGCGGGAGTAGTTCAGTGGCAGAACGTCAGCTTCCCAAGCTGAATGTCGCCGGTTCGATCCCGGTCTCCCGCTCCATTATGTGGCGACGTAGCCAAGTGGCTAAGGCAGCGGTCTGCAAAACCGCTATCACCAGTTCGATTCTGGTCGTCGCCTCCATTAAAAGGCCCCTCCTGGGGGCTTTTTTTCTTCCAAGTTGGTGTATCGGGAATCTTGTTCCCGATACGCAGTTGGTGTATCGGGAATCTTGTTTGGTGTATCGGGAATCTTGTTCCCGATACGCAGTCAGTTTCGGGAACAAGATTCCCGAACACCCGATCTTTTTCGCACTTTCGCACTTTCGCGTTTTCGCGATTAGAATTGGTTCCGGCTCTGCCGGTTTAGGGGGAAAGAAAATGCTTAAGCGTTTAGTTTCGTTGGCGCTTCTTTCAGGGTTGTTCGTGTGCGCCATCACAGGCGCTGCACTAGCCGACAAGCCTCTAAATGAAGACCAGCTCAAGACGAAGAAGCTGGCGGACATCACCCACGCACGTGAACTATACGTGCAAGGGGAGAAAGCTTACAATAAGGGCTATTTGCAAAATGCGATCACATTCTGGTTGCAGGCTCTTGAGCTAAAGCCCGATAGCGATTATACGAAACAATGCCTAAAGAAAGCTCGTGCTGCTCTAGCTGCAAAATTCGCACAACAATCAAAGCGTTTGGAAAAGAATGGTGACTTTCTATCTGAGCTTATCATGATTGACCCAGTACTTCAGTTAGATCCCGATGATCCGATTTTGCTCCAGCGCCTCGATAAAATCAAAACGCAACTGACAGACGATGATAAAAAAGCGAAAACATCTTATGATGGGGCTATTGCGGCATATGCCAAAGCCGACTATCCCGGAGCCTATGAATCGATCAAAGCAGCTCTAACCTACGGGCGCGGAAGCGAGTGCGTGGAAGACGCTTATCACTCGATTGAAAAAGCTTATAATGCAGGGGCGAAAAGCATCAATTGGAAACAAGATTACGACGAGGCGGTCAAGGAAGCCCGGAATGCCAAGATGCCGCTCGTGGTCGATTTCTACGCTGACTGGTGTGGTTGGTGCAAGAAGCTGGACAGAGATGTCTACACCGATCCGGACGTGATGAAGCTTTCCCAGAAGTTCATTTGTGTGAAGGTGGACGGCGACAAACACGCGGATTGGGGAGGGAAGTACAATATCTCCGGTTATCCGACCATCGTATTTCTAGACAGCACTTCCAAGGAAGTGAATCGAGTGACCGGCTACGAGGACGCGAAGCAGTTTCTGCGGGATATGCGGGACGCGCTCAAGTAGTATTATCTTACAACTGAAATCCTACACAAGTTGTACTGGATTTGAACGCGCTGCCTCGGATTTCAGTTGTAAGATACTACGCTTTTCCCCGGACTTCGCTGGGGAAAAGTGGTCACCTTACGGTGGCAGTTGACCAAGGCAGGCGGTCGGGTTTTTCGCTTTTCGGTTGTTAAGGGATGATTTGGAGGGGGCGGAGATTTCCACCCCCATCCCTTGAACAACACCTGAGTCGGCTCGGGAGAGCTCCCCAGCGTTGCCCTACCCTCCGCCCAGGCAAAGCAAGTATAGCTCATCCGCCATCCCTTAACAACCATAAAGCGGAAAACCCAAAGGCGGTGCGCCGTCGAATCCGCCTTAGCGACAACAAATTGTTTCTAACAGGGCGCTAAGCGCCTACAGAAGACAGCACCGACATGCCGAATCAGGAAAAGGTCGTATTGATTTTCCGGCGACAACCTTTTTTGGTTGCGGTTATGCCGCCTCAGGATTGAACCAATGGCAATCATCCCCAAGATATACCAACTGAAGATCACCTTAAAATACATCAAGCCCCCGATCTGGCGCAGGTTTCAGGTCCGCTCCGACACGAAGCTTTCGGAATTGCACGAGATTATCCAAGTCGTGATGGGGTGGGACGATGACCATTTGTACGCCTTCGATTCAGGCGGTGTGGAATACAGCACCTCGGACAGCATCAACTATGATCGTCGGCATCGGGATGCCTCGAAAGTCATGCTCGTCCGAAACCTTGCCCGATGTCAGGAGCAAGTTGCTGTACCTCTACGACTTCGGCGACAACTGGGAACACACAATCCAGCTTGAGAAGATACTCGATCCCGTGCCTGGGGAGCAATATCCGGTGTGCGTCGACGGAGCCAGAGCCTGTCCACCCGAGGATTGCGGCGGCGGCGGGTACGCTCAACTTCTAGAAGTCCTGGCTGATCCTGACGACGAGGAATATGAGGAAATGAGAGAGCGGATGGGTGAAGATTGGGACCCGGAAGAATTCGACTGTCATTATGTGAATTCACGGCTGCGGAGGCGTGACGTCTGAGGAAAGCGGAAACCACCCCAGCCCTCCAACAAACACGAGCGCCTATGGCGATGGAGCGGGAAAACATGAGAAACGCAGTTTTGCTCTACGCAGCATGTTTGAGTCTGCTGGTGGTGGCTAACGGACCAGTCCTGGCCGGATGACAGCCGTGGACATCACCCCTCCGGGGACAACTAACTTCTCGTTTGGGAGCGTCTCCGGCAACCAACAGTTGTGGTCCAATAGGCGGGATGATATTGAAGAGGAAGTCAGCCTAGAGGCTTCGGTCTGCCGCGGGTCTTATCTTCAACGGAAGACTTACTTTGGTTGTTTCATCCGTTATTGCTTGGTCAAGCTGCTCCTCTGTAAGACCAACAGCCCCGATAAGGTCTGCTCCGGCCAGGTCTGCTCCGGTGAGATTTGCTCCGGTGAGATTTGCTCTGGTGAGGTTTGCTTCGTAAAGGACTGCCTCGGTGAGGTCTGCCTCGGTGAGGTCTGCTCCGGTGAGGTTGGCATTGTAGAGGTCCACCCCGGAGAGGATTGCCCTGTAGAGGTCTACCTCGGTGAAGTTTGCTCCGAAGAGCCATGCCTCGGTAAGGTTTGCCTTGTAGAGGTCTACCCCGGAAAGGTTTGCTCCGGAGAGGTCTGCTCCCGAGAGGTCTGCCCCGGAAAGGTTTGCTCCGGTGAGGTTTGCTCTGGAGAGGTCTGCCCCTAAAAGCCATGCTCTGGTGAGGTTGGCTCCGGAGAGGTCTGCCCCTAAGAGCAATGCTCTGGTGAGGTTAGCTCCGGAGAGGTCTGCTTCAGAGAGGTCTGCCTTGATAAGGTGTGCCTCGGCGAGGTGTGCCTCGGTGAGGTCTGCTCCGGTGAGGTTTGCTCCGGTGAGGTTGGCATTGTTGAGCTCTGCCTCGGTGAGGTCCGGACGCACGTGCTGGTTCTCCTCCCTCCACTTGTTCCAGGCTTCTATATCTATCGCCAGTATAGCCAAGTGCTCTTCGTTTGCCATTACGAAACACTCCCTCGAAAATAGCGTTTAGCGGAAAGCGGAAAGTGGAAAGCCCGGAACTTCCGCCCCGCACGGGTTGCCGCGGTTGCACGCCGCCGAAGCCGGCCCGAAGGGCCGTTTTTATCTATATAACGGACATACACTGTCTCAGCAGTCATTGGCGCAAACTTCCCGCATGTCTTATCTTCAACGGAGGACTTGCTTTGGTTGATTGGTTCGTTATTGCTTGGTCAAGTTGCCTTTGTGTAAGACCAATAGCCATGCTAAGGTCTGCCCCGATGAGTTTTGCCTCAGTGAAGTCTGCCTCGTAGAGTCTTGCCCCAGTGAGGTTTGCCTTGCGGAGGTCTGCCCCGGTGAGGTCCGCTCCGAAGAGGTCTGCTCCGAAGAGGTTTGCCTCGGGGAGGTCTGCGTCGGCGAGGTCTGCCCCGGTGAGTTTTGCCTCCGTGAAATATGCTCCGAAGAGGTTTGCTTCGGAGAGGTTTGCTCTGGTGAGGTTTGCCCCGGAGAGGTTTGCTTCGGAGAGGTTTGCTCTGGCGAGGTTTGTCCGGGTGAGGTCTGCTCTGGTGAGGTTTGCTCCGTAGATATCCGCCTCGGGGAGGTCCGCGTCGGTGAAGTCTGCCCCGGAAAGGTTTGCTTCGTAGAGGTCTGCCTCGGTGAGGTCTGCTCCGGTGAGGTCAGGACGCACGTCCGGGTTCTCTTCTCTCCACTTGTTCCAAAGTCCTATATCTCCCGAGTCTATCGCCTGTTTAAGTTTCGCCAAGTGCTCTTCGTTTGCCATTGCAAAAACACTCCTTTTCCCCTTACCCTTCAAGACTAACGCAGATTTCTCGGTCTGTCAAACCGAACCCGATCCCCGATAACTCGGTTTCCCGAAACGGGAGGTTTCCAGTTACCTCAGCAATAAAGTTCTGTGCAAGACGCACCGGATTTTCATCACGAAAGTGCGAAAGTGCGAAAACACGAAAGTTGTTTCGGGAAACCCTTTTCCCGAAACCCTGCGCGGTCGGAGTATCGGGAAAGGGGTTTCCCGATACAACGGGGCACTGAGACTCTTTTTCGTGTTTCTTCGTTTTCGTGTTTTCGTGGTTTAATTCCCTTCCGGCTTTGCCAGTTTGGCAGAGAATCCCGCCAGGCTTGGTGATTTCGTGATTTTGTCTGGCGACATATTGCGCCGCGCACAAGGGATTGCGGTCAGACATGCTGAAGTATTCCTTGGAAATCGATCGAGGGCTAGCAGGGAGCGCATACAGTGAGAAGGTCGGGCGGAAAAACGGCGGGTGAAAACAACCTCACTCTTCCATTGGCGGGCAGCCACAGCAATCGCGGCTTGTTTGCTGACAACTTCCTGGAGAGCCGTCTGGTCCAAGTCCCCGAATGGCAGCACACGGCAGGGCTGGACGAAGCATTTGCAGCCTTAAAGAAACTCTACAGGGACACAAAGGGAGCGATCGCCCACTCGAATGAAGCACAGACGGAGGCCGACTTCATACGCCCGGTCCTCGACATTCTGTGGGCTGCGGAAGGCAAATGTTGGGACGTGCAGGTCACCATTCCCGCGCTTGGGGGACGCCCAACGCAGCCCGACTACGCGTTCTTCCGTACCGCGACGGACCGAAGCGCCGCGGGGCCGCGCAAGGGGACTGCCGATTACTGGCGGGATGTGCCCTGCCTCGGCGACGCCAAGGGCTGGAACGTATCATTGGACAAGGACCGCTCGGCCGGCGGGAACCCGTCCGCTCAGATGTCGGAGTACCTATATCGCTCGCGCGTCCGCTGGGGGATCCTGACTAGTGGCCGGCTGTGGCGGCTTTACGAGCAGGACAGGTCGCGCGCGGGCGGCATCTTCTTCGAGGTTGACCTGCGGCAAGCGTTGGAGCAGAATGACCGCGAGGCGTTCCGCTGGTTCTACGCGTTCTTCCGCGGGGCGGCGTTTCTCCCTGACACGGACGGCAAGACATTCGTTGACAAAGTCTTTCAGGGGAGCGTGGACTACGCGACGGGAGTTGGCGACCGGCTCAAGGAGTCCGTTTATGACGCTCTCCGCATCCTGATGAACGGCTTCTTCGACCACCCGTCGAATCATCTCGACCGGCACGACGAGACAATACTCCAGGGCGTGCATGACAACACGCTGATATTGCTTTACAGGCTGCTCTTCGTCCTGTACGCCGAGGACCGGATGCTGCTGCCTCTGGAGAACCAGCATTACCAGGACTATGCACTGATGAAGCTGCACAGGAAGATAAACAGCAAGCTGCGCGCGGGCCACCGCTACTCGAGACAGACCTCCGGTCTTTGGAATCACCTGCTGAATCTGTTCTATCTGATCGATGAACCGGACCCGGAGTGTGGAATCCCAGCGTACAACGGCGGTCTGTTTAACCCGGCCAGGCAGCCTCAGATTGCCTATACGCCACAGCCCGGTTGCGCCCGTTGGGAAATCGGGGATGATGCTCTCGCTGAGGCGGTCGATAGGCTCGCCTACAAGCGCGAACGATGGGACGAGCCGGGTTCGCGGGATGTCGATTACAAGTCTCTCGATGTGCAGCATCTCGGGAGCATTTACGAGGGACTGTTGGAACTGCAGCCCAAGATCGCGGACGCGCCGCTGGTGGAGACTTCGGACAAGGGAAACTCGGTATTTAAGCCGGAGAGCGAAATGCCTAATGCAGGCAAGGTGCGCGGCCAGACGCCCCGTAGAATCCGTAAAGATGAGATATACCTGGTCACCAACCGCGGCGAGCGCAAGGCCACGGGCAGCTACTACACTCCGAAGTACATCGTGGACTATATTGTCGACAATACGGTCGGCCCGCTGGCGAACGAGGCCGCGGCTAAGGTCGCTGAGATGCGCCCGGAAGTCGACAGACGGATCGCGGAACTGGAGAAGACAATTCGCTCCTGGGAGTCTGGCGGTGTGGACGAAGCTGCCGCCGCGCTGCAGGTGAGAAAGCTCAGGCCGGAGATAGACAATGAGCGCCGGAAGCTTCTCGATCCTTATCTCTCACTCGCTATTCTCGACCCGGCGATGGGCAGCGGGCACTTTCTTGTTGGGGCGGCTGACTTCCTCAGCCTCGCAATGGCAACGGACCCGAAACTGCTTCCGCTTGAAGCGGCGGGCGCGGAAGACGAGCAGGCGTACTACAAGAGGCTCGTCGTCGAGCACTGCTTGTATGGAGTGGACCTGAACCCACTGGCGGTGGAACTTGCCAAGCTCTCACTCTGGCTGCACACGGTATCGAAGGATAAGGCGCTTTCGTTCCTGGACCACCACCTGCGGTGCGGGAACAGCCTCATAGGAGCAAGCGTCGATAAGGACCTGAAACTGGAACCACCGCAGACTCAACTCCAAGGGAAAACAGATGAGCGCGGGCGGGTCTCAGCTTATCCTCGGTTTCTCGGAGGCTCTTACGGCCACTCACTTGCAGGCATTCCTGGACACGTTCAGAGAAATTGTCGAGTCGGTCGGCGGGACCGTACAAGAAGAGAGGCGCAAGGAAGATCTATACAGGAGAATGGACGAGGTCCGCGACAGGTTCCGAGCGGTTGCCAATTGCTGGCTTGCCCCGTATTTCGGCCAGCCGATAAGTCCGCATCAATATGAATGCGCCGTCAACGGCCTCAGGAATGCACAGGCGTGGAAGGAACTTGAAAGCGAGCCGTGGTTCCTGCAAGCGCGGGAGATCGCGGTCCAGAAGCGTTTCTTCCACTGGGAGTTGGAGTTTCCCGAACGCTTCTTCACCGGCGTCAGGATGAAGCCGGAAGAGGAACGCGGTTTCGACGCGGTAATTGGAAATCCACCGTATGTCAGCTTCGGGCTCAGGGGAACGGGTACAGCTCACCGAGGCGGAGAAGACATTCTTTCAGTCCGCCTTCAGGGAGTCTGCTGAATACAAGGTGAGCATGTACTGCCATGTTTCATGGAGCGCGCCCTAAGCCTGACCACGCAGGGTGGACGGCACTCGTTCATCGTCCCCGACAGCTTCCTCCTAGGGCGGTACTTCTCCCGCATCAGAAATTATATCCTATGCAGCGGGCGCTTGGGGTCGCTTGTCCTCATCCACGAGGATTTCTGGGCGTCTGGAACGGTTGGTCAGCCCACCCTTTATGTCGTGCGAAGAGGTGGCGAGGAGGTCGCGGCCCAGTCGAACGATGTTCACACTGCAATCGCGGGAACGTTAGAGGAGTTTGCCGAAGGGGCGATTAGGAGCGATTACTTACCGCAGGCTTTTTTCCGGGCCGCACCGCTGCACAGGATAAGAATGATACTGGGTGAGGATTGTCGCTGCGTCGTTGGCTCACTTGAGGCGAAGGGCGGGCGCCTATCCGCCGTGGTCAAGTTCTATAGCGGGCTGATTGGGAAAAACGGCCAGAGTACCATCGAGATAGACGAAATGCCGGTTGACTATTCGCCGGAGCGCTACGGTCGCTTGGTTAGTTCGAGCGGGAATCTCGACAGGTACTCACTAGTATACGATGGGCAGTTCTGCCCCAAGCTTCCCGAGCTGTACAAGAGCGGCTTCACGCCTGGGATCTATGAGGCTCCAAAGCTGTTCTTGAACCAGACTGGCGACCGCCTGCGCTGCTGCTACGACGCGGATGGGTAACTACTGCCTGAACAACATGCACGCAGGCTACCCAGTGGACCAGTGTCACAGTCTCTTGTACGTCAACGCTCTGATTTGCAGTCGGGTAATGCATTTCTATTACAGGCAGGTCAGCCTTGAAGAGGGCAGGGCGAATGCCCAGACGGACATTGACGTAATCGACACGCTGCCCATCAAGTTTGTATCGTTCACGACCCCCACCGCCGACCGCGCTCGCTTCGTCGACGACTTCAAGCAATTCTTCCTTGGCTGCCCCGCGGAAACTGCCGCGCTCAGGTTCATCCACGACCACCTGTCCGCCAAGCCTGAGCGCGCGGATGTGGTTCACGACATCCTGGCCTTCCTTGCAGGCGAGATGATAGAGATGAACAAGCGAAAGCAGCAGGAAATCGGTGGCTTCCTGACCTGGCTTGGGGGCTATATCGGCTGTGTAATCGAGGATCTTACGAACAAGACCAGGGTGAAGGATTACCACGAGTTCGGCTTCGACTCGCTCCTTGCGGTCCTCGGCCCAAAATGGGAAGAGGCTCACTGTGCGGCCGGAAGCCCGCGCGAGCATCGAAACCATCAGGCCGGAATTCGAGGCAAGTATCGTGAGACTGGAACCGCTGAAAGAGCGCATTGCGGCGACTGATGGACTGATAGACCGGATTGTCTACAAGCTCTACAGGCTCACCGAGGATGAAATCAGGATTGTCGAGGGTGAGCGCGAACCAACCGAGGCTGATTGACGATTGGCTGGCGCGGGGGAGAAGTGGGACTGGAATTGCAGCCTTTGATGCCACAGCGAAAGGCCGGTTCGTTTCGGGATTTCCGGAGCGACTGAGACGTCTGTGCCGTACTCCAGCAATTGTGCCCGCTCCTCAAATCCCGAAACACCCAAACTAAGCTGGTGCGAGTTTCCGAAGTTCAGCAGATAGCTGTTCCGGCCCGAAACTGCTCATCCTTCGACCCGACCACCCCCAACAAAGCGCCTGCTTCGATTATAGCATGCGGGTAAACGGGAAAAAGAAAGTAGCGGCCCATGGCCGGGATGGCTGGGTAAGTCGAATGAGGATGCTGGGCGTGGTCATTCTTCAGACGCTTGCGTTGGCGACTGCGGTGCTGGGACAAACGTGCCCGCCACCGCAGCCGCCTCGTTGCCCATCTCCCGGCCCCTCATGCCAGGCTCGCACGCAGCCGCCGGGGTCCGGCCCGGACCCGGCGTCGGTCCTGCGCGACCTCACGGGTCCCGCATTCGATGTGGCCTACATGAGGGCGATGTTCATACATCACAGCGATATCGCCGACCTGGCCACCCAGGAGAGCCGCTACTCCAACGATTCGGTCCTCAGGCCGCTGGCCGAGGAGATTCAGGGCCAGCAGACGGACCTCAATCGCAAGCTGGCGCTGTGGTATCGCCAACGCACCGGCCAGGACCTCGTCGCCCTCTGCTATATGCCCAATCCCGACCTTGCGAGGGACCAAGGCCTGGCGTCGGGCCAGTTCGACAACACATTCGCGGCCACAATGATAGACTACCTGCGCCAGTCCCGCGCGGCAAGCACCCTGGCACTGACAAGGGCCGCATCACCCGAACTCAAATACCAGGCCAGGATCGTCATCAGAGCATGCCGACCTGCAGATTAGAGCCATCACTAACTGGCAGAACAATTTGCCGATGAACGAGTGAAGGCGCATAGGGGACAGGGTTTTAGAGTTACTAGGGTTGGTAGGGCCTCTGTTCGGGCAGATTTGCAATCTGGCCCGCAAACAACAACCTGGGCATCTCCGATGCCCCAACCACGTCGCATGGCTGTCATTCCGAACGAATGTGAGGAATCTCAACCTCTCGGATGAGCCTCACGCACCGGAACAAGAATCCAGGCGCAACGTTGAGATTCCTCGCTGCCCGCTCCTAAGAAACTCCCCAGTTTCGGGAAAAGGGTTTCCCGAAACAACGGGGCGTGGGTTTCTTTCTAATGTAACGGCGACAGCGTCGCCGTCAGTTGCTCCTAAGAAACTCCCCAGTTTCGGGAACAAGATTCCCGAAACACCGGGGGTCGGTTTCTTGCAGATGTTTCGGGATTTTGGCCTAGCCCGGCTCGTCGGACCTGATCACCCGAAATCCCGAAACACCGGGGCGTCGGTTTCTTTCCAATGTAACGGCGACAGCGTCGCCGTCAGTTGCTCCTAATAAACCTCCCATCCCGGCGGCTTCGGGGCAGTCGCCCGCGAAGCATAGCCTGCCGGGGGGGTTCTTTAGGAAATTACCGTGTGCCTGTCCCACGGTCGGGCGCTCCTAAGAAACGCCCCCTGTTTCGGGATTTTGGCCTAGCCCGGCTCGTCGGACCTGATCACCCGAAATCCCGAAACATCGGGGGCGTCGGTTTCTTCCAATGTAACGGCGACAGCGTCGCCGTCAGTTGCTCGGAATGACATATGCGGTGGCTTGTACTCAGGATTCGTGAGTTGTTACCACCGGATTGCAAATCCGCCCGAACGGGTGGAGGCCTCGTTACTCGTTACTCAGCGCTGGTTACTCCCGGGTTAGGAATCCGCTGGAACGGGAACTATCACAGCAATGTCGAACCCCACAAGGAAGGAAGCGAATATGGAACTCAAGACAGCCATCGAAACCCGGGCAAGCGTGAGACACTATACGGACGACCCGGTCCCCGAAGCGGACCTCCGCGAAATGGTCCGGCTTGCCGGGCTTGCCCCCAGCGCAAACAATTCGCAGCCGTGGCATTTCATCGCCATCACCAACAGGGCCTTACTTGCAAGCATGGCCGAGAGCGTCCACCAGAAAGTCCAGACGATCCTGCCGGAAACCGACGAACCCAGCAGGCAGGTGAAGGCACAGGTGGACTGGTTCTCGACATTCTTCGGGGGCGCGCCCGCAGTCGTAGCGGTAGCAATCGGACCCTACGAAGCCATAGTGGACCGCGCTCTCGCGGGAACCGGCTTGACCCACGACGAAATGAATGCCATGCGAGGCTACCCTGACGTTCAGAGCCTGGGCGCCGGCATCCAGAACCTGGTGCTTGCGGCAGTCGACCTCGGCTACGGGGCCTGCTGGCTGAGCGGTCCCTTGATCGCTCGTGACGAGCTTGAGGCTTTCATTCAAATCGACCGACCTTGGAAACTCGCGGCGATGGTCGCCATCGGCAAGCCCGCCAGCGAGGTGAACCCCAGAGCCAAGAAGCCGGTCGAGGAGATATTCGAGTTTAGAGGTTAGAGCCTATGCTCGCGGGTTACAAACCCGGGGAACCGGGTCCTGGGTTCGGAAACCCAGGACCATCACAAATCCCTTTTCGCGTTTTCGCCCTTTCGCGTTTTCGCGATTAAATCCGGGACCGGGGCCTATCGCAGCGCTATCGGAATGAAGAGTCTCGGGTCTTTGTTGCGTGCGATTCCGCCGCCCCACTCCACCGTGGTCCACTCGGGTCCACTGCCGACCGTGACAGCCGCTCCCAGACCGAATATCTTTCCCGGCCCCGGCACAAAAGGCTTCAACTGGGTCCAGGGAATCGCGATCTCATAGATGCTATCGCTCCCCTGCCGGGCAAATGCGAATTGCACCGCCTTAGGCTCGGAGGGCGCCGACCCGGTCCGCATCGATCCGGGGCCGGAGGTCACATCCGCAAACGAATACTCGAAGTCGTCTTCCTTATAACCGCCTGCGTTGGTCCGCGCGCCGTTCATCAGAGGATCGAAGCCGGCGAGAATGCCATCCCCCCGCTGGGCGCCCTCGATGCTCGGGCACGCCTCGTGGTTCGCATCATGGACATCGAATGCCATATAGAAGTTTGCGTCATCGTAGCAGAATCGGACAGTGCCGATGGTGGCGTAGCTGGGCTGGGCGGTTCCGGGTTTGGTTGTCACCTTCGTGATCGGATAGTCGGGCACGCCGGACCAATCATCGAGCTTACCGTCGATGGCGATGGCGATGGCGCCGGGCGCCTTCTTCGCCAGCGCGGCCACATCCACCGCGGTCCAGTCCCTGGCCTTATCGCCAACGTCGATATACACCGCGTAATGGCCCGGAATATCCCGCTCGTCCGCCTTTACCTTGAATGTGTAGGAATCCAGACCCTGCGGGTCTATCGCGGAGGCAAGCTGATTCGGCTTCACGTCGATACCCGGCGTGGGCGAGAGCCGGATCGAGCCTTTGAATGCAACATCGTTATGGTTGATGACACTCATCCCCACTTCCTTAGGCTCCTCGCCGGGGCTGACGACGAGCCGGGAAGGAATCGTGGTCACCTCATACTGAGGGGTCGGGATCAGCGTAAGCCAGCAGTCGGTGACGTGATCGGCGCCGCCAGCGGCATACTCCAGTTGACCGATCAGCGTCACCTCTCTGCCCGAGGCATTGGCCGGCAGAGTGACAGTAAACGGCGCGACCGCGCTGTTGCCGGCTTCCACTTTCGCCGGCGCGTCCCGCCGGTTTGACGCTCACATTCAAGTCCGCATCCGCATGCCAGGCGATATTGAATTTCCTCAGGTCAAGCGGCTCGGCGCCACGGTTGGTGATAGTAAGTTCGACTTTGTAAGGCTTCTCGGTGAGATAATTGAATACCGGGCCTTCCGTGACGATCTTTGCCTCGAACGGATTGGCGGTCGGCGACGGCGGGAACTTCTCGATCAGCTTAGCCGCCTCGTCAGCCGGCGCTGACCACAACGCGCCAAGCACCCACTTTGGATCGTAGATGCCCCGCTCGGTCATGATATGTTGATAGCCGGATTCCACCATCGCCTGGGTTTGGGCCGAGCAGCTTATCCATATCTGCTTGTTTCCGTCGCCGTTGCGGGCTATTACTCTATGAGCGGTCACCACTTTGAATATGTCTATACCGGCGTTCGGGTCGTCGGAACAGGCGTTGATTTCCAGCACATCGAAATTGCCCTTGCCGCCGGTGTCATAAAATGCTTGCAGGGCGTCGTCGTCGACTTTGGTCAAGCCACCCGCTATCAGGACATTGGCCGGGCTGACCGCTTTAACGGCTTTGTAAACGTGTTGGAGAACCGTGCGATCGGGATCGCTGAAACGGAAATGTGTAATGCCGAGTCCGTTGGCGTGGGCGGCAAGCGCGGTGACGAAATCATCGACGTATTTGTACAGGTTTCGCCCTCTCCACCAACTGATCCACGCTGATCGGCAACTGTATATCGCATATCCTTGTTTTCGCGCTCTTGACAAAGGGCTGTTGGTCGAAGGCGGTAAAGTCTTTCTCGGTCTTCGTGCCTTCGAGCTTGCCTTCGACGATCACCGCGCTGGCCCCGCTCTTTTCGTATGCGGATATATCCGCTGGCTGCACCTCGGGCAGAATACCGAAGAGCTTGCTCTTATCCGGAGCCGAGGGCATGTCGCCCCAGGCGCTCGCCGCACATACCAGACCAGCCAATACCACAGCAAAGAATCCCTTCAATTTGCCAACCTCCAATTATCTATTATCTCTGGGATATTGTATCACGATGGCTCAGGCGGTGTCACGCGGCGCGGCCAATTGTAAGAGTTCAGGAATAATCGAGTACCCACCGCATGGCTGTCATTCCGAACGAATGTGAGGAATCTCAACCTTTCGGATGAGCCTCACGCACCGGAACAAGAATCCAGGCGCAGCGTTGAGATTCCTCGCTACCCGCTCCTAAGAAACTCCCCCGTTTCGGGAAAAGGGTTTCCCGAAACAACGGGGCGTGGGTTTCTTTCTAATGTGACTGCGACGGGGTCGCCGTCAATTGCTCCTAAGAAACTCCCCAGTTTCGGGAACAAGATTCCCGAAACACCGGGGGTGGGTTTCTTTCCAATGTAACGGCGACAGCGTCGCCGTCACTTGCTCGGAATGACATATGCCGTGACACGTACCTCACGATCCGTGAGCTGTTACGGCCAATTTTGAATTCTGAATTTTGAATTCGGGCGGAGACCTTCCAGCCTGTAACCCGCCGAAGGCGATTTGACACCGGGCTTGCGGCGTGCTACCCTGGAGTCGATGAAGCGAACACTCATGGTTCTAGCCGCTACGGTCCTCTTTTTGCAGCCTGCCGGCCCGGCAGCGGCGGAGTTGAGCGCGCCTGCCGCCCTGCGAATCGGGCTTACATACTTCAACGGCGCAAAGCAGATCAGCGTGTCATCGACTTCGGGGATATCTATCGTCAAGACCGGAAGCGCCGGCGCGATTGCCACCGCGCCGCCGGACTCACAAATAACTCTGCAAGCGCGCGCCGCAACCCTCGCCATCATCGAGCCCGACCAAAGCGATCGGGCTGACGCCGGAGCCTCGGTCACCGTAACCGCCGTCGATCGGTCGACACCTGTCTATGCCGGCGCTTCGCCCGATCGGCACAGACAGTATCCCGGCTCGATCGAGATCAGCGTGGAATCGGGAACGATTCGCGTGGTGAATGTGGTCGGATTGGAGGACTACGTGCGCGGTGTCGTTCCAGCCGAGATGCCTGACGCATATCCACAAGAGGCCCTTAAAGCACAGGCGATCTGCGTCCGCGGCTATGCGCTCGCGAGCCTCGGCAGACACTCCGGCCAGGGTTTCGACCTGTGCGATTCCGGCCATTGCCAGGGCTACCTCGGCGTGGCATCGAACAAGCCGGCGGCCGCTCGGGCCGCGGCCGAGACCGCCGGTCAGGTGCTGACATTCAACGCGCGCGTGGCATCCACCCTCTATTCCACCGATTGCGGCGGCATTACCCAGGATTGGAGCGAAACCAGGTCGTCAAACGGCTTCTCTTACCTGTGCAGCGTTTCCGACCCGCCCGAAACAAAGGTTTTGTGCTGGGAGCAGTCATACAAACTCGATGAGATCGAGCAGCGGCTCATCAAAGCCGGGGTCAAGGAAGCAGAGGGGCTGGAGGACATCTCGGTGGCCAGGACCAGTTCCTCCGGGCGGGCGCTGTCGATCCGGATTACCGGCAAGCAGGCGTCGGCGTCCCTAACGGGCGAAAGACTGCGCAGCATCTTCAGCGAGTCCCTCAAGAGCACGATGTTTACTATCGAGCAATCACCCGATGGCACGGTGACTTTCAAGGGGAAAGGGGCGGGTCACGGCCTGGGACTCTGCCAGGTCGGCGCAAAGGCGCTCGCGCTCCCGCCATACAACTACACTTGCGCGCGGATACTCGCTCACTACTTTCCGGGCACAAGCCTGAACACGCTAGCGACCGCCGGTTCGGCTCAACTTGCAAGCGGCGGCGCCACTGCTCGACCGCCCATTCCAGCCAGGCGTTCAAGACGAAAACACCATCCCAGCAAAACCGACAACCCTACCTCCAGCGGCCAGGCGGACCTCGACGTTCGCGTCGTGGCCCCGTCGCTTTAAGGGTACCGTACCGAGCTAGACGCTCACGAATCCAGTTTTGGGCGAACAACGACATCGCAAGATGTGATGGTGGCGCGGTTACGGTGCCTCCGCATTCGGGGCAGCGCGGCGTGTAGCGCCGCCCTGCCCCGGCCTTAAGCCCAACGCCGGGAGGTTATCCTGGCCCAATCCGGCCGCTCCGATTTCACCTGAGCACGGCGGCCCGGTTCGACGGCCATCTGACCCCCTTGGCCCTGAATATCGAGCAGACAACCCTGCCAAGATCGTCAGAACGCAGGATCGACGAAACCACCGGCGCACGGCGGGTCAAAATACCCGTCGATGGCTATGTTCCCTCCCCCCGCGCATGGCTTATCACCCTTATTTCGTCGACTGCGTCCCGGTCCGGCCAATCCCAGGTTCTGCTCACTACCGTCACACACCTCAGACTGCGCATAAGAGCGTCGATATGCGCATTATCCTCGGGGGGCTCCAAGGTTAGGGATGGGCCGCGATTGGGCCAGTCGAGGTCTATGAACACGACGTCGACCTTCTTCATTCGCCTGATGACCCTCATGTCCATCCTGTAGGAGCGAATGACCTCGTCACCGAGCCCAAAGACTTCGGTGACGGCGATACTGAAAAGGCGCGCCGCGACAAAGACAGCGACAAACCCCAGAAGGACAATGCCGGCCCACCTTTTGATTTTCATCGTGCCTCCTTTAAGGATACAGCCAGGTGACTAGCGGGCCGCCGTGTGGGAAACGCCGTTTCCCCATGATTGCTGGGCCCTGTATGCCAGGCGCTCGCCTGCCGGAGCCCAGAACACAGGCTATAAATGAGTAAAATAGCCTCACGAACGCAAACTGAATTCTCGACCGCGAAATCTGAGCCTAGTACCCTCGGGGCGGGATTTTCTGATGGTACGGTTTCACTCCCTTCGCTCTGAATATGCCGTAAACGATCTTTGCAAGGTCGGCGGAGCGCAAGGTCGGCGACACCACCGGCTCGCGGTCCGGATCCAGGTGACCCTCAACGGGCTTGCAATGTCCTAGACGCCCTACTAGTATGGTGTCGGTTGCGTCTTCGAAAGGAGAGGTCGAATGCACTACCTCCATACGCCTGATGCTGCGCATAATGGCGTCGATATACACCCTATCCCTGGCCGCCGTCAGTTCCACGGATGGACCGTTGTGGTTAACATCAAGAAATATCCCTACGTAACTGACCTGTCTCATGCGCTTAACGACGTCGAGATTTTGTCGCGCACAGCTAGTAAGGTATCTTTCTTCCTGAATACGGCCTTCTCTCTCAAAAAGGAACATGCTAATGCGCTGCGCGTATAGGCCAAGGGCGACAAACGTTATCGCCAAGAGAATGCCGCCAACCCACGTCCTCCTTTTCATCACTCCCTCCCTAGGGATACAGCCACGTCGTATCCCAGTCACCGTATCCGTACAGGTAATTCGCTTGGAATCCGGCGTACTCATCGGTAGCGAACTCGGCTGCTTGCTCCGCGCCGCAATATTCCCCAAGGTACGACCAGAATAGTGAGGTCCATTGAGTCCCGCAAGGGAAAAGGCCGTCAATAACTGGAACGCCGATAGACCTGGGGCCATAGGGCCCGACCCAGCCGACATAAAGCTGCCCGGAAAGCGATCCTGGCGCACCCATTCCGAAGAAAGCCTGCGGAATGCCCACTTCAGCCCAATACCCATTGTCAATGTTTCCCCCTGACCAGCACAGATTCAGTTCCACAATCCTGTATTGGCTGGGGTTAATGCCTATGTCGGACAATGCGGGGTTGGCGGGGTTTGGCGGGGAAACGATGCCGGCGACGTTTCGCATGCCGCCAAGTTCGTCCACAAATTGGATCCTTTCATAGTTGTTGGAGTCCCAATCGCCATGTCCCGCATAAAAGAAGTAATGGTAAGGCTTGGCGAGCCAGCCTCCGATGGTTAAACGCCGAAGGTTACCCATGTCTGGGTCCTCCGCATACGGATAACCCGATACCTGTACGATTTGTCCGTCCTGTTTTTCGTATCGCTCCATCCACAAAGGGTCTATCACGAGTGTACAGCGTAGGCCCCGCGCACGGCAGCCGTCAGAAACCGCTATCATCTCATCGTAGTATTCATCGTGGAATGTGTCTGAGACATATGGGCTGTCCCTTACCTCGATACAAACCAGCGCGTCCCCATTGCCGGGCGAGACCGTGGCGTAGAGCGTCTTGCTCGCCAACTGCGTAGCGGTGCTGTCGGCGGCAGAGATCGTGACGGTGTAGATGCCATCCACGTAGCTCCCGTTCTGCTTTCCATCCCACGAGGCCGTCATCGTGCCCGGCCCCGTCCCTGTATTCGAGTATACCACATTATTACTCTGGTCGGTTATCTGGACGGACCACGTGCCTGGCACGCTCATTTGGGCGGTCAAGCCTATGCTGTTCGGGCTGGGATCGTCCCTGAAAATCTCCAAACACGTCGGCGTGAGGCTCGATATTGCATTGTTCACGTTGATATAGACGTTTTGCGACCACACCGTATCGCCCTCCGGGCCGAGACACCACGCGCTCAGCGTGTGCTGGCCGTTCGTCAGTCTCTCCGTCTCGATCCCCGATGGCTCGGAGTCGCCCGTGTCCGGGTCGGGTATGGTGATGCCGCCCTCCGGCGCGCCGTCGACGCATAATTGGACGCCCGACAGCGGGTAGGCGGAGCCGTCGGAATTAAGCGCGGTTACGTCCACCTCCACAAAGCCCGAGACGCCGCCGTTGGCGGGGTTGGTGATAAATAGGAACGGGTCGTCGGGATTTGCAACCTGGATATATGTCGTCCACGGAGAGCCGCTGGCATCCTGGTCGTTTCCGACGTTCACGGTGATCAAGTGGCACAACGGCGTTGTGCCCAGGCTGATCGTGGCGTTGCCGTTGGAATCGGCCGTGGCCGTGCCTTCGCGCCCGTCGTCGGTTGTCCAGGGCGCCTGGGCATAGGGTTTGCTCCGCGCCTCGGCGTCGTGGCACCAGACATTCACCGTCGCGACGCCTTCCGGGGCGACGCGGGCGGGCGTTGCCACCACGAAATCCGTGGAGATCGCATACATGTAGTAGAAATCCACTTCATAATCGTTATCCACGAGTCCATAGACCGTGCTGGTGGAATAGCCCGCGGTCTCAGCCGAAATGGTGTAATTGCCTTGCAGCAGGGTTAGGCTGTACGTGCCGCAGCCGGTGCTGTCCAACACGCAACTTGTCTGGCCCGAATCGGTACCGATAGTCACGGTCTGTCCGGCGGCAACCGTGTCCACAAGCACGGCGCCGCTGATGGTGTGGCTTGCCGGCCCGCGCGGTTCGTTGGTGGCATAGTCATCATACGCTTGGAAGACCACGGGTATCATCTTCCCGGTGGAGTCCGCCATTTTTGAAAGAATGCCGGTTATGATGTCGTAGTCGCCCACGTTATGCCAGTGGTAATTGTCATACACGGTAACGCCGTTGCCTAGAGTGAAACTGGGTATTATCGGGTAGGTGTCCGTGGTTGGCACGGTAACGGGACCCCATATACGAACTCGCCGCTCGACCGGCGCGGCCCCGCTGGCAAGACTCTTGATGTTTAGTCCTATCGGCCGGGGCAGCGGAAGACCTTCGCCCAAAGTGTACCCGAACCCGGGAAGTATTATTCGCTCACCATCCCCCGCCGTGGCCATCTGTCCGGCTATGCATAGAAGGTCGCCCTCGAATGCCCAACCCTGACTCTGAACATAAATGCCCCACGTCCGGTTAGGCGAGCCCACCCAGAAGTAGTCGGTCTCGTTGGGGTCCGTGGCATCCCAGATGACCTCCTCGGAGACCACCCTCTCGTTGACTTCGACGTATCCGCCATCGGGGATTCGGTCGTAGTAGCAGTTGTTGTCCGGCGGCATAGGCCCCGGTGGAGGATCGCCCTCGGTGTCGTCCGCCGGCGCCAGATCGCCGCCATCGCCGTCGTCCAATGCGTGGACGCTCGCCGCGGGGACCGCCTGCGCATCGTCCGTGCCGGTCAAGGCAACCTGGGGAAGCGGCCATTTGTCAGGCCAATCCTCGCCGAGGCCCTGGATCGGCGGGAAGATGAAAGGTGTGCCGTCGGCGCAGCAAAAGACCGTAACGTTCTCAGGCGATACGACCAGCGCCCTCTGGCTGAGAGTTCCGCCGTTGGGCATCGTTTTGGTGAGCGTCACCAGCGTGCCCGTGACATCGATAACCCAGGCATCATTGCCGGGCAGATGCTGCCGGCTGACCACAAGGAGCCTGGGGGGTTGGGCAGGCGGCCGAACGTAAGCCTGCTCGATTGAAAATGATCTGCCGCTGTGCCCGACTTTCGTAATGCGCGCGCCAAAGACGGTGGCTGTCGAGCCATCGGCTTGAGCCAAGCAGGCTCCCACTGTGCCGGGATCACCGTCCGAGACCGTCTCGTCCGTCCACGCAATGAGCGGCTGGGAGATCAGGGCCGCCAGCAGGATGCCGGCGAAGGTGAAGAGCTTCGTAGTACGTGTCATTCTTGCAATTCCTCCTGTTGGTTTCTTTTCTTCACGAGATCAGATCAACTACCGGACGCAATGGACACATCCTCGAATGGCATTCACCTCCCTCTCTTAGAGTCCTGCCGCCTACCGAATGTTCCATGCTCGGGACCTCGGCACGCGAACCGGCTGTATTATAGCGTACGTATACCTCGCCATGCAATGGCGGGTAATCATCGTGCATGGAGCTACCTGGGTAGAAATTCTACACTAATTTTATGGCCAGCCAACAGCGGAAAAGAAAAGTGCAGCAGGCAATCGGCGCGCGGATAAGAGCGCTTCGTCAGGCGGCAGGGTTGACTCAGGAACAACTCTCCGAAAAAGCCGGGATCGCACCACACTACTTGTCCAGATTGGAGAATGCGCGCCAGGTGCCGTCCCTGAACACCATCATCGACGTTGCGGAAGGATTGGGCACATCGCCATGCGTTCTGCTGGCTGAGCCCCAGGAGGACACACAGGTGGACCTAATAAGCAGAATGAGCGCCATGCTTATTGGGCTCGACCCGGACGATGCGAGGTTCGTGGAGTTGCACCTTGCGGGGCTGGTTGCGCGGCTGAAGAAGCATCAGCGGTGAACGTGACGCAGGTCTCGGGAGATGGGTGTTGGAAGGCCGTCGCCCCCGTTGCCGTTCGGGCGGATTTGAAATCCGGCCCGTAGGGGGCAACCTGGGCATCTCCGATGCGCTAAACGGCGTTGCTACTCGAGTTGTTGCTTGGGATTGCAAATCCCCAGATTGCCCGTTTCGGGCCGGATTGCAAATCCGCCCGAACAAGGGAACCAGGGGTTAGGAGTCAAAATGAAGGGAGGTCCGGCGTTGGAAAAACGCCGGACCTCGAAGCTGAAACGTCTAATTCGTGACGGCGGGTGTGGTCTTGGTGTCCGTGCCCGGAAGAGGAGCCGAGAGGGTCTTCTTCATCTGATCCACGATGGGCTGGTAGCGCTTGTCTCGCAGGTCGATTTTGGAACTCTTCATAAAATCGCTCACCTGCTTGCGAACGTCATTCTTCTTCATGCCCACTTTGATAGCCAGGTTCTCTCTGATCTGGTCCTTGACCTCATCGTAGGTCGTGGTCTTCGCCGGGCGCGTTTGTCCGTCCTTCAAGATCAGCCATTCTTTTCCAACCTTGAACGGCTTGGAGGTACTTGTTGGGGCCCAGAGAAAGGTGGTGTCCACAACCACCTTGGGGACCTGCTTGGAGGGCATGTCCCTGGAAATCCAACCCAGGGTACCCTGCTTCTGTTTGGAGTTCTGGTCTTCGGACATCTGCATCGCTACGGTGCCAAAATCAGTGCCGCCAGCCAGCAGGCTGTATGCCTTGTCGATCCGTCCCTCCGTCGAGCATACAATCGCGCTCACCTCGACTCCGGGCGGCCGCTTCAGGGGTGAGTTGGGAACGCCGAGAGCCTGTTGATAGGCCTTCCTGACATCGTCATCGGGAATTGAGACTCCCTTGGTCGCCAGATTTATGTAAGCTTGCTCGATCTGGATCTTCGTTTTCAAGCTATCCATCGTCATGCCGTTCTGAGCCAAAGTCTTGGTCAGATCACCGTTGCTTTGTTTTTTTAGCGTATCGATCTTCTTATTGATCTGTTCTTCGGTGGGCTGCAGGCCCTTTTCCTTGGCAAGCTGCTGGACGATCTTCTCCTGAATGACTTGCTGCAAAACATAGGCGCCGGCCATTTGCGGGCCCGTGGGGGTCTGCACCGGCACGGCCTGAACCCTTTGGTTGAATTCGTCGGTGGACACCCTATCTCCATTGATGGTGACCATTCGTTTTCGGCCACATCCTGTAAGCGCTATCGCTAGAATCGACAGCACGGCGAGCACCAACAGGCTACGTCGCTCCTTGAACATTTGAAAATGTGCTCCTCTCGATGATTAGTGATTAGTGAAATAATGCAAGGTCTCTGCTCAAATAGCCGCGCAGCCGAAGGACGGCCTGCGTGTGAAGCTGATAGACCCGGGATTCCGAAACCTCAAGTATTTTGCCGATTTCCTTAAAAGTCAAGCCTTCGTAATAGTAGAGAGCGATCACCAGCTTCTCGCGGTCCGGAAGCCGGTCTATGCCGTCTCCCAGACACTGCCTCATTGCCCCGGACTCCACGTTCGCGGAGGTGTCCGCCGATTCATCGTGGACCACATCCGAGAGGTGTATCTTCTCGTTGCCTTCGCTGGAGAGAACCACATCATCCAAACTCAGCAGGGAAGCGCGCCCGGTGTCGGCCAGCAGCACGTGGAATGCGTCTATCTCCATTCCCATCGCCTCCGCCACTTCCTCTTCCGTGGCGGGCCTGCCCAGCCGGCTCTCCAGGTCCAGGTACGTCCGTTCGAGGGCTTTTACTCTCTCCCTTACCGAGCGAGGGACCCAGTCCTCCTCCCTGAGCATCTCCAGAATGGCGCCTCTAATGAGCGCAATCGCGTAAGTCTCGAACTTGACCTGCCTGCCTGTATCGAACTGATCGATGGCCTTGATAAGCCCGATAATGCCGGCGCTTATCAAATCGTCGCGCTCCACATTCGGCGGCAGGCTCGTGACAACGCGCCCGGCGGTGATCTTCACAAGATACGCGTAATGCTGTATGAGCGTATCTCTCGCTTTCATATCCCCGCCGATTTTGTAGTGATGCCACATCACCTGGAGGTTAGGCGAACTCATCATCCACTTCCCGCCGCGCACCTCGACTGCCATGCAAGCCACAGGTGAACGTATGAGCCTCATTTTACACAGTCACGCCAACGTGTCAACTCAGGAACGATCATGAAGCTTTCGGCAGGCCATGAGCCGCCCAGCCAACTCGATTACGCGCGACAACCCGGCTATGATTCCCGCTGATGGGGAAGTTTTTCGTTTGGGTGATGGGTGATGGGGAAGGCATGCTCCCCTTCCATCACCCATCACCCATCACCCGATCTACGCCGCCAGCGTTTCGCTATTTCTACGGTCGATCACTGGTTATAGAGCGACTCGTAGAGCTTGGCGCATTCTTGGTCGAGAAATCCGAGCGCATGGCGTTGGATGTCAACTTCTCCCATGCCTTGGGATCGGCGTAGACCGCCAGTGCTCTATCCAGAGCCGAAATCAGGGCTTTGGACTCGTATTCATCAAACACGAATCCGTTGCCGCGGCCTTTCGCCGGGTCGAACTCGCTTATCGTATCTCCGAGGCCTCCCGTGCGGCGCACTACCGGAATCGAGCCGTACCTGACGGCGATCATCTGGCCCAGCCCGCACGGCTCGAACCGAGATGGCATCAAGAAGAAATCCGAACCGGCATAGATCCTCTGGGCCAGGCCGGGGATTGAAGCCGATCCTGACGCTCACCTTGTCGGGAAACTTACCAGCTTGGGAACTGAAATACTTTTCGTAAGACGCATCGCCCGTTCCCAGCATCACAAGCTGGACATCCTTCTTCATTAAGACCGGCATGGCTTTCTTGAGGATATCCAGACCCTTCTGGTCCGCGAGGCGAGCAACCATGCCGATGATCGGCACGTTCTTCTTCGCGGGCAGGCCCAATTCTTTCCGGAGGGCCGCCTTGCACTTCACTTTGCCGCTCGTATCGGTCCGCTTGTAGTTGCACTTGATGGCGGCATCGGTGGCCGGGTCGAAGACTGCGTAGTCGATGCCGTTTACGATCCCGCGCAGGCGATTGTCAAACGCGATGTGCCTCAAGAGGCCATCCAGCCTGCAGCCGTATTCCTCGGTCTGAATCTCGCAGGCATAGGTTTCGCTGACGGTATTGACCATGTCCGCGTAGACCAGTCCGGCCTTCAAGAAGTTTATTTTTCCGTAGCACTCGAGCCTGTCCATGGTGAAGTGCTCCGCCGGCAAGCCGGCCTCGCGCAAAATGTCCGGCTCGAACTCACCCTGGTAGGCCAGGTTGTGAATCGTGGCGACGGTCGCTATCGCGCTCAGATCCCTCTCGCAGGCGTAAGCAACCTTCAAATAGACAGGCACGAGGCCCGTATGCCAGTCGTTGACGTGAATCACGTCGGGAATCCAGCGCGGCTCCAGCACCTTGAGCATCTCGATTACGGCTCTCCCGAAGAAAGCGTAACTCTCCCAGCCGGAAGAGTATATTTTCGCGGACTCGGTCGCCCCGGCAAAGTAACCGCTTCCACCGACCAGGTAAACAGGCGCCCCATCCAGAGTCGTCGTCTGAACGCAGGCATGCTTCGTGCCGCCATCGGCCCACCAGAACTCATAGTCATCGATTACCGGGCGAACATTATACCTCGCGTCATTTTCGACCATGGGATAGGCCGGCATTGCGACACGGACATCGTGACCGAGCTTGGTCAGCCCTTTAGGCAGCGCCCCGACCACATCGGCCAGGCCCCCAACTTTCGCAAAAGGTGATACTTCAGCGCTCACTATCAGGATCTTCAATTTTCTGCTCCTTCAAAAATAGCATTTAGCGGAAAGCGGAGAGCGGAAAGCCCGGAACCTTTCGCACACGTTGCCTCGCCTCCGTGCGGCGATTTGCCAATCACCTGAAGAATTATCGGAAGGAGAGGGTTATAGGGTTAGTAGGGTTGATAGGTTTTGGGGATTGCAATCCCCAGAACCGCATTCCCGATAGTGGTAAGGGAATCAGAGGTTCCCAAATTGTTCTTTGCGGGCCAGATTGCAAATCTGCCCGAACCGAAGCCCTACCAACCCTACTAACCCTAAAGCGGCATAGCCGCAACCAAGAAGACCATGGCCCGGAAAATCAATACGGCCTTTCCGTAATTCGGAAGGTCGGTGGTTTCTTATGAGTATCTTACAACTGAAATCCGGGGTGACATATCAAAATTCAGGTACAGCTTGTATAGGATTTCAGTTGTAAGATACTAAGACCCTATCGACCCTTCCGCAGGGTGATCCACGCGATCTCGGGCTGGCAGAAGAGCCTCAGGCGCAGCCTGCTTGTGCCCACGCCGCGGCTGACGAAGAGGATGCTGTGCCCGGCATCGAAGTTCAGCGCGCGAGAGAGGGCTTCGGACGCATACAGGCCATCGTTGAGCATCTTGTTCGAGCGCATGTGAGTCCAGAACCAGCCCAGACCGGGAAAGCGCACCTGGCCCCCGTGCGTATGGCCGGCGAGAATCAGGTCCGCCCCTTTTCCCAGGCCTTCGCGGATCATCGAGGGGCAGTGAGGTCATGAAGATCACGAACCCCTCCGGCGGTACCCCGTGAAAAGCCGTCTCGACATCCGCATGCCCGGTGTAGGCGTCGTCGACTCCGACGATTGCGATCTTGCCGCCGCCCCGCGTGATATCGACCGATGAGTTCACCAGAATCTCGAGGCCATCGAAAGAGAGCGCGTCGACCAGCGCCGCCGTATCCAGCCAGGGTTTGTGCTCGGAGTTTCCCAGCACCAAGAAAATGGGGTCGCGATGGACAGATCGATGAGCAGGCCCGCCGGAAGGCATCCGTCGCGCGAGCATTGAACGTGACATCCCCGGTGATCAGGCAGGTGTCCACTTCGCGCCCACTCACGAGCGAGGCCAGCAGCTTCTCGCCCCGCCCAAAGCCTTTGATGTGAAGGTCCGTCAGGTGAAGAATCGTGTAGCCCTCGAACTCCGGCGGCAGGTTGGGGAATCTAAACTCGAACTCTCTGACTTGAACCCTGTACGGTTCAATCAGGGAGGCATATACCACGGCCAACGCAGCCGCTATGAATACTGTGATGTAGACAACTACCACGCTATCTTGCCGGAAGGGAATTAATCACGAAAACACGAAAGGAAGAAAGCACGAAAAGGAGATTTCAGCGCCCCGTTGTATCGGGAAACCGCTTTCCCGATACTCCGACCGCGCAGGGTTTCGGGAAAAGGGTTTCCCGAAACAACTTTCGTGTTTTCGTATTTTCGTGCTTTCGTGATGAAAAAGTCAGGTCCTTCGGACCCGTTCGGGGCGCGCTGCTTCGCTCCGCGGCCGGAGGAACCATGTGCGGGGCGGAGGTTCTGGACTTTCCACTTTCCGCTTTCCGCTAAACGCTATCTTCGAAAAGAGCGAGCCTGTAAGCCGGGTTCTGTCGAGGGTGATCATCTATCTGTGCTCGCGCGTCGCCGCGCGGCTTTAGCGGCTCTACCCGGGAGGTCGGCGGGCAGCTTCAACCCTCCCCTATTCGGCCTTGCTCCAGGTGGGGTTTGCCAAGCCTCCGCCTCACGACGGAGCTGGTGGTCTCTTGCACCACCGTTTCAGCTCTCCTGCCTTAAAGAGCAGGGATTTCTTTTCTGTGGCACTTTCCTTATCCCGACGAGCGGAACAGTTGCCGTTGGCAACCACCTTGCCCTGCGGAGCCCGGACTTTCCTCCCCGATTGCTCGGAGCGATCACCCGGCTCGCTCTGTAACCATGGTAGCACTTATAGAACGGGGAAGTCAAAAAACGGGTTCAAGGTTAAAGATTCAAGGTTGGGATGGCGCTCTGCCAACCTTTAACCCTTAAATGAGTTTATGTTCCTTCGCCATTTCCTCCACGGTTACGAACCTGAACCCTCTCTTGCGGAGCTTTTCGATCACGGCAGGCAGCACTTCGATTGTATGTTTGCCTCCGTCGTGCAGCAGAATTATACCACCGTTTCCCACGCGGTCAAGCGTCCGATCCTCGACTCTGATGTCACCGAGATTGGCGTAGTCGCCGGGGTCATCGGTCCACAGCACGGTGATCGAGACCTTCGTCCATCGCGGCCGTTATGACGCTGGCGTCGTAGTCGCCGCCGGGCGGGCGAGCGAACTTGGGCGCCTTGTGGGTAATGGACTTGATAACGTCGTCACAAGCCCGCCACTCGGCCATTATCTGATCCATGGACAGCTTCTTCAAGTTCACGTGGTGATAGGTGTGATTTCCGATCACGTGCCCCCCCCGGTACTCCGCCCTTACCAGGTAGGATACCGCTCGGCCATCTTCCCCACCACGAAAAACGTCGCTTTCACGTGATATTTCTTTAGGATTGCAAGCAGTTTGAGCGTGTAATCCGGGTGCGGACCATCGTCGAAGGTCAGCGCCACGACTTTCCTCAGTTCACTGCCTCTCATCAGCTTGCGGTAAGCCTTGCCTTCGGCCAACTCCTGCTCGTGCTGAGTCTGGAGTTGCTCCACGCTCTTGTAGACTTCTCTCTCCGCCCGCAGCCAGTATGGATCATCGACCCCGCCGGGCTGCGCGAAGCCTGTAGATGCTTGTTTCGCGCTGTTAGTGTCGCGCGGCAGAGCAGAGCGCGCCGCCATAAAACACGCGCCGACGATTATTGCGATTATTAAAGTTGATTTGCGTCCCATTACCTCTCTCCACAACGTTTGTTAACGGAGCACTTCTATTATATCACGTCGACGGAGGTTTAAGGTTCAAGCCACCACTATGCGGCGGAACGACAAGGCGAGACAATCCTTGGCATGAAGCCCTTCGAGTTCCCGCCGCATAGGTGTCCCTTCAATCCATCAGGGTGGATTCCCCGCCGCTTGCGGCGCAGAACACCAATGGAGACGAACAAGCACGTGAATACCGCGCGGCTTGCGGCGGGGATGCTTTATTTCAAAATTCAGAAAATTCGCGGCGGTGTGGTATAATACTCTTGACTCATGATGTCGCGCCCTTGAATGCGCCTACGCGGCGGGAATGACAAGCCGAGGCCGTTTGACGAGCAGGGGTCATTCGGTTCCCGCTGCGTTTTTGCGCGACGTCGCCGGCGGAGGTTTGCAGCAATTGGCCGCCGCATGCCGGAGGCAGCCTCGAAATAGCAACCAAGCAAAATACAGCGGAGGAATCAATTGGCCGAAAAGGGTAAACTCAGTAAGACTGCGCGAGCGTCGACTCATTTCGACAGGGGCGGCACCCAGACTGCCGCGGTCGAAAACGACAACTCCCGCGGCAAGGTGTTCGTTGAAATCAAGAAGCTTCTCTCGGAAGCAAGCATAGGGTTCCAGAACCTCAGCTCCAGCCATCCGATCATCGTCAACAAAGGCAGCTTCGACCAGGCCTGGTCCGTGGTGAAAGCGGCCCTGGTGGAGGGTGACGGCGGCAGGTATAAAGTCGAGAAAGAAGAAGCCGGGCAGGTAGTGCTCGTCGAGAACGCTCCCAGAGACCCCGGGAAAATGGTCATTAAGGAGAGCCCGTTCGCGTGGTATCCCGCGACCTAGCTCACCCCGGTGTTATTCGGGATTTGAGTGAAGCGAAGGCGGAACTCCAAATCCCGAAACGCGACAGACAATTACGGCCCACCCCGACTTGCGGGGTGGGCCGTTTTCTCACAACCGCGTGCCCGCAGCCAGCGCTGCCCGCAGGTCGGGCCGCTATGTGCGGGGCGCTAGGTTTTTCGGTATTTCGATCAGCATCGATTTGTCCAACTCGGCGGCATCCACTCGGTCATTGTACACTTCCAGCAGATGACGCAATCCGCTGGACAAACGGTCTTGGACGAAGGCAGACAGCTCGTCCATGTTCTGCGCAACGAACGACTCAATTGACTGCACGCTAACCTTGCCCGACATCTGCGCCACGTTCTGACGCGTGCCAACCAAGGATCGCTCTCTCACGAGCAGATACACACGGTACCCCTCGTCGATGTTCCGTTTGCACCTCTCGTAAACCCCTGGCATTGGAGCCACGGTAACGTGAAAAGCGGTGTCCCCCAGGCAGAAATCGCCCGGCCTGTCGAGTTGGTCGTCCGCAGTACTGTACGACTCGTTCCCCACTTTTATGTCGGGAAACCTGACCTGCAACTTGGCGCCCACCAAGTATTGTGCTACGGGCCATTCTTTTCCGGTTTTCGACGCGGCATCAAGCAGGTCGGTGATGGTCTGCCACATGCTGTGCGCCGGACTATACACGAAGTTGATCCTCCGTCGATTGTGATAATCCCGGACCCGCTCCACCAGGAAGCCTTGCAGCTTACACAGGATGTCGTCCCGTAACCCAGGGTCGATACGCTCCAGACCCAAGCCATCGAGGGCACCCGAGCATGGACGCTATGCTCCCCGGTCCACCTCGATTTGTTCTTCCACCCTCTTTCACGAACTGCCTGTCTTCATCGAACCGGGCCAGTATCCTCCTTACGGCAGCGCCACCAGCACCCTTGATCTGTGCGCCTCCGGGAGCGCGATGCGACTCCAACCTCAGGTCAAAGTTCTCTCGCAGGTGCTCCAGCACGACCAGAGCCGCCGCTACCGTTCCCCTCGCGGGCGACCCGTCCCGTTGCACAGACAACTCGCAATACCACTTGGCGAAGCGTGCGAGCGCAACTTCTTCCGTGGTCATAGCCGCACCGCCTCGGGCTCTGGAACTAGGCCAACGCCGCGAATCAGTTCACTGACGACTGGGTTTAGATAGTAACGCGCAATCCAGTGCACAACGGGCACGCAAACCGCGTCCCCAAACCCAAACAGGGCCTGATTCTGAGGCACACTTATGTGGTAATCGTCTGCCCCCATCAGCCGGGCGCACTCGCGAGGGGTAAGAAGCCGCGCGCGGTAATGTCCGAATCCCGCCTTGAGAAGAATCTGTCTTCCACTTCCGCCACGCGGAG